>NZ_FNTV01000001.1:2421726-3027158 GCF_900105965.1 Arthrobacter alpinus
GTCTGAATCTTTTGGACAACATCCGGCGCAACGTTTCCGGCGCCGCCCTCGCCAAACTGGCCCGCTGGGGTTGGGTGGACCGCCACAAGGAACATGTTGTCGCGGAGGGGTTCCGCAAGAGCATGAACATTAAGGCGCCCGGCGTTGGTTCCATCACTGGAAAGCTCTCGGGCGGAAACCAGCAAAAAGTTGTTCTTTCAAAATGGATGTTCGCCAACCCGGATGTCCTCATCCTGGATGAACCCACGCGTGGCATCGATGTTGGTGCCAAATACGAGATCTACGGCATCATCAACCAACTGGCTGACCAAGGTAAAGGCATCCTTGTCATTTCCTCTGAGCTGCCCGAACTGTTAGGTATCTGCGACAGGATTTACACCCTGGCCGAAGGCCGTATCACGGCCGATGTACCCAGAGCCCAAGCAACAGCAGAATACCTAATGCGTTTCATGACCCAAGCAAAGGAGCAGGACATCTGATGACTGCCGTAAATTCCGCCCTTCAATACCTCACCGGACAACTCCGGCAGGTGGGGCTCTTCATCGCCTTGATCGTGATCATCATCTTCTTCCAGATCACCACCAACGGCATCACCCTGGCACCCATCAATGTCTCCAACCTGATCGTTCAAAACAGCTACATCCTCATCTTGGCTGTTGGCATGGTCATGGTCATTATTGCCGGGCATATTGACCTTTCAGTTGGCTCCGTGGTGGCGTTTGTTGGCGCCATGGCCGGCGTCATGATTACCCAGTGGCACATGCCTTGGTGGCTTGCGATCATCGCCTGCCTCGTACTCGGTGGCCTGGTTGGTGCGTGGCAGGGCTTCTGGATTGCTTATTTCGGCATACCGTCCTTCATCGTCACTCTTGCCGGCATGCTCACGTTCCGTGGATTGGCGCAGATCGCCCTGCAGAACCAGCAGATTTCACCTTTCCCAGATGAATTCCGGGCTTTGGGCAGCGGCTTCCTCCCCGATCTTGGCGGCGGAACATCATTCCTTGAACCGCTCACCATGGTGCTCGGCATTCTTGCCGCCGCAGCGTTTGTCATCGCCGGAATCAAGCAGCGCTCAAACTTGAAGAAGTACAACCTGGCCGACGAGCCCACCGCATGGTTTGTTGCCAAGCTGGCCTTCACGGCTGCCTTGATCTTGCTCATCGCATTCCTGCTGGCCAGCTACCGCGGCACACCGATCGTCCTGCTGGTCATGGGCGTGCTCATGGTGGGTTACTCGGCCGTCATGGCAAACTCCATTTGGGGCCGTCACATCTACGCGGTTGGTGGCAACGCCCACGCAGCCGAACTCTCCGGTGTGAACACCAAGCGCGTGACATTCACCTTGTTCATCAACATGGGTGTTCTGGCAGCCCTGGCCGGGCTCGTCTTCACCGCCCAGCTCAACCTGGCCAACCCGAAGGCCGGTGAAGGTTTTGAGCTAGATGCCATCGCCGCTGTCTTCATTGGTGGCGCGGCCGTGACAGGCGGCGTCGGAACCGTGATCGGTGCCATCATTGGTGGCCTGATCATCGGTATCTTGAACAACGGCATGTCCATCATGGGTGTTGGTACCGAGTTCCAGCAGCTCATCAAGGGGTTGGTCCTGCTTGCAGCCGTCGCGTTTGACGTCTTCAACAAGCGCAGGGCCAAGGCAACCCTCAAATAGTTTCAAGACGCGCAAAGAACTGTGTGGTTCCGAGGAAACTTCGGAACCACACAGTTTTTTCTTGCCCAAAATTGCGGCTCTCAGCTCTGGGCGGGCGGGGCCGTTGACGCACGGATAATGAGTTGGGGCTCCACAACAGCAGTCTGAGCGGGTGACGCAGTTTCAAGCTGGCTCACCATGATCTCAAGACAGCGCAGGCCCAGCTCCTGAAATCCTTGCCGGACCGTTGTCAGCGGAGGCACAAGGTAGGCGCCCTCTGGCAGGTCATCAACACCAACAAGTGACATATCGAACGGGACGCGGATTCCTTGCTCCGTGAACGCCCGCAACAATCCCACCGCCATTTGATCGTTCGCCGCGAACACGGCAGACGCATCTGAGCGTCTGGCCAGCTCCAGCCCGGCCAGGTAACCCGAAGCTGCGGTCCAGTCCCCCGTGATGAGCGGACCCTCCTCCAGTCCTGCCTGAGCAAGAACGTGGCGCCAACCCGCTACCCGTGCCGCTGAATCGATGAACCGGTCAGGGCCGGCAACGTGGGCGATTCTGGTGTGGCCAAGATCCACGAGGTGCTGAACGGCGTCGCGGGCGCCTTTTTCCTGGTCAACCATGACGCCGCTGAGCCGTCCGTCCGCGGCTGTTCCAACAATGACAACAGGCACTCCCAAATTGAGCTCCTGAAGCATGGCGGGAATATCTGCATGGGGGACCTGCACAACGATCCCGTCCACGCCCTGGTCCAGGAAGCGTTGCAGAGATTCGGCAATGCCCTCTTGTGAAATTTCTCGAATGCCCGCAATGCTCACGAAGTATCCGGCCTCACGGGCGGCTTCTTGGACGGCCAGCAGAATGTTGGACGGCCCATATTCGTTCATGCCGTTGGCCAGCAGCCCGATGGTCTGGGATCTGCGTGTCACCAAGGCCCGGGCTGCGGTGTTCCTGCGATATCCCAGCTCCAGTATTGCCTGCCGAACTTTCTCCCTGGTCTTCGGGCTGACGCTGGGGCTGTCATTGAGAACCCGGGACACGGTTTGATGCGAAACTCCGGCACGTCGAGCCACATCCTCCATGACGGGGGCACGGTGTTGATCCGTTGGCGGGGGAGGCATGATTTAAACCCTATGTCCACGAATCAGGGGCAGACCCCGCGACACTGCTTCGAGAACAAGAATCCAGCAGATAGAGAAGGTCAAAGATGTCGGGGTCATGCGGGTATTCGTTCTGCTGTAGGGGCAAGACTGCCTCTAGCGGAGTGCCTGGTAGCCGACCAGCACAGAAAACAAGGCCAGCCGGCTTCATCCATTGAAGCTGGTATTGGGGTATTTAGCTGTCGATGCTGGCCATATTCGCGTCGTCATGGCGGGCACCGGCTGCAGGCGTGAGATCGTTCAGGCGCTCAATTTGTGCCGCGCCAAGTTCGATACCGTCAGCTGCTGTGTTTTCCTCTACGCGGGCGACTCGCTTGGTACCGGGGATCGGGGCGATATCGTTGCCTCGGGTCAGAAGCCACGCCAGAGCAGTCTGAGCGGGGGTTGCCCCAGTTTCAGCGCCGATGGCCCGGACTTCGTCTACGATCCGCAGATTTCGCTGGAAGTTCTCGCCGGTGAAGCGCGGGTTGGTTTTACGCCAGTCATCATCTGCAAAGTCGTCAATGGTGCGGATCTGTCCTGTCAGGAGTCCGTGCCCGAGTGGAGAGTAAGGCACGAGGCCGATGCCGAGCTGGCGAAGAAGCGGGAGGATCTCTGCCTCGGGATCGCGTGTCCACAGGGAGTATTCGGTCTGCAAGGCTGCCAGTGGGTGGATGGCATGGGCACGGCGGATGGTGCTGGGGCTAGCCTCCGACAGACCGATGTGGAGGATTTTTCCTTCGGCGACGAGCTCGGACAGGGTGCCGACGGTGTCCTCGATGGGGATGTTCGGGTCCACACGGTGCTGGTAGTAGAGATCGATATGATCTGTACCGAGGCGCTTGAGGGATCCTTCAACCGCGATTCGGAGGTTGGCCGGGCTGCTGTCGATGAGTCGGCGTCGTTCGGAGTGTGAAAACAGGCCAAACTTTGTGGCTACGACCACTTCATCACGGCGGCCCTTGATCGCGCGGCCAACGACTTCCTCGCTGTGGAACGGTCCATAGATTTCTGCTGTGTCGATGTGAGTGGCGCCGAGTTCAATCGCGCGGTGAATGGTGCGGATCGACTCGTCGTCGTCGTCGAGCCCGCGACCTGTGGTGTAAGTCCCGGCCATGGTCATGGCGCCTAGCCCGATACGGGAGACGCTCAATGCGCCAAGTGCTGCATTCTTCATGGGTTATCTCTCTTCTGTGGCGAAGGTACTGGTGTTATGCGCCGTTGTGGGCAAGGTTGGTGGATAGTTGGCGATAGGCGTCGGACTGGCTGATCAGGTCCTTGGCCTTCAACTCGAAAGTTTCTACTGCATCGGCACCGGCGGCGAAGTGCAGGGGCGGATTGTCCAGCTCAGCCAGTTCAATGAGAGCCTCGGCGAGTTTGGCCGGGTCCCCACCCTGTTGTCCGTTCATGCTGCGCCAGCCCGTGATGGTCTGTTCAGCACGCGGGGCATAGTCCTCGATGGTGGGTGCGGCGTAACGGGTGGATTCCGGGCTGAGTAGCTCGGTGCGGAAGAATCCTGGCTCAACGAGCATCGTGCGAATGCCGAACGGTGCGATTTCCGGGGCCAGGGATTCCGCCCAGCCCTCCACCCCGAACTTCGAGGCTGCGTAAGCGGAGCAGAATTCTTGTCCAGTGATGCCGGCTGTGGAGGAAATCGTGACGACCAGGCCGGAGCGCTGGGCCCGCATAACCGGGAGAACCGCACGTGTAACGTTCATGGGCCCGAACAAGGTAGTTTCAATTTGAGCTCGGAAGTCCTCTGCTGTGATCTCCTCGAAAAATCCGGCGTAGAAGTTTCCTGCGTTGTTGACAAGCACGTCGATTCGGCCGAAGCGGTCGACGGCGGCCTGGATGGCTGCCGTCGCGTCGTCTGGGTTCTTTACATCGAGTTTCACGGCGAGCAGGTCCTGCTTTTCACCCAGGGCCTGAAGTACTTTTTCTGTGCTGCGCCCGGTCGCGACGACGGCGTGGCCGGCGGCAAGTGCTGCCTTCGCGATGTCGGTCCCCATGCCACGGCCGGCTCCGGTGATGAACCAGACCTTTTTCTGCGTCGTTTTTTCAGTTTGTTCACTCATGCGATCATTCATTCTTTCTTGGGGTTCGTGATCCCGGCTGGGCCGGTGATTTCTTGCCTGGGACAGTGGATCCACTGGCATGACTGCCTGCGCTGATAGTTGCGGCAGGAGCCTCCGCCCAGCTGGCTAGGAACGCCAACGCATTCTCAGAGGCGGTTCCGGGCTCGGCAGTGAAAGTGAAGAGAGTCTGTCCCTCATCCCCGGGGAGATCAAGTGCCTCGTACTGCAGGGACAAATCCCCGGCTACAGGGTGGTGGAAGCGTTTGGTTCCCGTGGTGTGGATTCGGACATCGTGCCCTGCCCATAAAACGGCAAACTGTCCGCTTCCCGTGGTCAGCTCACCAATCAGCTCGTGCAACGCCCGGTCATGGGGATTGCGACCGGATTCCGTCCGCAACATGGCCACAGTGGTCGCCGCAATGGCCGGCCAATCGGGGTAGAAGTCCCCTGCACCAGGATCGAGGAAGAGATAGCGGGCCTGATTGGGTAATTGTGCCGGGACGCCCGTCCCAGAGGGGGTGGCGGAATTGAACACTGGCCCGTAGAGGGCGCGTCCCAGGTGATTTGCGGCCAGGACATCCGATCGGCCATTGTGCACCGTGGCGGCCACCTCGGTCATGCCGTCCAGCAGATGCAATACACCGGGACGGACCCTTTGCTGTGGTGGCCTCCGTGACGCCCGACTTGACGGTATATTGGCCGCCCGTGCCAAGTCCATCAAATATGCCTGCTCTGCTTCGTCGAGTTGAAGAGCGGCTGCAACGGCACCGATGACCGAGTCTGATACACCGCGCAGGTTGCCTCGTTCCAACCGCGTGTAGTAGTCAGTACTCACTCCGGCGATCTGCGCCACTTCTTCGCGGCGCAAGCCCGGTACACGGCGCAGTTCTCCGTAACTGGGGATTCCGGCCATCTCAGGATTGATCTTGGCACGACGCGAGATCAGGAACTCACGAATATCATCTCTTTTTTCCACATCCCCCACGCTACGCAAGCCCGGCCCTCGGTGGCAGTGTCTATCAAACACCCCCATCCGCCAGAACCGCAGTATCCGAGTCTCTTCTCATGCTGCTCCATTGCCTACTCGGCTGTGGTCTGAGGAATAATGCCTACTATGGAAGCCACCACGTATCGAGTCCACTCACCCCTGAGGTGGTTCGCCCGAATACTTGGTTTGACGCTGATGGTTACCGGCACTTGGAGCTCGGTCGATGTGGCGGGCACTTGCGATGTAACAGCATCCCGCCCCGCATCCTCGAGTTGTGGTGGCTTGGAGCCCATGGCCTTCCTGCTACTTCTGGCGGTGGGGATCCTCATCTATGTTGGGGCCTTCCGAAAGCTCACGAACAAGCAGCTCTCGAGTCCGCTCATGGATGTGCTGATTTCCTTGCCACCTGCCGCCTTTCTGCTTTCGACTTGGGCCGCTGCCAGCTCCTTATCAAGGTGGAGCCAGAATCTCCCGCTTGCCTTCACCTTGATGGGACTCATTGCTCTGGCGGGCACCGTGGGCCTTTCGATATTGATACACAAATACATGTCAACCACGACTGATTCGAATAGCGCGCCAACAGCTAGTTGAGTCCGCTCGGACAGGGTAAATCTCTGGCATTCTTGAAGGACTATGGAAACTGCCCCAGAAACTCCGCCCTCCAGATCCCTCTACTCCACGCCGACACGCATATTGTCCGTGGTGGCAGTTGTAATCTGCGGCGCACTTTCCGCGAATCTGGTCCTGACGGGCACCCCGAGTTCCATCTGGGAATTCCTGCCCTGGCTGCTCTTCGTCGCTTGGGGAATTTATGTTTTGCTGTGGCGCCCGTGCTTGTTGATCCGCCCGGACGGCCTCTTCATCCGCAACATCTTGCGGGATCACGAGATCCCCTTTCCGGCGCTCAAGGCCATGCGCGTCATCCAGAACGTCAGCTTCGACACCACGACCGGCCGGATTCCCAGCTGGGGCGCTCCCGGTGCCGGAAAATTGGGCCCGAAGCTTTCGGCTGGCCCTGGCGGGTTGCCCTTGCTGCCGCCAACTCAGGCTGCCGTCCAAAGCGCCTGGGATGCGTGGGAACGGCGCACCGAATCCATGCCTGGGCGCGGGCATAGCCAAGAATCAAGGGTGACGAGCAGCTGGAACCTGCCATCCGGCGTCGTGGGCGTCCTTTTATTGGTGTTCAGCATAGCCAGTGTGCTGACGTAAGTTTCGACAAGCTCAACCAACGGTGGGGACGGCAAAGGGCCCGGCCCCTGAGGTCTCGACAATCTCGACCTCCGGAACCGGACCCTTGTTTAGCCGGGTTAGGACTTGAAGCCCACAGCTGTCCAGTCGATGGACTGGAACTGCGCGGCACCGTAGTTGACCAAACCGTTCGTTACACCAAAGGTGTTCGGGGTCGGGGTCAGCGGGATGACGGGGGTGTATGCGAAGATGGCCGCGTCGATCTTGTTGGCCAGTTCGATGCGCTTTGCGGGATCAAGTTCGGCATTGGCCGCAGCCCACATCTCGCCGAGCTTGTCATCGGTGACGCCGGAGAAGTTCTGGCCGGCATCCTTGGGGTAGAAGATCGATTCCGTCGAGGCAACCGGGTAGGCGGTGCCGGACCAGGCGAATCCGGTCATCTGGAAGTTGGACTTGAGCACGTAGTCGGAGAAGAACTTGTCCTCCGGAACGGTGTCGTTCTTCAGGGTGATGCCCACAACTTTCAGGTTGGCCTGGATCTGCTTGAAGATCTGCTCTGACACTGGGTTGTTGGCATCGAGGGTGTAGGTAAGTTCCAGCTTGGCGCCGTCCTTTTCGTAGGTGCCATCGGAGCCCTTGGTGTAGCCGGCCTCCTTGAGCAGCTCCTCGGACTTGGCTGTGTCGTAGCCGATCACGGACGTGGCGTTGTCGGCGTAGCCCTTCTGGCCAGGCATGTAGATGTAGCTGTTCTGGCTGGACACCGGGGCGCCGATGGGGCTCAGGCGGCTGGCCGAGATCGTGTCGCGGTCAATGGCGCGGCCCACGGCCTGGCGGACCAACGGATCAGCCAACGGTCCCTTGGAACCATTCAGCGTGACGTGGTTCCAGGTCAGGCCACCGGACTGCTGGACGGTGCCGTCCGTGCGCTTCTTGGCGGTGTCATAGTTGTTCTTGTTGGTGCCGATGCTGAAGGCGTCGAGTTCCTTGTTGGCGTAGGCCTGGGCCAAGCCGTCGCGGGAAACAACCTTCATGATGATTTTTTCCAGCTTGGGCTTCTGCCCCCACCACTTGTCGTTCGGGACCAGGGTGACAACCTGTCCTGCGGTGTCAACATTGGAGACCTTGAACGGTCCGCTGGAGGGAAGCGGCTTGGACTTGTAACCTTCGTTGAAAGCAGTCACGTCGGCTGCAACAGCTGCCGGGAGAACGGCGGCCTGAGACTGGCCGGCCGTGCTGCCGCCCAGGATTGAGGCCCAGTCAGCGTTCTTGTTCTTGAAGGTGATCTTGAAGTTGAAGTCTGTGTCGCCCTTGGTCACCGATTCGATGTCCTTGTAAACGTTGTCTCCAACAATCTGGTAATCCTTGTTACTCCCGTTATTCGCCTTGATCGTGGCGTCATAGTCCTTGTAGGTGATGGGCGTGCCATCCTCCCAAACGGCCTTCGGATTCAGCTTTATCTCAACAACCTGGGGGTCCTCGCTCACAAGTTTCACGTCTGTGGCGTAGTCCGGGTTGAGTTCCCATTGGCCGTCAACAGTGTTGCGGACCGGCCCACCTGTGGTGGGGTCCATGATTTCTGCGCCCGACTTGACGTTTCCATCGACCTGCAAGGTGTTCCAGTTATCAGGCAACTGGTCCACTGCCAACGTCAATGTTCCACCGTCCTTGACGGAGCCGTAATCGGCCGCCGTCCACGCCGTGGTGGGCAGGGCAGCCGTTTCCGCGGCGCCCTTGCTGCTGTCAACGGTGGCATTGTTCCCGCCACCACCGCCGGCACTGCAGCCGGTGACTGTGAGGGCAAGAGCCAGGACTCCGGCTCCCACCATCTTGTTGATGTGTTTCATTTCTTTCCTCCCATTGAAAGATCCCGGCGGGTCATTTGTGGTGTCCCGAGGGCTGTGGTTGCGGTGATTATGCGGGGGTCATGAGGTCTATGCGTTCGGCGTGGTGACAGGCCACTTCGCTGCCGTTGACGGAACGCTGTTCGGGGTCTTGATTCCGGCAACGCTCCTGGCCGGTCTCATCCATGAGCCGGTACAGGGGGCAGCGGGTGCGGAAGTTGCAGCCCGTGATGTCTTCCGTGGGGCTGGGCAGATCGCCGTCCAAAATGATCCGGCTACGGCTGCGCTCCACGGCCGGATCTGGTACGGGCACGGCAGAGAGCAGCGCTCGGGTGTAGGGGTGCTGCGGGTTGTCGAAGATCTGCTCCGCCGGACCGCTTTCAACAATCCTGCCCAAGTACATGACGGCAACATCATCGGCGATCTGCCGGACCACGGCCAGATCGTGGGCCACGAACAAGTAAGAGAGTCCAAGTTTTTCTTGCAGATCCTGCAGCAGATTGATGACACCGGCCTGGATGGAAACATCCAGGGCCGAGACAGGCTCATCCAGCACCACAATCTTGGGGTCTGTCACGAGCGCTCGGGCAATGCCGATGCGCTGGCGCTGACCGCCGGAAAATTCATGTGGATACCGCGATGCCATGGACGGGTCCAGGCCTACCAGCTCCAGAACGTCCGCCACCTTTTTCAGCCGCTCCGTCGCCGGAACGCGGTGGACCGTGAGTGGTTCGCCCACAATGTCCTGAACGGGAAGCCGAGGATCCAGGGATGCCATGGGGTCCTGGAACACCACTTGAATGTCTTGGCGCAGTGCACGCCGTTCCTTTGCCGTTAGGGTCGCCACATCCCTGCCGTTGATGATGACCTTGCCGGTCTGGGGCTTGGCCAGTTCCAGAATTTCCATGATGGTAGTGGATTTTCCACAGCCGGATTCACCCACCAATCCGAGTGTCTGACCGGCCTTGATCTCGAAGCTGACACCGTCCACGGCGCGCACCGTGCCTATGGTGTGCTTGAAAATGGAGCCCTTGGACAGCGGGAAATGCCGCTTGAGCGAGTAAACCTCCATGACATTTTCAGGCACGACGTCGGCCCGCTCGGCAGCTGCCACAGGCGCGGGCACGGGGTAGATTTCTCCTCGTTTGAGCTGTCCGGCTTCAATTTCGGCGACCCGCAAGCAGGCCGAGGCGTTCAACGGGTCATCGTTGATCTTGATCAGTGGCGGTTCTGTGGTGAGGCAGGCATCGATGGCCACGGGGCAGCGCGGTGCGAATGGGCAGCCTGGTGCAAGATTGCTTAGCTGGGGCGGACGCCCCTCCAGCGGCACCAACCGGGTATGGCCGGCCGTGGCCAGATTCGGCATGGACCGCAACAGGCCAATGGTGTATGGCATGGACGGCGCGCGGAACACCTGCTCCACGGTGCCTGTTTCCACAATCCGTCCCGCATACATGACCGCCAGCCTGTCGGCATTGCCGGCCACCACACCCAGATCGTGTGTAATGAGCACCACCGCGGCACCGGTCAACTCCTTCGCCTTCTGCAACACCTCCAGGATCTGCGCCTGGATGGTGACATCCAACGCCGTGGTGGGTTCATCGGCGATGATCAGGCGGGGGTTGTTGGCAATGGCGATGGCGATCATGGCGCGCTGGCGCATGCCGCCGGAGAATTCGTGCGGGAAGGCTTGGGCGCGGCGCTCCGCGTTGGGGATGCCCACGATCTTGAGCAGTTCCACGGCGCGGGCGTTCGCCGCCAGCTTGGACAATTTGCCGTCGTGAAGCTGGAGAGCCTCAGCAATCTGTGTGCCGATCGTGTACACAGGGGTCAGTGCGGACAGTGGATCCTGAAAGATGATGGAAATACCTTCGCCGCGCAGCTTGGACAAGTCCTTGTCGCTGCGGCCCAACAGGGATTTTCCCTCGAAGAGGATGTCGCCGGTGACCTTGGCCGAAGATGGCAGCAGCCCCATGACAGCCAGCGAGGATACCGACTTTCCTGAACCGCTCTCCCCCACAATGCCAAGGAATTCGCCCTTGTCCACGTGGTAATTGACGCCGCGAACGGCCGTGACTGCACCGCCGGGCTGCGGGAAGGTGACGCTGAGATCGCGCACCTCAAGCAGGTGGTTGGACTGCACGGTGCCGCGCTGGGCGGTTGAAGACGAGGTGAGAATGTCAGTCACGGTTGACTCCGGAGGTTGGGTCCACGGCGTCGCGCAAGGCATCGCCAACAAGGCTGGCCGAGAGCACCGTAAATACGAGGATGGCCGCGGGGAAGACGAACAGCCACGGGCGGGTTGCGGCGGCGCCTTGGCCGGCGGAAAGCAGTGTGCCCAGGGAGACGTCCGGGGCTTGGATGCCGAAACCGAAGAAGCTCAGGGTGGTCTCACTCAAGATGGCTGCACCAACACCCAACGTCGCGTCGATGATCAGCAGCGATGACACATTCGGCAGCACGTGGCGGCGGATGATGGTCCAGGTGTCCACGCCCATGAAACGGGCCGCCTTGATGAAGTCGCGTTCGCGCAGTGACTTGGTCTGTGCCCGGATGACACGGGCCATGATCATCCAGCCGAAGCCGGCCAAGAGGAAAATCAACGCCACCCAGGACAATGACTTGAAAATGGGGCTGAGGAGGATGAACAAGAACAGGCTCGGCAGAACCAACAGCAGGTCAATGACCCAGATGATGGCCCTATCCCACCAACCGCCAATGTAACCGGCAATGGCGCCCACAATTCCGGCAATGATGGCGGCCAGCGGCCCCACCAACAGTCCAATGATCAGCGACTTGCGCAGGCCAACAACGGTTTGGGCGTAGATGTCCTCACCAATATCGCTGGTGCCAAACCAGTGGAGGGCCGACGGGCTCGAACCCATGTTGTACACGTCAAGGTCGGTGTAGTTCCACGCATTGGGCACCAAACCAAAGATGGCCCACAGGCTGATGAGGGCAAGGCCAACAAAACCAACCCAGAACCGCGGGGTGGAACGCAGCCGGGACACCACCAGCCGGAAGCGGGACACCGGCTTCTTGGACTGGACAATCTCGGCGCTCGCGGCCACGACGTCGGGGACTGCAATTTCTTCAAGCATTGACATGGCTACACCCTCACTCTCGGGTCAAGGGCTGCGTACACAACGTCCGCCAAGGTTCCCGCTATCAGGATCAAGATCGCATTGAACAAGATGGCACCGGTAAAGGCGTTGATGTCGCTTTGTTGGATGGCCTGCACCAGCATCTCGCCCATGCCATGCCAGCTGAACACCAACTCTGTGACGGCGGCGCCGGCCAGGACGGTGGCGAAGGAGTACGCAAAGTAGGTGGACATGGGGATCAGTGCCACCCGGACGCCGTGCCGGACAAGGGCCGAGCCGCGGGTGCGTCCCTTGGAGCGGGCAGTACGGATGTAGTCGGCCGAAAGGACGTCCAGCATGGCGCTGCGCTGGTACCTGGAATATCCGGCCGCCCCCATGAGCGCCAGGGAAATTGTTGGAAGGAGCAGGTGGGCGGCGCGGTCCCAGAAGTGAACCCACCAACCGCCGTCGAGCCCTGCCGTGTATTCACCCGTGAAGTTGATCAACTGCATGCCCAGAACGTTGTTGAACGAGGTGGCAAGGATCATCAGCAAGATGCCAATGACGAACGAGGGCATGGCCAGAACCGTGAAAGAGGCGTAGGAAATGATCTGGTCGCTGGCCTTGTACTGCCGTACGGCACCCCATACACCCAGGATGACGCCCACGAGTGCGGCGATGATGGTGCCCAAAATCAGCAGGCGCAGGCTGGTGCCGGCGCGTGCCGTCATCTCGCTGATGACGCTGGTGTTGTGAATGGTGTCGCCGAGGGATCCATGGGTCACCAGATTCACGATCCATGCCCAGAGCCGCTCAATGACAGGAGTGTTGGGGTTGACGCCCAAGCCGTCCAGGATTGCTCCGATGGTTTCATCGGAGGGGCGGGGATTGCGGCCAAGGTACCTGCTGGCCGGGTTCAGGATGACGCTGGCCAAAACGTATGCACTCAGGGTCGCGATGGCCGAGAGGATCGCGTAGTTGATGAATCTTTTTGCGATGAAGCCGATCATCTGATCAGCCTCCGCAAAGCAGCGACGGCGGCATCGCAGTCTTGATGCGCCCTCCGCTGCGTGGGTGAGTGCAGTGGCATTAAGTCATCCTTCACGCTGGCCCGCTGCGGTGGCCAGGGGTGGCGGCCGGTCCTCAACGAGGGTTGTACATTTCCTTGGCGCTGCAGGGAATGTTGTCCCCGTCACACACCGTGAGGCAAATGTACCGCAGCTCACACAACAAAATGCCGATCAAACTGAGCCCCCTATCCAAAAGGACTACTAGCCGGTAACTCGCTAATATCCCGGTAACGAGAAAACTGCAGGATCCCGCGGACCCCATACCGTCCATCCGGGCAAAACCGTGACCCAAGCGTTATGCGCTTAATGCGCGTGCCGCGGGGAATGTGGCCTCCGCAGCAAGAGTCACACAGGACTTCATCGTGGGGCGCGAGTTCAAAATTCTCTCCCTCACTGCGTAACCCAAGGAAGTTTGACGGGTTCGTTCCGCGCCGTCGTTGTAAGGTAAGTCACTAGCACCCTCCGACAAGGCTGACGGAAAGGAACCTCATGCCTGCGCAGAAAAACAGGAACAGGTTCCACCCGCCCGAAGAAGCGGTGCAATCTGTTCCTGTTGTCGCAGAGGTTCATCACTTGGGCGGCAGCGCCTTGGCCCGCCATTTGGTGGATCCGCATCGCAGCCACACCGCCGTAATCGTTTCCTATAAACTCGGCGATTCAGTCCGCATCGATGCCGGGGCAGTTGCCGCCCAGGTGGGACCCGAGACCGAGGTTTTTGAGATCGCCAACGGCTTTGAAACCCGCCAGTTGGAACGGGGGTTGCCGGATGAATTGCACATCTACGGCACCGGCGCGCGCGTCTATCCACACGGACTCCAGTGGGCAGCCAAGACACCACGACCGCACTTGATCCACCGTGCGTCTGAGCTGGCCGCCCTGTACCGCGATCTCGAGAATGAGGTGCTTGCGGCCGTGCCCGTTGAGCCGCCCCAGTCATTGGTCACCGCCCAGCTGCCCATCATTACCGAGGCCGTGGTTCAGGGATTCGCCGGCACGGACAGGGCCATGGTCACGATTGCGGCGGGCGGCGAGAATGCCCTCATCCGGGGCGAGGACCTCCTGCCCGGGATCCCGCTCGACTGGCTCATCAGCAAGGGCCAAAAGCTGTCCGGTTTGCTCGACCCGAGCACGAATGTTTTGGACATCAAGGCTCTGCTGCTACCGCGCGCCTCACCCGTGACCGTCTACAAGCACGGCGATGTGGCGCTGGCCCGCGTCAAATTCGTCTGCCCCACCCACGCCACGGTGTACCTGTGGCCCAATAGCGATTTCCGCATCGGCGTGGAAAGGATCTCCTCCAACGATCTGGACTCCGCCGAAGACCTCCTGACCGAAGGCGAAGTGGTGCGGGTCCGGGTTCTCTACGAACACGGCGCCGTACGGCTGTCCATGCTTGACGTGGACGACGACGAACAAGCCGCCCCAGCCCCACCCCTCCTCCGCGGCGGGCCGCCATGGCTCGAAAGCCGCAGGCCCTACGCGAGCCTTTTCACGAGCGGCATGCCCGTGGTGCAAGGCACCCTCAGCGTGCCCGAGGCCAACCGCGAAAGCGGACCCTCCGGCGTCGAACATGAAAAAACGGAGGTGGTGGCTACTTCCGCCGAGCGGCGCACGGCCCTGCAAAGCACCCAAATGCAGCTGGAGACGGCGCGCCGAACCATCGCTGAGCTGATGTCCGCCGCCAAAAAACAAGGCGCAACCGACCAGGTGGCCCGGGCATTGCAGGATCAATTGGAAGACGAACGCCAAGCGGCTGCGGATTTGGCGCGGGAACGCAACACGGCGATCCACCAGATTGATGCGCTCAAGGGCGAACTGGCCAAGGCGAAGGCCTCCCTGGTGCAGTTGAGGCAAAAGCGGCGGTCGGCCAGTTCACGGACCGAAAGCGCCCCGGAGACGTTGTTCCTGGACCCGGCAGAGCAGTTCAACTTTGACTTGGTCAACGCGTGGGCGCAGGTTGTTCCTGCCGCGGACAAGTCCGCCCATCCGCTGCGGGAATACAGCTGCAGCCCGCAATTTCTGGCGTCGTGGGAACAGCTGACGGAACAACAGCGCGGGAAAACGTTGCGTGCCGTGCTGGATCTGGTGGCCGATCGCAAGGGCCCGCTTCGCAAACGTGAACCGCATCTGCTCAGGGTCAATGAAGGTGCCCATGCCGGCGTCACGCTGCGTGGCGAGGATGTGTGTTGGCGCCTCTACGTTGAACAGGGCACCGCGGCGGCGCTGAGACTGCACTATTGGAAACTGGGTTCCGGCGGCCTTGAGCTCCATGAGGTGGTCCCGCACGACGTGGTGAAACCATAGACTTAAGGGACACGCGCTAGAAGGAGCTGGTCCCACCATGGGTGAAAACATTGAGCTGGTCAGGTTGTTGGACGACGCCGGTGAAGAAATTGGGACCGCTGACAAGGCCCTGGTCCACACCACCAACACTCCCCTGCACCTGGCCTTTTCGTGCCACCTCTTGGATTCGCAGGGGCGCACCCTCCTGACCCGCCGGGCACTGTCAAAGCTGACCTGGCCTGGGGTATGGACCAATTCGTTCTGCGGCCATCCCGCGCCCGGGGAATCCTTCGAGGAAGCCATCATCCGCCGTGCCGCCGTGGAATTGAATATCACGGTGACCGGTATCCAGCCCGCGCTCCCCCACTTCCGCTACCGCGCCGTGGACGCCTCGGGCATTGTTGAGAATGAAATCTGCCCCGTGTACACGGCCATCTACGAAGGCGATGGCACCATAGACCCGAACCCCGATGAAATCTGTGATTGGGCCTGGGCGGATGTGGTTGACGTGGAAGAAGCCGTCTCGGCAACGCCCTTCGCCTTTAGCCCGTGGCTCGTGGAACAACTCTCCGAAGGCGTCTACACCGGCGGGCGTTTCCCCACACAGCGAGGCTAAACGGCGTCGTTCGTTTCGAAGGCAGCAATCATGGCTGCGCTACGATCCCACAACTGCACGGCCAGCGTGGGATCAGCCGCCGTCTTCGTCACGCGAGTGACCTTGCGCTTGGAATAGTATTCGCCCGCAGTCCAGTCCACGCCGGGCTCACTGTTGGCCAGCCAGATGAGGGTGTCAGCGCCTTGCACCGGGCTGATCATAAAGCTCTGGGACATCAAGCCATAGGCAAACTTGATGAACCCGGCGGCTTCGGAGGCAAAATTGCTTCCTACGATTCCCGGGTGGAAAGCTGCTGCATTAATACCAAGGCTTCCATAGCGACGCTGCAATTCCTTGGTGAAGAGGATATTGGCCAGCTTCGCGTTCCCATAGGCGGCGTTGGCGCTGTAGCGTTTTTCCGCGTCTAGATCGTCAATGTTGAACTTGGCCATCAACCTGTGCGCGGCGCTGGAGGTGTTGATGATTCTCGCTTGGCTGGCCACCAAGGTATCCATGAGCGCCGTGGTGAGCAGAAAAGGTGCCAGGTGGTTGACCTGAAAAGTCTTCTCATGCCCATCCACCGTCACCTCATGCGGACCCATCACGCCGCCAGCATTGTTCGCCAGCACATCGATGCGCGGATACTTTTGCTCAAGTGCCAACGCCAGCGTCTTGACCTGGGACAGATCCGTGAAATCGGCCAGGAAGTAATCCGCTCCCAGCTCGGCTGCAATGGCCTTGGTTTTCTCCGGCGAACGGCCCACGAGAACCAACTCGTCACCAAAACCGGCCTGAATCCTTGCTGCAGCGGCACCGATCCCGTCGCTGGCCCCCGTGATAACAATGGTGCGTGACATAGCGTTGTCCTTACTTGGAACCGTCAATCATGCGGGCTACTTTTTGTTCTAGTGCGGCAACGGTAACATCCGGCAGCACGATCAAACCGTCCAGTTCCTTGCGGGCGCGTTTGTATGCCGTTTGGCGTTCAGCCGGGCTGGCACCTTCGTTTTCGGCGATCTTGACTAGTTTCCTGGCCGTTCCCAAACGCTGGCGTTCAGCCTCGCTGAAGCCCGAGTCCTTGATCCTGTGAGCTTCCTTCTCTGCCACCTCAAACGCCACCACATACGCGTTCACGGCATTGCGGTAATCGTCCCAGCGGCTCTTGGCAGAGATCTCGGCGCCATCGAGCGGCCGCAAGGCATCGGCGTCGCGCTTTGCCCTGAGAAAAGCCACTGTCAGCGGCTCGCGAACATCACTCATCATGGGGAAATCGATCATCTTGGCAACATCGAGTTCGTAGCTGAGCCAACGCCTGTTGACGGCGTCGTGCTCGGTTTTGATGTTGGCGACGTCGGCGGCCGAGTAACCATCAGACGGCGCGGCAAGTTCGACGGCGGCAGGCTTGTAAGAGGAGACGTCCAGACCCGCGACTTCCGGATGCTGCAACTTGTACAACTCAATTTTTCGCTGATGGACGCGCTCCCGGCTGGCGGCCAGCGCCCTGAAACCTCCAGCAGCCATACCGCCAAGGGGAATGAGAACCCACCAGTAACCAAGAATTTCGGGAAAGGGCATGGCTTCATCGTGCCACTTGGCGGACGGTGCGCCAATAATTACCGGCGGCGCGTTGACACAATTGACGGGCCCACTATTTACCTGCGAGAACCCGAACTCCGGTGGACGCGTTGGAAATCAACTGATACGCCGCTTCCGTGATCTGTTTGGTGTTGGCGGTTGTCCCCCCACGCAATG
The DNA here is from genome assembly GCF_900105965.1 of Arthrobacter alpinus. Lineage (NCBI taxonomy): Bacteria > Bacillati > Actinomycetota > Actinomycetes > Micrococcales > Micrococcaceae > Arthrobacter > Arthrobacter alpinus. The sequence goes on from NZ_FNTV01000001.1 coordinate 2,439,392, forward strand.
CATCCAGGAGCATGTTATTGACCCCGCCCACCATGGCGACTCCTGTCAGCCGGGCAAGTTCAAAGACATCGGCAAGGGAATCGTCCTCGTCGCTGGCATCTTCGGCAGCCTCAGAATCCACCCCTCCGAGAAGCAACACCAGCCGGCTCGACTCCGCAGCGAACTTGGTCATTGAATGGTGGCGTTTAGCTTCCAACTCTGGGGAAATACCCACGATCTCCACCAAGATGATCTGGGCGTGGCGCGGATCAACCAGGTTGAAGTTGACCACGGTTTCCATTCCCGCGCGAACGGATTCGGTCAGCGTCCTACCCGGCAGCCGAGTTACGTGGATTACTTGGCGCATCAGTTCAGAAGACAGATGGTCATAGACCGAGGTGAGCAATTGTTCACGGGATGCGAAGGATTCGTAAAAGTAACGCTCACTCAGGCCCGCACTTTGACATAACGTCTTGATCTTGGAGGCGGCATAGCCAATGGTGCCAAAAACCTCGATGCCTGCCTCAATCAGGCGTCCGCGCCGTTCCAGGGCCCGGTCCTCGGATCGCAGGCCTGAATATACCCTGCCAAAAGCAACACCGGCGGCCTGTTCATCCGGGGTGGTATTACCTTGCCTTGGCGCCTGGGGTGTCATCTGCCCAATCTTAGTGGACGTTGCCTTGCTCCGCCGCTGCCAGCGCTTCATCAAGAACTGTGCCAAAGTTTGTGGCATCATGGGCAAATCTGCCAAGGAACAGCCCCGAAACTTGGTCCAGCTGTGGCAGGAGCCCCGGCTTGGCCGATCCCCCATAAATGATGGGCAGCTCCCCCACTCCCTGTAATTGCAGAAGAGCCCGCAGGGCCTTAACCACGGCAGAAATGTAGGCGGCCTGGGCCGGTTTGTCCGCACCGATCGCCCACACGGGCTCGTAGGCGATGATCAATGATCCGGTTGCCGTCCAATCCCCTCCTGTTGCAGCGGAAATTTGCCCGTACACCACAGCAGCAGCATCCGCCGGTTCCGCACGCTCCAATTCGCCCACGCACAGCAACGGTGTGATTCCGGCTGCCACGGCGGCTGTTACCTTCTTGGCCACCATGGCGTTGTCCTCATGAAAATAACGACGCCGTTCGGCATGCCCCAGTTCAACCAGGGAGACACCAAGTTCGGCCAACATCGAGGGTGCTACCTCGCCGGTCCACGGCCCGTCAGCCCACCCCGCATTTTGTGCGCCCAGAATGAGCGGGGACCCGGCAATGACCTCCGCCGCGGCAGGCAAGACTGGGTGGGAAGGGATCACAAACGGGACCACCCGCCCGGCTGCTAGAGCCGGGCGGGTGTCCACCTCATGACGCACGGCCCGCAACCAGCGCAGGCTCTCTGCATAGCCCATGTACATCTTGGTGCTGACACCTACGTACCGGGTTGTGGGCCGGTGGTGGGAGTCTGCGGGAACGTTGTGCGCCACTGTTTATCTTCTTTCAGGATCCTGGTTGCTGCGATTTACTTCTCGAGCAGGTCATCAGCCTTGCTCTTGAATCGGCGGGTTCCCCACATCATCAGCGCTGCCACAAATGGCAGGATGCCCAGGGCAACAATTCCCATGGCTCCGGATTCTGAAGCAAACGTTTCATTGATGCTGTTGCGCATGATAGGTGCCACGAAACCGCCTAGGTTACCCAAGGAGTTGATGAGGCCAATGCCGGCCGCCGCGGCCGTTCCGGTAAGGAATGCCGTGGGGTAGGACCAGGTGATGGGTCCAATTGCGAGGAAGCTGCAAACTGCGAGGGTGATGAAAATGATGCCCATGGCAGGGAGGTTGTTGGCCCCGGCCCATGCCGAACCAATGATGCACACGCCGGTGGAGACGAACAGCCAGGTGCCCAATACCCGCCGCCGGATAACCGTTGTTGCGTACCGGCCGATCAAGATGCAGGCGAACATTCCGAAGAACCACGGCACGGCCGCGAGCAGCCCAACTGTCATGCCCACTTTTTGGCCGGTCAACTGGGCCACCTGCTGCGGAAGGTAGAAGGTCACACCGTAAACGGCGATCTGCAGGCAGAAGTAGATGATGGTGAAGTACCAAACGCGGCCGCTGGAAAGTGCCGCCCGGACGCCCGTGGGGCCGGATTCCTTCTTGATGGAATCTTCCTGTTTCATGGCATTCGTAAGGGCGTCCTTCTCATCTTGGCGGAGCCACTTCGCCTTCTGCGGTCCATCGATGAGCAGGAAGAAGGCAAAGACGCCGGCAATGATCGCCAGAGATCCTTCAACGAAGAACATGACCTGCCAGCCGTGAACGCTGGGCACCTTGTCGCCAATATTGATCAGCCAGCCCGAGAGCGGCGAGCCAATAACCTGCGAGAACGGCTGAGCCAGGTAGAAGATGGCGAACATCTTCACCCGGTGCTTGTTGGGGAACCACTCGGCCAGGTACATGATGACGCCTGGAAACAATCCGGCTTCGGTCACACCGAGAAGGAAACGAAGGACAATGAAGGACGTGTCGCCCTGAACGAAGGCGAAGCACGCTGACACGATGCCCCAGGTGATGGCAATGCGGGCCAGCCAGAATTTGGCGCCAACCTTCTTCATCATCAAGTTGCTGGGGATTTCAAAGATCGCGTAACCGATGAAGAAGATACCGGCACCGAGGGCATATGCTCCGGAGGAGATGCCCCGGTCCATCTCAAGTGCGGCTTCTGCGAAGCCAACATTGGTGCGGTCCAGGAAAGCGACGATGTACAGGATGACCAGCATTGGCATGAGCCGGAAGGTCGCCTTGGAAATTGCTGATTTCAACGCCGGTGATTCCAGCGCCTTCTTATCGTGCAGTAGTTCAACAGCCATAGGAAACTCCTCATTGAGTCAAAACTTTGAAAACTTCTTCTCTCACGCGTGTAGTGATGAACGCGGATGGGGTGGGTTAGCGCGGGTAGGTCATCATGACGATGGCGACGCCACAGATAAGAATCCCAACCAGCAGGTATACCTTGCGGGACATGCTCCACTTGGTGGAGTTCGGCTCATTCATGGGCACTCCTAGTGCATGTAGAGTCCGCCATCCACATTCAACGTCTGCCCGGAGATGTATCCGGTGTCCTCGCTGATCAAGAAGTGGATGGCAGTGGCGATGTCGCGGGGGGTTCCCACACGGTTGACGACCAAGTCCTTGACCAGGTCATCCTTGCGTTCTTGAGAAAGGGTCCCGCCCATGATGTCTGTGTCGATGGGGCCGGGTGAGATCGCATTGACGGTGATGTCGTAGGGGCCCAGCTCGCGTGCCGTGGATCGGGTCAATCCGATGACGCCGGCCTTGGCAACGGAGTAGGGCGTCTTGGAGAACGTTCCGCCGCCGCGCTGGGCTGAAACGGAGGAGATGTTCACGATCCGGCCGATCCGGTTCTTCACCATGGTCTCGGCAACGCGGCGGGTGGCGTAGTGGACACCGTTGAGGTTGATGCCCATGACGCGGTTCCACTCGGCCGGTTCCAGCTCCAGGTATCCGACGGGCGAGCTGACGCCGGCAACGTTGGCCAATGCAACGATCTGCGGCAGCTGGGCCTCCAGCTCGTCAATGGCACTGCGCACGGACGCCTCATCACCGATGTTGGCGCCAACACCATGAGCCTTGACGCCGAACTCGGCGGCGAGCGAAGCGGCAACGCTCTTGCAGGCGGCATCGTCGAGGTCGATGATGCCAATGTTCCAGCCGTTTTCGGCCAAATAGTTGACAGTGGCCCTGCCAATACCGCGTTCAGAGACCGCGCCGGTGACGATGGCGGTGCGTTGTTCGGGGAACTTTACGGAAGTTTCAGACATGGTTGCTCCTAAGAATGTGTTGTGTTGCCGGCCTGTTAGTGAATCGGCGCGGGGCCAAGGTCTTCCAGCAATGCCGACATGGCTACATAGGCCTTGTTCCGGTAAGCGATGAGTTCGGCAGTCCGCTCGGCCGGGACGTTCAAGAAGCCGGCGCCGGTTTTGGTGCCCAGCTTCCCGGCGTCGACCAGGTCACTGAGGATTTTCGGTGTGGCAAAGCGTTCGGGGAACCCGGTCTGCAGGGACTTGTAGCAGAAGTCGTAGACATCCAGCCCTGCCATGTCGGCAATCGCGAAGGGGCCAAAGAACGGCAAGCGGAAGCCGAAGGTCGTGCGGACCAGGGTGTCGACGTCGTCCGCTGTGGCAATCCCCTGCTCAACCAACTGGGCTGCCTCGTGGAACAGCGCGTACTGGAGGCGGTTCAGGACGAAGCCAGTGACATCCTTGACCACGGCGGTTTGCTTGCCAGTTGAGTGGACCATGTCGCGCGCCGCACCCACCGTGGCACTGGAGGTTTCAGCGTGAGGGATGATTTCCACACCGGGGATGAACGGTGAAGGGTTGGAGAAGTGAACGCCAAGGAAGCGCTCCGGGTTGATCACGGGCTCGGCCAGGTCCGCGATGGAGATGGTGGAGGTGTTGGAGCCGATGATGGCGTCCGGGCGGGCAGCTGCGCTGATGCGGGCCAGCGTTGCATGCTTGATTGCGAGAACTTCCGGCACGGCTTCCTCGATGAAGTCCGCGTTGGCGACAGCTTCCTCGATGTCCTTGGCAGCCCAGAGATTTTTGCGCAGCGTCTCGGTGGCACCCTCCGGGAACAAGCCGTCGGCCACGAACTGGTCGGACTCCACCAGCAGGCGCTCGTAGTTCTTCGCCGCGATCTCGGCAGAGACATCGGCGAGCGCCACGCGGGCACCGCCCAAAGCCAGCACCTGGGCGATTCCGCCGCCCATGTAGCCTGATCCCACAACGGCGAACTGCAACTGCTTTTCGGTGTTTTCTACGTTGTTACTCATGGTCAGACTGCTTTCGTGTAAATGGGTTCGTATGAGCAGATGGCTTCAACTTTTTCCGCCGATGCCGATGCACTGTCAAAGGTGTAGGACAGCCATTCGGTGACCAATTTCTTGGCCAGCTCCAGGCCGATGACTCGCTGCCCCATGGTGAGAACCTGGGCGTTGTTGCTCAGTACGGACCTCTCCACGGAATAGCTGTCGTGTGCTGTGACCGCCCGAATTCCCGGGACCTTGTTGGCGGCAATGGCGACCCCCAGCCCGGTGCCGCAAACCAGCAGCGCCCTGTCCGCTTCTCCGTCAGCAACCTTACGTGCCGCATCCACGGCTACGTGCGGGTAGGCCCGGGAATCGTTGCTTCCCACCCCAATATCCACCACGGAGTGGACGCGGGGATCTGCTTCGAGCAGGGCCAGGAACGCGTTCTTGTATTCGACGCCGGCCTCATCGTTTCCGACAACAATCCGGTAGCCGGTTTCTTTCGTGGTGCTCATGCTGGCATCCCACTTTCCAAGAGTTCGTTTTCAAGGTGTTGACCCAATCGCTCGACGATCAGGCCGAAGGAGACTGCCCCGGGATCGGGGTGTCCAAGGCTTTTTTCTGCCAGGGGGCGGGCCCGGCCCTTCAAGGGACGCAACAAGGATGTGGCCTTGGCGGCCTCCTGAGAGACTCCGGCGGCTTCCTTGAGTGCCTCCACCAAGGTGGCTCCCATGGACAGGGAGGCGATGAAGGAATCGCGGAATGGCACAATCGCATCCACCATGGTCTTATCCCCTGGCTCTGCCTTACCCAGGGTGGTGATGGCGTTGGTAAACGCGCCAACCACCACGGCAGCATCTTGGCTGGAGTAGGAATCCTTGTTTCCCAGCGCGGTTGCGGCGGCGATGAATGCCGTGCCCCACAAGGCACCGGAGGTTCCGCCGGCCTTTTCAGACCAGGCTTCACCGGCCGCTGTCAGTACCGCGGCAATGGATGCGCCGCCGTCGAGCTCGGCCGTCTTTTGTGCCGCAGCGGTAGCTGCGTCAACGCCACGGCGCATACCGATGCCGTGGTCGCCGTCGCCGGCAATGGCATCCAGGTTGCCCAGGGCTTCTTCGTGTTCCATGACAACGTCCCGGATGGCCGAGACCGCTGTGACGGCCTGCAGGCCCAACGCGGCGGCGGCCGGAGTAGGGACGTCCAGCTGGGCAGCGGCGGCTTGGGTCTGGGCAGCCAAAGTCCGCTGCGCACGGGGCGCCGCATTGCCCTTGCGGAAGGCGGGCGTGTCAGCCGGTGCGGCCCAGTATTCCTTGAGTTCGGTATCCAGCCACAGCAGCGTCAGGGACAGCCCGGACATGTCCAGGCTCGTCACCAATTCACCACATTCGGGCTCCACAACGCTCAATCCTGCCGCGCTGAGGAGCTTCTCGACCTTGCCAAACAAGAGGAACAGCTCGTCATATTTGACTGTTCCCAATCCGTTGACGATGGCAACCACTTCGGTGCCGGCGTCGTCGGGCTTGTCCGCCAGCAGTCGTGAAACCAGCAGCTCAGCCAGCTCGGACGCCGTCGGCATGGGGTGTTCGGAGATGCCCGGCTCACCGTGAATGCCCAAGCCCAGCGCCATCTTTCCTGCGGGAACTTCGAAGAGCGCTTGGTCCGCGCCGGGCAGGGTGCAGCCGTCAAACGCGACGCCGAGCGAGCGTGTGCGGTAGTTGGCCTTGATGGCGAGGCGTTCCACCTCATCCAGGTTCAGGCCCGCTTCGGCAGCAGCTCCTGCGATCTTGAAGACGGTCAAGTCCCCGGCAATGCCCCGGCGCTTCTGCCATTCGGTGATGGGTGCACTGGCGATGTCGTCTGTCACCACCACGGTGCGGGTTTCGATGCCCTCGGCGTTGAGCCGCACCTGAGCCTGGCCAAAGTGCAGGACGTCGCCTGCGTAGTTGCCATAACTGAGCAGTACGCCGCCGTTCATCGCGGCCGCCTTGGCCACCCGGTAGATCTGTCCGGCAGCTGGCGAGGCGAACATATTGCCGCAGGCCGAACCTGCCGCAAGCCCGGCCCCCACCAAACCAGCGAACGCCGGGTAGTGGCCGGATCCGCCACCAACAACCAAGGAAACCTGTCCCGGGGTCATCTCGGTGGAACGAACCACACCGCCATCCACACGTGCAACATAGTGCCGGTTTGCCGCAACGAAACCGTCAAGGGCATCGTCCGCAAACTCCGCGGGGTTGTCGAATATTTGAGTCATGATTCCTCCTTATGTCCTAGACGGTGAGCAGTGTTGCGGCAGAGAGGGGAAGCTGGCGTCCCTGTGCGACCTGGCTGGTGCCCAGTGTGTAGCCGTCGGTCTTCGGCAGGACCTGTGAGCGCAGGTAGTCCTGGTTGCTGGCCGTCACGCTGAGGCCGTCTCCGCCGTAGTGCTCGGTGCAGATGATGCCCTGGTAACCAACCGAAAGCGCCACCTTGAACGCGTCGCGGTAGCTGATCAGTCCGCTTTCCATGGGTGCCGGCATGGCGGTGTAGTTGCCGCGGGCCACGTTCTCGTCACGGATGTAGTTCTTGACGTGCCAGTAGTTCGCGTACGGCAAGGTCTTGGCAACAACTTCACGCCAGTCCTCAATGGGACGGTGCAGGCGAATCAAGTTTCCAATGTCCGGGTTCAGGCCAACGTTGGCCAGATCGATGTCCTGGACCAGCTGAACCGAGGAATCGGCGGTGCCCAGGTAGGTGTCCTCGTACATTTCCAAGGAGAGCAGAAGTCCTGCGTCGGCTGCGTGCTGGCCCAATTCGCGCAGGCGGGTCACGGCCTTGTTCCAGGTTTCCGTGTCTCCTACCGGATCCGTATGGCCCTGAACTGTCCAGAACCAGAGCTGCTTCTGCTGCTCCGCAGTCAGCGCCTGGTGAAGGCCAAAGGAAACCACTTCACAGCCCAAGGCGGCGGCCGCATCTATGGTGCGGTGACTGTAGGCCAAGTTGTCTTCCCAGTTGGCCTCATCAATGACGCTGCGGCGAATCGCGGAGATCACCGGGATTCCGATGCCCACATGATTCGCTGCTGCCTTGAATTCCTCAAGCCGGGATTCGCTCAGATCGCCGGGGCGCACCCAGCTGTCGGTGAGGTCGGCGTTGGCAAAGCCGGCATCCTTGACCTCTTGGAATACGTCACCCCAGACGGAAGCCTCTGCATCGTTGATGTGGACGCCGGCTGCGCTGGTGCCCGGGAACTGCAGCAGGGCTGCGGTGATGGGCCAGTTCTCTGCGGTGTAAGCCATGTCTTTCACTCCCTTGTGATGAATCCTGTTTCCTATAGGATCTACTATTGTGAAGGCGAGCGGATATGTCAAGCGTCACAGTCATCTGGGCTTTTGAAGGTTCGGCATTCACCCTCTCAGGGCGGGTGCCGCTGACTTTCACTGCGTAGTGAACGAGGGAAAATACGCGTCCATCCGCGAAATCATCGGCTTCCAGGCCTTGATACGGCCTCGTGGAAGTGTTGAGCCGCGTGGCCTCGTCACAATTGGGTTTGTGGGCGCTCTGGGACTGCTGGCTGCGCCACGGCACAAAAAAGCCCGCCGTGTCATGTTTACACGGCGGGCTTGAAGAATTAGCGCGCAGTTTTACGCGCCAGCCGCTCCAGACGCATCTGGAGCGTCCGCCATGGCTCGAGCGCGGACGTTGCAGACATGTTCAGCCATCTTGGCAGCAGCATCGTCCGCGTCACCCCGGCGCAAGGCATCGAAAATTGCGTGGTGCTCCGAGATCGCATGATTGGCATCCGTGATGCCCACGCCGCTGAACAATCGGAATCGCTGCACCTGACCACCCAGCGCGTTGTACGCCGCGAGCAAAAACGGATTTCCGGCATTCTCGGCGATCAAGCGATGGAAGCGTTCATCGGCATCAAAATAGTCGCGAAACTCGGCAAATGAGGGTCCCCGTGGCGCTGTTTCCAGAGCACGGATGGACTGCTCCAGGGCAGCCATGGTCTGCTCCGTCATCCGCTCACTGGCCAGCTTGGTGTTGACAGGTTCAATCACCAGCCTGGCTTCCATGAGCTGGGCAAGCTCCTCCGCGGTCGACACCGGAGCCACTTTGTATCCCTTGAGCGCCACGCGCTGCACCAGCCCCGTGTGCTCCAACCGCGCCAACGCTTCCCGAACAGGCGTGGGCGAAACCTCTAAATCGCGGGCGGTGCCATCGATACTCACCGAATCGCCCGGCATCAGGCGCCCGTCCATGAGCGATTCCAGGATCTCGTCATAAACGTGGTCTGCCAACACTTGGCGGTTGACAGCATGGGATCCGGGGGATGACTTCATGAGGCAAACCCTATAGGATTCAACGCCACTTGGCGGAATTGGCAATCGCCGTCGCAGAGCATGTGACCACTTGCTGATCACAACAGCGGCACCGGCGGTCGGCACCCAACGCCGCGGCCGGCGTCGCACCTTGGAAAATGGGGCTGGCGATCGTGGAAGAATGGCAGTGATTCACGATGACAGCGAGCACAGTACCAACCCAGAAGCAGCAGGGCGGCCAGCCGGAGAAGCCGCTCCCTGCAGCCAAGCGCACCCACCAAATTCCGGATGTGCCACGGCGGATGTTCTTCCTGACTATGGGTACGGCGGCCGTAACCACCGCCTTCCAAGGCAATATCACCGCCGATGCCATGCTCACCGATCGCACCCAATATCGCGTAACAACGCCGAACAACGAGGAAAACAAGACAGCGGCCGCACGCTTCCCTGGCAAAACCTGGTACCTGTTGGGCGGGTTTCGGGTCAGTTACCGCGACACCGGGAGGAAGCTCGACGCGCTGCAGCCGGCCATGAATGAGCGCGCCCCCGCCTCCTACATTGGCTACTCCAATGACGGGATTGATATTGCCCAGCTCTTCATTGCCATTCGACGGGATGTGTTTGAGCGGAAAATCGACACGGTGTACTTCTACGGCGACAGCTTTGGCGGCATGGTCTCGGTGGTGTTGGGGTCGTTACTGACCCAAATTGGGCTCACCGTGAAGCTGATTGTGATGGGTTCGAGCCCCAGCAATGTGGCCGACACCCTTGATCCGGGCAAGGAATACATCTCGCTCGCCGGCCAAGTTGTCCCGTATCTGGGCGTGCTGGGGCGATTGGGGGCGGGGCTGTGGGCCGGGTTGGCCAACCCGAATGGTCAGGGCATGTACAGCGCCGCCCGGCATGGGATCGCCAACTCCTTCGACCTGAACAACAATTCGCTCATCCTCAGTACCAGCCAGGCCACCTTCTTGCAGGCTTTCCCGAGACAGTACGACGGCGGAATCCCCACGTCCACCGGCATCGGGCTTCTGTACGACCCCGAGGACTTCATTGTTGATGCCGCAGCGGCAACCCGCGGCTGGGAAGCCCTGCTGCCGAGGAATCCACGGTTTGCCTACAACGTCTCCCATACGGGGCACGCTAGTCCGGAGATCAATCCCGAGCTCTACCGGACGGCGTTGAGCGTGGTGCTGGATCAGCTTGACCCGCCCCCGATGACCTCCAAGCCGGTCCAGCCGATCTTCTAGCGCGAACCGCACGTCAGCGTGGATCAACACAAAGGGCAACCCTCGTTAGCGGCGTTGAGTTTGTGCCAGCAGTTCCTCGAAGGGCAGCGACGTCATCTCGCTCATTTCTCGCTGGGCACGCTTTTCCTTGTGGTCCACGAACACTGCCTGCGGCCCCTCCTGTGCAGAACCCTTCGCAGATCCGGCCGAAGCACCGATGGCCAGCACGGCGGCCAACTCCCCCGCACCCTGGCTAATGCGGCGTTCGAGCGTGTTGCTACCGGCGCCACCCCAGTCCTCGGGCGATGCGTAGATGGCCGTGGGCATGGTGTTGGCGCGAAGGTAGCTGAACAGCGGCCGGATGGACATGTCCAGGACCAGTGAGTGGCGCGATGACCCTCCCGTGGCACCAAACAGCACGGGCATGCCGTCAAGGAACTTCGGGTCCAGCACATCGAAGAAGGACTTGAACAGCCCACTGTAGGAGGCGCTGAAGGTAGGGGTCACGGCAATCATGGCGTCCGCGGCTTCAACACGCTTAACCACCTCGGCAAGCGCGGGCCCTGCATATCCGGAGACCATGTTGTTGGCGATGTCCGTGGCGTAGTTGCGCAGGTCAATCACGTCCAGGACGGCCGTAACACCCATTGCCTGCAGCTGCGACTGGACCTCGGCGCCCAACTGATCCGCCAACATGCGGGTGGAGGAAGGGACGCCGAGACCTGCCGAAATGACTACTACGGTACGCTGCATTATGACTCCTTAGTTCATGCGTTTGCATCTAACTGAGTCAACAGCGCCCTCGCCGCAGTTATTCCCCGGTGCTTGTGTGGTGGGCCTTGACGGGGTGCCCGTGGGTATCGGTGTGGCGGGCCGCAGCGATTTCATTGATCCGGCCTCGACTGAGGTACCAGCCAATGATGAGTGCCGGAATGATCACAACCACAGAGCCAATGGTCCAGGTTCCAACCGGGCTGTCGAACGCCATCAGAACCAGCACGGCCAGCAGGAACGCCAGTGTCAGGTAGCCGGTGTACGGGGCGCCGATCATCCGGAATGCCGGGCGAACAGCCTGCCCCTTTTGCGTCAGCCGGAACAGCGCCAGCTGGCAGAGCACGATCATGCCCCACGAGGCGATGATGCCCAAAGCGGCCATGTTCAAAACAATCTCGAACGCCTGGGCAGGAACCACGGCGTTCAAGATGACACCAAGGAACGCTACCGCGGCCGTGAGCAGGATGCCACCATAAGGGACGCCGCTCTTGTTAAGTTTGGCCGTGAACTTCGGCGCCGAACCGGACAACGCCATGGAGCGCAGGATACGGCCCGTGGAATACAGCCCGGCGTTCAGAGAGGACAGTGCCGCGGTCAAGACCACCAGGTTCATGATGGAGTCGATCCCCTCAACACCGATGGAGCCGAAGAAGGTCACGAACGGACTCTCCCCAGCCTTGTACGCGGTGTACGGCAGCAGCAGTGAAAGCAGAACAAGCGAACCAACGTAGAAGACGGCAATGCGGATGATGACCGTGTTGATGGCCTTCGGCATGACCTTTTCGGGGTTCTGGGTTTCACCGGCCGCCGTACCAATCAACTCAATCGATGCGTACGCAAACACCACGCCCTGCATGACCACAACCACCGGCAGGAGCCCATTCGGGAAGAATCCGCCATTGTCAGTAATCAGGCTGAAGCCGACCTGCTGACCCTCAACGGGGGTTCCGAAGATGACGAAATACGTGCCAACCAGCAGGAAGGAAACCAGTGCCACCACCTTGATCAGCGCAAACCAGAATTCCAATTCACCAAAGACCTTGACCGAAACCAGGTTCAGCCCCAGCACCAGCAACAAGGCACCGAGCGCCCACACCCACTGCGGCACGGACCCGATCCACGGAACATATTTGGAGAAGAAGTGCATGTAAAGCGCGACGGCGGTGATGTCAACGATCGCTGTCATGGCCCAGTTCAGCCAGTACAACCAGCCGGAGACGAAGGCGGCCTTCTCACCGAAAAACTCACGTGCGTACGAGACAAACGAACCCGAGGAGGGCCGGTGAATAACCAGCTCACCCAGCGCCCGCAGGATCAGGAAGGCAAAGAAACCACAAACCGCGTAGCTAAACATCAGCGCCGGGCCCGCTCCGGCCAAGCGCCCACCGGCGCCCATGAACAGCCCGGTACCGATGGCGCCACCAATGGCGATCATCTGGATCTGGCGGGACTTCAGGCCCTTGTGCAGCCCGGCGTCCTCAGCCGTCAATGCTGCGTTGGGCGTATCTTGAACCAAGTCAGAAGTTTTTGTTTTTTCCGTGTGTTGCATGGTGGAAATCCTTTTCGTGAGGCGCCGCCGGCATCATTGCCGTGCAGCAGTGTCAGTCGCCCAGATTGGCGAGGTGTTCCGGTCGCAATAATTCATTGAGTTGTTCGGCGGTGAGCAGCTTGTGCTCCAGGACGAGCTCGGCAACACCTCGTCCGGTGGCCAGCGCCTCAAGGGCAATGGCCGTTGAGGTGGTGTAGCCCAGACGCGGGTTGAGCGCAGTGACCAGGCCGATGGAGTGTTCCACCTGGGCCCGCAGCTTGTCCTCGTGGGCGGTGATGCCGCGGATGCACTTGTCTGCCAGGGTGATGCACGCAGCCTCAAGGTGGCGCATGCTCTTGGTCAGGCTGTGCACAATGATGGGCTCAAAGGCGTTGAGCTGGAGTTGCCCGCCTTCGGCCGCCATGGTGATGGTGACGTCGTTGCCAATGACCTCGTAGGCCACCTGGTTGACCACTTCCGGGATCACCGGGTTGATCTTGCCAGGCATGATGGAGGACCCTGCCTGCACGGCCGGCAGGGTGATTTCGCCAAAGCCTGCGCGCGGTCCTGAGGAGAGCAGCCGCAGATCGTTGCAAATCTTGGACAGCTTTACTGCCACACGCTTGAGGACGCCCGAGAGGTGCACGAAAGCGCCGACGTCGGACGTGGCTTCGATGAGGTCAATGGAGGTTGTCAGCGGAAGACCGGAGATTTCAGCCAGATGGCGGCACGCCAAGGCCGAGTAGCCCACGGGAGCGTTGAGCCCGGTACCAATGGCGGTGGCGCCGAGGTTGATCTCGTGCACCAGCAGCGTGGATTCGGCCAGGCGCGCCCGGTCCTCCCCCATGGTTACCGCATAGGTGTTGAATTCCTGTCCCAGCGTCATGGGCACGGCGTCTTGCAACTGTGTGCGGCCCATTTTCACAACGGTCCGGAATTCCACGGCCTTCGCCGCAAACGCGTCGCAAAGGTACTCCATGGCAACCACCAAAGACTTCGCACCAAAGATCGTCGCCACATTAACAGCTGTTGGGTACACGTCATTGGTGGACTGGCTCAGGTTGACGTGGTCGTTGGGGTGCAGGAACTGGTACTCGCCTTTTTGGTGGCCCAGGATTTCCAGGGCCCGGTTGGCGATGACCTCGTTCGCGTTCATGTTCGACGACGTCCCGGCACCACCCTGGATAACGTCCACCACAAACTGGTCATGCAGTTTCCCGGCAATAATTTCCTTGCAGGCGGCGATGATGGCTCCTGCGCGCAGATCATCCAACAAACCAAGCTCATGGTTGGCCTGGGCGGCTGCCTGCTTGACCATGGCCAAGCCGGTGACGAGGTGGGTGTTGCTGCTCAGCGTGGTTCCCGTAATGGGGAAGTTCTCTACAGCCCGCAGGGTGTGCACGCCCCAATAGGCGTCCACGGGGATGTCTCGATCGCCAATGAGATCGTGCTCACTGCGGGTCAGGACAGGATCGGATACCGGGTTGTTGGAAATGCTCTCAGACATGGTTCTCCTTGGTGGTGGCGCATCGTTGCGCGACAGGAATCTTGCTTGGAATTTTGTGGAAAATTAGCTGGTGGGTGGAAGTGCGCGCAGTTCGCCCACACGGAGGCCGCCACCGTAGACGGGCAGGTGGTTGAAGGGCGCCAAGAGCACCGGATCCACTCCCATGGCCAACAAGGCCGGGACTGCCGCGGGCATCCTGGCACGGTCGCCGCCGTCGGAAATCTTCAGCGCCAGCGCGGCACCATCGGCGAGGGCAATGACCTGAATACCCTCGAAACCGTCTTTGGCCAGCAGCCCGGGAACGGCATCCATCAGGGCTGTGACGTCGCGCCCTTCTCCGGCCACCATCACCGGGTGGGCACGCATGGCATCGGCCACCCGACGCTCGGGCGTGCCAGGCTCGGCGGTCACCATGCGGCTGAAGGCCCTGGCCATGCCTGTCAGTGACAGCCCAAAAACTTCGGTGCCGCAGCCGTCCGTGCTGGTCACGGTCAGTTCCTCACCGGTCAAATCGGCGACAACCTCGCGAACGAGTGTGGGCAGCGGGTGCTCTGGATGCAAATAGCTCTCCAAGGGCCAGCCATTCTTGACGCAGGTGGCCAACAACGCGGCGTGCTTGCCGGAGCAGTTCTGGGCCAGCTGGGTGCGTCCCTTGCCGGCGTTCAGCCAGGCCGTCTGTTCGGAGACACCGTAGGGCAAATCCGTGGAGTTGCGAAGATCCCCAGGCACCAGCCCCGCATCGGCGAGGATCTTGGCGGCTGTCTCCTGGTGCCGGTCCGAGCCGGAATGGCTGGCCGCGGCGAGGGCGAGCTGATCAGCAGGAAGGTCCAAGCCGGCGCGCAGCATGGCCACGGCCATGAGTGGTTTCAGCGCCGATCGGGGATACACGCGGGCACCGGGCTCTCCGCGCGAAACCAGGCTCCCGCCGTCGGCGGCGATGGCAGCAAGTGAACCGAAGTGGACGCTTTCCACCATGTCGCCGCGGGTTTGCACGGCGAGGGGTTCGTGGGCGGGAAATTGCTGGTTCGTCATGCTTTTTTTGCTCCCGTAATGATGCTGAGTGCGGCATCCACCGCGTTCAGGTGGACGGCCATGGCGCGGCCGGCCGCTTCGGTGTCACTGTTGGCGATTGCGTCAAAGATCAGCTTGTGTTCGGTGTTTGATGTGCTTGCGCGCCCGGTGATCAGGTTGATGGTTTCGGACTGCTTGGCCATGGCGTCGCGGATGTCATTGACCACGCGCTCGAAGACGTCGTTGCCGCTGGCTTTGGCGATGGCCGCGTGGAAGCTGGCATCCAGGTTGACCCAGATTTCAGGATCGTCTTCCTCGGCCATGAGTGCCAAGATGCCGCGCATCTGATCGAGTTCCTCGGCGGTGCGTCTGGTGGCGGCGAATTCGGCGGCGGGCACCTCAATATGAGGGCGGGACTCCATGAGACTTCGCGCCGAGTACTGGCCCAGGACCAGATTACTGGTGGCCCGGTTGGCAATGACAAAGGTTCCCTTGCCGGTGAGGGTTTCCGTCAGGCCAAGTGCCGTACAGGATCTCAACGCCTCGCGGATAACGGAGCGGCTGACACCGTATTGCTGGGCCAGCGTGGTTTCGGAGCTGAGTTTGCTGCCAAGGTGCAACTCACCGCTTTCAATGGCTGCGCGAATGGCCTTGAAGACGGCTTCGGCGGCACTGACCCGGACAATGGGCCCTTGTCCTGCTGTCCAGTTGTCTGACAGGTTCATAATGGAAACTATGACACGCCTCACAACTGCCTGTCAATACAGACGCTCGCTCACTAGCGGGGACTTTTCGGGCAACGCTCGCTCAGCAATGGGCGGAAATGGCGCAACGCTCTCGCGCTATGCTGAGCGAGCGTTCCGGAAATACGCCCCTCTACTGAGCGAGCGTCGAGAGGAAAGATGCCGGGCTAGAGCATGCTGAACTGGTACTCCGGCGGAACCTCCTCGCCCGGGCATACCCGGCGCCACAGATCCGTAAGCGAATTGGCCCCTTCGCGAAGATCCGCAACTACAATTCCGTCTCGGAGAAGCTCCGCCGCTTCCTCGTCCCGATCAAGATCTGCCAGCGCTCTCGCCCGTAGGAACTTGACGCGCCCGATGGCCTTCAGACGCTCCGGAGCCTGGCCAAGCAACGTCAACACCATCTCGGGTCGGCCGTTGTCCGCTGCACAGGCCATTGCTTCCACCAACAATTCTCGACGGTCCGGTTCCAAGGCGCAGGCTGCCTCCAACTCGGCCAACCCTGCTTCAATTTCGCCAGCCGTCAGCAACGCTTGGCCAAGGCCACGGCGCGCAACCGCCATGCTCCACGGGCTCAGCGGGATTTCATCGGCAGAGGAACCATCCAGCGCCCACCGGTAAGTCTCAATCACAGCGACCATCCCCACGGCAGTAGGCGGCGTTTGCGCGTGAAGCATCGTCGCCAAGTGCATCGCCGCCTCGGCGCTGGGAGCCGCCGTCAGCAATTCTTCCCAATCCGCCCCTCGAACAAACGATTCCGCCCCGAAAAACGGCTCCCCGATTTGCTTCGCGAGCAGTTCCAGCCATGGTTGCTGGGCTGCCGTCAGCGTTTCCGTCCCAAACGGCGTCCCGGTCTCGTCGATCCACTCCATCTGCGCATGCCGGCGGCGCTCCCGCTCCAAGGCACCCCAACCGTTGCCAGCCACAAGGAATTCCGACGGCGGCAGATCGGCCCAGCGGCCGGCGTCGGCCATGGCATTCGCCAACGCCTGCTCAGAAATCAGCGCCGCCACGCGCTCGGCCCCGTGGGCTACGGCCGTTTCCCAGGGTCCGGCTGCGAGCGCGGGATCCAGCTCCGCGTTGCCATAGGCCTCAACCCATTGCCAGCTGGCACCTGCGGGCATGGGCACATGCTCGAATTGGGTTTGCGCCAGTCCGGCTTGAATCTCGGCGTAGTGACGCGGATGGCCGTCCATGGAGGGTGTGAGCCATTCCTGCCACCGATGCCCGCCAGTGTTCTCGCCCCACACGAACAATTTCCGCCCGCGCAGTTGTGCCGAGGAAACCAGTGCCAGGCCGTCCCCGTCAGCGTCGGTGGCCACTTCTCAACGCCGCTCCTCGGGGGCAATGTCGAAGAAGAAGTCGGCCGCCCGCTTGTTTCGGTCCGGCCAGGTGGCATCGGAACCGTGGAAATCGGTGGGCTTCAGCCTGGTCATGGACCCGTCGTAATCGGTGGCGTAGGCGTGGGTTGCGGGGGCCAGCACACGCGTCTGCGGAGTCTGCGGCACGGCGGCGTTGGTCCACCAGTACATGGGCACGGTTTCGGCGTTGGGGTTGCGGATGCGCACAGCCACAAGTAGCACCTTGGAATCCTCCGGCAGCCACGCGTCGATCTGAAAAACAACCTCACGCAGGCGGTCAAACTCCCACATCCGCAACAAATCCAGGCCGTCGGGCGTGCGGACTACGGCGGCATGCAGCGGGGCACACGTGGTGGGTGAGTGGCCCCGCGTGCCGATGTTGTACTCAATCCCACCGGCAAACCAGGCGTTGCGCAGAGCCAGGTTGGCAAACTGAATCCGGTCTTGCGTGTGAAGCAGTGACTTGCCGCTCGCCTTGTCCGTCAGCTCCCAGAGCCGCCCGCCCAGTTGCGGCAGGAAGCTCGCCTTCACATGCTCGTTTTCAAGCACGACGCCGGTCAGCGCGGTTGCGCTGGTATCCCTCGTGTAGTTCTCCTGCATGGGATAGGGATAAATATTGGGGGCCTTGCCCCACCGCACTCCCGCGGCAACCTCCTCCGGTATCCCGTCCCCCAGTGTGTAGGGCGGTTCAAGCAATGCCTGCACCGACGGCATGAACGACTCCTCGCCCAGCTCTGCCAGTTCGATGGTCAGGGATGTGACGGTGAGAGTGGAGGCAAGGCTCATTCGGAGCTCCAATCACGGGGCAAGTGTCAGCGGCATGAAATTGTTGATGCGAGCCTATCGGATCCGTGGACAACAGGTGCCGGATGTCCAGCTAACTGGTGATCTGACGGCTAAAGGCCGTAACGAGCTCTCATGGCTGGATTCGATTGGTTCACCAGCGCATTCTTCCGCGCAACAAGCCTCATGACGCTCGCCCGGCCGATTGCCGCGCTGAGTGCAACCGCGAGGATTGTTACCGTGGACTGCCGTACTGCTTCGACTCCCCCAATTAGCAGCATCGAGAGCGCTGTTGCCAACCCAATCCCCACGGCGAAGGCAAGGACATGGATCCACTGGTTCCGCACCCGCCGCAGCGGCCACGCAATGAAGAGTCCAAGCGGCAGACCAACGGCGACCGCCACAGGAAAGCCGTACATGAGGGAAATCGGCAGTAGGTACCAACCCATGGCCGAGTCGTATCCACTGAAGACAACTGATGCTGTGTACCCCACACAAAATACAACGAAGGTGACCAGCCATCCGATCAGTACGGCCGGGGTGCCGTAATGCATGTTGAACCTGGGCTCACTCATGAGAGCCACTGGCAATGTCTGTGAGCGCCCCTGCCAGTTCCGGATGCCGCCATTCAAAGCCGGCCTCCTGTAGCTTTCGCGAGGAGACCCAGCGGCTTTTCAAGACAAGTTCGGTTTCGGTTCGGATCAGCACGGCCCCCATTTTCAATGGCCAAGCCGGCGTGGGCAATCCGAATGGCGCCCTGTTCATGAGCCGAACAGCTGCCATGAGTTCGGCATTAGTCACCACCTCGGGTGCGGCAAGGTTCACGGGTCCGGTGATGTCCGGCCGACCATGAAGAAACACGACCGCCCGGAAGAGATCGCCAACATGTATCCAGCTGTACTTTTGCCCGCCATCCCCCATGCGTCCACCCATCCCCAACCTGGCCAGATTATTGAACGGACGCATGACGCCACCGCCGGGGCCCATGACAATGGTGATGCGCAGCGGGATCTTTCGCGTGGCCGGGGTTGCCGCGGCAGCCAAGGTCCCTTCCCAACCCCGCGCCACATCCACGGAGAAGCCGGCGCCAAGTTCGCCGTCGCACTCATCTTGGGGACGGTCCCTGGCGTCACGGTAGATGGTTCCGGTGCTCGCGTTGAACCAGTCGCGGGGTGGATGCGTGCAGGCGGCGATGGCACGGCCCAGTTCAGCCGTGGTCTCCAGACGTGAGCGGAAAATCTCGGCCTTATTGGCGTTCGTGTACCGGCAAGAGACCGATTTTCCTGCCAGGTTGATCAAAAGATCGACACCCTCCAGAAGTGCCGTAATGGCGGCGGTGTCGCCCCAGATCGCGTCCCCGGCCCTGCCAACCGTCTGCACGCGCCAGCCTAGGGCGGCGAACTGACGGCGAAGGTGGGCTCCGATGAAGCCCGATGCCCCGGCAATGACCACCTTGTTCACTGCTGCACCTTCTTCTTGAGTGCAAGCGCTTCCTCTACCATGGGCTTGACCACGGGCAATCGCGACAACGAGACGAGCCTGGCAATCAGTGGCGCGGCTCCGTCAATCAGGGTGCGCGTGCGGCGTTGATGATCGGAGCGGTCATAGACCCAGAACAACACCACACCCATGTACGCCAGCCACAGAAGCTCCGGGAGATGAGGGCGGAGAAATGGTGGCACCTTGGCGCCCTCGATGACATCACTGAAAATTCCGACGGCGTTCTCCCGGGCTTGGCTGGATGCCTCGCCGAAAGGGTTCGTGGCCGATTGTGGTGGCAGTGCACTGCTTATGAAGGCGCCACCAAAGCCGTGGTACGGGGTCAGCGCGTCAACACCGGCATGAATAGCCAACCTAAGCCGGTCCACCAATCCCTGGGTGTTCGCCAAAGCCGCCGATGCCGCCGCGCGTTGTTCGGCGACGGACTCGCGGTACAGCTCCAAGACAAGTTCATCCTTGGAGGCGAAGTAGTAATAGGCGCTGCCAAGTGACACGTCGGCTTCCGAAGCAATGGCCCGCATGGTGGTCTTGGCGAACCCTTTGCTGCGGAACATGCTCAGCGCCGTCTGAAGCACCAACGCCCTGGTTTGCGCACTCTTGCCCTCTGTTGCCTTGCCAGCCATGCCGTTTCCCATCTTTTGAACGTGTTCAATAATGAGTTAAGCACTTCTTTTGAACATGTTCAAATAGCCCGTGAGCCTGCCCCTTCCAGATGGGCGGATCGGGAGCCTGGTTGACTATGCGCGGGTAGCCAGCTCGGCAGCCAGTTCTTGGACCCTTGCCCGGATGTCGTCCCTGACAAGGCGCATCCTTGCCATGCCTTCGATACCGCGCTTGGACGGTTCGTCGGTGTCCCAATTGCGAATCTCGACCCCGGGCACAGGCTCAACAACGGCTTCACTACCCAGGGTGATGATCAGCGTCACGTGAGCCAGCATGTCCTGCGTGATGGCCTTGGTGCGCTCGTCACCCAGATCGATCCCGAGCTCCGCCAAAGACTCCACGGACTGCGCATTTAGAGATGTTCCAGGCCGTGTGCCTGCCGTAAATACAGTAACGGCGTCTCCTGCCAGATGGCGCATCAGGCCACCTGCCATTTGAGACTTGCCGCCGTTCTTGACACAGACGAAGAGCACACCGGGTTTGTTGGGCATGGGTTGTTCCATTTTCTGCAAGTCCTAGGGTTTTTGGCTTAGTTGCGGGATCACGGCGAATCGGCCGTGAGCCAATCCGGTGGGAATGCCGATTAATACTGGCTCTGGGGTTCCGCAGCAGGACCCGGCGGGCTCTTCCTCCATGGTGCTTGCTTCGGCAGGAGCATCGCAACTACCGCCCAGATCGGTGGAGCAGACCCCGGTTTCAGGCAGGACCAGGTGAACTTGATTGGCAGCGTCCTTGTCTCCTGCCAATGCGGCGACGATGGAGCGGACCTGCTCGTAGCCGGTGGCCAACAAGAAGGTGGGTGCCCGGCCATATGACTTCATCCCGGCCATGAAGAAGTCCTTGTCCGGGTGCGCCAGGACCGCGGCCCCATGTGCCGGAACCGTGCCGCAGGAGTGGAAATCCGGATCGATCAGCGGACCCAGCTCTCGGGGCGCTTCAACAACTGGGTCAAGTTCCAAGCGAATTTCGCGCAGGATGTCCAGGTCTGGGCGGAACCCGGTGGCGGGAATCAACAGGTCAACGTTCAGGGTTACGTCCCCGTTCGGGGTGCTGCCGGTGACAGCCAACCCATCACCAACAGTGAAGGAAGTAACGGTGAAGGAGGTGTGCAGTTCGATGTGTCCGTCCTCGACGAGCATGCGCAGCCGGGTGCCAAGCTGGCCGCGGGCCGGCAGGCCATCAAGGTCCCCTCCGCCGTAGAGGCGGGACGCGTCAGCGCCGCGGACGGCCCAGCTAATTCTTGTTCCCGCTTCGTTTTTGGCCAGCTGTCCAAGAGACAGCAGGGTGTTGGCGGCTGAGTGGCCGGAACCAATGACGAGCACGTGCTTGCCTGCGAATGTGGTGCGGTCGACACCTGTGACATCCGGAAGGGGTCGCGAGACGAGGCCGGCGGCGATCGCCTCGGTTTCCCCAGCCGCCGGCAGACCAGCCTGGCCAAGCGGGTTGGGCTGCGCCCAGGTGCCCGAAGTGTCAATGACGGCCCGGAAGTGGTGGTCGGTTACTGTCCCGGCTGGCCCTTCAACGCGGATCAGGAAGGGGCGTTCATCGCGGCCGCGAGAATGGGTCTTGTCCATTCCAATTCGGCTTACCGCAGTGACGCGAGTCGATGTGCGCAAGGCAGCCTTGATGGCAGGGACCTCGGCCAATGGTTCCAGATACCGTTCAACGAGTTCAGAACCGTAGGGTAGGGATGTGAGCCGGGGTTCGGTCCACCCAGCAACTTCAAGGAGACGGCGTGAGGCCGGGTCAATGTTGTGTTCCCATTGTGAGAACAACCGAATGTGGCCCCACTGCCGAATAGCCGATCCCACCTTCTCCCCCGCTTCAAAGATGACAACGGATATGCCGCGCTCCACAAGGTTGGCGGCCGCCGCCAGTCCCACGGGGCCTGCTCCGATAACGGCAACGGGTAGCAAGGTGGGCTGTTCAGTCATGATCTGTTCCTTCTCTCGTGACGCGGGTCTAGCTGGCGGGGAGGAGTTCGGCGATGAGGGCCTGAATGCGGGTTTTGATGTCGTCGCGGATGGGACGGACGGCGTCCACACCTTGGCCGGCGGGGTCAACAAGCTCCCAGTCTTCGTAACGCTTCCCGGGGAAAATTGGGCAGGTGTCGCCGCACCCCATGGTGATGACGACGTCGGACTCCTTCACGGCATCGGTGGTGAGGATCTTCGGGATCTCGGTGGACATGTCGATGCCCTCCTCGGCCATCGCGGCTACGGCGGCGGGGTTGACCGCTGCGGCGGGTTGGGAACCGGCGGAGCGGACCTCGATGGCCCCGTTGGAAAGGGTGGTGAGGTACGCGGCTGCCATCTGGGAGCGTCCGGCGTTGTGCACGCAGACGAACAGGACAGAGGGCTTCTTGGTGGTTTCGGTGAGGCTCATTGTCGGGGCTCCTGCAAGTAGTTGGGGGTTAGTTGGTGAAGAAGCGTTTGCGTGCCCACAGGGCAACATAGACCAGGGCCACCAGGACCGGCACCTCAATGAGTGGTCCAACTACGCCGGCCAGGGCCTGGCCACTGGTGACCCCGAAGGTGCCGATCGCGACGGCGATGGCGAGCTCGAAGTTGTTGCCCGAAGCGGTGAAAGCCAGGGTGGTGGTCTTCGCATAGCCCAGGTTCAGGAGCCGGCCGATCACCATGCCCGCGGCGAAGACCACCAGGAAGTACACCAGCAGGGGCAGGGCAATCCGGGCCACATCCAGCGGGTTGGAGGTGATCGAGTCGCCCTGAAGCGCGAACAGCAGCACGATCGTGAACAGCAGACCGTACAGGGCCCACGGCCCCAGCTTGGGAAGGAACTTGCCTTCGTACCAGTCACGACCCTTGGCCTTCTCACCAATCGTTCGGGTCAAAAAACCCGCCAGCAGGGGAATGCCGAGGAAGATCAACACCGAGGCGGTGATGGCCCAGAAGGAGAAGTCGGCCGAGGTGGTCGGAAGTCCCAACCAGCCCGGGAGAACCTGGAGGTAGAACCAGCCCAAGGCACCGAAGGCGAAGACCTGGAACACGGAGTTGATCAACACCAGCACCGTGGCCGCTTCCCGGTCCCCACAGGCCAGGTCATTCCAGATCATGACCATGGCAATGCAGCGGGCCAGGCCCACAATGATCAGCCCGGTCCGGTATTCGGGAAGGTCGGGCACGAAGATCCAGGCCAGGGCAAACATAAACGCAGGCGCCGCCACCCAGTTCAGGACCAGAGAGGTGATCATCAGCTTGCGGTCCGCCAGGACACGGCCGGTCTCGTTGTAGCGAACCTTCGCCAGCACCGGGTACATCATGACCAGCAGGCCAATCGCGATCGGCAGTGACACCGACCCAATCTGCACTGCTTCCAGTCCGGTGTTCAGCCCGGGAACAAAGCGCCCCAGCAGCAGGCCAACGGCCATGGCTGCGATGATCCACACTGGCAGAAAGCGGTCCAAGGTGGAGAGTTTGCCGACGACGGCGGTCTCTCCGGACATGGCGGGTGTGACTGTCTTGATACTCATACGGCTCCCGGGCAGTGGATCAAAGATTGATGATTGTCGATATGACGAGTATCGACCGATATATCGACAATTGTCAATCTATGGGCATAATGAATACATGACCACTGCACTAACACTGGAGACAACCACCGAGCAAGTCTGCTGCGAACCCAGCGGCCGGCCCGCACTCAGTGCCGCAGCGGCCCAGGAATCGGCCCGGACTCTCAAGGCACTCTCAGATCCCAACCGGCTGCGCCTGCTGTCCATCGTCAAAGCGGGCGACGGCGACGGAACCTGTGTTTGCGACCTCACCGAACCACTGGATCTGGGACAACCCACCGTCTCCCACCACCTGAAGATCCTGGTTGATGCAGGCCTTCTGGAGCGTGAGAAGCGCGGCACCTGGGCATACTACTCACTGGTCCGAGGAGCCTTGGACCGGGCCGCGGCGATCATCACCGCGCTGTGAGCATTCCGCACATCCGCCTCATGGTTGACGCCGATTGGGGCGCGGTGGAGCGGATCTACGCTTTGGGGATCAGCACGGGCAGTGCCACCTTTGAAGACAGCGTTCCGGCCAAATCAGATTTTTTCGGCGCTAAGATTCCTGAACTGAGTCTCGTGGCCGAGGATGCTGATGGCACCGTGGCCGGATGGGCGTCCGCGTCACCCTCCTCCGGCCGGGCCGCCTACCGCGGCGTGGTTGAGCACTCCATTTACGTTGATCCGGGCCAGAGCGGCCGCGGCATTGCAAAACTTCTGCTCCAGGCCCTGATCGAACAGGCAGGCATCCACGGCTACTGGACCATCCAATCGGGTATTTTCGCCGAGAACACCCCCAGCCGCGCCCTCCACCTCAAGATGGGCTTCCGCGAGATTGGCTACCGTGAGCGCATCGCACAGCGGGCTTCGGGGCCGCGTGCCGGCGAATGGCAGAACACCTTTCTCTACGAAATAAGGCTTTAGCCGGCATTCCCGAGCACCCTGGGCACGTCACAGAACGTTTCGAATGCCGCTGAAATAGTTAGAATTCAGGATGATCTCCGAAGCCGAACTCTGGCCGCCCTTCGACCTGCAACTCGCAACGCCCCGACTGCTGCTCCGCCCTGTTCGAGATGAAGACCTTCCCGCCATGGTTCAGGCCGCTTTGAGTGGAATCCACCCAGTTGACGCCATGCCATTCTCTTTTCCCTGGACTCAAGCGCCCGCGCACGAGCTGCCGGCGAACACCGCACGTCATGTTTGGCGCACGCGGGCCGAAATGACCAAAGAGCAGTGGTCGATTCAACTGGGAATCTGGCATGCCGGTGAATTCATCGGCTGCCAGGATTTAGGTGCCAACAACTTTCAGGCTCTCCACACCGTCACGACCGGTTCATGGCTTCGCCAGAGCGCGCAAGGGCACGGATTTGGCAAGGAAATGCGCACTGCCGTCCTCAGCTATGCCTTCGATTGGCTGGGTGCCCAGGTCGCAGAAACCGAGGCTGCCGTATGGAATTCGGCGTCCCTTGGCGTTTCAAGATCGCTGGGATACACCCAGAACGGCGTCTTTAGGCACTCCTGGGAACCGGGCAAAGTCACTGAGGTTCAGCAGCTCCGCCTGGCACCAACTGACTTTTTGAGACCCGATTGGACAGTGACAGTCACAGGAAGTGACGCCACCGCGGCCCATCTGGGAATCGTACCGGTGCGCTCGGCAGGTCACAGCCCATCGCACCACGGCTGAACGACCACTTTCGTGACCCGTGGCAGTCACCCCTAGTATGGTTTCCGTGTCTTCAGACCCTCTTCGCACAGCCGTGTGGCGCAAGCTTGTCCTTCAGCCCCTCGTGTGGGCCGCAGCGCTCCTTGGCACAGCAATCCCTTGGTATCTTTCTGGCCATGGCTTGGACTTTGTACCGTATCTGCTGGTGTTGGTAGGCGGTGCCCTGTGTGGGATGACCTTCGTCAACGCAACACTGGGCATGAAGCGCACAGGCCTTGGCGCAGTGATCCACTTCGTCGTTGCAGTTGTTGCGGGCGGGGCGATGTGGTGGTTGGTCTTCCGCGGAAATACCATTTTTGACGACTCCCCCCGGTGACCTCAAATCGGCGCTCCTCTTGGTACAAATGGCGGGCATTCCGGCTGTGGGCTGGATGTGGCTGGGGATCATCAGCCGGCTGAGTTCACTGGCCGGCCAGCCCTCAGCCAAGGCTCCGGAACGCGTGGCACCCGTGTGGGAGGAACAGCCAACCGGAACCTTGGTGCGCTTTGCTGCGATCGCGATGGCGATGCGGACACTCATAGTGATCATGGTTGCCACGATTGCCGCGGCCGGGTCACTAACAGCCCTGGCCCTGATTGCCGCCGATTATCATCTGGGGATTGTCAGCGTTCGATTCACCCTGATCGTGGCGGGCGCCCTGGTTGCCCTGCCCGCCTACCTATTTATCAAGGCCCGTCTTAGCCGGCGAACGGTGCCCTGCACGGCTGCGTTCACACAGACTCAGCTACTCGTCACCACCGGTGCCCAGCAGCACGTGTTCCGCTACGGCCAGATTGAAAAGCTCCTCTGGCGGTGCACCAGCGATTACGCACGCATTGAGGTGCACACGCAGGATTCGACGTTGACCCTCATAACCGGCATCGCAAAAGCCCCTCGTACCGTACTTGGGCAACTTCCGGCGCTTTCGCGGCGCACCGTCCGCAGCTTGAACGAGGCCGGACTGGCAAAGGAGCGAACAAAACGCCCAGGCCTCACGGAGTTTCGCAGAGCCCCCTCGACAATCACTGGCTCCAAGGATTTACTGAGACCATGACACCGCCAACAATCGCCGTCACTGGCGCCACCGGTTTTCTTGGTGGCCAGGTAGCCCGCACCTTGGCCGACGCCGGAACTCCCCAACGCTTGATTGTCCGCGATGCAGGCAGAGCCCCGCAGCTGCCCGCCACGCAAGTGGCGGTTGCAGCGTTCGGCGACACCTCCGGCGTCGAACATGCCCTTAAGGGCATACAAACTGTCCTGATGGTTTCCGCGTCCGAAAGTGCCACGAGACTCGATGAACACAAGGCGTTTATCGATGGCGCCGCGGCCGCGGGGGTTCGACACATCGTCTACACATCATTCGTGGCAGCAGCCACGGATGCCGTCTTCACATTGGCGCGAGACCACTTCGCCACGGAGGAACACCTCAAACGGTCCGGCATGGCGTGGACGTTCCTGCGCGATAACTTCTACCTGGATTTCATGCCCATGATGGTAGGGGACGACGGTGTCATCCGCGGCCCCGCCGGTACCGGCCGTGCCGCGGTGGTCTCACGCCGAGACGTGGCTGCCGCGGCCGCCGCCATTCTGCAGGACCCCGGCCGCCACGCCGGAAAAAGCTATGAGCTGACCGGCCCGGAAGCGCTGACGATGGCCGAAATCGCAGCCATTCTCAGTGCCGGTTTGCGACGGGACATCTCATTCCACAACGAGAGCATCGAGGAGGCCTACGAGTCTCGTAAAGCGTGGGACGCCCCGGCATGGCAATACGACGCCTGGGTTTCAACGTATACGTCAATCGCCTCAGGGGCCATGGAGTCCGTGAGCTCCGCTGTGGAGGAACTCACGGGACGCCCGCCTCAATCACTCGGTGACTTCCTCGCCACCCAATCCGGCTGACGCAAGACGGCAGGGAGCAAGGGGCCAGCCTGTTGGAAAATGGGAAGCTACAGAATGGCAGCGGTGGCAATCAGGACAGGTGATTGCTGCCCTTCCCAGACTGCTGTCAGGCCGTATCCCGGTGTGGTTACACCGCCCAGATCCAGCTCCCGCAGTACCCGAAGTTCAAGATTTCCGGAGCTGATGGTGCTCACACCGGCTTTCGTGACCGTGGCGATCGCGCCGAGCGCTGGAACCTTTTCGAGTGGGATTCCCGTGGCTGTGATGGTGGAGGTTTCCTGTATTACTGTTGTTTCGCCGTCGGCCTCACGCAGTTGCACCGCCTGCGGGGCACCTGCCAGAAGTGCGGCCGCAAGAGTCGCCGCGTAGACGGGATCGCCCGTGGCGTCATACGCCCAGCGATCCCCCAAAACTGAATGATCCATGGTCCCGATCAGGAACTCCTCCGCACCCTCCAACGGCGCTCCGCGGTACGTCATGGGCACGTGGTAAACGTTCTTTCCAGCGCCGACGAGCTGGGTTTCCACGCCCACCTCACCGGCCGGATCATCAAAGCGGAACGAGCCAAGGCGAACCAACTCCTCCTCGCTTGCCACAAACCAGGGCTGTTGGGGCAGCCAAAGGGCCAGGAGTTCCATTTTGGACGGGCGCAGCTGCGCAGCATAAACAATAGCCATGCCACCCAGTGTAGGGGCCGAGGCAAAACCCTCGGGACAGTGCCTGCGGCTGCTTGACTTTGGGACCTGCAGAAGCTTGGTTTATTGCTGGTGCCGACCGGCCTCGGCCTCCGCCTGGGCTTCGGCACGCACAGTGGCGGCTTCAGCCGTCCGGCCAGCCGATTCCAGACAATCCGCCAGCTGGTGCCGGATCACTTCCTGGCCTTGCAGATCCTGGGCCAAGGAATCGATGACCTGACGGTACAGCGCAACCGCGTCATCATAGCGAGTGGCGTTATCGAGCATGTGCGCTGCCTGCAGCAAGGCCCACGCAGTTTGTTGCTGCGCGCCGTCGAGCTTCTCAAAAGCACTGGATCCCTGCAGGGCCTGCGCCACGGCACCATCAACATCACCGCTGCGGAACAGGTGCGTTGCCCGGATCATGTAGATCTCAGCACTTTGGTGCTCAGAGGCGATCTGCTCCGCCAAGGCCCCGGCGGCCTCGATGGCGTCCGGCGCCCCATCGTCCCCGGCCAGGCTCATGGCTCCGGCCAGCTGCATGCGGGCTGCCACCACCGAGCGCGGATCAATCTCCTGGGCCTCATCCGCTGACAAAAGCACATCAAGCCCGGCTTGCGCTTCCTCCATGGCAGCTTCGAAGTGCCCCGCTTCTTGATAGGTAGACCCGATGGCCACATGCAGTTCGGCAATGCGGGACTGTTCATCGCTGGCCGAGAAATGTTGCAGGCCCATAGTCCACGCGCTCACGGCTCCGCCGAGTTCACCGGAGTTCCGCAGTGCCGACCCCAAGAGGTCGTAAAGTTCGCCGCGGTCGTGATCGCCGATCTCCACCACCGTGCTTCGCAGCGTCTCGTCGATGAGCTCGATGGCTTCCTCGGTGTCTCCATGCTCCACCAAGTCCTGGGCCAACGCGTAGCTCAAGCTCACCAAGACGGGTGCTTCCGCCATCTGGGCCTGTTGAATTCCGAAGCGCAGCAGGGCCCGGAGCTCGCCCGTGCGTCCCATTTCCATCAAGATCGCGGCGGAGAGCTGAATGGTTTGAAGTGCGGCACTACGGGCACCCAGGCTCAATAAGAGATCCGTGGCTGCATCCGCGTCGACGAGGGCTTTGGCAGGCTCACGCGTTTGAAAATGCACCCGGCTTCGCATTGCCAACAGGGCGGCCCGCCCAACAACCGAGGTATCGAGTTCCAGATTTTTCTCGAGCCATTCGCTAGCGCCGTCAGCGTCCTGCTCCTGGGTGCACAACTGCAACATGAGGCCCGCATGCCTGGTCCGGGCTCGGCGCAGGGCTTGTTCACTGGAGTGCCAGGGGCCCGCTTCCCACCCAGCAATGGCGTTCTCCATGCCATCGAGAGTTGCCCGTGCCGCCTCCAATTCACCAGCCGCCAAGAGGATGCCGCCAAGAGCGGAGCTGAGAATGTACTGGGCTTCCGGATGGGGGGAGGCGGTATCGAGTTCGCTGTGGATGAGCGCCAATTTGGCTGGATTGGTGTCTTCACCATCCGGCGCGGCAAGCAATTCCGAGGCCCGCTCAGTCAACCCGGCCAGCACTTCATCACCGGCCTTCCGAAGAGCGGCGGCTCGGAGGGCAACAGCGTTTCGCATCGCCGCGACGTGCTCCTCTCCCGGCACATGCGCGTGAATGGTGATGGCAGCATTGTGCAGCACCGCGAGCTCGCGCGGGTCGTCGGTGCTCGCCACACCTTGCGCGTAGGCGGCCAAGGCGGCGTCAAACTGCCCCACCGATCCCAGGTCCAAGGCTCGGCCCCGCCATTCTTCGCTGTTTTGCGGTTCTTCCGGCTGCGGCGGTGCCGTGGTGTTGAACTGCTCTGCACTGATCGGAAAATCGTGGGCTTCGGCGATCATTGCGCGGCGATTGGCGACAAACCGGGCATGCCAGTCGTTACCGTTGCGCACATCAAATTCTGCGGCCAGTGCATCAGCGGCTGCCCAACACAGTGGCGCCAATTCCTCGGCGCTTAGAACGCTTTCGCGTTGACCGAAGAACGCGTTGAGCAGTGCGGTGTCTGACCCGCGGACGGGAACCTCGCCATGGCCGGCGGCCATGACTTTTTGGAGAAGCAGCCCCAACGCGGTCAAGAAGTTCAGGTGGCTGCGGTGGGCCAGTGGGTCATGGGCCAGCCAGGCCAGATGCCGCTCGGCCATGGCCAATCCCCTGGCCTCATTGCCGGTGATTGCGCAAAAAACCAAGTGGTTGGCGATGATGGCAATGTTGTCAGCGTTGTCCCGGGCATCACGGTAGCTGCGCATGTGGAGCGAGCGCAGGTTCTGGTGGTCCTCCGCACGCAGCAGCTGCACAATGGCATGCGAGATGGCATGTTCAGGCTCTTCGCCGCAGCTAAAGCCGCCGTCCATGAGCTCTGCGAATTCCTTGAGACCCTCCTCTACGGCACCGGTTCTGAAGTGATAGTCCATGGCCACGGACCGGACGCAGGCATCGCAGTGGGAGTACTCATCACGTTCGGTAGCCGCGAGAACAGCAAAGGCGCGGGCGGCTTCTTTCTGGTGCCCGTTGTGGAAGGCTGATTCAAAACGGGCCATGGCAACCCCCGAAAGCCCAAGGTTGGCTCGCTTGTAGTGCTCCTCCATGTCCGCCAGAACGGCCTGGATTTGTTCCGTGGAGAATTGGGGATCGCCCCCTAAGATCCCGACCATCCATTTGAATTGCCACATGAGGTCGCTGCCGGCGTCGGGCTCGTTGGGGAATCGCGCCGGATCGTCGTCATGCTTGGCCAGGCACCAGGCAAAGTTTGTCAGCAGCGCGTCCGTGTCGCCCGTCATTTGTGCATTGTTGCCCAGAAGCAGGCGCACCCGGTACTCGCCGGATTCGTTGCCTTGTTCCTGCGCCAGACCCAAGGCTTTCTCCAGCACTGCCGACAGCTCCGGTCCCCACATGGTTTCCGTTGCTTGATCGATCAGCTCTGAAAGCAATTCGCTCGTGGTCATTGTGTTAGTCCCCTCAATACGTGCACCGGGCACGTGAATACTTCCATGGCAGCACTGGCCGGGTGAATTAGTGGTTCAAGCTCAATTGCACAAGATCGCCCAGCGACTCGCTCAACAGATTGCGTTGGGCAACTCCCAGCGGCAGATGGGCGGCCAACATGGCTTGTACGTACAGCAGTTTGATGGTCCGGTTGAAAACCGCCTCGTCACTGCTCTGCGCCAGCGTCCGGATCAGCGGGTTGTCCCAATTGGCGCACAGCGTTGCCTTGGCCAGTTGACCGTTGAGTTCGGACGCGGTTTCCAACGATTTCTCGGCCTTGGCCAAAACGTCATTCCACAAGGAGCTGGCCACCCTCCGGGCTGCGCTGCGTTGCATACCGCGCAACACGGCATCGTCGGCCAGGTACAAGGCAGAGACGTCCGACGGCGTGAAGCTGCGGACACCCACCTGAACGTCAAAGGCGGTCAATACGGCACTGGCGCGCTGCTCAAAGTCCAGCACTGCCGCCCGTTCTGACAGTGCCGGAACCGCCAAGGAATCCAGCAGTGACGCCAGCTCAACCTTGTCAACGCTGGTGCCTTCAAAGAGGAATGGGAGGCGCCGGATAATCTCCGCGTCATACACGTAGCCGCCGTTGACCACCGGATCCTCGGCAGGAACAATTGCCGCGATCTGGCGGAATTCCTCCAATGACTCGGTGTAGCGAATGTGCTTTTGGCGCTCGATAAGCTCCTCGATGCTCATCCGTCCGGCAGTTGTTTCAACGCTAAGCCAGCGCGTCAGGAATGAAGCAAGTTCGTCGTCGTGCGCTACCAGCGATTTCAGGCCCAACTGGTGAATGGAGACAAACTCAGCCAGTTTGTGCGGGGCACTGGTCCCCACCCGGATAATCCATGCCCGCAGCGCCGCGCCCAGCTCCTCACGGGTCGCTTCCAAGGATTCATCAGCAACCAGCGATTCGCGGGAGGCCGTGGGCTTGAGCCCGTTCGAATCCACCACGGCGCGGACAAAGAATGCCCACTCCGGCAGCAGATCCTGGTTGCGCGCATCCACCAACATGCCACCGAGATAGACGGCGTGCGCGGCGCGCGCCGAAGGCGGCGGTGCATAGGGCAGGATGTAGGCGGTTCCCCGGGTTCCGGTGGCAGGCCCGCCAAGTTCAATCACATCCAGCGGCCGAGCCCCGAGCAGTTGCGTGCCAAGCTCCAAAATATCGCCGCGTTGTTCCAGGCGTGCTTCTCCGGTCAAGGCAAAAACGGGCGGCCGGTTTATGGCATCGAAGCCGCCGGAGGCGTTGGCAATCAGGATGGGGACCGGCAGGTATTGAGCAAAGCGTGTGGCCAGTTCGGTAACCTTCGCGTGACGGCACAGCTCAGCCTCGTCGGCACGGGGCCGCAGCCGGACACTGGTTCCCACAGGAAGATCGAGGTCATCCAGCACCGTCACGCTGAAGGTGCCGGCCGCCAACCCGACCCACCGCACGGCGCTTTCACCGGCCTTGCGCGAAACTACCTCGATCTCATCGGTGACCATGAAGCAGGAAAGCAGCCCGATGCCGAACTGTCCCAACCGGTCCTCGCGGGGAAGGTCAAAAATATCGCGTTTGGAGCTGCGGCCCACGGTGGCCAGCAACTGACTCATCTCATCAGCGTTGAGCCCCACACCGTCATCATCCAGGCGAAATACCGGATTCTCCGTGGTGACCGGGAAGATCCGGATCTCTCGGCGACCGGCCGGTCCCTCGTTTTCACGCCGCGAGGCGATGGCGTCGCGTCCATTTTGAATCAGCTCGCGGAGATACACCTGCGGCCCGGAATAAATGTGACGACTCAACAGGTCCACGACGCCGTGCAGGTCAACTTGGAAAGGGCGGTTCTCGGAACCAACGGCAAAACTCATGGGAACCATCCTATCGGCCGCCACCCACACGCGGCTGCGCGACCGACCCCTCGCCACCTGCCGCCGAACGTCCAGTAGATGCCGATGTTTCTCGACAATATCGGCATCTACTGGACGTTCGGAGTGAGGGAGTGGGCTAGATATCCAGGTGGGTGGGACCGAACATCTTTAACAACACATCGACCACGACGACGTTCGGCCCGTCCGCGGCAAAGCCGGCCTTGAGCGCAGCACCCACGTCTTCGGGCTTCACACGCTGCGCAGGGACGCCGAATGCCTCCGCCAACGTCACGAAGTCAGGACGGGCCAGCTCGGTGTGAGTGGCCTTTCCGAAGGCATCGATCATGTACTCGCGCAGGATGCCGTAACCACCGTCGTCAACAATCAACCATGTGACAGGGGCGTTGTGCTGCTTGGCCGTGGCCAGTTCGGCGATGGAGTACATGGAGGAACCATCACCGGCAACCGCCAACACGCGTGAGGGCTTGCCTTGGCTTTGCAGCCCCAGCGCGCCACCAATGGCAGCCGGGAAGCCATAGCCGAGACCGCCGGCACCCTGGGCCGAATGGAACTGTCCGTCCTTGGAATCCCAGCAGCTCCAGCCCCAGTAGGCGGAGATGGTCATGTCCCAAAACGTCTGCATGTCCGCCGGGACCGCAGCACGAATATCAGCCATGAATGTGCGCTCCAACGCCAGGTCCTGGCCATCAAGCCGGGCCTGGACCTTGGCGAGGGTCTCCTTGACCACGGTTTGCGGGGAGACGCCGTGCCAGTTGGCCTTGTCGCCGTGCGGCTCCGTCAGGGCCTCGTCCAACGCACTCAATGCCTGGCCGGCGTCGGCCCGGATACCCAAGGCTGGACGGTTGGATTCCAGAACCCGCGGCTCGGCGTCGATCTGGATGATGCGGCCGCGCGGCTCCATGGTGAAGTAGTTGCTGGACACCTCCCCTAGTGAGGAGCCGATAACCACCAGCACGTCGGCATCCTCGAGGACCTCGGTGACGTATCTGTCCTCAATCCATGACTGCAGCGAGAGCTCGTGCGTCCAGGGGAATGCGCCATTGCCGCCCGGGGTGCAGATGACGGGCGCGTTCAGTTTTTCAGCGATGGCCAGCAACTGCCCCTCTGCCCTGCCCCTGCGCACTCCGCCGCCAGCCACGATGGCAGGACGTTCGGCGGAGGAGAGCCACTTGACCGCTTCCCGGATAAGTTCCACGCGCGGCGGGTTGTCGAACGGTTCGGCCAACGCATCTTCCACGGCAGGCACAAAAATGGGGTCCAACAGAACGTTCTGCGGCACCTCGATCCAGACCGGGCCTTGCGGGGAGGACACGGCTTCGGTCCAGGCGTCCTGGATGGCGGAGGGAATGCCCGAGGCGTGCTGGATGAGCCGCTGGCTCTTGGTCACGTTGGCCGCGGAGGCCTTCTGGTCATCAAGCTGGTGAAGCATTCCCTTGCGGCGCGCACCCAATCCCTCCAACGGAATCTGGCTGGCCACAACAATCATGGGCACGCCGGTTGCGTAGGCTTCCTGCAAGCCTGCCAAGGCCGTCAGGGCGCCGGGGCCGGTGGACAGGAACAGCACGCCAACCTCGCCGGTGGCCCGAGAGTAGCCATCGGCGGCAAAGGCCGAGTTGTTCTCCACCCGTGAGGAGACAAAGTGCAACGGCGAACGGCTGAGCGCATCAAAGAGGCCCAAGGCGTGCTGTCCGGGGATGCCAAAAACAGTCTTGGCACCGAGTGCTGTCAGGGTCTCGACGACGAGGTCGCCACCGTTGCGCTGGACTGTGGCTGTGCCCGCGGAAGAGTCCGTCACTTGCTCTCCCCCTCGGTGGTGGCGGTCGGCGCGAACCCGGCCGGCCGGCGTCGTGCTTCTGCATCCAGGGCCTGGGCGGCGTAGCCGTTGGGGGTGCCGAAGCGGTCCCCCTCAACGAAGTTGTCAGCCATCAAGGTCACCAGTTCATAGCCCACGTGGCTGGCGGCGATGCCCGTGATCTCAGCGTGGTCGTAGGCCGGGGCCACCTCCACGATGTCTGCTCCCACCAGGTTCATGCCGCGGAAGCCGCGAATGATCTCGAT
The DNA here is from genome assembly GCF_900105965.1 of Arthrobacter alpinus. Taxonomy (NCBI): domain Bacteria; kingdom Bacillati; phylum Actinomycetota; class Actinomycetes; order Micrococcales; family Micrococcaceae; genus Arthrobacter; species Arthrobacter alpinus. Next base: position 2,474,331 of record NZ_FNTV01000001.1, read on the forward strand.
CAGCTCTCGGCTCGTGATGCCGCCGGCCTCTGGGGTTCCGGTGCCGGGGGCGTGCGCCGGGTCCAGGACGTCAATGTCCACGGAGATGTAAAGCGGGCGGCTGCCGATGCGGTCGCGGATCTTCGCTACTGTCTCGAGGACGCCCTGGTAGTAAACGTCGGCGGCGGTGACGATGCCGAAACCGAAGCGGTGATCGTCGTCGAGGTCCTTCTTGCCGTAGAGCGGACCGCGGGTGCCAACATGCGAGATGGCTTCGGTGTCCAAGATGCCTTCCTCCACGGCGCGGCGGAAGGGGGTGCCGTGCGTGTATTCGGCACCGAAGTAGGTGTCCCAGGTGTCCAGGTGCGCGTCAAAGTGCAGCATGGCCACGGGCTCGCCGGCGCGCTCGGCGGCGGCGCGCAGCAGCGGCAGGGCAATCGTGTGGTCGCCACCGATGGTCAGCAGTTTGGCGCCGCCGGCGGTCAGATCCAGCGCGTTCTGCTGGATGGTCTCAATGGCTCCATTGATATTGAACGGGTTCACGGCCATGTCGCCGGCGTCGGCAACCTGGCAGTTTTCAAAGGGGGAGACATCCCAGGCCGGGTTGTAGGGGCGCAGCAGGCGGCTGGCCTCGCGCACATGGTTGGCGCCGAAGCGGGCACCCGGGCGGTAGGAGACGCCGCTGTCGAAGGGGACTCCCACAACGGCAACATCGGCCTTGGCAACCTGGTCCAGTCGCGGGAGGCGCGCGTACGTCGCAGCGCCCGCATAGCGCGGAATTTGGGAAGAATCGATCGGGCCAAGGTTCCCGTTCGCCTCGATACGGAGCTCTTTCATGGATGTCCTCATCTCTAGGGCAGTGACTCGGAAGATGCGGCGCAGTTGACGTGCGTCACATCCGAGTAGTTGTTCACCATCGTACAACTCAAGTTGCCTAATGTGAACCAAATGTTTCACATTAGATACTTTTGCCGCGCTGGCCGCCCGGACTGTGACCCAGAAAATAGCGGCGTATAGATTCCGTTAAGAACCCGCTCAGACCCCCCTTCCCGGTGCTAGTCTCCATATGCCGGGCGGTGGAACCCCAATTCATCGCCCGGCACTCGGCCGTCCCTGGACGGCATCACACCGAAAGGCCTCGCGTGACCTCGCTGACCAAAGCTCCAAGCGAACCCTGGGATACAGGGAAGCTCCACGGAAAGGCAGCCATGCATCAATGGCTGCTTGAGGGCATGCCGGAAAGTTCAGGCAAACGGCAAGGACCACACGGTCGCCCTGCTGCCAACCACAAACCGCATTCGTGGTGGCGCGTCATGTGCCTGACAGGTCTGGATTACTTCTCCACCCTTGGCTACCAGCCGGCCATCGCCGCGTTGGCCGCTGGAGTGCTGGCACCGCTAGCCACAATTGTGCTGGTGCTGGTCACCTTGCTCGGCGCCCTTCCCGTCTACAAGCGCGTAGCCAGGGAAAGTCCCAACGGAGCCGGTTCCATCGCCATGCTCGAGCGCCTGCTCCCGCGCTGGTGGGGCAAGTTGTTTGTTCTGGCACTGCTGGGATTTGCCGCGACCGACTTCATGATCACCATTACGCTTTCGGCTGCTGATGCCACAGCGCACGTCATCGAAAATCCCTTTGCACCTGATTTCCTTCATGGACAGAACGTCATCATCACCCTTGTGCTGGTTGCCGCCCTGGCGGCGGTCTTCCTGCGTGGATTCAAGGAGGCCATCGGCATCGCCGTGGTTCTTGTGGCCGTCTTCCTGACATTGAACCTTGTAGTCATCACCATTGCACTGATCAAAGTGGTGCACAGCCCGGTCCTGACGAACGATTGGTGGACGGCGCTCACCACTCAACACGGCAACCCCATCATGGTTGTGGCCATTGCCCTCCTGGTGTTCCCCCGGCTGGCGTTGGGTCTCTCCGGATTTGAGACGGGCGTTGCCGTCATGCCTCAAATCAAGGGCCCAGACACTGACACTGAAGATAACCCGAAGGGCCGCATCAGGGGCGCCCACCGTCTGCTGACCACGGCCGCGGTTATCATGAGCACGTTCCTGATCACCTCATCCCTGGCCACCACCATATTGATCCCGGCGGCCCAGTTTCAGCCCGGCGGAGAAGCCAATGGCCGAGCTCTGGCCTTCCTCGCCCACGATCTCCTGGGTGAAGGCTTCGGCACTGTTTACGATGTCAGCACCATCGCCATCCTGTGGTTTGCCGGGGCAAGCGCCATGGCAGGATTGCTCAACCTGGTCCCGCGTTATCTGCCGCGCTTTGGCATGGCACCCGAGTGGGCCGGTGCCGTCAGGCCGCTGGTCCTGGTGTTCACCGCCGTCGCACTTTTGATCACCATTATTTTCAAGGCCGACGTCGATGCCCAGGGAGGTGCCTACGCCACCGGCGTGCTGGTGCTCATCACCTCGGCGGCGATCGCCGTAACGCTTTCCGCCAAACGCAAGGGCGAGCGTGGCAAGACCATCGGCTTTGGCGCAGTCTCGCTGGCGTTCCTCTACACCACCGTGGCGAACTCGATCGAGCGGCCGGACGGGCTCAAGATCGCCCTGATGTTTATTTTGGGCATTGTGGTGGTCAGCCTGCTCTCACGCATACGCCGCTCCTTTGAGCTGCGGGCCACCTACATTCGCATGGATGAGGCCGCGATGGGCTTCGTGGCCGCCGTGGATGAGGGCAATATTCGCATCATCTCCCACGATCCCAAGAAGCGCAGCGCTGCCGCGTACCGACGCAAGCTGACGCAGGCCACGCAGGTCAATGAAATGGGAGATCCGCGTTGCGTGCTGTTCATGGAAGTCATTGTGGATGACTCCTCGGACTTTGAAACGGCCCTCGAGGTCCGCGGCATCACCCGGCACGGCTACAAAATTCTGCAGGTGCACAGCTCCAACGTCCCGAACACCATCGCCGCCGTGCTGCTGCACATTCGCGACGCCACGGGCATGATCCCGCACATTTACTTCCGCTGGACCGAGGGAAACCCCATCAACAATCTGCTCAAATACTTGCTGATCGGTGAGGGCGAAATTGCCCCCGTCACGAGGGAAGTGCTGCGCGAAGCCGAACCCGAACTCACCCAACGCCCCTGGGTCCACGTCGGCTGACACCGCCCATGCCTGAGGCGTCGCGCAGCGGGGTGGGTTGAACGTCAGCTGTTGCCGGAACCCGATGCTGCGGGGACCAGAATCCACAGGGCTTCCACGGGGTTATGCGTGCGGTTTTCCCAACTGTGCGGCTCGCGCCCGGGGAAGGAGAGCGTATCCCCGGACTTCAGGTCATAGGACTCACCCGTCATGATGAGAGTCAAGTCACCGCTGATGATATGCAGCACATCCACGTCGCAGTCCACGGCATACAACTCGGACTCACCGCGGCCATAAGGTTCGATCGTCGCACTGAGGACTTGGAGCCTGCGTTCCGAGCGGGAGGTTAGCAGCCGCTCAACAATTCCCTCGCCACCCAAGGAAATGCGCGGCCCCTCTCCCCTGCGGCTTAGGTGAGTTTCCGGAGCGGCGAACAAATCGCCGATGGAAATGGAAAGAACCTGACACATAGTCACAAGCGAGGCCACGCTGGGTGAGGTCAGGTCCCGTTCAACCCTGCTAAGAAAACCCTTTGTCAGGCCAGTGGCATCAGCCACCTGCTCAATGGTGAGCCGCTGATCTTGCCGAGCAGCACGGATGCGCGATCCAATCGCAACCGGCTCGGAGCTCGGTTCCAGGGGCAATGCTTTCATGACGGCTCCTCATAGTTGCCCAATTTTTCACGCGGCACATTGACTGTAACTACCATCACAGTTTAGCCTAATAGACAACAAATGTTGCTCAAGAGGCAATTCCCGTTGGATGGAACCCAACTACCATTTTCTTAGGGTAAATCCCATAACTTTCGCACACTGGAGCATCACGTGGACTTAAACATCGGCATAGTTGTCATATATTTAGTGGCCATGTTGGCCTTTGGCTGGTGGGGTAAATCCCGTACCAAGAACAATAGCGACTTTCTCGTCGCCGGCCGCCGCCTCGGCCCGTTCCTCTACACCGGAACCATGGCCGCCGTCGTGCTTGGCGGGGCCTCCACTGTTGGTGGCGTGGGTCTTGGCTACAAGTTCGGCATCTCCGGCATGTGGCTGGTGGTCGCGATCGGCGTAGGCGTATTGCTGTTAAGCGTGCTCTTTGCCCCAACGCTGCAGAAGCTGAAAATCTACACGGTTTCCCAAATGCTGAGCCTGCGCTACGGCCAGGAGACCACCAAGGTGTCAGGCATCGTCATGCTGGCCTACACGATCATGATCTCGGCAACTTCCACCGGCGCCTACGCCACCATCTTCGTGGTGCTGTTCGGTTGGGATCGCTGGCTGGCCATCGCCGTCGGCGGTGCGATCGTCTTGGTCTACTCGACCATTGGCGGCATGTGGTCCATCACCCTGGCCGACCAGGTTCAGTTCGTCATCAAGACCGTGGGCGTCTTCTTCCTCATGCTCCCGTTTGCTTGGAACGCCGCGGGCGGCATTGACGGCATCCGTGAGCGCGTGGATGCAAGCTTCTTCCAGTGGGACGGCATCGGCACCCAAACCATCATCACCTACTTTGTGGTTTACACCCTGGGCCTGCTCATTGGCCAGGACATTTGGCAGCGCGTCTTTACGGCCCGCACCCCGGAAGTTGCCCGCTGGGGCGGTGCCACCGCCGGCATTTACTGCATCCTCTACGGTGTGGCCGGCGCATTGATCGGAATGGCCGCCTCCGTGGCCCTATCCACCACTGTGGAACTCAAGGACGACGTCTATGCCCTCGTCGCCACGGAACTGCTGCCCATCGGCATCGGTGGCATCGTGCTGGCCGCCGCCGTTGCAGCCATGATGTCCACGGCATCCGGTTCGCTCATTGCCGCCGCCACGGTGGCCCGCAAGGACGTCATTCCCTTCGTCGCCAGCTGGTTCGGCAAGGACATCGACAACTCCGATTCCGCCAACCCGGAGCACGACATCAAGGCAAACCGCTGGTACATCCTGGTGATCGGCCTGCTTGTGGTGCTGATTTCCATCGTGGTCAACGACGTGGTGTTCGCCCTGACCATCGCTTACGACATCTTGGTAGGCGGCCTGCTCGTGGCCATCATTGGCGGCCTCATCTGGAAGCGCGGCACCGGCCTGGGCGCAGCCTGGTCCATGGCCGTTGGCTGCGTGGTCACCATCGCCTCCTTGGTCATCTACGCCACCGGCATCATCCACAGCGTCGATGGCATCTACGCCAACGAACCTATCTACTTCGGGCTGATCGCCTCGTTGGTTGTCTACGTTGTGGTTTCGTGGCTTACCCCGGCCACCCCGGCCCACATCCGCAAAGTCTGGGATGACCGCCTGGCAGCGGCCGCCACCGATTCCAACACCGATGAGGTGCCTGCGGACCTGCAGAAGTAAGGGCCCAATATTGTTGGTGGTGGGTGGTGACGTAATTTATTACGTCCCCACCCACCACCAGCCGTTTAAGCAGTAGCCTTGATTACAGCTTCATGAGATGCGGCGCCAAGCTCCGACTGGCCGCACACCAACCCCATGCTTCACGGGTGGTTCGGATGAGGAAGTGACCGGTGGAAAAGTTCCACGGTAAGAGCATGCAAAGGCATTGACCATGACCCTGACTTCTGTTGCCCCCGCAATCAAGCGCCCGTCCACCCGCACCTCCGGAATTCCGGTGCTGCCCGCCGTGGACATCAACCTCGGTGCCGTCACCTTTTTCACCCCCACCGGCCACCACGCCTACTTCTCACCCGAGGCGGTGGAGTTGGTTGATGCGCTGGAGCGTGCAGTGCGCCCGGCCCTGTGGATCCCCGAGATTGGCACCCTGGTCATCACCGTGGCGCAAACCGGTGTGCGCGCCGGCCGCGGCCTGGGCTTCCGGCTGTCCGCCTACTAGGTCTCCCCCAACCACGCACGACGCCGGGTACCCGGCTAGGACTGACCCGCTCGCCAAGGTGCGGAGCTTAGTACGCGTGGCCCAGCGTCAACGACCTAGAAGTATGGCTGGGTAATGAGCTCTTGACCGTGCCCCGCCGGATCCTTCACGTAGAATCCGCGTCCGCCGTGCTCTGTGTTCGTCTCGCCCGCACGCGTCATTTGCGGGTCGGCCCAGTACTCCACGTGCTGGTCATTGAGGCGCGCCACGGCTCGATCAAAGTGGGCATCGTCGACCAGAAAAGCGTAGTGCTGCATCTGAATTTCCACGGGCGGCTCTGCAAATTGCAGCATCACGCCTCCGTCGAGAATGATGTTGCTGAACGGCCCCCAGGACTGGGCAGGTTCGGCTTCGATCAGCTCGCAATAAAAGCGCGCGGATTCGTCACGATCCTTGGCGGCAATGATGGTGTGATTGAAAATTGCTGACACGTTAGTCTCCTTCATTTGCTGAAAAGTCGCTTGTTCACATAGGCCCATTGCGTGCGTGGTGCATCGCGGGACATGGCGCAATTGCTTCAGGGCGAAGGAGGCGCCCTGCTGCGCGAGGGAATCAACGCAGGGCACGGGGCGGAACTCAAGAACCAGCCGGTTGGCCAATCCGTGGTTGGCGCAAGGCCGATCCGGTAATCACCCGTTTAGCCTACAGTTGGCGGGAACTCTTATTCAATGGTGGCGATCACGGCACCCTGAGCCACCTCGTCTCCCTCGGCAACCACCCACGCCAAGGTGCCGGCAACCGGGGTGTTGATCTCGGCGTCGAATTTGTTGACAGTAACCTCGGCAATGACCTGGTAGGCAGCCACGGCGCTACCGTCTGGCGCACGCCACTCCAGGAGGACGCCGGGTTCGGCAGGATCACCTGACATCATCGGGAAGAGGATTTCCATGCCCCACCGCCTTTCGGGCCGGCTGCGCGACCCTGCAACGAAAGCTTATGCGAGTCCGGTCCCTCAGGGAATGCACAGCGGAACCCCGGCCTAGGAATGCCGTTCAATTCACGCGCCGGGGGCAGCTTTTTTCTTCACGGCCATGGCGGTTGCACTCCACGCGGCGGCCAGCGCTGCGGCGGTGCTCGATGCCATAACCACCATTCCAACATTGCCTTTGATCAGCCCGGCAACAACCAACGCGGCCATTGAGACCAGTCCCAAGGCAAACCCCAGCCACGTGTAGCGGGCTCCGCTGTTTGCGGTGGTGGCGTTCATGGGTGGCTCCTTGGAGATGGAAAGTGGATGAATTGAAGCGATGCCATGACCCTACGCAAGTACTTTCTGTAATTGCTTCATACTTTCCGGTGGGCCGAAACTTTTTCGCTAGGACAACCAGCCGAAAAACCGCGATAATCCGCGCTAAAGTTGAGGCTGACTTTGAGGAGCAAGACCCGTGGCAGAACGCATCCCCACCCCAGCCGAGATAAAGCGGTGGCGTCAGTACCTGGCCGATGAACGGGCCGAGGCAGCCGTGTATCGTGATTTGGCCAAACGCCGAGAAGGCGAAGAGCAACAAATTCTGTTGTCCTTGGCTGAAGCTGAAGGACGTCACGAACAGCACTGGCTCAACCTCCTGGGTTCGCATGCGGGCCCACCGGTGCGGGCCTCCTTGCGCAATCAAGTGCTGGGTCTGCTGGCCCGCCGCTTCGGATCTGTCTTTGTCTTGGCGCTGGCCCAGCGCTCAGAATCGCGCTCCCCCTACGCTGGCGACGTTGATGCCACCGATGCCATGGCTGCCGATGAATCAATCCACGAAGAAGTGGTCCGGGGCCTTGCCACTCGCGGCCGGATCCGCCTTTCAGGATCATTCCGCGCCGCCGTTTTCGGTGCCAATGATGGCTTGGTCAGCAACCTTTCCCTCGTTGTCGGCATGGCGGCCACCGGCGTTTCAAGCCAGGTGGTCCTCTTCAGCGGCATCGCCGGGCTCTTGGCCGGAGCGCTGTCCATGGGTGCCGGCGAATTTGTTTCCGTCCGTTCCCAACGCGAACTCCTTGACGCGTCCCAACCAACCCAGATCACGCTGACGGCCGCAAAGTCATTGGATCTGGAAAACAATGAACTGGTACTGGTTTACCTGGCACGCGGCATGTCCCACGAAGCGGCCGAACACCGAGCCGCCGAACGAATGGGCCAGTTCACCTGCGATTGCGATCCGAGCCTGTCGCTGCAGCCGGAGAATTTTGAGGCCGCTGACGAACACGAGACTCTCGGCACCGCCTGGGGCGCCGCGAGCTCAAGTTTTTGCTTCTTTGCCTCCGGCGCCATCATCCCCATCATCCCGTTCCTCTTTGGCATGACCGGCGTTGGATCTTTGATTCTGTCCTGCGTTTTGGTGGGCGTCAGCCTAATGGGAACGGGCGCCATGGTGGGCCTGCTCTCCGGCGCTTCCCCCATGTGGCGCGGTCTGCGCCAGCTGGCCATCGGCATGGGCGCAGCCGCAGCGACCTACCTCTTGGGCCTGGCATTTGGCGGCGTGATCGGAGGATAGGAGGCGGCGGGTCAGGCTGCCAGAACTGCTACGGCTTCGGCCACGGTGTCCACGACATGCACGTGTGGCGCCATGGATCGGCCCACCGACAACGTCCGCAGCAACGGCAGGGCGGGAACCTGCTCCTCCCAGAAGTGGCGACCCACCAACACCATCGGAACCACGGCACCTTCTGCCGCGTAGTAGTTCTCGCAGGCATCCTGGAAGATTTCCTGAACAGTCCCGGCCGCACCGGGCAGGAACACGATCCCGCCCCGCGAACGGTCCAGCAGGACTGATTCGCGCAGGGCGTTGGTGAAATACTTCGCGATCTTTGTGGCAAGGATATTGGGCGGTTCGTGCCCGTAAAACCAGGTGGGAATCCCCAGGGTCTGGGCCCCGCCCGGATGCGCGTCAACCACGGCCAAGGCGGTCCGGGCCCACTCGGTCACCGAGGGGCGAAATCCGGGGACGGCAGCCAAGGCGAGAAGGGCACTTTCCAAGGTCCCGGCGTCGTACGTTGACAGGTAGGCGCCAAGATTTGCCGCCTCCATGGCACCCGGACCACCGCCTGTCGCTACCAAGAAGCCGGCCAGGCTCAGGGACCGCCCAAGTTGCGCAGCCTGGGCGTACTTCGCACTTCCACGCGGCGCATCGTGACCACCCATAACTCCCACAACGGGAGCTGTCAGCTCGCTCAAAAGGTCATCGAGGGCGTCGGAAATGGCGTGATCATGCATGGCCGAGGCGAGGGTGGCGTGCAACGATGGGGCCCGGCCGGCTTGCAGGCTCCACTGGTAAATGCGGGCGTCTGACACGTCCTCGTAGTCGGCCTCCGCGATGCCAGCGTAAAGCTCGGCACCGGTGTACAGGTGGCCGCGATAAGGGTTGAAGGGAAGATGCGGCAGGGTGGGGAAAATCAATGCACCCCGCGCACGCAGCAACTCCTCGATCCCCGGATCAAAGACACATCCCATGAACACCGAACCAGGCGCCCGCAACACCACCAGCACCGAGGACCGTCCACGCAGATCCACCGATTGAAAGTGCCAGCCGCGCATGGACTTCGCACCACCTGCCACCAGCTCGTCAAATCGAGGCAGCGATTCAATCTCAAGATCGCGGGGAGCAAGGGGTGCGTTCACTCCTCCAGCCTAGTCGCGGCCGTCCGTGTCAACCTCAAAATCCCGTTACGGTTGAAGGGAAACGTTCAGGCGCCCCACCGGCGTCCAATCACGAGGAGCACCCATGCAGGAAATCAACACCGCCGATGTTTTGGCCGCGGATTCAAACGTCCAGATCATTGACGTTCGCGAATCCGCGGAGCTGGCCACCGGCATGATCGAAAACGCCGTGCACATTCCTTCAGGTTCCGTGCTGGACCGCGCTGGCGAACTCGACAAGTCGCGGCGCGTCATTGCGGTCTGCCACGGCGGCGGGCGCAGCGGCCGCGTTGCCGCGATCCTAACCGAGCTTGGATTCAACGCCGACACGCTTGGTGGCGGCATGAGCGGTTGGGAAGCCGAAGGCCTGCCGATGGTTTCACCGGCTCAGTAACTACCCAAAAACACGGAAATGGTCTTTCGCTGTTGATAAATCAACGGCGGAAGACCATTTCTGTGTCACGGAGCAGTACTGCCAGATTTAGCCGTTGAACTCGGCCGGGTTCGGGCCCGTGCGGCCGTCGCGCTCGAGCGCATCGATCGCAGTGAGGTCCGCATCGCTGAGTTGGAAGCCCACAATATCCAGGTTCTCGGCAATGCGGGCAGGGGTGACCGACTTGGGAATGATGACCCGACCCTGCTGCAGGTGCCAGCGCAGGATGACCTGAGCGGGTGTGCGGCCATGCGTTTCGGCGATGGCGAGCACGGCAGGATCGCTCAGGACGGCGCCCTGGGCAAGCGGGCTCCACGCCTCGGTGGCAATTCCATTGGCAGCATCAAAGCTGGCAATGGCGCGCTGCTGGAGGGCTGGGTGGATCTCAACCTGGTTCACGGCCGGGACGGTTCCGCCCAGGGCAATGATCTTTTCGAGGTGCTCAGGCAGGAAGTTGGAGACACCGATGGCTCGCACACGGCCGGCCGACAACAGTTCTTCCAGCGCCTTCCACGAGTCCAGGTACAACTCCTTGGCGGGTGCCGGCCAGTGGATGAGGTACAAATCGAGGTAGTCAAGGCCCAACTTGGCCAGGCTTTCCTCATACGCAGCCAAGGTTGCCTCGTAGCCAAGATCGGCGATCCATACCTTTGAGGTGATGAACAGTTCCTCGCGCGCCAGTCCGGAAGCGGCCAACGCGCGGCCGACCCCCTCCTCATTGCCATAGATGGCGGCAGTGTCGATGCTTCGGTAACCGGCCGCCAACGCTGCTGTTACCGCAGCCTCGGTCTCGTCGTTGGGCACCTGGAAGACGCCGTATCCGATTTGCGGCATGACCACACCGTTGTTGAGCGTAATAGTGGGGATGGAATTCATGATGTTCTCCTTTTATTCGGTGATTTAGAGGACTTGGGCAGGTTCGCCTGCAGGGGCCGGAAGAGGTTCGACGCGGGATGGCAGCTTAGCTTCTTCTGCGGGGAGTTTTCTCCCGTTCGCTGCCGCGTAGCTCATGACAATGACTGCCAGCACTGTCAGCCCGGCACCGGCCCAGATGGGTGAGGTGTAACCGAGCCCCGCAGTGATGGTGACGCCACCGAGCCAGGCGCCCAGCGCATTGCCCAGGTTGAAGGCGCCGATGTTGGCACCGGAGGCAAGCGTTGGTGCCGCCGCAGCGTATTTCATGACACGCATCTGCAGACCGGGGACGGTTGCGAAGCCAAATCCACCCATGAGGAAGAGGGAGGCGATGGTCATGGGCTGGTTGGAAGCAGTCAGTGCGAACAGGGCGAGAATGATCACCAATGCCGAGAGGACGATCAAGAGCGTCTTATCCACGTTCTTGTCAGCAGCCTTGCCACCAAGCGTGTTGCCGATGAACAGGCCCACTCCGAAGAGGATGAGCAGCCACGGCACGGTGGTGGCGGCAAAGCCCGTCACGTCGGTCAAGGTAAAGGCAATGTAGGTAAACGCACCAAACATGCCGCCGTAACCAAGAACCGTGACCGAGATGGACAGCCATACCTGGCGGGACTTGAAGGCCCTCAGTTCCCCGCGCAGTCCGGCTCCGCGTTCATGGTGCAGATTTGGGACCAGGGCCAGGATGCCAATGAGCGAGATCACGCCGATGACCGTGATGGCCCAAAATGTGGAGCGCCACCCGGCATGTTGGCCCAACAACGTACCAAAGGGCACGCCCAGCACATTGGCTGCCGTCAGCCCGGTGAACATGATGGCGATGGCGCCAGCTTTCTTGCTCGGGGCCACCATGTCGGCTGCCACGACGGCGCCAATGCCAAAGAACGCCCCGTGACAAAGGGCCGCGATGATGCGCCCGATCATCATGGTGGTGTAGTCCGGCGCCATGGCGGAAACCAGGTTTCCCACAATAAAGAGAACCATCAGGCCGGCAAGTACGGGCTTGCGCGGAAGCCGGGTCACGGCCGCCGTCAGGAACAGTGCACCAATAACCACGCTCAAGGCGTATCCGGAGATCAGCCAGCCTGCGGTGGCCTCGCTGACCTGGAAATCTGCAGCAACGTCAGGGAGCAACCCCATAATGACAAATTCGGTGAGTCCGATGCCGAACCCGCCAAGTGCCAATGCGATCAGGCCGAGAGGCATGATTCTCCTTCAAAGACTTGGGGATGTGAAATAAGGCGCGTAAGCTAGTAGTTGCAGACGCTTTATAAATTGTTGCACACGCAATTAGCAGGCGCAAGCAACTAAATTGGTTTGTGCCACATCACACATTTCACGAGGGGACCACGCATGGGAATCAAGGACGACGCCGTCGAAATTCGCGCGCAGGGTTGGCGGACTCTGGCAGCCCTCCACGGCCTGATCGAAGCGAGCATGGAGAAAGCTCTCCAAAACGACGCCAAGTTATCCGTGGTTGAGTACACGGTTCTGGACGCCCTGGCTCGGCAAGATGGATGGCACATGCGCATGCAGCAGTTGGGACGCGCCACGGCACTGAGTCCCAGCGCCACCACGCGGCTCGTCAACCGACTTGAGGACCGAGGTCTGCTGACTCGCATTCTGTGTGCGGATGATCGCCGCGGCATCTACACCGAACTGACTGCCGCCGGCTCGCAATTGCTGGCCACGGCACGCCCGGTCCACGACGAAGCCTTGGAGTGCGCCTTGGCCGAGGCCGCTTTGCTGCCGGAACTGGCGCCCCTGGTTGAGGCACTCCCCCAGCTCCACGCCGTGGTGCCTGTAGCTTAGAACGGCATTTTCGAGCTGCCATGGCCACCCAGTCCCACCGCGGCCGAAGGCCGTCGAATTTTCCACGTCATGGACGCTCCTTTCCCCTTGTTGTGCGGCCAGCTCGGTGCTTGGATTAGTCCATGACGCGCGTAGTGCAGGCAGACTACCTCGTGGTCGGGGCCGGAGCCGCGGGCATGGCGTTCACAGATGCACTGATTGACCACTCCAATGCCCGCGTCGCCATCGTGGACCGGCGTCACGGGGTTGGCGGTCACTGGCTCGATGCTTACCCGTTTGTCCGCCTGCATCAGGCCTCTGCCTTCTATGGCGTCGCCTCGACACTGCTGGGCCGCGGCCAAATTCAGCATCGGGGTCCGGAAACCGGGCTGCACGAGCGGGCCGATGCGGCAGAGATCTGCTCCTACTACAGTCACATCCTGACGGACCGAATGCTGGATTCCGATCGGGTGGAATTCCTCCCTAACTGCGAATACCTGCCCACCCGTCAAATTCGCTCACGCGTCTCCGGCCAGATTCTGGAGGTGTCCCCGGATTGCCGCGTTGTGGATGCCCGCTACCTCTCCCCCGATATTCCGGCGCAGACTCCTGCGCCGTTCGAGGTGGCCGTCGGCACCCGGGTCATTCCCGTCAGCGATCTATCCCGCATGGATGAGGCACCAAGCCAGTACGTCATCGTTGGCTCGGGCAAGACGGCAAGTGACGCCTGCGTCTGGCTGCTCAACCATGGCGTGGACGCCGGGAACATCTGCTGGGCCAGGCCTCGCGACCCCTGGATGCTGAACCGGGCAGTGGTCCAGCCGGATCCGGCAGTCTTCCTTGGCATGGCCGCCGACATCATGGAAGCGGCTGCTGCGTCGTCATCACTCGAGGCACTGTTCCTGCGGATGGAAGACGCCGGCATCATGATCAGGATCGACCGTACTGTCACGCCGACCATGGCGAAAACTCCCACCCTGGCCACTTGGGAACTTGAACTGCTCCGTACGATCGAGAACGTGGTGCGACTGGGGCATGTTCGCCTGGCCGAGCCGGGCCGCATCACCTTCGACGAAGGCACCGTTTCAACAGCGAGTGACGCCGTCGTGGTGCATTGTGCGGCATCCGGCCTGAAATACCCACCCACCATACCCATCTGGGGGCGTTCGGCCATCACCTTGCAGCCCATCCGGGCAGGTTTCCCCTGTTTCGGGGCGGCACTGGCCGGGTATGTGGAGGCTACCCGCGATGACGACGCGGACAAGAACCGGCTCTGTCCGGCAACCCCGTATCCGAACAGCCTGGCGAGCTGGGCCACCATGAACATGTTGGGAACCAGGGCCGCAATGTCCTTCGGATCCGAACCTGACATCAGGGCCTGGGCCGACGGCGTCGCCATCAACCCCGCGGCCCTTCCACCAGAGCAGGACAGGTCGTCAGCCCTGCAAGAAGTGCTAGGCCGCCTGAAAATTCAGGTCCCGCGTGGCCTGGCTGCATTAGCCGAACTCGTCTAGCTCTCTTCGCCGAGTCAGATGCAAAGCCGCGAAACAGCCTCAGGGCAACGTCTGATTCGGCGGCTTTCGGTCTGACTCGGCGAAAGCAACCGAAGAGGGCACAAAAAAGGGCCCCGTGGAAGTCCACGGGGCCCCAATTCAAACCGGGTTACAGAGCTGCGAAAACTTCGCGCAGCAGTGTTGCGGTCTCGGAAGGCGTCTTGCCAACCTTGACACCGGCAGCCTCGAGGGCTTCCTTCTTGGCCTGTGCAGTTCCTGCGGAGCCGGAGACGATGGCGCCAGCGTGGCCCATGGTCTTGCCCTCAGGAGCGGTGAAGCCGGCAACGTAGCCAACAACGGGCTTGGTGACGTGAGCCTTGATGTACTCGGCTGCGCGCTCTTCAGCGTCGCCACCAATTTCACCAATCATGACGATTGCCTTGGTCTCCGGGTCCGCCTCGAACGCAGCAAGTGCGTCGATGTGGGTGGTGCCGATGACGGGGTCGCCACCGATGCCGATCGCGGTGGAGAAGCCCAGGTCGCGCAGCTCGAACATCATCTGGTAGGTCAAGGTACCGGACTTGGAGACCAAGCCGATCGGACCCTTCTGGGTGATGTTGTTCGGGGTGATGCCAACGAGTGCTTCGCCGGGGGTGATGATGCCGGGGCAGTTCGGGCCGATGATGCGGGTGACCTGCTTGCCTTCGGCGTCAACCTTGGACTGGGCCAGTGCCCAGAACTCAGCTGCATCCTGAACCGGCACGCCTTCGGTGATGACAACTACCAGCGGAACGCCGGCTTCGATTGCCTCAACAACAGCGTCCTTGGTGAATGCCGGGGGAACGAACACGATGGAGACGTCTGCGCCGGTCTCGGCAACAGCTTCCTTCACGGTGCCGAAAACGGGCAGTTCAACTGCGCCGTGAACAACCGTGGTGCCGGCCTTGCGTGCGTTCACGCCGCCAACTACCTGGGTGCCAGCCTTGAGCATCAGAGCGGTGTGCTTGGTGCCTTCGCCGCCGGTGATGCCCTGGACGATGACCTTTGAATCTTTGTTCAAGAAAATAGACATTAGTTTCTCAACCTCTACTTAGCAGCGTGGGCGAGCTCGGCAGCCTTGTCGGCGCCCTCGTCCATCGTGGCGGCCAGGGTGACCAGCGGGTGGTTGGCTTCGTTGAGAATGCGACGGCCTTCTTCAACGTTGTTGCCGTCGAGGCGGACGACCAGCGGCTTGTTGGCAGCTGAGCCGAGCTCGGCCAGTGCGCCGACAATGCCCTTGGCGACAGCGTCACACGCGGTGATGCCACCGAAGACGTTAACGAAAACGCTCTTGACCTGGGGGTCGTTGAGGATGACGTCCAGACCAGCGGCCATGACCTCTGCGGATGCTCCACCGCCAATGTCCAGGAAGTTGGCGGGCTTGACGCCGCCATGGTTTTCGCCAGCGTAAGCAACAACATCCAGCGTGGACATAACCAGGCCGGCACCGTTACCGATAACGCCAACTTCGCCGTCGAGCTTGACGTAGTTCAGGTCCGCAGCCTTCGCCTTGGCCTCCAACGGGTCAGCTGCAGCGGCGTCTTCGAGCTCCAGGTGGTGCGGGTGGCGGAAGTCAGCGTTCTCATCGAGTGAGACCTTGCCGTCCAGGGCCACGATGTCGCCCGCGCCGGTACGAACCAGCGGGTTGACCTCAACCAGGGTTGCGTCTTCCTTCTTGAAGACGTCCCACAGCTTGATGATGGTGGCGGCAACCTTCGGGGCCAGCTCGGCGTTGAAGCCTGCGGCGGCAACGATCTCGTCAGCCTTGGCTGCGTCGATTCCAACGGCCGGGTCAACAGCAACGCGGGCAAGGGCCTCGGGGCGCTCTACTGCAAGCTCCTCGATCTCCATGCCGCCCTCTACCGAGCACATGGCCAGGTAGTTGCGGTTGGCGCGGTCCAGCAGGACGGAGAAGTAGAACTCCTCGGCAATGTCTGCACCCTGGGCAATCATGACCGTGTTAACGGTGTGACCCTTGATGTCCATGCCCAGAATGTCTGATGCATACTGGAAGGCTTCGTCAGCGGTCTTGGCGACCTTGACGCCGCCGGCCTTGCCTCGGCCACCGACCTTTACCTGTGCCTTGACGACTGTGACGCCGCCAATTTTCTCGGCTGCTGCCTTTGCTTCTTCAGGGGTGTGCGCCACGATGCCGGCCAACACGGGAACGCCGTGAGCCTCAAACATGTCGCGCGCCTGGTATTCAAACAGGTCCACGGGTTTGTGTCCTTCTACGTCGAAGTAGTGATTTTGAGGGGCGTTGACCCCTTTTTACACATTACCGTCTAGATCCAAAAGCACATATTTGGCGCGTTGACCACAGTATATTGCGGTTATTCACCTCACAATTGCTTGCTTTCAACGCAACACGAGGATCCTTTTCTTGCGTTCTTGGCTCGCCTGGCACGTCCGGCCAGCTTTCCTTCTGTGAACCTGCATGTGATTAATGCCGTATCTGGCGCGGCTTCGCAAAGCTGCGCCAGAGACAACAACCATGCGCAGCTTGCGAAGGGGATGGATCAGGGCCCGAATATCTCATACTTCTGTGCGGCGATGAAGAAGCCGATTCCGCTGGCCAGATTGGCGCAGGCCACGCCGTCGTCCAGGGGTGCGCAGCGGTAGCCTTGGGCTTCCATGGCAATGCCCGGTGCCAGAACTGGAACGCTCGCCATCTCTTGGCTCACAGCGCCTTGGGGCCCGAAGGCCGCCTCAACAGCCGTGACTCCGGCGCGGCAGCTCCCATAGATGGCCTTATCCGGGTAGAGCACGGCTGTGCCGCCAAGGTATCCAACGTTGGTTCCTGCACAGTTGTCGGCCTGGTCGGCATCATTGACCTGCGGGTACTGCACCATCTGGCAGTTCACCACGGGAATGGAGGGCGCTGGCGCAATGGCGGAATCGGCAAAGTTGTTGGGTTCCCACGGCTGATTGAGATTGCCCGCCTTGGACGCTGTAAAAACGCAGGCGATGTTGCGTGAGTCCGTGACGAATTGGGGCAACTCAGTTGTCATAGCCCCCTCGGTGGCCTGGCCAACCGGCGTGGCCTTGAGCCTGTCAACGTAGCCCGGCGCTGCGGTGGGTCCCTGGCTGGCGGTTGGCGTCCCGCCACCCACTGGGACGGTGATGCAACCGGTCAAGGCAAACAACGCAATCAGCAAAACAACAAAGTCTGTGCTGCGCCTTGGAAGTCCAGGTCGTGCAGCGCTCCGTGTCAGAGGCATGGCACCCTACTCTTCTTTCACCAGCGGCGCGTACCGCAGCAGGAGCCGCTTTTCACCGATCTCGAAGCGGACCTTGGCTACCGATTTATCGCCCGCGCCGCTGACTTCCAGCACGGTACCGTTGCCAAAGCTCGTGTGGTTGACTTTGTCTCCCACGCTGACAGAAACAACTTCTTTTTGCGGCTGGACGCGTCCGGCCACGGCTCGGGCAGAAATGCTCGGCGGAAGAACGCCGGAGTCGCGACCACCCACGGCAGACCCTGCACCCCACGACGACCCCGAATAACGGCTGCTGCCAAAGTCACCGCTCACAGGAGCCACACGTGCCGTGCCTTCGCGCTTCCACTCAATGAGTTCGGCCGGGACTTCCTCGATGAACTGGCTGGCAGGGTTGTACTGGCTTTGGCCCCACAAGCTGCGTACTTCCGAACGCGTCAGGTACAGGCGCTGGCGTGCGCGTGTCAGCCCCACATACGCCAAACGCCGTTCCTCAGCCAGTTCCTTGGGATCCGTGGCTGAGCGCGAATGCGGGAACAAACCGTGTTCCATGCCTGTCAGGAAAACCACGGGGAATTCAAGACCCTTGGCCGTGTGCAGCGTCATGAGCGTCACCACGCCCAGTCGCTTCGCCTCCGCCACAGCCGCCGCGGCCTCCGCTTCGGAGCCGCCGGGGGCGTCGGGGATCTGGTCGGCGTCGGCCACCAGCGAGACCTGCTCGAGGAATTCCCCCAGCGTGCCTTCGGGGTTCTCCTGCCCAAATTCACGCACGACGGCGAGAAGTTCCGCCAGGTTTTCCACGCGCGACTCATCCTGTGGATCAGTGCTCTTGCGCAACGCTTCCAGGTAGCCGGTCTGCTCCAGCACGGCTTCAAGCGCCGTTGCGGGGCTGGCTGTTGCGGCCACCTCACCAAGATCGGACATCATCTTGGCAAAAGTGTTGACGGCGTTGAGGGATCGTGAAGCGATCCCTGGCGCCTCGTCTGCTCGCGCCAAGGCAGCCGAGAACGAGATCCGTTCCCGCTCCGCCAGGGCCGCCACGGCACCTTCTGCACGGTCGCCGATGCCACGCTTTGGTTCGTTGAGAATCCTGCGCAGGTTCACGTCGTCGTCCGGGTTGACCAAGGCGCGCAGGTAGGCCAGCGCATCCTTGATTTCCTTGCGCTCGTAGAACCTGGTGCCGCCCACCACACGGTACGGCAGGCCCACACGCACCAAAATGTCCTCGATAGCGCGGGACTGGGCGTTGGTGCGGTAGAAAATGGCCACATCGCCGGGACGTATGTCCGTCTCATCCTGGAGACGGTCAATCTCCTTGGCGATGAAACGGGCTTCCTCGTGCTCCGACTCGGCCACATAGCCGACGATCTTTTCGCCGTCGCCCTCGGCTGTCCACAACCGCTTTTCGCGGCGGTTGGGATTGCGTGAAATCACGGCGTTGGCGGCACTGAGAATGTTCTGCGTGGAACGGTAGTTTTGCTCCAGCTTGATGGTGTCCGCATTGGGATAGTCCTGCTCGAACTCCACAATGTTGCGAATATCCGCGCCACGGAACGCATAGATGGACTGATCAGAATCGCCCACAACCGTAAGCTGCGCAGGTGCCACGGAATCGCCAGCGTCAGTGCCAACAATCTCCTTGACCAGCGCGTACTGGGCGTGGTTGGTGTCCTGGTACTCGTCCACCAAAACGTGCCGGAACCGGCGCCGGTAGTAATCGGCAACGCCCGGGAAGGCCCGGAACATGTAGACGGTCTGGGCAATGAGATCGTCAAAATCCATGGCATTTGCTTGGCGAAGGCGCTGCGCGTAGCCCTTGTAAACCTCGGCCACGGCCGCCTCGAATGGCTCATTGAAGTTGGTGTTCATGGAGTTTTCATCGTCGTCGATGAGCTCATTCTTCAACGATGAAATCTTGTGCATAATGGCCTTGGGCGCAAACTTCTTCGGGTCCAGGTCCAGGCCCTTGGCCACCAAGGTGATCAGGCGCAACGAATCCGCTGAGTCGTAGATGGAGAAGTTTGAGTTGAGCCCAATGATCTTGGCTTCGCGCCGCAAGATCCGCACACATGAGGAGTGGAAGGTGGAAATCCACATGCTCTTCGCGGCGTCGCCGATCAAGGCCTCAATACGTTCACGCATTTCGGCGGCGGCCTTGTTGGTGAAGGTGATCGCCAGGATCTGGCCCGGATGTGCCTGTCCCGTTGCCAAGAGATACGCAATCCGATGGCTCAGGACGCGGGTCTTGCCCGAGCCAGCACCGGCAACAATCAGCAGCGGGCCTCCCGTGTGAACCACGGCCTCTTCCTGCTGGGGGTTCATTCCCTCAAGCAGTCCGGCGGGGTCCGGCCAACGCGAGGACGAGCCAGCGCCTTCGCTGCCATAGTCAGCATCCGGGGCGCGGTTTTCTGCGGCGTCGCCGACGGCTGGGGGTGCCGGAACGGCCCCGTCTGCGCCGAATTCGGGCATGTCGGCGCCCGGGTCGTCCTGTTCAAAGGGCTGCCAGACGGGCAGACCGGCACCTGCGCTGAGCTTTGGTTTGGACTTTTCGGGGTAAGGGTCAAACAACATATCCATGGTTCATCCAGTCTAGTTCGCCCCACCGACAATCCCGCTTTCCAGGGCAGCCGTGAGTTGTGCCACGGCACCCTGCGGCCCGGCAATGAACCAGTTCAGCCCGTTAATACGTACGACGGCGGTGTCCCCGCCTGCCGCTCGAACGATCCCTTTGCCGGGGAGCCAGTCCCAGGACGGGCAGCTGTGCTGGAACCAGGCACCCAATTCGCCCTGCGCCACGCGTGAAAGATCACAGGAACCCGATCCCATCATGCGTAGCGTGGCGGGCAGTTCCGCGGCGGCCTGCCACGGCACCGCAGCCTGTGGTTGGGCCAGCCAGCTGGGGTGGATATACGTGCCGGCGGACAATTGGGCAATGTCATTTCGGGAATCCACGCCGATCGGTTCTCCGTTGAGCGTGGCCGCGTGCGCCGTCCCGCCCATCCACAATTTGTCCTCTTGCGGTTGGTAGACGGCGCCAAGCAGCACCTCGGCATCGGTGAGGGGATCCGGCGTCGTAACTGAGCCCGGGACCGCGGCAAGTGCCAGTGCCGCGCACCAATAACTTGAACCAGTGGCAAAGTTGAAGGTGCCATCAACGGGGTCGATCACCCACCATCGGCCAGAGGACCCAACGAACCCGGCGCCCTCTTCGCCAAGGATCGAGTCCTCGGGCCGGGCTGCGCGCAACTCCTCGAAGAGGTATTTCTCTGCGGCGAGATCGGCGGCGGTGGCGAAATCGGAGACGCCGTCTTTGATGCGGCTGCCGGCCCGGAGTTCGGCCAAGCCGCCAGCGCGGATTCTCTGGGCCAGGGCGCCGGCGTTGCGCAGTAGTTTCGTCGCCAAATCGCTGTCGGTGAGCGCTGAGAGGGATTCGTTAGACATATCTCCACCCTAGTCGGGGCGATAATGGATGCATGGCTAAAACTCCCGCCCAGCGCGCTTCAAAACATGGCACGACTGCAACTCCGCCCAGCTCCCCTGTGGTCAACACCAGCACACGGCGCACTCCCCAGAAGGCTCAGGGCAACGCCAATTTGATCTTGATTGCCGGATCCGTGGCCAGCCTGTTCCTCTTTGCCTACTTCCACCTGATGACGCTGAACCAGATGACGGCTCTGGCGGACGGCCTGGCCATGCCGCAGTCGTTCGTGTTCGGATTCGATGTGGCCCATGTTCAGGCGCTGCGGGCGGCAATGGATGCCGATGCCCTTGGCCAGCTGAACTACGTGGGCAAGACCGCCGGGACGCTGTTTGCACTAATTTTTGCCGTGACGGCGCTGACGTTGATCGCCGCCAATGTGGCCAAGAAGCCGCTGCGGTGGGCCCTCTGGGCCCTGCCGTTGGCCTTTGCCGCGATTTCCCTGTGGGCCAACGCCGCCGTCGATTCCATGCTGGGCGCCGAGACCCTCAACGCCGGCGCCGTGTCGCTGACCTCTGGCCTTGTCACCGCGTCGTGGATGCTGCTGCTGGCCTCCCTGCTGGCCATCGGCGCCGCCTTGTTCCTGGGCCGGAAGAAAAAGTCGGCTCCTGCCGAGGGCTGAGCAGCCCCCGTTTTTTGCTTGCCTGCCTGTTCCGCTAGGCTTGGTGACGCGCCTCTGTAGTCCAATGGATAAGACAGCCCTCTCCTAAAGGGCAGATCCGGGTTCGATCCCCGGCGGGGGCACTCTTTCGATCAGCAAGGATGGGGCCATGACCTCTGGCACCCTCCCCGCACACACGGCCGGGCGCGGTGTGGCGGTTTCGCTGGGCGCTTCCTTGCTTTTCGCCGTTATCTTCCTCATCGCGGGCCTCCTTCCCGGCTGGGGTGCCGAGGAAATCTTCGGCAGGCGCGTGGTGCTGACGCTGGCCACCCTCTCCTGCATTTTGCCTTTCCTGCCCTGGGCGCGAGCCGATGCCCGTGCGCTGGCAGTGAGGGTACGACGTCGGCCATCCCTCCTTGCGCTGGGCCTGGTGGCCGCCGGGCTGGTTGCCGTGCAGCTGTGGCTGTTCATGTGGGCCCCGCTGCACAACATGGCCTTGTCCGTCTCGTTCGGCTATTTTCTGCTGCCCCTGAGCATGGTCTTGGCGGGGCGGTTCTTCTTTGCCGACAAGCTCAGCGTGCTGCTCAAACTTGCCGTGGCTGCGGCCGGGGTGGGTGTGATTCATGAAGCGATCACGGCTGGCGGCCTGGCATGGCCAACACTTGTGGTGTGCCTGGGCTATCCCGTGTACTTTGTTTTGCGACGCAAGTTGGGCTTTGATTCCCTGGCGGCATTTGCCGGCGAACTCTTGCTCTTGCTTCCGCTCGGAATCTACTTCATTGTGGTGGGTCCACATGGGATTGCCGGCAGTGGATCCTCTGGTCCGGGCGGTTCTGGGGGAATCTGGGGAGCCCTCTCCATCGGTGTCCTGGGCGGCCTGGCCATGGCCCTGTACTTGTTGGCCAGCAAGTGGTTGCCGTTATCCCTGTTCGGCCTGCTGGGCTATGTGGAGCCGGTCTTACTGGTGGGCGTTTCCCTCTATTTGGGCGAGTCGCTGGGTTGGTCCGCGTTGTTAACCTACGGCCCCATCTTGCTGGCCCTCTTTTTGCTTTGCGTCGACGGGCGGCGTTCTTCGCGGCCCTTGGGCGAATGACTACGGGGAGTTTGGGACCATGGCAATCGTTAGAACCGTGATCCTGTTCGCCTTGGCGGCCGCGGCTGAAATTGGCGGCGCCTGGCTCGTGTGGCAGGCCGTTCGCGAGGACAAGGCTTGGTGGTGGGCAGGGCTCGGCGTGGTGGCCCTTGGCGCCTACGGGTTCATCGCCGCGCTACAGGCCGACGCCAACTTTGGCCGGGTCTTGGCCGCATACGGGGGCGTTTTCATTGCGGGATCGCTGATCTGGGCCATGATTTTCGACAAGTTCAGCCCCGACCGCTGGGACGTGATCGGAGCCCTCATCGCGTTGCTGGGCGTTAGCGTCATCATGTTCGCCCCGCGCGCAGCCTGACGAGTGGACCACTGCCGCGGGTAGGATCAAACACGTGAAAAAGTCTCTGTTGGTCTCCGCCGTCTGCATCTACGATCCGGAGGGACGGCTCCTGACAGTCCGCAAGTCCGGCACCACCAAGTTCATGCATCCCGGCGGCAAACCGGAGCCCGGCGAAACAGCGGCCCAGGCTGGTTCCCGCGAGCTCGCCGAGGAGGTGGGCATCCTGGTTGACGCCGCCGATCTCGAGCTCATGGGAGTCTGGACGGGAACTGCCGCCAACGAATCCAACACAGACATCGTCGCCACCGTCTATACAGCCCCCGGCCGCTGGGACTCCAAAGCAATACGTCCGACGGCGGAAATCGCCGAGCTGCGCTGGATGGACATCTCACGGGCGGCCGAACACGACGATCTCGCCCCGCTGTTGACCGAGTACGTCCTGCCGCATCTGCTGGCGAGCTGATGCGGCAGCTGCCGCACTAGAGGCGGTTATGCGTCTTCTGCCTCCGTCACGGCCGCCACGGCTTGGGCGAACTGGGTGTCATGCAGTTCGGCGTAGCGCCCGCCACGCACAATGAGTTCATCGTGTGTGCCGCGTTCCACGATGCGTCCGGCCTCGAGCACAAGGATGACATCGGCGGAGCGGATGGTCGATAGCCGGTGCGCAATGACCAACGCCGTCCGGCCTTCCAGGGCCTCACCGAGTGCGGCCTGAACAGCGGCCTCATTCGTGGAATCGAGGGCTGCGGTGGCTTCATCCAAGATCACTACGGCAGGCTGCACCAGCAGCAACCGGGCAATGGTCAGGCGCTGGCGCTCACCGCCGGAGAGCCGGTAGCCACGCTCCCCCACGACGGTATCCAGCCCGTCGGGCAGTGCGCGGGCAAAGTCCTGGAGCCGGGCACGCTCCAGCACGTCCCAAATCTGTTCGTCCGTGGCGTCCGGCTTAGCCAGGCGCAGGTTGGAACGGATGGTCTCGTGGAACAGGTGGCCGTCCTGGGTGACCATGCCAACACCGGCACGCAGCCCGTCGAAGGACAGGTCGCGGACGTCAACCCCACCCAAGCGCACGGTGCCGGAATCGACGTCGTACAGCCTGGAAAGCAGCTGGGCAATGGTGGATTTTCCGGCGCCGGAGGAACCCACCAAGGCGATGGTTTGGCCGGGCTCGGCGCGGAAGGAGATCCCGTGCAGCACATCCTCGCCACCGCGGGTGTCCAGCACGGCCACGTCTTCCAGGGACGCCAAGGAAACCTTGTCGGCGGACGGGTAGGCAAATTTCACATCATTGAACTCCACACCCAAGGGCCCGGGAGGAAGCGCAACGGTGCTGGCCTTCTCGGCAATCAACGGCTTCAGATCCAGGATCTCAAAGACCCGGTCAAAGGAAACAAGAGCACTCATGATGTCCACGCGGGCGTTGGCCAGGGCGGTGAGCGGGGCGTACAGGCGGGTGAGCAGCAGTGCCAGCACCACGACGTCGCCCGCGTTGAGCGTCCCGCCGATGGCCAGTGCGCCACCCAGTCCATAGACCAGCGCCAAGGCCAGGGAAGAAACCAGCATCAGGGCCGTGAAGAACACGAATTGCATGATGGCCGTGCGCACACCAATGTCGCGGACTCGGCTGGCCCGTGATGCAAACTCGCGAGATTCCTCCGCGGGGCGGCCAAAGAGCTTGACCAAGGTGGCGCCGGGGGCAGAGAAACGCTCGGTCATCTGCGTGCTCATATCGGCGTTCAGGTCTGCGGCCTCGCGGCGCAGCCCGGCCAGTCGGCGGCCAAAGCGGCGGGCCGGCATGAGGAAGATCGGCAGAAGCACCAGGGCCAACAGCGTCACCAGCCAAGAGGTGTTGAGCATGACGATCAGCGTCAAGATCAGCTGGACGGAGTTGGACACGATGCCAGAGAGCGTTCCGCTGAATGCCTGCTGGGCGCCGATCACGTCATTGTTGAGCCGGCTGACCAGGGCGCCCGTGCGGGTCCGGGTGAAGAACGCGATCGGCATGCGCTGCACGTGATCAAACACGGCCGTGCGCAGGTCCAGAATGACGCCTTCACCCAGGTTGGCCGAGATCCAGCGGATCACCAGCGACAGCCCGGCGTCGAGCACCGCAACAACCGCGATCAACACGGCCAGGCGCACCACCACGTCAACGGCCGACTGCGCAACAATCGCGTTCACTACCTGTCCGGCCAACACCGGAGTGGCCACAGCCAAGGCCGCAGAAGCTACCGAAAGGGCCACGAAGACCAGCAGTTTTCGGCTGTAGGGCTTGGCAAAAAGAACTGTGCGGCGCAGGGTGTCCTTGGAGATGCCGTCGTTGGATTTGTCCGAGCGCATGGTGCTCCATAGTGAGCTCCAGGCCGCGCCTTCCATACTCATGCGTGTATTCCTTACTCATCAAGAGGGCAAGGTACAAGCTTAAGCGTCCAGCGCAGCCATGGGAATTCCCCCGCTGGTAATTCCGCTGCAAGCCTTGCACTTGGGCAGCTATTGGTTCAGCCGCCGCGCGTGGGTCAACTCACAACCTTCAAAGTCAAGCCATTTAGGGAAATATTTGGGCTGGTATTCGAGTTGCCCAGTGGTAGCGTCCAGTAATGGATTACCGCGAGCTGAACTCCTCGCGGCTCAGTGGATTTCTCACCTTGAGCGGTCCTTCACAGCAAAGGAACACAGTTATGAATCGTCGCAGCTTTGGACTCGTTGGCTTGTTGGCCGCAACTTCATTGGTTCTCGCGGCATGCGGTGGCGGTGCTGGGGACGGCTCGTCGTCCGCCGGTGGCGACACTTCCTTGAGCAGTGTGAAGGATGCCGGTGAAATTGTTTTTGCCACCGAAGGAACCTACAAGCCGTTTACCTTCCACGAAGGTGGCGCGGGTGAGCTCACCGGCTACGACGTGGACGTGGCCAAGGCCGTGGCGGAAAAGCTGGGCGTCAAGGCCAAGTTCGAGGAAACGCAGTTCGATTCCATCTTTGCCGGGCTCGAAGCCAAGCGTTTTGATGCGATTGCCAACCAGGTGACGGTTAACCCAGCCCGCCAGGAAAAGTATGAACTTTCCACCCCTTACACCGTGTCGCGCGGGGTGGTTGTGACCAAGGACGACAACACCGAGATCTCCAGCGTCGCCGATCTCAAGGGCAAAACCACTGCGCAGTCCCTGACCAGCAACTGGTACGTCCTGGCCAAGGACAGCGGGGCCAATGTTGAGTCGGTGGAAGGGTGGGCACAGTCCGTTTCGTTGCTCAAGGACGGTCGTGTTGACGCCATTGTCAATGACAAGCTCACTGTTCTGGACTACCTGAACACGACGCCCAACTCAGGGTTGAAGATCGCCGCCACCACCGAGGAATCCTCCGATTCTTCCTTCGCCTTCCGCAAGGGATCCATCGCCCTGAACGATGCCGTGAACACCGCACTAGAAGATCTCTCCGCCGACGGCACGCTGACTACCCTGAGTGAAAAGTACTTTGGCGAAGACTTCAGCAAGTAGCCCGGCGCGGCTCGGCGGGCAAGCCGACCGGCACAGTGAGCGCGCGTTAGAGTTCAGCCATGGACTTTGATCTTTTTTGGAGTTCCCTGGGCCCGCTGCTCTTAGGCGCGGTCCAGGGAACCATTCCACTGGCGCTGGCATCCTTTGCGCTGGGGTTGGTGATTGCGCTGCTCATCGCGATGATGCGCATCAGTTCCAACAAGCTGGCCAACGGCGTGGGGCGGGTTTATATCTCGCTCATCCGCGGCACTCCCCTGCTGGTGCAGTTGTTCGTGATCTTTTATGGACTTCCGGCCATCGGCGTGAAGATCGATCCCTGGCCCAGCGCCATCATCGCCTTCTCCCTGAATGTGGGCGGCTACGCCGCCGAGGTCATCCGCGCTGCCATCCTCTCTGTGCCCCAAGGCCAGTGGGAGGCCGGCCACATGATCGGCATGTCACGCAATCAGACGCTGCTGCGGATCATCCTGCCCCAAGCTGCCCGGGTGTCCGTCCCGCCGCTGTCCAACACCTTCATCTCACTGGTCAAGGACACCTCCCTGGCCTCCCTGATCCTTGTCACGGAAATGTTCCGTGTTGCCCAACAGGTTGCAGCGTTCAGCCAAGAGTTCATGCTGCTCTACCTTGAGGCGGCCCTGATCTACTGGGTCATCTGCCTGATTTTGTCCACTGCCCAAACCCGTGTGGAAAAGAGGTTGGACCGCTATGTCGCCCACTGAGTCAGTTCTGCAGGTTCGCGGCCTGACCAAGGCCTTCGGCGCCAATACCGTGTTGCGCGGCATTGACCTGGATGTGCCCCGCGGCAAGGTTGTTGCGCTGATCGGCCCGTCGGGTTCCGGCAAGACCACCATCTTGCGTTCCCTTAACGGCCTTGAAATGCCCGACGCCGGATCGGTCACGGTGGGTGCCTCCGTAGAAAAGGCCCGCGGAATGGACCAAGCCCTCACGGTGGATTTCGATGCCCCCCAGCTGTCCAAGAAGGCCCGTGCCGCGCAGCTTGCCGCGTTGCGCGATCGTAGCGCGATGGTGTTCCAGCACTACAATCTCTTTCCCCACAAGACTGTCCTGCAAAATGTCATCGAGGGCCCGGTACAGGTGCAAAAGCGGCCCCGGGCCGAGGCCGTCGCCGAGGCCGAGAAGTTGCTGGCACGGGTTGGTTTGCTGGAGAAGAAGGACTCTTATCCCTTTGAGCTATCCGGCGGACAGCAGCAGCGCGTTGGCATTGTGCGTGCACTGGCTTTGCGGCCACAGCTGTTGCTCTTCGACGAGCCAACCTCGGCACTGGACCCCGAGTTGGTGGACGATGTCCTGGCCGTCATCAAGGAGCTGGCTGATGAAGGTTGGACCATGGTGATCGTGACCCACGAACTTGCCTTTGCTCGCCAGACCGCCGACGAGGTTGTCTTCATGGACGGCGGCGTGGTGGTTGAACGCGGGCCCGCCAGCCAGGTGCTGCGCAATCCCAAGGAAGAACGCACACAGGCGTTTGTCCGCCGCCTCCTCCACGAGATCTAGCCGCGCTCTTCCTTCCTTTTGGATCCATGTCGCAGTTGTTGGACCGGATATCGTTCTCCCTCGCCGTTTTCGTCCAACAACTGCCACACCGAGTGTCAGGGAAGGCGCGAAGGTTCAGAAGGCGGGCATGAAATCGGCTGGAACGGGACGGCACATGAATGGGGAGCGCAC
This sequence comes from Arthrobacter alpinus, assembly GCF_900105965.1. Classification (NCBI taxonomy): domain Bacteria; kingdom Bacillati; phylum Actinomycetota; class Actinomycetes; order Micrococcales; family Micrococcaceae; genus Arthrobacter; species Arthrobacter alpinus. The sequence continues at coordinate 2,502,482 of NZ_FNTV01000001.1, forward strand.
CCCATCGCCAGCCGCTCAGTGGTGACGTAGCGTGGTGCAAAGTTGATCCACATCGAGTAGGACCTTGCACCGGGGGAACCACATGAGCGAACCAGCAGCAGCACCGCGTCCCATCGTTTTGCGGCGCGCCCAACTCAGCACAGCTGCATGGCAGCTAATGTGCGAATCGACCAGCGCCGCCTTGGGACTCCAAGAAGCGGCAGCCGCGGGAGGTCCTGAGCAGCCCGCTCCCTTGGATGAGGCAGCCGCGGCCGCGGGTTGGGCCGAACTGAGCAAGCTTGAGATGTCACCGGCGGTCGGCGAGGTGAAGCGAGAGTGGATTGGCGCCGTCGCACTTCTGCTGACCGCCCCCATCACTGTCACGGCGCGCGCAACCTTCAACGACGTCAGCACCACCAGTGTTTTGGGACTGCGTGCGGGGCGCGGCCTGGCCGTCCACCAGCGGCACCTTTCCGAGCGCGACGGCAAATCCACCGTGATCACCGGCAGCGAAGACAGCGTCGAGGTCACCTTGTTCGACGAGGAAAATATCTGGGGTGCAACGGCCCGACTGCTGCCACCCTTGGATCTTCTGCGAGCCGCCGCCACGGCAGCCCCCATGGGTCAGCAACCGGCCGCGGTAGTCAGCGCCGGAGCGGATCCAGACCAACTACCGGAACCGGCGGCAAGCCTTGTCCACGCTGAGGACGCCAACGTCACCCTCAGCGTCGTCACCTCTACCGCCGGGCAACCGGCCCGCGTGTGGGCCGGCATGTGGTCGGTGAAGGACCAGCACCTGTATTCGGTGACAACCAAGACCGGTGCTACCCCGGAGCTGCACCTGACCGAAGTGCCGGCCGGGCATGTCGCCAATGAACTGGTGTTCGCAGTTGTCGGCGCGCACGAAGCCTTGGCCGCCGCTGGGAAGTACGGTGCGCAATGAACACCGGACTTCAAGGCCTCGATCCCCAGGACTGCCATGAACTGGTCAAACTTCTCAAAAACTCCGCACATCAACTTGAACAGACCAGCGGACAGTTGAGCCAGACGGTTGCCCGCACCGGGTGGCAAGGGCCGGACAGCCAGCAGTTCCGCGCCCAGTGGCCGGGTAACCGGACGCGCCTGCACAACACTGCCCGGGCCCTGGAAGACATGGCCCACGTGGTTCTGCGCAATATCGCCGAGCAGGAACGCACCAGTGCCGTCGATGACGGCGGCGGATTCCTCGGCGAGCTGCTCGACGCTGGCAAGGACCTGTGGGACGACTTCACGGAGGGTGCGGGCAATGTGCTTGACGGTGTTGTCGATGGCATCGGCGACGGCTTTGAATGGCTTGGCGGCGTCATCAAGGGGAACATTGAGCAAGCCGGCGGATCGTTCCTCTCCAATCTGGCCCACCTGGGGAAAATGGGTGTCGATGTTCTCTCCGGCAACCCTCCCTCGGTAGCGGGTTTACTGTCCCAGCTCGTACTTACAGGCGGTACCGGACTCAACCAGCTCATTGTGGCGTCTACCGGCGGGCTCATCAACCCCCACATTTTCGACGACGGGACTCCTTACGCGGGCGAACCTCAAGCGATCACCCGTGGCTCTGACAACCCTTTGCAGCTACCCACCTCCGCCAGTGCGATCTTTGGCAGCGTCGAGGACGCCTATGCCATGGGCCACGTGCCGGGCACCGAAAACGGCGACATTCGGATCGTCAAGGTGGAACAAGCCGACGGCACATTTGCCTATATCGTCAACATCCCAGGAACGGAACAATGGGTTCCCAACGGCAGCGGCCAGGCCCGTGATTTGACTAGCAACATCATGCTCGTGGCCGGACAGTCCACCACTGCCCAACGCGATATTGTCCTTGCCATGGAACGGGCCGGCATCCCGGCGGACGCACCTGTCATGCTGGCCGGGCACAGCCAAGGTGGCATGTTGGCGGTGCAACTGGGCTCGGATCAGGAGTTCCTGTCCAGGTACAACGTCACCAACATCATGACGGTTGGCTCTCCCATCGACATGAGCAATGTTGATCCGCGAATCAGCGTCTTGGCGGCCCAACATGGGGGCGATCTTGTCCCGAAACTGGACCTGGGCGGGCTGGACACCAACCTCACGATGCCGGGTGCATCCAGCAACGTCAGCGTTGTCACCATGGACGACCCGCCTCGTGACACGCTGGGAAACATTCTGCATTACGCGCCCTCACCACTGGGCAACCTAGTCCAGGATGCCAGGGACGTTGTGGGCAATCATGCAACGGACAGCTACAGGGACGATCTGGCCAACACGGACAAGTACCCTGAGATAGCGCAGTACGAACAAGGCCCTTCCATGAGAGTCTTCCTCAGCGACGACCCGTCCAGGGTCACCGGTGTGGATGTTCCCGTTGGCCGCAAGTAACCAGGAATGGACATGATGACCCGCAGACTAAGTATGGTTCTTATTATGGGACTCTTTGCAATGCTTCTGGCCAGCTGCGGTGGTGGCGCGTCATTTGCCAAGGATATGGATGCGGCCCTTGGCAAAGTTCCCGGCGTGGTCTCCACAGCCACGGAATACAACAACAGCGCAGGTGTGAGCACCCGCATCAATGTGCGCATCACGGCGTCCACCGACGCCGATCTGCAAACGGTCTTGGACGATTCTCTGCGCACCTTCGCTGCTGCTTCGGGCGACACCAGGGGCAGCATCTCAGTGTCCTTCTACGTCTTCGCTGAGGGAGCTGAGGAAGAAGGGCTCCGCCCGGACGCCGTCGGCTTGACCATCACACCTTCAGTGGATGAGATCCGCCAGTATGCCGAGTCCGGCGACTAGCCAACCCTTCCTGCGTGTGTGTACACATTCATGGTGTTCCCACGGCTGAAGCCCACCAGCGTGACACCGGTGCTGTGGGCCAGCTCAACAGCCAGGGACGACGGCGCACTTACGGCCGCGAGGATTGGCACCCCTGCCATCGCAGCCTTTTGAACGAGCTCAAACGAAGCCCGTCCGGAGACCTGCAGGACAGTTGTGGATAGGGGAAGTTGCTTCTCACGGAATGCGGATCCGAGGACCTTGTCCACGGCGTTGTGCCGCCCCACATCCTCACGCACCAGAAGCAGTTCCCCTTCGGGTGAGAACAATCCGGCCGCGTGAACGCCACCGGTTTTTTCAAAAAGCTTCTGCTGTTGGCGCAGGGAATCGGGCAGCGCCGCCAGCACGGCAGCCTCGATCAACGGCTCATCGACCGCCGTGGCCATGTGGAAGTGTGAGGACTTCTGCACGGCATCAATGGAGGCGGTCCCGCAAATTCCGCACGCGCTTGATGTGGTGACGTGCCGTTGCGCAGCAGGGGCCGGCGGCGTGACATCGGGACGCAGCTGCGCCTCAACCACGTTAAAAGTCTGCCTCCCGTTCTCGTCCTCTCCGGCACAGAAGCGGAGGGAAATCAGCTGCTCAGGCTCGTGGATGATGCCTTCGGACAGCAGGAATCCTGCCACCAAATCAAAATCGTCGCCAGGTGTGCGCATCGTGACGCTAAAGGATTCGTGCCCCAGCCGGATTTCCAGTGGCTCTTCCACGGCCAGCGCTTCCTCACGCACCACCCGGCGCGCCCCTGCGACATCAATCTTCGTAGCTTTAACCCGTTGGACCAGTCGTCCCATGCAATCCTCCAAAAGAAGCAATACGTCTAGGATCAGACTAGATGCTTCACGCTGAAGGGAACGATCATGGCTGGCAAGGCGCCCCGCGAAAACATTGATGAGAGCCAACTTTCCGTTGGACCGGTGAAGAAAACTGCCGTGGGCATTCCCGGCGTTGTGCACGCTTTGGAGGTCTCCTTCAATCAGATGGGCGTTGTCCGCTCGGCACAGGCCTTGCTGCAGATCAATCAAAAAGATGGTTTCGATTGCCCCGGCTGTGCCTGGCCAGAAGAAGAGAAACGCCACAAGGCTGAGTTCTGCGAGAACGGGGCCAAGGCGGTAGCCGAGGAAGCCACCAAGCTACGCGTGCCGCCGTCGTTCTTTGCCGAAAACAGCGTCAGCGAGCTCCGCGGTTGGGACGATTACCGGCTGGGGCAACAGGGGCGGTTGACGGATCCCATGTTCCTTGCCGAGGGCAGCGATCACTACGTCCCAGTCTCCTGGGATCGCGCGCTGGGCATCCTGGCTGATGAACTGCTGGCATTGAAGGACCCCAACGAAGCCATTTTCTACACCTCCGGGCGCACCTCCAACGAGGCGGCGTTCCTGTACCAGCTCCTGGTGCGCGGGCTCGGCACCAACAACCTGCCCGACTGCTCCAATATGTGCCATGAGTCGAGTGGATCCGCGCTGACTGAGACCATCGGCATCGGCAAGGGCTCTGTCTCCCTTGACGACATTCACCATGCTGAGCTCATCCTGATCGCCGGACAGAACCCTGGCACGAACCATCCGCGCATGCTCAGCGCGCTGGAGAGAGCCAAGAAGAACGGTGCCGTGATCGTTGCCATCAATCCGCTCCCCGAGGCCGGGCTGATGCGTTTTGAGAACCCTCAGACCGTGCGTGGCATGGTGGGCGGCGGCACGGCATTGGCCGACGACTTCCTGCAGATCAAGCTCGGCGGCGACCAGGCGCTGTTCCAGGGTTTGGGCAAGTTCCTGCTCGAGGAACAACGCCGTCCAGGATCCGCCCATGCCGGACGCGTGTTTGATACTGCCTTCATCGAGTCCCACACGACAGGCCTCGGCGAGTATTTGGCGCAGCTTGGGGCGGTCACGTGGGAGGAAATTGTCATTGCCACTGGGCTCACCGAGGCTCAGATCCGCAGCACCGGCGAGAAGCTGCTGGCGTCCAAGGCCACTGTTGTCTGCTGGGCCATGGGCCTGACGCAGCACAAACACTCCGTTTCGACTCTTCGCGACGTGGTCAACGTACTGTTGCTCCAGGGCAATATTGGCAAGCCCGGCGCCGGCGTGTGCCCGGTGCGCGGCCACTCCAATGTCCAGGGCGATCGCACCATGGGCATCTTTGAGCGCATGCCCGCCGCCTTCCATGACGCCCTTGATCGTGAGTTTTCCTTTGCTTCCCCTCGCCCGCACGGCTTCGATACGGTCGCCGCCATCTCAGCGATGCGCGATGGCAAGGCCGGTGTTTTCCTTGGCATGGGCGGCAATTTTGTGCGCGCTACCCCGGATTCTTCCGTCACGGAGGCTGCACTGAACAAGCTTTCCCTCACGGCCCAGATCTCAACGAAGCTGAACAAGTCCCATCTGATCACTGGCCGTCAGGCACTGATCTTGCCAACCCTTGGCAGAACCGAACGGGATACCCAGGCTGGCGGCGACCAGCGCGTCACCGTGGAAGATTCCATGAGCGCTGTCCATGCCTCGCGCGGGCGGCTGGCCCCGGCCTCGAGTAATTTGTTATCCGAGGTGGCCATTGTGGCCCGCCTGGCCAAGTTGCTCTTTGAGACGGACGACGGCGGAACCCGCCCGGGCGCGCCGGTTGCCGACTGGGATGCCTTGGCGGGCGACTACAGCCTGATCCGTTCCCACATTGCCGCCGTGGTCCCGGGATTTGCGGACTTCGAAGCGAAGATCGACCAGCCCGGCGGCTTTGTCTTGCCTCACGGGCCCCGAGATTCAAGGTCCTTCTCCACAGCGTCGGGGCTGGCACATTTCACGGCCAACGTGCTGGAATACCCGAAGGTGCCGGCGGGGCGTTTACTGCTGCAAACCTTGCGCTCGCACGATCAGTACAACACCACCATTTACGGCAAGGATGATCGGTACCGTGGCATCAAGAACGGCCGACGCGTGGTGTTCGTAAACCAGACGGATATGGACTCCCTCGGCATTGCCGAAGGCGCCATGGTGGATCTCGTCTCCGAGTGGAGGGACGGTGTAGACCGCCGGGCGCCAGATTTCAGGGTGGTGGCCTACTCAACGCCCGTAGGTTGCGCGGCCGCTTATTACCCAGAAACCAATGTCTTGGTGCCGCTTGACTCCACGGCAGATATCAGCGGCACCCCCACCTCGAAGTCTGTGGTGATACGGCTCGAGCCCGTGGCCTAGACCCGCGGGTCAGTGGGCAGATAATGTCGTTCTGAGCAATCAAAACAGCATTATCTGCCCACTCGAGCGCTTTAGTTCCAGGGCAGGGGCATGGCGGTGAGGGTCTCCCCCATTTTCGTGCCGTGCGGCGGGACCACCATGACGCCGTCGGCCGCTGCCAGCCCGCGCATCATGGCCGAATCCGTGTAAGCACAAGGGGATGCCAGCCCATAGACCAGCCGGTACGGCATGATGCGTGTGGGTCCGTGATATTCCTTGATGGGGCTGCCACACGCCACCTCCGTGGTTGCGGGGCGGGGCAGGCTGCCCAATTTGGCGAGCAGTGGGGCCCCAAGAGTCATGAGCCCCACGATCGCGGCGAGCGGATTGCCTGGCAGGCCCAGGATGAAGCGGCCGTCGGGCAGCTCCGCCAGAAGTGTGGGGTGGCCCGGGCGCATGGCAATGTGCGAAATATGCAGGGTTCCGCCCAATGCCGTGATGGCTTCACGCAAGAAATCGGAACTCGAGTGTCCTGTGGCTCCGGTGGTGATGACGACGTCGGCTGGATCATCCTCGTCATCTTCCAAGGCATCAAGCATCGAGGTGAGGTTGTCGGCTGCGCGTTGAAGTCCCACCACGGATCCTCCCATCATGGCCACCATGGAACCGAGTTGGGGCGAAAACGCGTCACGAACAAATCCTGGCTCGGGGACGCCGGAGGCCACAACTTCATCACCGGTCAACACCAGCTTCACGGCTGGTTTCCCGAGAACCCTTAGCTCGTCCATGGCGCCCAAGGCGGCCAGGGAAATATGTGCCGGGTTTAGAACCGTGCCGGCCTTGATCAACAATTCTTCCGCCGCCGCCTCCTGGCCGACCGGGCGGATGTGTTGGCCGTTTTTCGGCTCCCCGGGGCGTGCGGCTCCGCCAAGCACCAGAACAGGTAAGCCGTCGTCGTCCGTGGAAATGACCCCTGACTCGCTACGCAAGACCGATTTGGCGCCCGGTGGAATGAGTCCGCCCGTGACGATTGGCACGGCTTGACCTGGGCTAAGTTTGGCGCCAGGTTCGGCCAAAATCCACGGCGGACTGCCCGCAACGGCCCACCCGTCCATGGCGGAAGACGCATAGTGTGGCATGGCCAGGCGCGAGAAGACGTCCTCGGCAAGGATGCGTCCCAGGGCAGTCGCCAGCGGAACCACATGTGCCGGCAGCGGCAGCGCCACCTCCCAGGCACGCTCACGCGCCTCGTCCCACGTGTGGGGAAGAGTCTTGGCCGCGCTCTCGGGTGCCATAACGGCCTGTGAATCCTCAGCTGGATCCGTGCCGGCGGCGGTCACCATGAAGTGTTAGTTCCCGGCGGGGGCTGCGGAACCCGGGGTGGGCGGTTGATCGGCAGCTTCCGCCGCGGCCAGCGCCTTGGCCATGCCCAACGCCGCTGCCATGGCTGTGGCTTCGCTGGTCTGTCCCATGCCGGCGGCGAGTCCGGCCGCAAGTCCGGCCACAAAAGTGGTCACTGGAGCAGCCGGGCGCACGATCGAATGCGCGGCCACACCGGCCAGCTTCAGCACGGCATCAACATCCACTTCAATGTCGGCAATTTCAAAGGCCGCAAGGAGCTTCTGTGTCCATGCCTGTAAAACCTCGTCTTGATTTTCCAATTGCTGTCCTTCCGCATCGGCCGGCCCCGCGCGCAATCCTTGCTCGCGGGCATCCGCCCAGGTGTCTATGTCGGCCGCCAGCCCAGACGGCACGGCACATTCCTTGGTTGCCACATTAGCAATCAGGGAGAAAACCGATGCGTTCTCCAAGCGGTGCGCCGCCCGTGCCGCTTCCACAGCACCTTGCAACAGCGCCTGCGGGTAAATCGCGGCCAATGGCTGCATCCTGCCGTCGGACACAGCCATGACGCCCTCACCCGGCCCACAGCTGCCCAATTCCAGTACCAACAGCTCTGCCAGGGCCTCAGCGTGCGGCATATCGCACGCAAGGACAAGGACGTAGTCCCCACTGTCCGCCAATGCTGACACTCCGGCAGCGATGCCGGCCGCCGGGCCTGCAAAGGGTGGATCTTCCTGCACTGTCACCACATCAGCGCGGCTTGTGGCCGTCCCGAGCCAACCGTTGATGCTCTGGTGGGGGCCAACGACGGCGATGCGGCCACTGCGGGTTCGGTCGCCGTCCGCCGTGGTTGCTGACGCGAGAACTCTTGCGGCCGCGTCTACGGTGCGGGCCAGGAGCGTTTGTCCGTCCAACAAAAGCCCGGCCTTGGGCACACCGCCGAGTCGACGAGATTGCCCGCCGGCCAGAATTACGGCCTGCACGCAGATCCAAGGAGAGTGTTCATGAATGACATATTATCTCTGGGCACTGGACGTCCCAGACAAAAGGCCACAATAGCGACGTCATTGTTCACACTGCACCCTTGCCCTGCCGCCCTGGAATCCAAGCTGGACCTGCGGCGTACAGATTAAATAAATGAACCCCGTCCAAGGACGGGGTTCATTGGGTAAAAACGTTCTTAGTGACCCATCGCAATGAAAACGGGACCTGAACCGACGTTGGAGGAGAAGATTGCGGTTGTGCCGCCACCCCATCCACCGTGTACGGCCTGGCCGTTGCCAATGTAAACAGCGATGTGAGCCATGCCCATGCCGCCGTCTGCGTAGTAGATCAAGTCGCCGGGCTGAGCTTCGCTCTGGGAAACCGTGCGGCCCAGGCTCAGGTAGCCAGCGGGCCAGTCGTGGAAGTTAATTCCAGCAGCGGCCAAGGAGTTGCTCGCAAGTGCGGTGCAGTCCTGGGCAACGCCAATCTGCGACAAGGCAGCGCTGGCGATTGTGGCACCAATTCCGCTTGCAACTGCAGGCTTGGCAGCAACCTCGGGGGTGCTTGTGGTGACTGTAGGAGCTGCGGCTACTGCTACTTCGGCTACCGGTGCGGCAACTTCTGCGGCGGGAGCGACATCGCTGCTCTGGGCCTCTACAACTGCCGGCGCTTCAACAACAGCCGGGGTGGAGGTGATTGCGGGGGTAGCGAAGGAAATCTTCACCGTGGACGCTGCCGTGATGTTGGAAGCGAGTTCCGTGTTCAAGTTCAGCGTGGTAGCACCATCAGAAGCTCGCTCCACAGTGGGAGTAGCCGCGTTTGCTGCGATACCGGATGTCAGAACCAGACCAGATGCTGCTGCGATAACAGCTGCCTGACGACCAACCCCACCGACATTGGAACTGACGGCTTTCGTGAGGGTGGAGATCGGACTGGTCTTAGCAACCTCGGCGCGGTGGCGCCCAAGAGCAATATTTGAAGCCAAGAAGGTTTCCTCTCCCAATGCCTGCGAGGTAAGCTGTCGGATTCGGATGGGAGTCACCCGGCCGCTCCACATTTGAACAGCGAAGGAATTTCTTCCTCCGCGTGAACTAACGCTTCGCGGCTTCACCCCAAGGTCTTCGCGCAATGCGCTCAAACCGATAATTGGTTCCCCCGCCCCTGCCAGACGATTGATACGAACGGACCATGGGCAGTGGCAGAGCTAGGCAATCTGCGCATGGGCGTCGACTTGATTCGAAGTTGACGCGATTACGAATCTACAACAGATTTTTCTCAATGTCACGTTCAGGTCACGGTCTTGTGACTTATCCGTAACTAAAAGTGGGTTGTGGAGGAGTTAAAGCCAGCCGAGGGGGTCGACGGTCTCGTCGTCGACAATCACTTCAAAGTGCAGGTGGGGGCCCGTGGAGGCTCCCGTGGAGCCGCTAAAGCCTACCAGCTCGCCACGTTCAACCTTTTGGCCAACCTTGACGGCATTGCTGCTCATGTGGTTGTACGACGTTGAGAGGCCGTTACCGTGGTCCACGACCACGCGGTTGCCTCCACCGTAGGTGTGCCAGCCCGAGAAGGTGACGGTTCCACTGGCGGCTGCGAGGACATCGGTGCCGCTGGCGATGGCAAAGTCCTGGCCGGTGTGGTGTTCATCCACCTGGCCCGTAATGGGGCTGATCCGGTCACCGAAGGGTGAGCTGGGGACCAGATTCTTCAGCGGAGCCGAGAGGGTTCCCTTGGCGGCTGCCGGTGCGACATTGGAGGCTTCAACCTTCAATGTTTCCTTCAGCTGGCCATCCGGGTTCAAGGAGCTGCCAAGCTGCGGGGAAGCGAAAGTGATGGGGATTTCGGCCGCTGCGCTAACAACGGTCTCAACCGAGGACGCCGAAGCGGCCTGAATACTGGGGGTTTCCGCGGCTTGGCCGGTCGGCAGGGTCACTGCCAAGACCAAACCGGTGGCAGCCATGGCTACGCCGACTTTTTGCCCGGCACCGCTGGCGGCACCTGCACGCATAAGTGCGGCCATGGAAAGACTGGGAACTGAATTTGCACGCTCTGCTGCAAGAGCTTCGCGGCGGCTGCCTGCATGAGCAGCAAGCTCATGAGTTGCCTGCGACGACGCACGGCGGCGGCCCCGCTGTTTATCCTCTGACACTAATTACCTCTCTGTGGTTCACCTGCGGAGTTAGCTGTCGGATTCGGATCAGAGAGTGTAGCTTTTGATCCGGCCCAGGCTCTTGGCACACGTCTATCCATGGCGCTTTCCGATGGAAAGCGTCACGACGTCGTGATGCTTAAGAGATTGGGCTTCACCCCAAGACTGGCCATATGGCTAGCCAAAAGTGGTTCCCCCGCCCTTGCCTGTTATTTATTGACCATTGTGCGAAGGCAAGGTTCGGTGTCGCAAAATGGTAACGCTTTGATTACGGCGCTATTTGTTTACTATACGGCACATGCGGTAAACGTGATAATTCCGTTACCAGTATTGTCGATAACTGAATGTCATCACGAGCTAGCCGAGTGAGCGCCGTGATTAGCTCATGGAGACGAAAACATGCGAGGCAACTTCGGGCGGCAATTCCAGCGCCCCTTCGATGCCCGGCACACGCACGGAGATGTACTCTCCCACTTGTTCTAGGGAAATTCGGGCACCCGGGCGCAAGCCGCCCTCATCGAGCTGCAGCAGCAATTCAGGCTCAACCTGAATACGTTCGGACAAGCGGTGGATGATGACTTCCTGGCCCGGCGCATAGCTCGTCATGGCCTCAACCAGTGTGACCAATCCCGCAGCAAATAGCGGCGAAATTTCCCCACCAAGCTCTTCGAGCCCGGGAATCGGATTGCCGTAGGGAGACTCTGCGGGCTTGCCGAGGAGATCGAAAAGACGTTGTTCAACGCGCTCACTCATGACATGTTCCCAGCGGCAGGCTTCCTCGTGCACATAGGCCCAATCGAGGCCGATGACGTCGGAGAGGAGGCGCTCGGCCAGCCTGTGCTTTCGCATGACCCGAGTGGCCTTGTCGCGGCCAGTAGGAGTCAATTCCAGGTGCCGGTCGCCTGAGACGATGACCAGGCCGTCACGTTCCATCCGGCCGATGGTTTGAGAAACAGTGGGCCCGGAATGGTGCAGGCGCTCCGCGATACGGGCGCGTAGGGCAACGATGTTTTCTTCTTCCAACTCCAGGATGGTCCGCAAATACATCTCGGTCGTGTCTATCAAGTCAGCCACGTCAGCATCCTCCTGTTTTTGGGCAAGTTTTGGGTACAAAGACCTTTACGTCTACGTTATCCTGATTGCCGCGATCCGGGTAAACCCCGCCACCTAGTTGAACCTGCCGCCCGGGCAGAATATTTCTTACGGTACGGACGCTTTTCCCCTAGGCCGGGATGTACGGCAGAATTGGCAACAGCCCTCGGCAACCAATGAAACTTCCATCGCATAATTTTTGGAGTAACTCGTGAGCGAATCCACGCCCCTCACCATTCCCGCCAACCTGCTTCCGGCCGATGGCCGCTTTGGCGCCGGCCCGTCCAAGGTTCGCGCCGAGCAGGTAGCCGCACTGTCCGAGGCAGGCGCATCCCTCTTGGGCACCTCCCACCGCCAGGCGCCCGTCAAGAACCTTGTGGGTGACATTCGCACGGGCCTGAAGGAGTTCTTCAAGGCTCCCGAAGGCTACGAAGTGATCTTGGGCGTGGGCGGATCCACCGCGTTCTGGGACGTTGCAACGTTCGGCCTGGTTGAGAAGAAGGCCCAGCACCTCTCCTTTGGTGAGTTCGGCTCCAAGTTTGCTGCTGCCACCAACAACGCACCGTTCCTGGACGCCTCGTCCATCATCAAGGCCGATCCCGGCACCCGCCCGGTCGCCGTGGCCGAAGCCGGCGTGGATGCTTACGCCTGGCCGCAGAACGAGACCTCAACTGGCGTGGCTGCTCCGGTAAAGCGGGTAGCCGGGGCCGACGACGGCGCCCTGGTTTTGATCGATGCGACGTCTGCCGCTGGTGGTTTGGCTGTAGACGTAAGCGAGAGCGACGTTTACTACTTCGCGCCACAGAAGAACTTTGCGTCCGACGGCGGGCTGTGGCTTGGACTGTTCTCCCCCGCTGCGCTGGAACGCGCCAAGCGCATCGGTGCCTCCAACCGCTGGGTGCCGGACTTCCTGAACCTGAACACGGCCATTGACAACTCCCTGCTCAACCAGACCTACAACACTCCGGCTCTGTCCACGCTGGTCACCTTGAACAACCAGGTCCAGTGGCTCAACCACAATGGCGGTATCGACTTTGCCTCGGCCCGCACCGCTGATTCCGCAGGGCGCGTGTACTCCTGGGCCGAGGAATCCGCCGTCGCCAGCCCTTACGTGGTTAGGGCAGAGGATCGCTCAAACGTCATTTGCACCATCGACTTCGATGATTCCGTTGATGCCGCTGCCGTTGCCAAGGTGCTGCGCGCCAACGGCATCGTTGACACCGAGCCCTACCGCAAGCTGGGCCGCAACCAGCTGCGCATCGCAACGTTCGTTGCCATCGAACCCGATGACATCACAGCACTGACCAAGTGCATCGACTACGTGATTGAGAACATCTAGCACCCCATGAGTAAGGGCCGCTTCCCGGTTGGGAAGCGGCCCTTACTCATAAGGCGGTCAGGCCTGATAGATGTCTAATTCGACTCCGCGGATTCCTCGCCCTGTGGCAGCTCGGCTGCCCCGGCGGTCAAGTCGGTGTCAGCAGCGTCGTCATCCTCGCCGTCGGGCTCTTCCTGAGCCGACTCCTGCGCGTTCGAGTCCCCATGGACGCCATGGTTTGCCGCTTCATCGGCTGCCTGCTGATCCTCGGGTCGGACCCGTTCAGACCACGGAACCCAAGCCGGGGCCAGCACGGAATCCTCGGTCGGCAACATGCCTACCTCGTTCACGGTTGCCTCCTTGCCACGGGAGATCCGCGAGAGCGTGGCGAACCACACCCAGCCGCGGTACCCGGGCTTGTTGGACTCAAACAAATGCGTTGCGCAGCGGACGCCCTCACTACGGACCCCCACATGCTTGCCGATCTCTTCTCCGGCAGCAATGGTCAACACGGCAGTGCGGGCAGCCGTCACCTCGGCGGCCAGGAATGCATCGGGCTTGCCCACACGCCAAACGGGAATGCCGGGGCGCTGATCAACCGCAGCACCAGCAACTGGTGCATCGGTTGACGCGGTGGGTGAGGTTGATTCACCGGAAAGTTCGGTCATGTTGGGCACCGTTACGCGTCGAAGTTGTCGGCAACCTTGCGCAGCGCTGCGGCAATCTTGCTCGCGTCACCGTCAGGATACTTGCCGTTGTTAAGGGACCCTATGGAGTGTTCCAGAAGGGAAACGAGATCCTGCACAATCGGGGCCAGGTCCCTGGCCGGCATCCGCTTGGCCTTGGCCACGGATGCGCTGCGGTCAAGAATCTTCGCAGCCATGGCCTGGGCACCCTTGCGGCCATCGGCCACGCCGAATTCCATGCGCATGCCGGGCTTGATGTCGGTTGCGTCGGCGGGCAGGGCATTGGCGCGCAGGAATACTTCGCGTCCGTCATCTGCTGCGATGATGCCGAAGCCTTTTTCGTTGTCGTACCACTTCACTTTGCCGATTGGCACTTGCATTACCCCTTTAAAAGTCGTTGGCGTGATTCACGATCCTGCTGTGTGGCTGCTCTTCGCCGTACTCGCGGCCGGGAATCTTGCGGCCGGTACGTGCAATGGCGGATCGTATAGCTCTACTAGTGTCTAGGTTACCGTGTTGGCCAGGGTACCGCGGCTTTGTGCTGAAACTGTCCGCTGTTAGCGTTATGGCATGAGTCCCCTTTATTCCGCCCCGCAAACCGTCGGCCGCGGTTGGCAGATCTTCAATTACACAGCCATGATCATGGCCCTGGTGGCCCTCGTGGCCCTGATTGTGGTTCTGATCAGCAAGTGGGCTGGCGGCACACCGTGGCCCGGATTCAACTGGATCTCCATGATTGCCCTGCCGCTGGCTTTCCTGATGATGGGCGCCAGCGTTCTGCATTCGGTGACAGCCCGACGCCGACTCTGACGTCCGCGTCGATGAGCACCCTCGCCGAGTTCGCCGAGGATTTGGCCCGGCGCTCCGACGCCCAGCTTGCGCGCCTGTTGGTTCGGCGCCCGGATGCCATGTCGCCGCCGGTGGCCAACCTCGCCGATCTCGCAACGCGCCTGACCTCGGCACACAGCATCTCCCTGGCGCTTGAAAGCCTGAACCTTCCAGCACTTCAGACCCTGGCTCGCTGGCCCTTCCCGCCGGGGCACGAGTGTCTTCCCACGCTCCACGAGCTCGCGCTGGTGATTGCCGCCCCATCGTCGGCGGACGACGCCGATCCCCGCCGCTGCATGCCTGTCACGGCCGTGACGCTCGCCTTGGGCGAAGCCTTCGCACTGGAATCTGGCGCCTTCGAATCTCAGCCACCAGCGCCGCAGCTCATGTCCGTCAGCCGCGTTCTGCGTGACAATGCCGCTGGCAGTGCCATCGAATCACTGCTGCGGCATGTAAACGTCCTCATGGAGCACGTTTACATCTCCCCGATTGATTCGCTTCGAGGCGGGCGGATTGGAGTGCGGACGGTCCGGAAACTGTCAAAAGACCTCGGGGTTGAAGAATCGGGGCTGAGTTTTTACCTGGAGCTCGCGGCCGAGGCCCGGCTCATTCACTTCCACCCGGCAGAGCAGCAATGGTGGGCTGCGGACCATAGTTGGCCCCACAGAGACAGGGCTGAACAATGGCTGCGGCTCGTAGGAGCGTGGCTGCACTGCACCCATTGTCCGGGCGGTAATCCGTTGGATGGCATGCGTGCCATCGCCCCGGTGCATATCCGCAGTGTGGCACTCTCCGCCGTCCTTGCACTGGCCGGCAAGGACCATGTGGCGCCAGCGCCCGAGTCCGTCGTGGATCTGCTGAGGTGGCGGCATCCACTCCACATCGATTTCTTGGCCCAACACGTTCCGGAGATCTTGCACGAGATGGAGATTCTGGGCATTACGGGAGCCGGGTCCCCGAGCGCCCCGGGCCGGGCACTGGTGGCCGAACTTGACGGTGCCGCTTCTGCCACCCGCCCCGGCGTCACTGTTGGCACCCTCGCAACTAGTGCCCCGGCAACGACAACCGCTCTGGCTGCCTTATTGCCGGCACCCATCAAGCACTTTGTGGTTCAAGGGGATCTCACAGCTGTTGCCCCGGGATTCCTCTCCCCTGAGGTGTCCAGCAGCTTGCGACGCATGGCGGAGCCGGAGGGTCACGGCGCGGCTGGCATTTTCCGCTTCAGCCAAAACTCGCTTGAGGCCGCCATGACCAGCGGAATGCGGGCTCATTCAATCCGCGAGTTCCTCAACACGCATTCCAGCACAACTGTGCCACAATCCCTTGACTACCTGATCACCGCAGCGGCCATACGCATCGAGGCAACCGGGCCGTTGCTTCCCCAAGCACCCCGCCCGGAGGCGAGGAAGCGGCACAAGCCGGGACCCGGCGTCGTACATTCCCGGCCCGCCGGCCCCACCGAAGCCGAGATCGCGGCCCAGATCACCCGTTTGCGCAGCCAGCCAACGTGGGGTGCGCGCGATACTGGGGAATCGGGGCCCGCGCTGGTCATGGAAGAATTGCGGCAGGCAGTCCGGACCGGCTCCGCCATATGGTTGCGGGCCGTGACGGGGCAGGGCGAGGTTGAGCGGGTGCTGGTGCGGCCTGTGTCGCTGGCGGCAGGAATGCTCCGTGCCCGGACCGTGCTCGGGGATCGAGAGCGGCGGTTCAGTATCCACCGAATCATGGCAACAGAAACAACGGAACAGGATCAGGAAGGGGCACCACATGGCTGACGGTCCCTTGATCGTGCAGGGCGACAAGACCATATTGCTGGAAGTGGCGCATCCGGACTCAACCGAGGCCCGCCATGCCATCGCCACCTTTGCCGAGCTGGAACGGGCTCCGGAGCACATGCACAGCTACCGGATCACGCCGCTGGGATTGTGGAATGCCCGGGCCGCCGGGCTCGACGCCGAGCACGTGGTTGACACCCTGCTGACGTTTTCCCGCTACGCCGTGCCGCACGCGCTGCTGCTGGACATTGTTGAAATCATGGCCCGTTACGGCCGCCTGCGGCTGGAAAAGGACCCGCACCATGGCCTGGTGTTGCGCAGCGACGACGAGTTGATTCTGACCGAGGTGCTGCACGTAAAGAAGATCGGGGCACTGCTGGGATCCCGGATCGATGCGCTGACGGCCGTTGTGCACGGCTCGGCCCGCGGTGAGCTCAAACAGCTGTTGCTCAAGGCCAGCTGGCCCGCAGAGGATCTGGCCGGTTACGTTGACGGCACGGCACACCCTATTGCCCTCAACGACGATGAAAGCACGTGGACGCTGCGCGATTACCAACGCACAGCCGTGGAGAACTTCTGGGCGGGCGGGTCAGGCGTGGTGGTTTTGCCCTGTGGGGCAGGAAAAACCATTGTGGGCGCAGCAGCCATGGCCGTCTCTGGCACCACCACCCTGATCCTGGTCACCAACACCCTTTCGGCACGGCAGTGGAAAGCCGAGCTGCTCAAACGGACCACCCTGACGGAGTCCGAGATTGGGGAATATTCGGGGGCCGTCAAGGAGATCCGCCCGGTCACGATCGCCACGTACCAGGTACTCACCACGCGCCGCAACGGCGCATACCCGCACCTTGAGCTGCTCGATGCCAACGATTGGGGGCTGCTGATCTATGACGAGGTCCATCTGCTGCCCGCACCGATTTTCAGGATGACGGCGGATCTGCAGGCTCGGCGCCGCCTGGGCCTGACGGCCACGTTGGTGCGCGAAGACGGCCGCGAGGGCGAGGTGTTCGCACTCATCGGGCCCAAACGGTATGACGCGCCGTGGAAGGACATCGAGGCACAGGGCTACATTGCCCCGGCCGACTGCGTTGAGGTTCGGGTATCCCTTTCCCGTGCGGAGCGGCTTGCCTATGCCACCGCGGACGACGCCGGGCGGTACCGTTTGTGCGCCACCTCCCCCGCGAAATCGGTGGTTGCCCAGGCACTCGTGGAGGCCCATCCCGACGAGCAGATTTTGGTCATTGGACAATACATCGACCAGCTCGATGATTTGGCTGCGAGGCTCAATGCCCCACTGATCAAGGGCACCACCCCTGTCAAGGAGCGGGAGCGGCTCTTTGAGGAATTCCGGCGTGGCAACATTTCGGTGTTGGTGGTGTCAAAGGTAGCCAACTTCTCCATCGACCTGCCCGAGGCCTCTGTTGCCATTCAGGTGTCGGGAGCCTTTGGTTCACGTCAGGAGGAGGCTCAGCGGCTGGGGCGGCTCATGCGCCCCAAGGCCGACGGCCGCACAGCGCGTTTCTATACGCTTGTTGCCCGGGACACGGTGGATTCCGATTTTGCGGCCAAACGCCAGCGCTTTCTGGCCGAACAGGGTTACGCCTACAGAATCACGGACGCCACCGGCTAGACGCCGCATCACTTTCCGTCCGTTTTCGGCCAACGCCGCATCACTAAAGTTCCGCGTGCCCCGCCGGCCGGTCCGGAGTAGGATCAAAAAATGAGGCTTCACGGGCGTGCGCGAACGCCTTTTACCAAATGCGGGTCCATGCACACGGAGGCGTCATGAGCACCGAAGAGTCAGTTGCAGCACACTACAGTCGCGGCAATGTTGAGGATGCTTTGTTAGGCATGATCAAGGCGGCCGGCGGAAACCCAGACAGCTTTGCGCCCGCCGATCTGCGCGGTGCAGACCAGCTCCACATCGGAGGGGCAGCGGCCACCACCCGCGTGGCCACCCGGGCCGGCATCAACGCCGGGAGCCACGTGGTGGATCTGGGTTCCGGAACGGGCGGCGTGGCCCGGCATTTGGCACATGATTTTGGCGCCACCGTCCATGGAGTGGACCTGACACCGCAATTTGTTACTGCCGCCCGCTCCCTCACAGAACGCACTGGCCTGTCCAACTTGGCCACATTCAGCCAGGGCAGCATCCTGTCATTGCCGTTCGGGGACAACTCCTTCGATGTGGCGCTCATGGTGCACGTGGGGATGAACATTCAAGACAAGGACAGGGTGTTTGCCGAGGCTGCTCGGGTGGTGCGACCCGGCGGCATCATGGCCGTGTACGACGTCATGCTCATGGGTGGCGAAGTTGAGCAGTACCCGCTCCCGTGGGCGGCAACACCAGCCACCTCGTTCGTTCAACCGCCGCTGGCCTACAGCGACGCACTGGCGCAAGCCGGGTTTGAAGTGGACCAGGAAGTGAAGCCGCTGGCAGAAGGCATTGAATTCCTGGAGAAGGCAATCTCCTCAGGTGGACCCGTAGGTGTTGATTCGTCGGCCTTGAAAAACCTCATAGCCGCCTTCCGGTCGGGCTTGTTGGCACCTGTGGAGATCTACTCTCATCTTCCTTAGGCGAGCACGTTTTTCAGCGCCGCCAGGGCAGCGGACACGGGCGGCAGTTCCGGATGCCATGTACGTTCCCATTCAAGGGAAACCCACGGATCTGCAATACCCTGTGCGGTGGCGATGCGCGTCGCCAGCGCCTGCATCTCTACCAACGGCAGGGCACCTTCACCCGGCAAGGTGAGCGTCACCGCATTCCCTTCGGCATTGCGCACACCGTCCTTGAATTGCGGGTAGGCCAAGGATTCTGCCAAAAGTTCAGCCGTGCGCCCCGGTGCCTCATCATGACGCCAAGGATGCATGAAATCCCAAATAACCTTCACGGGCGCATCCGCGTCAACGTGCGCCAAAATACGGGCGATGTCTTGGCCCCGAGGGTGCGAATCATGTGTCTCCAACAAGAGCGTCACGCCACGTGTCCGTGCATGCCCGGCGGCAGCATTGAGCCGAGCTGCACCCCGCAGATCGGCCGCTGCCATCTCCACAGACAGCTCCTCGCCGGACAAGTCTGCTTCCAATCCGGCACCTGGAAATACGCGCACGGCGGCGCCTGTCTGCCCCAGAGCGCCGTTCCCGGCTGACAGATCCGCGGCAAGATCGACGGCGGCCAACAGCTCGGCGAGCACCGGATCCTGCGCCGTGGCGAAGGCGGCCACGCTGCCGCGGCTGGCGGCAGCTCCGCCGTCGTCCGTAGGCGAGGTGGCCACGGGCGGCTCAGGCAGGGGCGCACACACTTTCACATAGCTGGCCAGGGCAAGGACTGAAAGTCCGGCGGAAGTGAGCTGGCGAGAAACCTCAGCGCGCTCGGCGGCCGTCATGCTCGAGTGAACAAACTCGCCCTCCGCCGCGCGCAGTTCAAGGCCAATGGCACCGCTGTCGTGTGCGGTGGCGATGACCTCGGCAAGTGAATCTCCGGGGCATCCAAGCGTTGAAAATGCCAAGGGCATGGTGAACCTTTCGGCCTCGAGTGGCGATGAATCTCAAGAGTATCTGGGAAACCGCTTTCCATCAAGGTTTCGCCAGCCGGCACTTCCTTGGCTGCGAAATTTTGGCACGTTCCGCACACTTACATACCCGGCGACACTGGTGGCTGGGAACTCTCTGGGCGTAAGCTGACAGTACTTACCCACGGAATATCCAGCATATTCCCAGCCAATGGTCGGAGACTGAAATGGTGAAAAAGACCGCACCTGAAGCCAAGTTGCTTGTTGTTGACGACGAGCCCAATATTCGTGAACTGCTCTCCACCTCCCTGCGCTTTGCAGGTTTTGAGGTCATTGCGGCAGCCAACGGCCGCGATGCCCTGGCCGCGGCCGAGGAGCACAACCCTGACCTTGCCGTCCTGGACGTCATGCTCCCGGACATGGACGGGTTCACGGTCACACGACGGCTGCGCGCGGCGGGGCGGCACTTCCCCGTCCTGTTCCTCACAGCACGCGACGACACCGAGGACAAGGTCACGGGCCTGACGGTGGGCGGCGACGACTACGTCACCAAGCCCTTCAGCCTTGACGAGGTTGTGGCCCGCATCCGTGCCGTCCTGCGCCGGACCCAGCCCATGGAAGATGATGACGCCGTGTTGCGCGTTGCCGATCTGGAGCTCGACGACGACGCCCACGAGGTGCGCCGCGCCGGCAAGACCGTGGAGCTCTCCCCCACCGAGTTCAAGCTGCTGCGCTACCTCATGCTCAATCCCAACCGGGTGTTGTCCAAAGCGCAAATCCTTGACCACGTGTGGGAGTACGATTTCAACGGCGACGCCTCAATCGTGGAGTCCTACATCTCTTACCTGCGCCGCAAGGTGGACATTGATTCCACCTTGCCAGCCCTCATCCAGACCAAGCGGGGCGTGGGCTACGTGCTGCGAACGGCTGACAAGCGCTAGCTCACAGGACCGACATTGATTACGTTGTGGAAAAACGCCTCGCTGCGCTCTCAGCTGGTGGCCATCATCAGCGCCCTGTTGAGCGTGTCACTGGTGGCGTTGGGTGCCACAACGTTTCTTTTGCTGCATTCCGTCTTGGAAGACCAGATGGATACGCAGCTGAAAACGTTCCAAAATTCCATCATTAGTCACGGAACGGTTGATTCCAAAAGTACGGGTCAGACACCGTTCACTTTTGACTACTATGTAGGTTTTCACTTCGACGATGGCTCGTTGGCCGATCAGAACCGTTCGGGCCATGACAAGCCCGCCTATCCCGCCTACTCTATGGCGGAGGCCAAAAGGCTAAATGGCACATCGTTCACTGTACCCAGCAGTGACGGCGGCGCCCCTTGGCGCATCACCGTTCTTGCTCCTCAAGGATTCGACTACAAGCCAGCAATCGGCTCCCTGAATGCCGAAACCTACACAGGGTTCGTGGTTGTGGGAATCCCCTATGAAGCCCTGAATCTGACAATGGAACGGCTCGCGGTGGTGATTGCCGGAGTGGCGATTCTGACCATCACGCTCGGAACCATGATTGCGTACTGGACGGTTACCCGATCATTCCGGCCGTTGAGCCGGGTGGAGAAAACGGCCGCCGCCATTGCCGCCGGCGATTTGTCCCGGCGCGTGGACATTGAGAACCCGGCCACGGAAGTGGGACGATTGTCAGGGTCCCTGAACTCCATGCTTGCCCACATTGAGCATGCTTTTGCGGCTCGGACGGCGTCCGAAAGGAAGATGCGCCGCTTTGTTGCCGACGCTTCGCATGAACTGCGCACGCCGCTCGTGACGATCCGCGGTTTCTCCGAGCTGTACCGGCATGGCGCACTGCAGACTCCTGAAGATGTTGGTACGGCCATGGGTCGGATCGAGAGCGAAGCCAAACGCATGGGAGAGCTCGTTGAGGATCTGCTCATGCTGGCCCGCATCGACGAGCAGCGGCCCCTTCAGCTCAAGCCGGTGGACTTGTTGATCATCGGTCACGACGCAGTTCTGGATGCCACGGCGTCGGCTCGGGACCGCACCTTTGCCGTTGTGGGGCTCGACGGCGGACCCGGAACCTCAGCGCCAAGCCTCGGCGACGATGCCAAGTTGCGCCAGGTGGTGACCAACTTGATGGGAAACGCGCTGCGTTACACCCCCGAAGGATCCCCGATCGAGATCATGGTGGGCACCCGCACCGAAGGTGCCGGCACGTACTCCGTCATCAAGGTTCGCGATCATGGTCCGGGCATCTCCGAGGAAGAGGCTCCACGGGTCTTTGAGCGTTTCTACCGGGCGGATTCCTCTCGTGACCGGAACACCGGCGGAAGCGGACTGGGGCTTGCCATCGTTTCGGCCATTGTGGCCTCCCACGGGGGTACCGTGCGCCTGGAAAACACCCCTGGCGGTGGCGCCACGATGGCCATTGAACTCCCGTACCACGCTCCGGCAGGAGATGACAGGGACGACGCTGAATCCGACGGATTCGACGATTCCCTCATCGACTAGTTCCTCCACATGCCGTGTGAGGCGGCATGTTGTTCACTTCCTGAAGTCCGCGGGTTTCCATGCCAGAATACGGATCCTAGGCTGATCCTTGTCAGCAAGAATTCAACCTTTTTCACTCCAAAGACAAGGATCTTCCCATGGCACAGTTCAATGTCAACAGCGATGACTTGGCCCTCAAGAGCACGGCCGTCAGGGGTTCGGTGGACCGGATCCGGATGGAGGTGGATGCCATGAAGCGAAATCTCTTGGACCTTCAGTCCACATGGACGGGCGCGGCCGCCACCAACTTTCAGGCCCTGCTCCAGGAATGGCACGCCACCGAACTCAAGGTGGAGGCGTCCTTGGAGAGCATCAACGGTGCCTTGTCCACGGCTGCGACGCAGTATGCGCAAGCTGAGGATGCGAACACCCGGATGTTCACCATCCGTTAGCCCCTGTGGGCGTCTCTGGCGCGCCGACGCGGTGGCGCTAGCTTTCCCGCGTTCCTTGGTGATGGCGCAGACGCCACTGTCCATTGTGAAGCTGCCAGAGTGAACTGCGCAGCGCGCTTCCGGCTGGCGATACGCTCCGGTACGTCAGGAGGGCACTGTCCGTGCCCAGCAGGTCCAGGGAGAGGACCTGCAGGTCAATGCTGGCCGGTTCCTCGTCGGCGAACATGTCCAGGATCTCCTGACGGGACCATCGCCGCCCCGAGACTCCGATTTCGGCAAAGTTGGGGTGCAACAACTCACCTGCTCGCAACGGATCGGCGCGAACCTCGGGATTTAGAAGTTCCCGTTCCAGCCCCACAACGATCTCGAGGGATTCCGGCCCGTGGGCCGCGAAGGCGGGATCGGCTTCGTCTTCCAACATGGAGAACAGATCTGGCTGCTCCAGCTCATCCAACAGCAACCGTTCTTGGACAGGTGCAGCTGCGGCCTGCCGTACGGGTGTGACGGGAGATTTGGTGTTGGTCGTGGCGGCCACCGTCTCTTCGGCGGCACCGGCACTGGTGTCGGGTGTACTGGCGCCAGGGAAACCAGGCCCGGCATTTGGGGAGCGCTTGGCCTGGTAGGCGGTGGCCGCATCGCGGGCTCGGTCGTCGGCCGCTTCATTGAGGTGGTGTCCGGCGTGGCCCTTGACCCATTCAAACGTGTACTTGCGTCCCACCAGTGCTGCGTCGATTTCCTTGAGCAGCTCTAGGTTCAGAACCGGCTTACCGTCGGACTTTTTCCAGCCTTTGCGCTTCCAACCCGGCATCCATTTGGTCACGGAATTGATGACGTACTGGCTATCGCACAAAATGTGAAGCGGCTCAGCCGGCATATGAGCCGTCGACTTGAACAGGTCAAGGACAGCCATGAGCTCGCCCATGTTGTTGGTGCCGTGTGGCCAACCGCCGGCCCGCCAGCAGGTTTCGTCAACGTACCAGGCCCAGCCAGCAGGACCGGGATTTCCTAAAGCCGAACCATCGGCAGCAGCAACAATTGTCATAACTCCATACTTTCAGACTCTACCGACATCCAATTGCAGGTGCGTCGCCTTTCGCAGCCTAAGCGGGAATAGAAAAAACACCCCTGCCCGCGGGGGCAGAGGTGTTTTTTCTAAACGATCAAACGTTGGGGGTTAGAAACCGCCCATGCCGCCCATGTCGTCTCCGCCGCCGCCAGCCGGGGCAGCCTTTTCGGGCTTGTCGGCTACAACAGCTTCGGTGGTCAGGAACAGGCCAGCAATGGAAGCCGCGTTCTGCAGTGCAGAGCGCGTTACCTTTACCGGGTCGTTGACGCCTGCGGCCAGCAGGTCTTCATAAACGCCGGTTGCAGCGTTCAGGCCGTGGCCCACGGGCAGGCCGCGAACCTTGTCCACAACAACGCCGGGCTCCATGCCAGCGTTGAAGGCAATCTGCTTCAAGGGAGCGTCGATAGCAACCTTGACGATATTGGCGCCAGTGGCCTCGTCGCCGGTCAGGTTCAAGCCTTCGAATGCCTTGACGCCAGCCTGGATGAGGGCAACGCCACCACCGGGGACGATGCCTTCTTCAACAGCAGCCTTGGCGTTGCGCACTGCATCTTCGATGCGGTGCTTGCGCTCCTTGAGCTCAACTTCGGTAGCGGCACCGGCCTTGATGACTGCAACACCGCCGGCCAGCTTGGCCAGACGTTCCTGCAGCTTCTCACGGTCGTAGTCGGAATCGGAGTTCTCGATCTCGGCACGGATCTGTGCAACACGGCCTGCGATTGCTTCAGCATCGCCGGCACCGTCCACAATGGTGGTCTCGTCCTTGGTCACAACAACCTTGCGAGCCTTGCCGAGCAGATCCAGCGTGGTGTTTTCCAGCTTCAGGCCAACTTCTTCAGCGATGACCTGGCCACCGGTGAGGATTGCGATGTCAGCCAGCTGGGCCTTGCGGCGGTCGCCGAAGCCCGGAGCCTTGACGGCGACAGACTTGAACAGGCCACGGATCTTGTTCACAATCAGAGTTGCAAGGGCTTCGCCTTCAACGTCTTCGGCGATGATCAGCAGCGGCTTGTTGGAAGCCATGACCTTCTCCAGAACAGCAACCAGGTCCTTGACGCTGGAGATCTTGGAGTTGACGATCAGGATGTACGGGTCTTCAAGAACCGTTTCCTGACGCTCGGTGTCGGTCACGAAGTAAGCGGAGATGTAACCCTTGTCGAAGCGCATGCCTTCGGTGAGTTCCAGTTCCAGGCCGAAGGTGTTGGACTCCTCGACGGTGATAACACCTTCCTTGCCAACCTTGTCCAGGGCTTCGGCGATGAGGGCGCCGATCTCGGGATCGCCGGCAGAGATGGAAGCCGTTGCGGCGATCTCTTCCTTGGTCTCGATTTCCTTGGCGGAAGCCAGCAGCTGCTCGATAACGGCTGCAACAGCCTTCTCGATGCCGCGCTTGAGTGACAGCGGGTCGGCGCCGGCAGCTACGTTGCGCAGGCCTTCCTTGACGAGAGCCTGGGCCAACACGGTTGCCGTGGTGGTACCGTCACCGGCGATGTCGTCAGTCTTCTTGGCGACTTCCTTGACCAGCTCGGCGCCGATCTTCTCATAAGGATCGTCAAGTTCAATTTCCTTGGCGATGGAGACACCATCGTTGGTGATTGTGGGGGCGCCCCACTTCTTTTCGAGAACAACGTTGCGACCGCGCGGGCCCAAGGTGACCTTGACGGCGTCGGCGAGGATGTTCAACCCACGCTCGAGGCCGCGGCGTGCCTCTTCATCAAATGCAATGAGCTTGGCCATGGAGGCTTCAGTCCTTTCGGGACAGTCATTTTGGATACTAAAGTCCTCATGTGGGTGCCCGCGACGGACGGATTCGAAGGCCGTTGATCTATGTACATCGACCCTGAACCCTCACCCAATAAGGAAAGTTCATTACCCTGACGGCGGGTGGACAGCCAATAATTAGCAGTCGCCACCTCAGAGTGCTAATTCAATAATTAGCACTCGACACCCCAGAGTGCAAGCGGGATTCAAGGTATGAGCTTGCGGCGAACACTAAGAATGGGTGACGAAAACCGCTGCCAGAGGGCTATGTTGGCCGCTCACGCGACATATTGGGCTTGCAAGCCGCGGCGCACTTTCGGCAAAGGTGGCAAACGGCTAGCGTGGTGAACGTACATATTTCGATTCACACAAAAGCTCTGGACCCTGCCTCCCGGCAGCGGCTAGTGACTCATCACCAGCACCAGGAGACACCATGACTGAAAATATCAACCCCGAGAAGACCCCTCCGGTTACTCCGGACGTCCCGGCCGGTTACGACCAGCCTGAGGCGGCCGCACCGAGTTACCAGGCACCGCCGAGCTACGACGCGCCCGCCTCTTTCGAGCCACCGGCCGCTCCCAGCTACCAGCAGCCCGCAGAACCGCTGGCCCCGGCATACCCCGAGGCCAGCGCACAGCCCGGCTACCAGCAGGGTTACCCGCAGCAGAATGTGCAGCAGGGCTATCCTCAGGCTTACCAGCAGCCTGCCTATGGCATGGCCGGTGTTGGAGAACAAAAGTCCAAGGTAGTTGCCGGCATCCTGGGAATCTTGCTCGGTTCATTGGGAATCCACAACTTCTACCTGGGCAAGACCAAAATCGCCTTGATCCAGCTGCTGGTCTCGGTCATCAGCCTGGGCTTCCTCGCACCGTTTATGGGTATCTGGGGCCTGGTCGAAGGCATCTTGATCCTGGTCGGCCACGAGAGCTACCGCACTGACGCCAAGGGCGTCCCGCTGAAGGACTAGTCCAGAGCAACCCAAAGTACGACGGCGGCGGGTCACCTTCCCAAGGAAGGTGACCCGCCGCCGTCGTACTTCAAGTTTGTTTACGCTCCGGGGCCCAGAACCACTGCCAGGGGAAGGCCCAGATCGGCGGTGTCAACCACCGTGGGAATGTTCAGCAGTGCGCTCAGTGCTTCTGCGTTGGCCTTCTGTTCGATCCCGTTGTAGAAGATGACCGATGTTGTCTGCGCCTGACCGGCCCAGTTGGCCGACTGGGAAACGCTCCAGCCATCGTTGATGACCAGTCCCGAGTACCGGCCCGCCAGACCCGGTGTGCCCACTGCGTTGAAAATGGCGACAGGAGTAGCCTTGTTGACTACCGAATCCGGGGTGGGAGTCGGTGTGGGCGTTTCGACCGGCGCCGTAGTGGGATCCTGGGTCGCGGTGGGCTCCGCGGACGGCGGCGCGCTGGGGGAAACCGAAGCACTCGCGATGGCAGTTTCCAAGGCCGGAGCGGCGGTGTTGTCCAACACCTTGGGCATGATGAAAAATGCCAGTGCACCGACGCAAAGTGCAGCCACGCCCACGATCATCAACGGCATCAACGAGCGCCGTTGCGGCTCGAGGGAAGAGCGGTGAACGCCATGTCGTGCCGAATTTTCTTCAACGGCGTCAAATTCATCCCGCGCGTATTTACTCATTGTGCAGTGCTGTCCTTGTGGGTGCGTTGGGTGTTGGGCGCGTCAATTGCCCAGCCGGCGAGCCGAACGGGCTTGTTGGCGGGACGTACGTAGTCTACGCAACCGCTTGACCAGCATGGGGTCATGAGCCAATGCTGCATCCGTGTCGATCAACGCATTGAGCACCTGATAATAGTGCGTTGCAGACAGATCAAACATGTCCCGGATGGCCTGTTCCTTGGCACCGGCGTACTTCCACCACTGCCGTTCCAGGTCAAGCATTTGCTCGTCACGCTCACTGAGCGCGCCGGAGGATGCTGTGGTGCCGTCCACGGGAGCCTGCCCGTGCTGGACTGCTTCGGCCACAGCGCGCCTCCCTTGAATTCAATGCTTATGCGGCCACGATCCGTAACCTTCACTGTCCATAATAAGGGCGAATCACAGCAATGTCATTTGAGGTTCGGTGGACGATGGGCTCGGCAGCCCTGCCTGTGGAGGAATGAAGCAAGCGGCGATCATGGCACACAATGGACACTATGGACAGCGCACCCAGCCTCTTTGACCTCCCCGCCCCGGCTCCATGGAGTGAACCCCAGCTACACGCCCTGACCGCCTTGGGCACGGCTCCGCTGACGTTGATGGCCGCCGATTGGGCGGAGGCGCTGGCGCCGCAGGAAAAGACGCTCAAACACTTGGGTGCCATGCTGAGAGATGAGTACGACGACGGAACTCGCTTCCTGCCCCACCCCACCCAGGTGTTGCGCGCCTTGAGCGCCCCCATGTCCGAGGTCAAGGTGTTGATGGTGGGCCAAGACCCGTACCCCACCCCCGGTCACTCCGTGGGTCTGGCATTTTCGGTGGACAAGAGAACCCGACCACTCCCCCGCAGCCTAAACAATATTTATAAGGAACTCGCCACGGATCTGGGCATTGCGCCGGCCCCACACGGCGATTTGGGAGCCTGGGCCACCCAAGGGGTTCTCCTGCTCAACCGGGTCCTCACGGTGGCGCCGGGTGCGGCAGGATCGCACCGCAACCGCGGCTGGGAACAGGTCACGGAGGCTGTCATTACGGCGTTGGTGGCCAGAAACAAACCCTTGGTCAGTGTTTTGTGGGGCAAAGATGCCCAACGCCTAGCCCCAATGTTGGAGGGGACGGCCGTGATCGAGTCCGCACATCCGAGCCCGTTGTCAGCATCGCGCGGCTTCTTTGGCTCCAAACCATTCAGCCGCGTCAATGAGCTGCTCGTTGAGCAAGGCGTCGCTCCGATCGACTGGGCCCTACCCATGAACTAGACTCCTTAGGACAACCTAACTTGGCGCGACGATTGCGGCCGAAGGCCGGCCTGCGCCCACACGAGGAGTTTTTTGTGACACCCGCTGACACCGTCCCTGCCGAAGCGCCGATCAGGGCTCCGCGTCCCCAACGGCCCCGAGTTCAGCTCACACTGCAGGTTCTGCGCAAGGAGCAGTTGAGCTCGCACATGGTCCGCATCATTGTTGGCGGTCCGGACATGGCCAAGTTCGAGGCCAAGGATGCTACGGACATGTATGTGAAGATTCATTTCCTGAACCCGGGCGTTGACTATGCCGAACCGGTAGATATCTTCGCGATTCGGGATACCATGCCGGCCGAGCACTGGAGCGTCACCCGCACCTACACGCTTCGCTGGGTTGATGTTGCCGCCCAGGAAATTGCCATCGACTTCGTGCTGCACGGTGACTCCGGACTGGCCGGCCCGTGGGCCGCCGCCGCACAGCCGGGCGACCGCATCATCGTCACCAACCCCGGCGGAGCCTACAAGCCCAACCCCGACGCCGACTGGCACCTCTTCGCCGGCGACGAGGCGGCTCTTCCTGCCATCGCGGCCAGCCTTGAAGCTCTCCCGTCCGACGCCCGCGGCCAGGCCTACATCGAGGTGGAGGATGCCGCGGATATCCAGCCGCTGGTGAAGCCCGACGGCGTCGAACTCAGCTGGGTTTTCCGCAACGGCGCAACCCCGGACAAGTCCACGGTCCTTCTGGACGCGGTCGCGAACGGCGTCTGGCTCGATGGCACTGTCCACGCCTTTGTCCACGGCGAACGCGAATACATGAAGGCCCTGCGCGATCTCCTCATCAAGCAGCGCGGACTTGACCGCTCACAGGTCTCACTCTCGGGCTACTGGGCCTACGGCCGCACGGAGGACAACTTCCAGGCCGAAAAGAAGGAACCGATCGGCAAAATCCTGTAACCGGTGGTTGCCGGATTCGTGAGTTGATGCAGTCACCGGCAGATTCGGGCCGGGTGTCCCGGAGCGAGGATGGATTTTGCTCGCGAGGAACGAGCGGCAAAATCTTACTGCTCGCGAGGGATTCCCGGCCCGAATCTGCCGCGAATCAGGCCAGAATCAATTAGCGACGCCGGTTCCGGCGCCTGACGTTTTGGCCGCCGCTGCGGGTGAAGGGCCGTGCAATGTTGTCGCCGAGCACTACTCCGGCGGAGACAGCCAGGATGACGACCAGCGCGTTGAAGATACCAACGGCTCCGGAAACAGAGTCTTCGGGCGTGAGCGTCATGACGAACATGGCCCGGAAGATGGACAACCCCACGAGTAGGAAGATGATCGAGGGTACGGCCACAACGAGCTGGGGCGCACCCAGCCGCAGCGCAACGACGCGGGCCAGGATGCCCACCGCCACGGCAGCAACGGCGGGTGCAAAGCGTCCGCCCAAGCCAATTTCCATGCCGAAATAAAACACCACGTAGCCGACCAGTGCAACTGCCGTGGTGGGCAGTAGAAGTTTGATGGCGGTTTGTTCGGCAATGCAAATGGCCACCGTGGAGATAGCAACAAGAATCAGCACCAGATAGAGCGGACGAGTCCCAGTAATGGTCTCCGCGACGTTGATCCTGTCAGCGCCAAATAGTGCCGCAGTCACGAGGCCCACCGCGATGCCGGACACAATGGCGCCAAAGGTAAGAAAAGCGGAGAGGAATCGGCCCGCGGCTGTCACGGGGAAGCCGTTGATCGCATCCTGTACGGCCGAGACGAGTCTGCCTGAGGGCAGCATCAGCAAGATGCCACCAGCCACCACCACAGAGGGGCTCAGTGCTACCTGGGCCATGAAACACAGCACGGCCACGATCGTAACGATAAAGGAACTGATGGCTGTGACGAAGAAGTCCGGCACACGCCATTTACCCATCATCCTGGCTACCTGTCCGGCCAAAAGAATGGTCAGCAGCGCAACCAGCATTCCGAGAACTGTCCCGCCAATGACGCCAACCACGGCCGCGGCAAACACGGCCTCGGCGACGGAAACCATCCAGCGCGGGAATGGCTTGGGTTTCTTGACAATGACATCGAGCCTGCGGGCCGCATCGTCCCGAGCGACACCGCCGCTGGCGATGTCTGTCACGAGTTCGTGGATCTCCACCAGGCCCGCGTAGTTGTTGGTCCAGGATCGCACCACCCGCAACAGCGTAATGGGAACAGCATCCACTGGCGCGTAGTTGAGGATGACCGACTGATTGGTGATATCCACCTCGATGTTGCGCAAACCCAGCGCCGCCGTGACGGCAATGATGCTGGTTTCAACTTCGAGGGCGCCGGCGCCATACCGAAACATCGTTTCGGCGAGGCGCAGGGCAAAGTCAATGGTCTTGCGGGCTGATTCCTCTGCCTTGCCCACCTGGATGGTGAAGTTTGCGTACGGACTTCCCGCGAGCCGATCCACAATGTTCATGGGTGCCGTGGGTGGCGACTCACCTTGAACAAGTTTGCGCAGCACGCTGCGAGCAGCCTTGTTTGGGCGTCCGGCAGCCACAATGGGGATCATGCCCACGTCGTCATAGTTTCGGCTACTGGGATTGTTACTCATTCTGCTCCCTGTGGCCGTGTCTGCGGGCTTGGACGGCAGGATCCGCTGCTGTTCCGTACCGTTAAACCGTGCCGTTGAATCTCTTAGTAAAACTGCTTACCGGTGCGTCGAGTGTACAACTGACGGAACACTCGTTCACCGGCCATTGACCACAATTTATACCGCATGGGGCTGAGCACAAGGTCATAGCAACCCACGAAGTCCGTGACAGTCTTGGAGAAGCTGGTCTTGAACAAACCCAAACCGTGGTGCGGGTGAGTGGGATCCTTCAGCCGGTCCGAGGGCGGTGTGCCGCAGAAATCGTACTGCTGCGCACCCAGCTCCTTCATGTCGTTGATGGCCACCCACTGAACCAGGTGTGAATCCCCGTATTGGTTTCGCTTCTGCAGCGACCCACCGTCCTTGTACGTGGCCTTGGAGCCGTAGTTGATGACAAACGCACCAACGGAGGCAACACCGTCTTCAAACACAAAGTAGAAACGGCCTTGGCCGCGTTTGCAGAATTCAGTCCAGAATTGCTTGTAGTAGTCAAAATCACGGGCCTGGCTGTTGGACTTTGCAGTGATGGTGCCAACCATGAGGTCATACATTGTGCGCATGGTCTCTTCGGTGGGCTCCATGCGCACCACTTCAACTTCTTCGCGGAGGGCGCGGCGCACGGCGTTGCGACCGCGCGAATGCAACTTGCGCAACAGCTCATTGGGCTCCGGGGAAATGTCCAGCAGAGCAGTATTGTCATTAGGCTGCAGGTCCGGGACCTTAACCAGACCGGCACCCAGAAGCACTGCGTGGGCGGCTTCGCTGGATACGATGTCAGGTTCGATCTTCGCGGCAAAAACGTTGAGTTTGGCGCGTTTCACGAAGGCCCGCAGCGCATCGAGCATGGCCGGGATCTGCGCAACGTCGGCAGCATCGGGTCCCTTAATGAGGTACCAGAGCTTGCCCAGGATGGGGAATGACTTTTGCAGCACCAAGTTGTAGCTGGTGTAGCTGGGCCCTTCAAACGCTATGAATTGGGTATCCCAGCCATAGTTCTTCTTGACAGCGGCAAACGCTTCAGACTGCAGTAAATTGCCACCGTTGGGGTTCGCTGTGACCAGCGAATCCCACTGTGCAATTTCGGCGGCAGTGGCAAAGCGGGCGGTAAATTCTGGCAAGTGACCCTCAATTACGTTGGCATGTGTTAGCTGTATTTAGTCTAGCGGGGAAGAATCTCACAGCCCATTCACAGCCCCTCCATAAAGAATCCACCGAACACGGGCACACGATTGCTTCTGAGCGGCTGACGTCAGTGCAGCCACATAGTTGGGAGCAATTTATGAGTGTGGTGTCCCGAAGCGTGGGCAACGCCTTCCGCAACAAAATCCGGACCGTTGCCGTGGTGGTCATTTTGGCTGTCGCAATTGGTCTGGCCCTGTCCATGCTCGTTGCCAATCAGGCTGTTGCCAGCAAGGTTGATTCGCTGAAAGCGTCAGTCGGAAACAGCCTCACAGTCAATCCGGCAGGATCCCGAGGCGGCTTGGGCGGCGGTGAACCATTGACCTCAACAGATCTTGGCAAGGCCGCCGCCGTGGAGCATGTGAGCGAAGTGACCGGCTCGCTGAGCGTACGGTTGAGCAATGCTGCCGCGGCAACAAGTACCGCCACCAATGCTCCTCAGGGTGGCCGTGGTGGAGGCTTTGGCGCCAGCGGCACCACCAGCCTGGAATCGGCCGTGGAGCCGGGTTCTTTGGGCCAACGCAACAACGGCACTGGCAGCGGCAGCGGCGACGGTACGGCCGCGGCTCCCCCGTCCTTCAGCATTCCCGTCCAGGCCACGGGCGTTTCCGCCTCCACAACAGCCACCGGCTCGGCCATCAACATCACCAGCGGCACCCAGCTCACCGACTTTGACGCGGCCTCCACACAGGCCTTGGTGGGTACAACGCTTGCCACCAAAAACAGCTTGACAGTGGGTTCAACTTTCACCGTGCAGGACCGGACCATGAAGGTCACGGGCATCTTCGACGCCGGCACGGAGTTCGACAACAACGCCATCTACCTGCCACTGGCGGCAACACAAACCCTGACCGATCAGGCCGATCAGCTGAGCAGCTTCACAGTCACCGTGGACAGCATTGAGAATATGGCGTCCACACAAGCAGCACTGACTGCCGCGCTGGGTGCTGACAAGGTTGATGTCACCTCGGGCTCCGCCAACCTGGACTCGGCCATCACCTCTCTGGGCAGTGTGCAGAACATTTCACTCATTGCCTTCATCGCGTCGCTCGTGACGGCTGGGCTGATCGTGCTGCTGATCATGATCATGGTGGTGCGGGAACGGCGCCGTGAAATTGGCGTACTCAAGGCCATCGGCGCCTCCAACCGCACCATTGGAGCGCAGTTCGTGATCGAGGCCCTGGTTCTTGTTGTCATGGGGTCCATGGTGGGCGCCGTGGTGGCATCGTTTGCCAGCAACCCGATTGTCAATGCGCTGGTTGCCGGAAACACGGGCACCAGCACCGCCACGGCAGGCGCAGCCGGGGCGGGTCCAGGAAGCGGCGGCTTCGGTGGCGGCGAAGGGTTCACCCGCACCCGCGGCGCCTTTGCGGGTGCAGAACAGCTCATCGGCACTGTCAGCACGTCCCTAGGTTGGCAAACTCTGCTGTTTGGCGTGGCCGGCATCCTGCTGATTGCGGCACTGGGAGCCCTCATTCCTGCCTTGCTGACAGCCAAGGTGCGTCCCATTGAAGTTCTGCGAGGAGAGTAAGCGATGTTAACAGTCACAGATGTGGTCAAGTCCTTCAATTCGGGCGAGCGCACCATCAAGCCCGTCAATGGGGTCTCCTTCAGCCTGGAGCAGGGAAGTTTTGCCGCCATCCTAGGAAAGAGCGGCAGCGGCAAGAGCACCCTGCTCTCCCTGCTGGGTGCCTTGGACAAGGCAACCTCAGGGGATGTCGTGGTGGACGGCGTGAACATTTCCACCCTCCCGGATGGAAAGTTGACCGCGTACAGGCGCGACGACATTGGTTTTGTGTTTCAGGCTTACCACCTCATCCCCAACCTGTCCGCCAAGGAAAACGTCATGCTGCCCATGGAGTTTGCCGGGGTATCCCACGCAGAACGGGGCCAACGGGCGGCCGAGCTACTCAACCAGGTGGGACTGACGGAGGAGATGCACTCCCGGAAGGCCAATAAGCTTTCCGGTGGCATGCAGCAGCGCGTGGCCATTGCCCGCGCCCTGGCCAACAAGCCCAAACTGATCCTGGCCGACGAGCCCACGGGCAATCTGGACGACGAAACGGGTGAGGTGATCATCGCACTGCTGAGAAAGCTGGCGCATGAGAAGAGGACCACCATTCTGGTGGTCACCCATGACCAGGCGCTGGCTGCCCAGACGGACAGGAAGTTCCGGCTGGCCCGCGGCAAGATCACCGAAGACAGCAAGAGGCCTTAAACATCCATGACGCAGTTGTTGCACGGATTTTGCCCAGATAAGGGCCTTCCCGTGCAACAACTGCGCCATGGATCTGAGGTTCTAGCTGCGTCCGCGCGGCGGCGGTTCCCTACTTGCGCGGCGCAGGAGCTTCCGCAGCGGACTCTTCTGAAGCAACGGCGTCGTATTGCACTGCCGCCTCAAACTCAGCCATCCCCTCGGGGCTGACGTCCAGAATAATCTCGCGGTCGGCCTTGGTTTCCAGGGGCACTTCCTTCACGAAGCACAGCACAATTGCTGCCAGAACGGCCAGCGGCACCATCCACAGGAAGACGGGGATCAAAGCCTCGTTGTAGGACTCAATAACCAGCGCCTTGATGGGCGGCGGCAGGCTGTTGACCAGGTGCGGGGTGAACGAGTTGGCCCCGCCACCGCCCGTACCACCCGGGAGCTTCTCGGATACCAGTTCATGCAGCCGGGTGGCGAAAACCGAGCCAACCACGGCTGAGCCCAGCGTGGCGCCCACCTGGCGGAAGTAGTTCTGCCCGGCCGTTGCCGTTCCCACAAACTTCAGCGGGAACGAGTTCTGCGCCACCAAGGTCAGGATCTGCATGCTGGCACCCAGGCCAACACCCATGACACCCAGGTAGATGCAGATGACGTAGATGGGAGTGCCCACGGAGATGGTGGCCATCAACATCAGCGCCACTGCCAGAATCAGCGAACCAACAATGGGCGACACCTTGTACCGGCCGGTGCTGGAGACGCGGCGACCGACAACCACCGAGACAACCAGGAGGCAGGCCATCATGGGGATCATCAACAGCCCGGCCTCGGTGGCCGAGTAGCCGGTGGCCATCTGCAGGTAGGTGGGCATGTAGCCGATGGCACCAAACATGGCGATGCCCGTGAGCAGCCCGGCAATGGTGGTCAGGTTGAAGTTGCGGTTCTTGAACAGGCTCATGGGCATGACGGGTTCGGAGACGCGCAGTTCCACCACTACAAAGAGCACTGCCGTGACAACTGCCGCGATGGCCAGGCCAATGATTTCAGGTGAATTCCAGTCGTACTGCGATCCGCCCCAGGTGCCCACAAGCACAATCGCCGTGGTGGCGAGGGCAATGAGCATCATGCCCAGGTAGTCGATCTTCGGGCGGGTGGCGTGCACCTTGCGCGGCACATGCAGCAGGAAGACGGTGGCAAGGATGGCCAGCACGGCCAGCGGAACGTTCATCCAGAATGTCCAGCGCCAGCCGGGACCCTCCGTGAGCCCGCCACCAATGAGTGGTCCGGCCACCGAGGAGAACGCGAAAACGCCGCCCATGATGCCCATGTATTTGCCGCGTTCGCGGGCTGGGACAACGTCGGCAATGGTGGCCTGCGAGAGGATCATCAAGCCGCCACCACCGAGGCCCTGAACCACGCGGGCCACGATCAAGGTGTTCATGTCCGGCGCCAGTGCACCAATCACCGAGCCCACCATGAAAATGGAGATCGCAAACAGCAGCATGGGCTTGCGGCCCAGCAGGTCACCCAATTTGCCGTAGACCGGCATCATGACGGTGGAGGCCAGGATAAAGGCTGTGATGATCCACGCCATGTGTTCGACGCCGGACAGCTCACCAACAATGGTGGGCAGCGCACTGGAGAGCACTGTCTGGTTCAGTGAGGCCAACAGCATGGTGACCATCAGACCTACGAACAACAGTACGATGCTGCGCTTATTGCCGGTGTCGCCCGGCGTTTCAACTATGGGTTGTGTGCTCATAGGGTTGCTTTGATTGCCTCTCGAAAAATTTCAATGGATTCATCCACGACTTTGGTGTCACCGGCAGAAACAGAACCGGGATCGCGGGAAAAGGCGAAGCGCATGGCTGTGCTGGCCATCATCAGTAGGGCACGGGCGCCATCACGACCTCCTGGCAGTCCGGCCTGCTCAAACTCGGGGTCAGACTCGTCATAGCGGTCCACAAGGATCGACTCGACCAGCCGCTCGGACGCGGAAACGTACTCGATGACATTGCGCGCCAGCTCCGGATACTTGCCCCGCAATTCCTTGCGTCGCTCGGTTTGTGATGCTTCCGGGAACATGGAACGGACCACGGTGACAATGAGTCGAACGGTCCGGCTGAAAAGGTCCTCGTCGCCATCGAGCCGGAACCTGGCCACCGCCTCATCCGAAAGGGTTGGCGGCTGAGTGCCCATGATGGCGTCTTCCTTCGTGGCGAAGTAATTGAAGAACGTCCGCTTGGAAATCCCCGCGGCATCGGCAATGGCCTCGACAGTTGCCTTGGTCAGGCCCTCTTCAAGGGCCAGGCCCGAGGCCTTGTCATGAATCAACGCCCAGGTGTCCAGACGATTCCGCTCACGGAGCGGCACAGCTGTTTTTTGCATAACTACAGTTTATGCACTCAAGCAAACTTTGCACAAGTGCAAAGTTTATAGTGATGCATGTTTTGCGTCACGCAGGTCGGCGGGTCGCGGCACCCTGAACTGCACGCATCGGCCCCTGACGCCAAAGGATCCCGAGATAGTTGACGTCGAATGGGAGTCCCATACCCACTCCATGGCAATTAGGTTCCCACCCCATGGGAATTAGTCCTTTTCGTCTGTGATTGGAGACACTAATGTCGCTTGCATGGTTGAAACAGAACAGGACAGCGGCAGGGGCGACGAGATTGCACAGCCCCGGCAAAATTCCGTACTCAAGCCGCCTGGCGGATTAGGGCGAGCACTGGAAATTCTGCTGCAGTTCGCCTCGTCCCAGGTGCTGACTGCGGCGCAGCTGTCCTCACGGACGGGCATCCCGGTCAGTGCCGTGTATCGGCACCTGTCTGCACTGACCCAGTCCGGTCTGGTGACTGCTGCCAACAACCGCGGACAATTCTCCGCAGGCCCGGCCACGCTGCGTCTAGCTGCGAACTACCGGCAGGAATCAATTGTCACCAGCCATATCAGCACTAAGTTGCGTCAGCTGTCCGACGAAACTCAGGAACTCGCTGCCTACCTGGTAGTCAGCGGCAACAAGGCCTTGTGCGTCGAAGCCTTCGAAGGGCCACAAATGCTGCGGTGCAGCTACTCCGCGGGCCGGGCTCAACCGCTATATCGCGGAGCAAGTGCCCTCTCCTTGCTGGCCAATCTGCCAGCCACCGAACAAACCGAGGCCATGTCCGCACTGACGCTGGATGGAAAGGATTACGAGGAGCTGCGCCGTGACCTGGAGATCACTGCAGCCCGCGGCTTTGCCATAAGCCAAGGTGCCGTGGACCCAGGAGTGTGGGGCGTCAGCTTTCCCATCTTCGACGGCAGCGGCCGACTTACCGGAACGCTCAGCACCATGGCCCCGTCAGTCCGAGCTATCCGGAGCGAGAAACGCCTTATCTCCGCCACTCGTGCGGCCGCCATCATCCTCAACTCAGCAGAAAATGGAACGTCATGACCCCCGATCTCTCCCCCACCCGTTGGGCAGGCCGCGACGACGGCCCCGGCCCCGAGCACCGAAGGTGGCATCACGCCGTCAACGATTCACTGGCCACCGCGGCAAAAACAGCGCCAGGACAGAAAGCGGCGCACGCGCCATCCTCCGCCACCTCCCGAGGTATCGCCCTGATGGGCTTCCGCAGCGACGAGGGCGTGCGCCGCAACAGGGGGCGCACCGGCGCCGCAGAAGCCCCCGCAGCCATTCGCGCCGCACTGACCTCCCTGTCAGCGCCGAAAGCTTTGGTGGTCCGTGACCTCGGCGACGTCACTGTTGTCGGCGATGAATTAGAGGAGGGTCAGGAACGGCTCGGCCGTGAAATTTCCGATGCCCTGCAGGCCGGCAACTTGCCTGTCGTGCTCGGCGGAGGACACGAGACCGCGTTCGGCAGCTATCTAGGTCTGGCTGCTTCCGGAGCCTTGGCTGGCCAGCGCCTGGGCATCATCAACCTCGACGCCCACTTCGACCTACGCGCCGATTCCATCCCTTCCTCCGGCACACCGTTCCGGCAGATCGCCGAACTCGAGGCCGCCGCCGGCCGCCCCTTCACGTACCGCGTGGTGGGCATCAGTGAAGCCAACAACACCCTGGACTTGTTTCAGACCGCGGCAAGGCTTGGTGTAGAGCATCTCCTTGACGAGGACTGCAGCGCATCGGCACTGCCCGCCGTCAAGGATTTTGTGGACCGGTTCCTGGACGGGGTCGACGCCGTCTACCTCACCATCGACTTGGATGTCCTCCCAGCGCATACAGCTCCCGGGGTCAGTGCCCCCGCCGCACTCGGGGTGCCCATGGAAGTCATCTTGGCAGTCTGCCGTCAGCTGTCCGCATCTTCAAAGTTGGTGCACGTTGACGTCGTGGAACTGAATCCACGCTTTGACATCGACAATCGAACTGCCCGCGCAGCAGCCCGTCTGGTGCACGCCATCGCCTCTGAATACACGGCACTCCCGCGGGAGACGCCAGCCGACCCGGCATCACTCCTCAAATTAGGAATCGAGCTCCCGTGAAACAACTCTTCACCCGACACCGCTTTTGGGCGGTCCTGCTGGCCGCACTGATCGGCCTCACAGGCGTGGCCGCCTCGGCAGCAACCGCCGCACCGACCACCGACCCGTCTGCGCCCGGCGCACCGGCAACCTCCGCCAAGCTCAACGATCTCCAATCCGGGAAACTTTCGTTGCGAGTGGGCACCGATGCCACTTTCCCGCCGTTTGAATTCACCGATGCCAACGGCGACAAGATGGGCTTCGACATTGACTTGGTCCGGGCCCTGGCCAAGGAAGCCGGCATCAAGAACGTCGAGTTCATCCAAATGCCGTTTGGCAACATCGTCCCGGCGCTCCAGGCCAACCAGGTCGACGTCGGTGCTTCCGCCATCTACATCAGCGACGAGCGGGCCAAGGCCATTGACTTCTCCGGCGTCTACTACCCCGGTGGGCTGGCCGTCTTCGTGGCGGAGGACAACACCACTGTGACGTCCCTGGCCGATCTTGCCGGCAAGAAGATCGCTGTGCAGGTGGGCACCAAGTCCGTGGAGTGGCTGGAGCAGAACCAGCCCAAGGCGCAGCTGGTCCAGGTCCAGACCAACGACCAAATGTTCTCTTCCGTGAAGCTGGGCCAGGCAGATGCAGTGGTCACCGGCCAGCCGGGCGGGCGCTACTTCATTCACCAGCAGGGCGGCCTGAAGCAGGTGGGCGAAAGACTCACCAATGAGAACTACGGCTACGCCTTCCAAAAGCAGGATCCTGCCATCAGGGATGCCTTCAATGTTGCACTCACCTCACTGAAGTCCAATGGCGGCTATGACAAGCTCACCGCAAAGTGGTTCGGCGACGAATCCACTGCCGCAACCGGCCCGGCCAAGGCCCACGGCCTGATCAACATCTCCTCCATCACCAACTCCGCCGGCCCTCTGTGGAACGGTTTTGTCACCACCATGCAGATCATCGGTATGTCCTTGGTGTTGAGCCTGGCTTTCGGCATGCTGGGCGGGTTCGCCAAGCTCTCCAAGGTCACCCCGATTCGCTGGCTGGGCACCGCTTACGTTTCGGTCATCCGCGGCACGCCGTTCATCGTCCAGTTGTTCCTGATCTATTTTGGCCTGCCGCAGCTGGGCCTGCAGCTCTCACCCATGGTGGCAGGTGTGTTTGCACTGGGCCTGTACAGCGGCTCCTACGTCACCGAGATTGTGCGCGGCGCCATCCAATCCGTGGACAAGGGCCAGATGGAGGCCGCCCGCTCCTGCGGCATGAGCTCCGGCGCCGCACTGCGGCACATCATCATTCCGCAGGCATTCCTGCGCATGCTCCCGCCGCTCGGCAACGAGTTTGTCTCCCTGACCAAGAACTCCGCGCTGGTGTCCTTTGTGACCATCAGTGAACTGTTCCTGGTGGGCCAGACCATCATCTCGCGCACCTTCGACGCCCTGACCGTGTACATTTTCATCGGCCTGGTCTACTACGTCCTCACCAACGTCATTGGCTTCATCGCCAACACCCTGGAAAAGAAACTGGCGGTTTACATCTAATGGCACTCCTAACAACCCAGGCCATCACGAAGACCTTCGGCACCGTCCATGTCCTGAAGGGCATTGACTTCACCATCGAACCCGGCGAGGTGGTCGCCGTCATCGGCCCCAGTGGCGGCGGCAAGTCCACGTTCCTGCGCTGCCTGAACCTGCTGGAGACCCCCACCTCCGGGCATGTCCTCTTCGACGACGAGGACCTGCTGGCCCCCAATGTGGACCTGGACCGGCTCCGTTCCCGCATGGGCATGGTGTTCCAGCAGTTCAACCTCTTCCACAACCTGACTGCCCTGCGCAACGTGATGCTCCCGCAGATGAATGTGCTGGGCAAGTCCAAGGCAGAGGCCGAGGCGCACGCCATGGAACTGCTGGAAAAGGTGGGCATGACCCACCGCGCCAACGCCTACCCCAGCCAGCTTTCCGGTGGCCAGAAGCAGCGCATCGCCATTGCCCGCGCGGTGGCCATGAACCCCAAGCTGATGCTCTTCGATGAGCCCACCAGCGCCTTGGACCCCGAGGTGGTCAATGACGTCCTGGATGTCATGACGGACCTGGCAAAGCAGGGCATGACCATGATCGTGGTGACTCACGAGATGGGCTTTGCCCGCAAGGTGGCCGACCGTGTGGTCTTCGTGGACGGCGGAGTCATTGCCGCGGACATGCCTCCGGAGGAATTCTTCGCCGACGACAACGCCAACCCGCGTGTCCGGGATTTCCTGAACAAGGTTCTCTAGGACGCCGCTTCGATGGACGACGCCGGGTTCCCACCCGGCGCGTCCGGCCCGCCTGCGCGGCGGTCAGTCCTCGTGGGGGCGCAGCCAGGTGAACTTGGGTGTTTCCTTGGCCAGAAATGCTGCGACACCAATCGCGGCGTCCGCACTGATGGCCATCTGGCCCTGCCAATAGGCACTTAATTCATCGACCTCGGTTGAGCCAGCACTGATCGCATTGACCAAGGCCTTGTGCCCATGTGCGGAGAACTGCGAGCGCGCCGAAAGGTGGAGGGCAAAGTCGTTAACCGCCTCCCAGAAGGTGTCTGCGGCGAGGATCTTGGTTGCCAGGCCCAACCGCAAGGCCTCCTGGGCGTTGACGAAGTCGCCACTGAAGAGCAGGTACTTAGCCGTGGCCGGGCCGGTCAGTTGCACCAGGCGCTTGATGCCAGAGAGGGGGTAGACGATCCCTATCTTGGCCGGGGTGATGCCGTAGGTGGCCCGTTCGGAGGCCAACCGGATGTCGCAGGCGCCGGCGATCTGCCAGCCGCCGCCCACACAGTAGCCGTCGATCGCGGCGATGGTTGGTTTCCGAAAGCGGGCCAGGGCGTTCTCGGCGACCGTGATGTCGCCGCCGTCGCTCTGTCCCGTGGCGGGGTCGTGGAGGATCCTTTCCACGGAGGCAATGTCGGCGCCGGCCGAAAAGTGTTCTCCGGCCCCACGCACCACTACTACCTTGACGGAATCGTCGGCATCGAGCTGCGCCAGCAGGTCCTCGAATTGCTGCCACATTTCCTGGGTGATGGCGTTGCGCATCCGGGGATTGTCCATGATGAGCATGGCCACCGGCCCGGACTGTTCAATTCGCAGCATGCCTGCCCTCTCCCCTGCCGTTGCCGTTCTGGATCCATGATCCACAGTCATCGTACTCATGCAGGCAATTCCTCCCTGGCCGCCGTCGCAAGATCTGGAGCAGGCGCAGCCAGCACGATTCCCGCCTCAACCAGCCCCGCAATTTGCTCTTGGGTGAGCGACAACGCCGCAAGGACGGCTTT
The DNA here is from genome assembly GCF_900105965.1 of Arthrobacter alpinus. Taxonomy (NCBI): domain Bacteria; kingdom Bacillati; phylum Actinomycetota; class Actinomycetes; order Micrococcales; family Micrococcaceae; genus Arthrobacter; species Arthrobacter alpinus. Next base: position 2,544,566 of record NZ_FNTV01000001.1, read on the forward strand.
GGTGTCCTCCCCCAACTGCGGCGGTGCCTTACGAATGCGCGGGGCCTGCCGATTCACCGAAATCGGTCCCCGGACCAAGGGCAGCTCCGTGCCGTCGGCCCGGTGCACGGTCTCCACCATGTTCAGTGAGCGGACCTGCTCGTCGGCAAATGCTTGTTCGTAGTTGTAGATGGGTCCGGCCGGAATGGCCGCAGAGCGCAGGAGCGGCAGCCACTCGGCAGCGTTCCTACCGGCCAGCAGGGCTTCCAACTCACCTTTGAGAACGGCCTCATTGGCGTGGCGAATTTTCCCCGTGGCGTACTCGGGGCGCTCCACCAGTTCCGGGGCTCCCAGCAGTACACACAACTGCTGCCACTGCTTTTCGTTACCCACGGCGATGATGACGGGAATATCCGCCGTGGCGAACACTCCATAAGGTGTCAGCGCGGGGTGGGTGTTGCCCAGCGGCACGGGAACCTCGCCCGTGCTGAGGTACTTTTGGCTCTGGAATGCACCCAGCGCCAACCCTGTCTCCAGGAGCGAGGTCGATACCTCCATTCCAGCACCCGTCCTGGCCCGGCCCACGAGTGCCGCGGCAATGGCCAATGCGGTGTTGATGCCGGAGACCATGTCGATCATGGGCACGCCCACCCGGTACATGTGCTCCGCGTCGGGCCCCGTCACGGACATCAACCCGCTCATGCCCTGCGCCACCTGGTCAAGCCCGGGGGCCTGCGACAGCGGGCCGGTGGCACCGAAGCCGCTGACAGAGGCCAGGATCAGCTCCGGCTTGGCGGCACGCAGCTCCTCGGGGTCCAGCCCCATGGTGGCGAGAACCCCTGGCCGGAAGTTTTCAACAACGACGTCGGCGCTCATCGCGAGCTTCCACAGCAGCTCCCGCCCTGGTTGGCTGTAGAAATCGATGGCGATCGACTCCTTGCCCCTGTTGGCCGAATCGAAGTACAGGCTGTGCTCGTTCTCGAACGGCGGCCACGCCCGGCTGGAGTCCCCGCCCTTGATGCTTTCGGCCTTGATGATGGTGGCGCCCAGATCCGACAGCAACGCCGTGGCATACGGCCCGGCCAGCGCCCGGCTGAGGTCAAGGATGCGGACACCCTCCAGTGGCAACTCCTGCCGACTACCCATTGGGCACCCCGCGCAGGCGGACGTTGATCTGCTTGGTCTGGGTGAACCCGGCCAGCATGCCTTCCAGGGACACCTCACGGCCCATGCCGCTTTGCTTGTAACCGCCATAGGACTGGCCCACCACTTGGCCGCCGCCCTGATTGACCTGCACCCACCCGGCCTCAACCTGATGGGCCGTGTTCAGTGCATCATCAAGATTGTGGCTCCAGACATATGCGGCCAGGCCGTAGTTGGAATCGTTGGCCATACGAATGACATCGGCGGTGTTCTTCCACGGGATAGCCACCAGAACGGGCCCAAAGATCTCCTCCTGGGCCAGCCGAAAATCGTTCTTCACGCCGCTGAACACGGTGGGCAGGTGGTAGTAGCCCTCGGTCAGCGCACCCTCGGTGGGAGCACTTCCGCCGAGCACGGCCTTCATCCCTGCGGTGGCGCGGCCTTCGTCGAGGTAACCGGTGATGGATGCGTGTTGTTTGGCATTGATGATGGCACCCATATCGCTGGCCTCATCCATCGGATCCCCAACCTTCAGGGCGCCGAGCTTGGCACTGAGCCGCGTCAGCACGTCGTCGTAAATGTCTTCGTGGAGGAACAGCCGCGATCCGGCGGTGCAGCTTTGGCCTTGGCGGGTGAAGCGCGAGGCAAGCAGCAGGCCGTCCAGGAGTTCGTCGTCGACCGCGTCCGGGAAGACGATGGAGGGATTCTTCCCGCCCAATTCCAGCGACATGTGCGCCAGTCGCGCCCCGGCAGTGGCCGCCACCCCGCGACCCACCTCGGTAGAACCGGTAAAGGAGACCTTGTCCACGCCCGGGTGGTGGGCCAGCGCTTCACCGATGATGGAGCCTCGCCCGGTCATGGCATTGACGACGCCGGCCGGCAGATGTTTGTTGCAAACTTCCGCGAGCAGCAAGATGGTGAGCGGGGCGTCGTCGGCGGCCTTCATGATGACGGTGTTGCCCGCGGCCAGGGCGGCAGGGATCTTGAACGCGGCGATCATGAGCGGCGAGTTCCACGGCAGGATCGCCGCGACAACACCCAGGGGCTCGAGCCGTGTGTACTGCAACTGGTTCTCGCCTGCGGGAAGTGTGGTGCCCTTGACCTCCCCGGCAATTCCGGCAAAGTAGCGGAACATCGAGACCATGGTGGTGGCTTCAGGGCGGGCCTGGGTGCGCAGGGCGTTGCCCGTGTCCAGCGCCGTCAGCCTAGCGAATTCCTCGATGCGTACCTCTAGCTCGTCGGCGATGGCGAGAAGGGCCTTCGCGCGGCCGGTGAAGTGCTGGGCACGCCACGCAGGGAATGCGGCCCGGGCTGCCGCAACGGCCCGGTCCACATCGGCCACGGTGCTGGCAGGGACGCGGGCGATGACAGTTTCGCGGTGGGCGGGATTCTCCACATCCCGCCATTGGCCGCTGGCCGAGGCCACTTCCTCGCCACCAATCCACATGGGCCAGTCGCGAACAGCTGGCATTGTTTGAATCTCTGTCATGGCGTTTCCTTATCCGATTGCTGTGGCGGGGGTCTTGAGGGAACCATCCACGAGGGAGACAATCTGGCTGCAGTCCTTGCCGCCTTGGCCTTCATCAATGAGGCGCTGGAACAGCTGCTGCACGTGCTCGCCAATCTCCAACGGGGTGTCGGTGCTGCGGGCGGCCGCGATGGCCAGACCGATGTCCTTATTGGCCAGTTCGGCCGTGAACGAGGGCGCGAAATCGTTATTGGCTGCCGAGGTGGGAACCACGCCTGCCAGCGGGTACCAGGTGCGCAGCGCCCAGCTGTCCCCCGAGGATACGGAGGCGATATCCCAGAAGACCTGCTTGTCCAGGCCGAGGCGATCTGCCAGCACGGCGCCTTCGGCGGTTGAGGCGAGGTTGATGAACAACATCAGGTTGTTACAGATCTTGGCGGCCTGGCCCGTGGTGGCCGCGCCTGTGGGGATGATGTTCCCGGCCATCGGCTCGATGTAGGCCGAGGCATCGGCCACGGCGCCACTTTCGCCGCCGATCATAAACGTCAGCGTCCCGGCAGCCGCGCCGCTCATGCCACCGGAAACAGGGGCGTCGACAAAGCGGAAGCCGGCGGCAGCGGCGGCGTCGTGCACGGCCTGCGCGGACTCGATGTCAATTGTGGAGGAATCGATCAGGAGAGTTTCCTTGGCCGCGTTGGCCAGAATGCCGCCATCGCCGAAGTACACGGCCCGCACGTGATCGCCCTTGGGGAGCATGGAGAAGACGACGGCGGCGCCAGAGACGGCGTCCGCGATCGAGTCCGCGGGGATGACGCCCTTGGCGACGGCCGCATCGAGGGCGGCTGAGCTCAGGTCAAAGCCGCGCACGGTGTGACCCGCCTTGACCAAATTAGCCGTCATGGGTCCGCCCATGTTGCCCAAACCAATCCATGCCACAACCGCCATGATGAAAGCTCCTTTGCTTACGTTTCCCATTATGTCCCAGGGCCAGCCTTTAGCCGGATATGACCAGCATCACATCCTGTTAGAGTGCAAACAAGACATATAAAAGCAGAGCGCATGTGCATAAATGCAGACTTGCCGGCACCGTTTTTTGAAAAGGAGCAGTTCCCCCGTGGATTTCAAAAGGTTCCCCAGCCCCGATGACCTACTCATCCTTCTCACGGTGGCAAGGCTGGGGCGTTTTACCGCGGTGGCGGACGCCCTGGACACCACGCACACCACCGTCTCGCGGCGGATTCTGGCACTGGATAAGCAGATGGGCGGGCGAACGCTGGAGCGCACCCCGCAGGGTTGGGAGTTGACGGACCTGGGCAGGGCCGCGGTGGCCGCCGCCGAAGGGATTGAAAAGAGCCTCAGTTCCCTCACCACGGGCCTGCGAGACGGTGTGGACATCATTTCAGGGGTGGTCCGGGTCAGCACCTCCGACGGCTTCGGCGCCCGCATTGCCACACCTGCCTTGGTTCGGTTGCAAAAGAAGCATCCCCGGCTGCGGGTTGAATTGCTCAGCTCCACCCGACGGCTGAGTCAAAACCGTTCCGGCGTGGATATTGAGGTGGTCCCCGGCAGCGTCGAGGCCGGGCGGACCGAGACCGTTTTGCTCACCGATTATGCGCTGCGGCTGTATGCCGGATCCGGCTACGCCGCCGAGCATGAGATGCCAAGGACGGTGGCCGACCTTGCGGAGCACCCGTTCATCTCTTACGTTGATTCGACCCTCCAGGTCTCCGAACTGGCCCTCCAGCGCGGCGCCCTGCCGGCGGGTTCGGCGCATTTTCAATCAACCAGCGTGTTCTCCCAGGTTGAGGCCGTGCGGTCCAACGGCGGAATCGCCATGATCGCCGCGTTCATGGTCCACGGACAGGAGGACTTTGTGCGCGTCCTTCCGGATCAGGTGGAGCAGATCGTGCAATATTGGGCCGCCGCACGCCCTGAATCGATGCGGTCGCCCGCGGTGCAGGCGGTCCTGGCTGCGTTCATACAGGAAACCCGGCGCATGAAGGGCCAGTTGCTGCCGGAGTGACCAGCGCAGGTTCGCAACGACTGCAGGAGCGTTGGGAAATAGTGCCCCGTTACTGCAGGAGCGTTGCTACACCCACCGACGCTCGCTCTCTTCCGGGGCGTTTTTTGCGAACCCTCGCTCATCTCGGCACAACGGACAGGACGAACGCTTGCTTACTACGCGGCCCAGCCGCCATCCATGACGTAGGAGGCCCCGGTGACCATGGCCGCCTGATCTGAGGCCAGCCACGCAACGAGCCCGGCGATCTCTTCGGGTTCAATGAGGCGCTTAATGGCATTCTTGGCCAGCATGACCTCCCCCAACACTTGATCCTCGGGAATCCCGTGACTAGCCGCCTGATCGGCAATCTGCCCTTCCACCAGAGGTGTCCGAACGTAGCCGGGATTGACGCAATTGCTTGTCACTCCGCGCACTCCACCTTCCCGGGCCGTGACCTTCGAGAGTCCCTCAAGCCCGTGCTTTGCTGCCACATAGGCTGATTTGAAGGCCGAGGCCCGGAGTCCATGGATGGATGACATGTTGATGATTCGGCCATGGCCTTGCTGATACATATGAGGCAAGGCTGCCCGAATCAGCAGGAAGGGGACCTCCAACATAATGGTGGTGATGCGCCGGAAGGCGGCCGGATCAAAGTCTTCAATGGGAGCGATGGTCTGAATCCCGGCATTGTTGACCAAAATATCCACCTCAAGCGTCAACAATTCCAACGCCGCGGTATTGAGCAGATCCACCTCCCACGATTCCCCACCCACCTCGGCTGCGATTGCTGCGGCGGCCGCACCGTCACGGTCTGCCACGATGACATGGGCACCTTGGGCTGCAAGCGCCCGCGCACAGGCCGCCCCCAAACCGCCAGCACCACCGGTAATCAGCGCCCGGCGCCCAGCCAGAGAACCGGGCCCAAGCAATGAACCAGACAGCAGTCCATTTACAGTCACGCCCTAGCCAACCTTTGTTGCGGTCTTGGCCGCGGCGGCACGGCCCAGGGCCAGCGTTCCGGCAGCATCGGCGTCGTCAATGTCCTGCAGGGAAACACCCTTGGTTTCCTTGAGGAAAACGACGGCGACGGCGGTCACCATGCAGGCGCCGAGCAGGTACAGGGCCACGGGGACGGAGGACTTGTAGTGTTCCACGAGCCCTGTGGCGATGAAGGGCGCCATGGAACCGGCCACGATCGAGGTGACCTGGTAGCCCAGCGAAACACCCGAATACCGCATGCGGGTGGGGAACATTTCGGCCATGATGGCGGGCTGGCCGGCGTACATGAGCGCATGGAATAGCAACCCAATGGTGACGGCGGCAAGGATCATGAAGTTGTCCTTGGTGTCCATCATGGGGAAGGCGAAGAATCCCCAGGTGGCACCCGTGACGGCACCGAGCATGTACGTTGGGCGGCGGCCGATCGCGTCGGAAAGCTTGCCGACCAGCGGGACAACAACAAAGTGGATGGCGTGTGCCACGAGCAGGAGCAAGAGGATCCGGGAGGTATCGATGTCGACGATAATCTTCAAATACGTAATGGAGAACGTGACCACCAGGTAGTACAGGATGTTCTCGGCAAAGCGCAGTCCCATGGCGGTGAAGACACCGCGGGGGTAGCGGCGGAGCACTTCCAGCACACCGTAACCGGCTTTGGGGTTCTCCTCGATGTGCTCGCGGGCTTCGAGGAAGATGGGGGCGTCACTGACCTTGGTGCGGATGTAGTACCCGATCAGGACGATCACGGCCGAGAGCCAGAAGGCCACACGCCAGCCCCAACCAAGGAACGCGGCTTCGCTGAGCACGGAGGCCAGCGTCAGCAGGACACCGGTGGCCAGCAGGTTTCCGAGCGGAACGGCAGATTGCGGCCACGAAGACCAGAATCCGCGGGACTTGTTGGGGCTGTGCTCGGCAACGAGCAGAACCGCGCCGCCCCATTCGCCGCCAACCGCGAAGCCCTGGATGAAGCGCAATCCCACCAGAAGCGCCGGCGCCCAATAGCCCACCTGGGCAAAACTGGGCAGGCAGCCCATGAGGAACGTGGAAACACCCACAAGGATGATGCTCAGCTGAAGGAGGTTCTTGCGGCCGAACTTGTCGCCGAAGTGGCCAAAAACGATTCCGCCGATGGGCCGGGCCACGAAGCCGACGGCGTAGGTGAGGAATCCTGCCATGATCCCGTCGAGCTCGGAGCCGGAGTTCGGGAAGAACATCTTTCCAAACACCAAGCTGACGGCAGTGGCGTAGAGGAAGAACTCATACCATTCCACCACCGTGCCCGCCATGGACGCCGCGACAACTTTGCGTAGTCCCGATTCCTTCGCCGTCTGTGATGACCCAGCCCGTGATGATCCAGCCTGTGAACTCATGTTTGCTCCTCCGCGCCGGGGCGCGCTTGTCGACGTTGACAATGTGGCCAGCCCGGCGTGAGTTGTGATTCACGCCACTTGAACCGGTTTTCACCGAGTATGTCAGGGTCCACGAAGGAACAACAATGACCATTGATGCAGAGTTGGTGCGCATTAATGCACAGTGAACATGGCCAGGCTGTTGAACTATCAGGTGATGCGAAAACAGACCGTCACCAATTCGAACCAACAGGTGATGCGATGAAATCTACCGATTCATCGCATCACCTGTTGCCTGGAATCGTGCGGAGCAACAATCAGGCAGAATACAACCCGTTCAACCAAGCACCCCAAGCCTCGCCGGCAGCTTCGGCATCCGCTCCCTCGGCGAAAAGGTGGACAGTCATGCCCACCACGGAACCGAAGGCATTGCGGCCAAAGAAGCGGATCATGGCGTCTTCGGTGCGCAGCCCCACGAAGTTTTCATCGAGGTAGTCCACCACGGCATCCACGGTTCCGAGCCCCGCAATGGCGACGCTGACATGTCCCCCGGCTCCGGCGTCGTCGATTCCCAATGCATGCTTGACGGCGACGAAGGCCTCCGGTGAACCCGACGCCGCGGGTCCCTGCACGTCGGCGAATTCCGCCTGCTTGCCGGAGAAGTACTTCACGTATTGCCCCAGCGTGTGGAGGTAGAAGGCGGTGTGCTTCGCGGCGCCGTCGTACTGGTTGTCCCAATCCTCGAAGAACACCCCGCTGTGCACGTACCGCAACCAGGAGGTTCCGTCGGCTAGCTCGGAGATGTCGAAGTCAAGTTGGTTGAAGAAGCCGCCCTCGCCGTCCATGCGGTTGGAGTAGCGGTGCGGCGGCTCCCACACGGTCACGGTGCTGCCAAACGGGCCTGCGCCGCCGAGTTTCAGTTCGATCTCCATGGGCCACATCCAGCCCGAGGTTCCGCCGGTCGCTGCGTCGAACACCTGGGCCGGGGTACCGTCAACCTCGGTCTCGTGCACGATCTTGAATTCCTTGGCCATCATGACTCCTTGAGTTGAGATTCTGCGGTTACTTTGACGCTTGGGTGAAGTGCGACGACGAGACGGTGCTTGCGCCCGCCCGTCGCGGATCCGCTGTGGTACTTTTGCGCCAGTTGCGCCGCGCTGGCTGCGAGTTCGGCTACAAACGCGGCCCGGTCGGCCGCCGTGGCGAAGGTGATTTCACCGTCCAGTGCGAACGTGGCGAGGCGTTGGTTGGCGCGATCTGCACCTGTGATGAGTGTGCCAACGTCCTTGACCAGGCGGGCCGCTACGGCCAACATCCACCGCGCCGAGAGCCTGTTGGGTTCGTAGGCGGGATCCGGCGCCACCTCGGGAAGTGCGGCGGGCGAAATTACATAGGAACGAGCAGTAGCCCCCATGATCCGCTCGGTGACATTGCCCCGGCGCTTCTCGTCCACCAGGGTTACCAGGCCGTGAAGTTCCAGCATCTTCAGGTGGTAATTGACCTTCTGCCGAGGCAGCCCCATCCGTGCTGCCACGCTTGCCGCCGATGCGGGAACGCGTAATTCCGCAAGTAGGCGGGCCCGAATGGGATCCAGCGTGGCTTCGGCAGCCGCGGCATTCTCGATCACTGCAACGTCCAACATAGTCCAAGCATCTCACCGACAAATTAATTTGTCCAGTGACTATTTCCGGGGTCCACTTTCACCGCGAAGCGACAGCGACGTTCAATTAGAGAAGGTGAATAACCGGCGCACAACACGGCCATCGGCGAGCGCATCCAGGCCTTCGTTGATCTCGGCGAGCGGTTTAGTGTCGGTGTGCAGCAGCTCGATGGGCAGGCGGCCATCGCGCCACATTTGGATATAGGCCGGGATATCCCGGGCCGGATCCGCATCTCCCATATAGGAACCGATCAGCCGCTTGCCCGTGCCGGCAAATTGCAGCGCCTGCACGTTGAGCGTCTGATCCGGGTGGGGCAGCCCCACCGAGACGAGGGCGCCACCCCGATCCAGCAGACCCAGGCAGGTTTCCATGACGCGAGAACTCCCCACGGCCTCGATCGCCACATCAACGCCGTCGCCGGCGTGTTTGGCTACGAGATCGGCAGCCTCGGCTGGTGACCCGGCGAAGTGCGCGCCGCACTTCAAGGCCAACGCCTGCTTTTCCGATAGCGGATCAATGGCGATGACGGTGGTGCGTGGAATCTGGACGGCAGCCATGACGGCGGCAAGACCCACGGCGCCCATACCAAACACAATCACGGACTGCCCCGCAGCGACCTTGGCCGAGTGAACCACGGCACCGATTCCGGTGAGGGCGGCGCAACCGAACATGGCGGCGATATCCAACGGGACGTCGTCGTCAATCACCACCACTGATTCGCGGGCCACGACCGCGTACTCGGAGAACGCGGACACGCCCAGGTGGTGGTTGATCCGCTCTCCTGACTGCGAGCGCAGGATCGCCTCGCCATGCAGCAGATCTCCTGTGCCGTTGACCTCGGCGCCACGATGACACAGCGCAGGGCGCCCGTTGTTGCAGGCCTTGCACGTGCCGCAGCTGGGAACAAACACCAGGACCACGCGATCTCCGGGCTTCACCCCTTCCACCTCAGGCCCGACGCCGGACACGGTTCCGCTTGCCTCGTGCCCCAGTGCCATCGGAAGTGGGCGGACGCGGGAACCGTTGATGACTGAGAGATCGGAGTGGCACAGGCTGGCGCGATCGATCTTGACCAGCACCTCGCCCGAACGCGGAACCGGGACGGGGAGCTGCTCAAGAATGAGCGGCGCACTGTCCGCATAGGGCCGGCTCGCGGGGGCCGTTCGAAGAATGGCGCTTGTCATCATCGTTGATTCAGTCATCCGTGGTTCCTTCGAGAGTTTGAATGCGCAGGGAAGCCAGTTTCGACAAATGGGATGAACCACTCCGATGACTTTGACGTGATCATACTCGCGATGCACGGCGGCGCCGTGGGCTTATGCCGCGTCGTGGTCAGTTTCCAGGATCTGGACCAAACGCTCCAATGCTTCATCGGCGCCGGGCCCCTCCGCGCGAAGGACCACCGCATCGCCGTGGGCTGCGCCGAGGCTCATGAGGGCGAGGATGCTGTCGGCCTCCATGGCGTCCTCGGCCGGCTCGCCGGCCAGGGCGATGGTCACCTCAAGATCAAGCTCAGCCACGGCCGCGGTGAAAATGGCTGCCGGGCGGGCGTGCAGGCCAACGCGGCTGGCAATGGTTGCGGTACGTTCTGACATTGAATACTCCTTGGTTGTTGGAAAACAGGTGGTGAAAACCGTTGAAATTTACAGGCCCAGCTCATCCAGAATGGGCAGGCCGGCACGGACGGCGGCGCGCGCTTCGGTGGCCGAGGGTGCAGCCAGAGCCGTGAACGCCAAGTGCCGGGCCTGGTCCAAGGTGACTGTCGGTAGCACAGCAGAGACGGCGGCCAGCGCGCGAGCACTCATCGAAAGCGACGCCACGCCCAGTCCCACAAGAACGACGGCGAGCGCCGGATCCGCTGCCGCCTCACCACAGACACCGACGGGCTTGGGAAGTCCACTGGCGCTGCTGGCCAGGGCGGCGCCGTCTGCCGTCAGTTTGACCAGCTGCAGCACGGCAGGCTGCCACGGGTTGTTGAGCGCGGCCAACGGACCAAGCTGCCGGTCGGCGGCCATGGCGTACTGGGTCAGGTCGTTGGTGCCCAAGGATGCGAAGGCGACTTCACGCAGCACGGTGGCTGCGGTCAACGCGGCGGAGGGAACTTCCACCATGACGCCGGGAGTCTTGAGCCCGGCCGCGGCACACAGTGCGGCAAAGTCGGCCGCCTCATCCGACGTCGAGATCATGGGGGCCATGACCCACACCTCGGCCTGGTGGACGGACTCGGCCGCGGCGATCGCAAGCAGCTGGCGTTCAAGAACCCCGGGTGAGGTCAGATCGGTGCGGTAGCCGCGGACACCCAGCGCGGGGTTGGGCTCATCGGCGTTGGTCAGGAACGGCAGTGGCTTGTCGGCGCCGGCGTCCAGGGTTCGAACAACCACCTTCTTACCCGGGAACGCGGCGAAAACTGCCCCATAGGCGGCTATTTGTTCCTCCACTGTGGGCTCTTCATCGCGGTCAAGGAAGCAGAATTCGGTGCGGAGCAGGCCAACACCTTCCGCGCCGGCGGCCGCAGCCTTGATGGCATCCGCCCCGGTGCCCACGTTGGCCAGCAGCGGGATCCGGAGACCGTCGGCCAAAACGTTGGCGCCGTTGAAGGCCGTGAGCGTTGACGCCTGGGCTGCCCACGCTGCCGCGGCCACGATCAGCTCGGCATCAGGTTCTGCCGTAATGGAACCTGCTGCGCCGTCCACGTAAACTTCCGTGCCATCGGCAATCCCGTCAACACCGCGGGCAGCAACCACGGCGGGCAGGCCCAGCGCGCGGGCCAAAATGGCGGTGTGGGACTGCGGGCCACCACTGGAGGTGATGAGGGCGATGATTTTGGCCGGATCCAAGGTGGCGGTATCGGCCGGCGCCAGGTCCTCGGCAGCGAGAATGAACGGTATGTCAGAGACCGGAATGCCAGGAGCAGGCAGCCCACGCAGCTCCGAAACGATGCGCGCACGGACATCCAGAACATCGGTGGCACGCTCGGCCATGTAGCCACCCAGCGCCCGGAGCTTTTCGGCCACGGCTTCGCCGGCTTCCCAGATGGCGCGCTCGGGAGTGCGCGCCCCGCCGGGCACCTCAGGCGCGAGCAGCTTGATGGCCGATTTCACCAACATGGGATCGGCGGCCATCAACGCTGTGGCCTCCAGAACTTCCCTGCCCTCACCCTCGACGGCGGCCGCCCGGGATCGCAGTTCGGCCTGGACGGCCTTGGCCGCATCCTTGATGCGCTGCCCCTGCACAGCCAGGTTGACGTCCGCGGCCACGGCTGCATTGGCACGAGGTTCCTGCACCGGCTTGGGCATCTGGCGCACCTGGCCAACAACACGTCCCGGAGCAACACCTACACCTGAAAATTGCTGCCGCCGGGTCGCGGGAATCAGGACCTCGTTGTTCATTTCTTCTCCTTGGGTGAATACCAAACCGCACTGTTTTGGCCAATAAAAAAGGACCCGAACAAGGAGCGGTGGTTCGCTCAATGATCGGATCCTGCCCAGTTGCCCAGTTACATATCCTTTAGATAAGTGTGCGCAGTTTCTGTGACCTTCGTCAAATCCGCAGCCCACCATGCCGTTCCGAAATGTTCGCCTGGCCCCGGTAGACTCCCTGACCATGACCCCCGAAGCAAACTCCATGACCATCCACGCCATCTTCCTCGACGTTGACGGCACGTACGCTGACTTCGGAATTGTGCCCGAAGCGCATGTTCTGGCCGTGCAGGCTGCACGCGCCAACGGGCACAAGGTGTTCCTGTGCACGGGGCGGCCAGTCTCGATGTTGCCCGAACACATCCTCGATGCAGGTTTTGACGGCCTGGTTGCCAGCGCCGGCGCTTATGTGGAAGTTGCTGGTGAGGTGCTGCTGGACACCCGCTTCTCGGCGGATTTGGCGGGCCGAACCGTGGCTGTTTTGGACGCCCACGATTCCGTCTACGTATTGGAAGCCCAAGAATCACTTCACGTGGCACCGGCGGCCGAACAACGGTTGCGGCGCATCATCGAGGCGCACTTCGACAAATCATCCAACGGCCCAGGCAAGGGATCCTCCGCCATCTTGGGGTCATTGCTTCCCTGGAGCGCACAGTCACCACTGTTCGCCAAGGTTTCCGTCTTTGAATCCCCGATCCCCATGGAGCTGATTGCCGCAGAAATCGGTGCGGAGATCGCCGTCGTCGCCAACTCGATTGCCGACGAGGGAGCTCATGCCGGAGAGCTGTACCAGCGAACCATCAGCAAGGCCGACGGCGTGGCCGTCGCCATCGCGAAACTCGGGATCGAGCAGGGCAACACCATCGCGTTTGGTGATGGCCAGAACGATCTTGAAATGGTTGCCTACGCAGGCATAGGTGTCGCCATCGAGGGATCTTCCGCCGAACTCTTGGCCCTCGCCGACCGCACCACCGCGCCGCCGTCGCGCGATGGAATTGCCACTGCCTTCGCGGAACTCGGGCTGATCTAGCCCGAACACCGGCCTCGTCGATTTCCGCGCCCGCCTCCCAGAAATGCGCCCCGTAGACGGGGCGCATTTCTGGGAGGCGGGCGCGGTTTTGTGGGGGATGGGGTGGGCCCGCCAAGACAAAACTTGTCCGTGACCTCAATCACGTGTACAGTCTCAGCAGCAGGCAATGCTGCCTGTAAGGATTGTTACTCGGTTACGAGGCAAGACCTGAGACTTACGTCAAACGTATGTCTTGGGTCTTTTTTTGTGCCCGAAAGACGAAAGCGGACAGAAAGGACTGCCATGGCTTCCGTGAATTACCGGACATTGGCCGCAGACATCCTGGAGGGTGTTGGCGGAGAAGAGAACATAGTGGGAGCCACCCACTGCGCAACCCGGCTGCGGCTCACCCTGCGCGACGACGCCAAGGCCAACACGGCCGGCGTTGAGAAGCTGCCCGGCGTGATCACCGTGATGAAGGCCGGCGGCCAGTACCAGGTGGTCATCGGCAACGAGGTCCCCACCGTGTTCGCGGAACTTGGCAAGATCAGCCGCTTCGGGGGCGAAGAAGACTCCGCCGAGGCCGCCCCGGCCAAGGGCAACATCTTCAACCGCTTCATCCAGATGGTCTCCTCCATCTTCCAGCCCATCCTGTGGCCCCTGGCGGCCGCCGGATTGTTCAAGGCCTTCCTGAGCCTGGCCGGAACCTTCGGCTGGATGTCCGCCGAGGACTCCACATACGTCATCCTGAATGCCTCAGCGGATGCCCTGTTCTACTTCCTGCCGCTGTTCCTGGCCATCACGGCCGCCAAGCGCTTCAAGGCCAACCAGTTCACCGCCATGGCCATTGCCGGCGCCCTGGTTTACCCTTCCATTGTGGCTTTGAACGGCACCCAGGCGAACTTCGCCGGAATCCCGTTTTCCGTCATGAACTACACCAGTTCCGTCATCCCGATCATCGTGGCCGTCTGGCTGCTGGGATACCTGGAACGCTTCCTGCTCAAGGTGCTGCCTTCGGCCATCCGCAACTTCATGACCCCCCTGCTGGCCATGGCCATCATGGTTCCGCTGACGCTGCTGACCGTCGGTCCCGCCACGATCTTCCTGGCCAACGGCCTCTCCTCCGGCATCACGGCCATGTTCAGCTTCGCACCGTGGCTGGCCGGAGCGGTCATGGGCGGCTTCTGGCAGGTCTTCGTGGTGTTCGGCCTGCACTGGGGCCTGGTTCCCGTCATGCTCAACGACATCGCCACGACCGGCTCCTCCGTCATGATGGCACCCCTGCTGCCTGCTGTCCTGGCACAGTCGGCCGCCATGCTGGCCGTTGCCCTGCGCAGCCACAGCGCCAAGCGCCGTGAGGTTGCGGCACCGGCGGCGTTCTCCGGCTTCCTGGCCGGCGTCACCGAGCCCGGCATCTACGGCGTGAACCTGCCCCTGAAGAAGCCGTTCTACTTCGGCATAGCCGGCGGTGCCGTGGGCGGTGCCATCGCAGCCATGGGCGGCAGCGCCGCCAACGCCTTCGTGTTCCCGTCCTTGATCGGACTGCCCGCCTTCACCGCGATCGGAAGCTTCACCACCCTTCTGCTGGGCACCGGCGTTGCCATCGCCATCGGCTTCCTGCTGACCTACTTCTTTGGCCCCCGCGAAACCCCTGACACTCTCGACGCCGACGCTGCGGCACCCTCCGCCGCGACGATCGCCAGCGGCAGCGTCAAGGTCCTCGCCCCCGTGACCGGAACCGCCGTCGCCCTTTCCGATGTGCCGGACAAGGTCTTCGCCTCAGGCGCCATGGGTGTTGGACTGGGCATCATCCCCGACGAAAACACCATCCACTCCCCCGTGGCAGGCACCATTGCGGTGGCCATGAAGACCGGTCATGCCTTTGGCATCAAGACCGACGACGGCGTGGAGGTGCTGGTGCACATCGGCATCGACACCGTCCAGATGAAGGGTGAGGGCTTTGCACCCGCCGTGACTCGTGGCCAGCGGGTGGAGGTCGGCGATCTGCTGGCAACAGTCGACCGGGCCAAGATCAAGGACGCCGGCTTCAGCGACATGACCATCATGGTGGTCACGAACACGAAGAATCTCACGGCCGTTGTTCCCGTCGGCCAGGGCCACCTGAACCACGGTGTCCCCGCACTGGACATTGAACTCTAAACACGTCGAACCCCACCACCGAAAGAGGACCCAAGCACCATGAGCAACGCAACTTTCACGCCGGCCACCGGAGCCTTCCCGCAGGGATTCCTCTGGGGCGGCGCCACTGCCGCCAACCAGATTGAGGGCGCCTACGCCACCGGCGGCAAGGGCCTGTCCATCCAGGACGTCATGCCCAAGGGCATCACCGAGCGGCCCACCGAGGGCCCCACGGCCGACAACCTCAAGCAGGTGGCGATTGACTTCTACAACCGCTACGAAGAGGACATTGCACTCTTCGCCGAGATGGGTTTCAAGGTCTACCGCTTCTCCATCGCCTGGAGCCGCATCTTCCCCAACGGTGACGACGCGGAGCCCAACGAAGAGGGCCTGGCCTTCTATGCCCGGGTGCTTGACCAGCTGGAAAAGCACGGCATCGAACCCATGGTCACCATCAGCCACTACGAGACGCCGCTGAACCTGGCACGTACGTACGGCGGCTGGACCAACCGCGCCATGATTGCCTTCTACGAGCGCTACTGTGAAGTCCTTTTTGAGCGTTTCGGCAGCCGGGTGAAGTACTGGCTGACGTTCAACGAGATCAACTCGGTGCTCCACGAGCCCTTCCTCTCCGGCGGCATCCCCACACCGAAGGATGAGCTGACGGAGACGGATCTGTACCAGGCAATCCACCACGAGCTCGTGGCCTCGGCCCGCGTGACCAAACTGGCCCGGACCATCATGCCGGAGGCCAAGATTGGCTGCATGATCCTGGCCCTGCCGGTCTACCCGCTCACGCCGCACCCGGACGACGTGGTCAAGTCCATGGACACCGCCCACGGCAGCTACGCCTTTGGCGACATCCACTGCCGCGGCGCTTACCCCGGCTACCTGCTGCGCTACTTCCGCGACAACGGGATCGAGCTGGACATCACGGAGCAGGACACTGCGGATCTCACCAATACGGTGGACTTTGTCTCCTTCAGCTACTACATGAGCATCTGCGACACGGCCGATCCGGCAGCGGAACAGGGTCCGGGCAACATCATGGGCGGCGTGCCCAACCCCACCCTTGAGGCCTCCGAGTGGGGCTGGCAGATTGACCCGCAGGGTCTTCGCGTGGTCATGAACGACTACTGGGAACGCTGGCAGAAGCCGCTGTTCATCGTGGAAAACGGCATTGGCGCCAAGGATGTTCTGGTGGAGCTCGACGGCGTTAAAACAGTTGAGGATCACTACCGCATCCAGTACATGAACGACCACCTGGTGCAGGTCCGCGAGGCAATTGCCGACGGCGTCGACGTCACGGGATACACATCCTGGGGTTGCATTGATGTTGTCAGCGCTTCCACCGCCCAGATGAGCAAACGCTACGGCTTCATTTACGTTGACCGGAACGACGACGGAAGCGGCACCTTGGAACGCCATAGGAAGAAGTCGTTTGACTGGTACCAGAACGTCATTGCCAGCAATGGCGCAACGTTAAGCTAGGAACAAACGGGGCGGAGGCCACAGGCCTCCGCCCCACCCATCACTCCCGCCAAAGTCGCAAAGAGGAGACAACGGCATGAAGATCCTGCGTGTATTCAATAACAATGTTGTTCTCGCTCGCGAAGATGGCGACGATGGCCGGGAGGTCATCCTGACCGGCCGCGGGCTGGGCTTTCAAACAGGACCCGGCCAGCCCATCGACCCGGCAAATATTGTGCGCACCTTTGTGCCCGACGACGGCCGGGACCCTGACAACTTCGGGGCCATGGTGGCAGCCATTCCGCCCGAACACCTTGCCCTTGCCGAGCAGGCCCTCGAGGCGGGTCGGGCTGAACTGACCATTCCCAACAGCACCTCACTCTCCGTAGCTCTGGCAGATCACCTCAGTTTCGCCATCAAACGCCTGCGGGACGGGATCGCGTTTGAGTACCCTCTTCGGGCAGAGGTCTCTCATCTGTACCCGGCCGAGTTGCGGGCCGCCAAGCGCATTCTTGACCATGTCAACGCCACCCTCGAGTCACCCTTGGACGAGGGCGAGGCAGTCTCGATCGCCCTGCATCTGGTCAACGCCGGCTTTACCGTGGGAGATCTTTCCTTCACGTATCAAATGACGGGGGTCTTCACACAACTTTTTGAGGTCCTGGAACAGGCTTCCGGACGCCCGATCGACCGGGACACCGTCAACGCCGCCCGCTTTATTACTCATCTGCGCTATTTCTTTGTGCGGGCAGGTTCCGGAAAACAGCTGGCCGAAGGCGCCACCAAACTGCGCTCCGCCATCCGGGATTCCTACCCTGACGCCTATGCCACGGCTTTGCGGCTCCAAAGTGTGTTGGAGCTGCGCCTCGGGGAACCCCTGGCCGAAGACGAGGTCACGTACTTGACCTTGCATGTTGCCCGCCTGATCGACGAGCAACGCGACTAAGCAGCGGGGCCGGTTGAGCTGCGCTCCACAAGGGTGGGCGCCTGCGCCGCTCGGCTCGTGACCGGGTCCCCGGCCAAATTCCCCAGAAGCAGGTCAGCGGCCAGCACTCCGTAAGCGGCGACGTCGTGGGAAAGCGCCGTGACACCGGCCAGCTGGCACTGCAGGGAATCGTCCCACGCCAACACAGATACCTGCCCTGGAACGGCAAGGCCCATGGCGGCCAGTGCTTCCAAGCCGCCTATGGCCATGACGGCGTCATCGTAAATAATCGCCGTGGGCATCTGTGCACCGGCGTCCCCGGAAAACAGCTCAGCTGTCAGGTCTCGTCCGCTTTCATGCCCGTATTCGCCATTTCGCTGCAATCCGTCACTACCGAGTCCGGCAAGCACCTCATCGTAAACCTCGGTGCGCTGGGCCGTGTGCAACAGCTCCGCAGGACCGGCCACGCGGGCTATCCGCCGGTGTCCCAGGCCAGATAAATACCGCAGGGCCTCGGCCATCGCTGCCCGCTCATCCGTAAATGCAGTGGGATGGACGGAGCTGATCTGCCGGTCTCCGATGACCACGGCCGGCAACCCAATTTCCTGCAGCAGCGGCACACGCTCATCCCCCAACCGCAGGTTCATGAGCAGCACACCGGCAATCCGCTGCTCGGCAGCCCAGCGGCGGTAGGTTTCAAGTTCTTTGTCAGGCTCGGCCTGCAACATGACCAGCAGGCTCCGCCCGGCCTCGGCCAGCCGCGATTCCGCACCACGAACAAAGTCCTGGTGAAAGGGATCGAGCTGGCCGGGCTGGGCCGAGCGCAGGAGCACCAATCCAACCGGCGCTGAGCCCGGAATCCCGGACCGCGACGTCGACTCTGTGGCACTCCCATGGCTGATCATGAAATTAGACTACCCGTGCAGCAGATCATTGGCGCAACGCAGAACAGGGGCAGTAACCAGCGCCGCCATATCCAACGCAGAACCGCTAATGAAGAAGGTGTGTTCCTCGCCCGCACTGAGCGTAATCAGACCGGAGTCCACGCTCGCCGCGGCATCGAGGCGGTCCGGGAAGAGCGCAATGTCCTTCACCAATGCCGTGGCACGCACCGTCACTGCCACGCCGTCGTCCGTGGGCTTGGCCGACGCCGAAAGCGCCTGCGCCGGAGAGACCAGGGCCAACGCCGTATCCTCAACGAAATAGCCGAAAGCGGCGGCCACATCGAGGCCGGCATCCTCTGCGCGCATCTGGATGTATTCCGCCGTGGCGTCGCCCGGACGAGCAATCGCCTCCGGCAAGGTGTACGTTTCGGCACTGCGAGCAGGCACGGAAACGCTCAGGGGCTCCTCGGCCAGCAGCTCCCCTGCCGTTGTCATCCGGCGCAGGCGCAGCGCACCGGCCAGGGGCGCATCCGTGTCGTTGTGAAGAACCACGGCAAGTCCCCCCTCGCGCGGCTGAACCGTCGCCAACCGCGGTGCGTACACATGCTTGAGCGCGTGCCATAGCGGCTTGCGGATGCCGTGGCTATCCACGGCGGCCCACGACACCACGGGCCAGGAATCGTTGAGCTGCCACATGACTGTGCCCTGGTTGAGCGGGAAGAGGCTGCGGAAGTGCTCAATACCAAAGACCAGTGCCCGGGCCTGGTTGAGCTGTGTTGCCCAGTGCCAATCCTCAATGAGCTCCGGCACCGGCAGGTGTTCACCCAAACCTCGCTCCAGCTTCAGATTGCCTTGATCCGCTTTTTGGTGGACCAGCATCTGCTCGCCATAGGGAGCCAGCGGCTCGTCGTGGACAACGCTGGTGAGAGTTGACCAGGCCGGCGGACCCTGGAAACCAAATTCGGAGGCGAAACGGGGCTGATAGCTGGCGTAGTGGGTGTAATCCTTCTGGTTCCAGACATCCCAGATGTGGGTGGTGCCGTGGCGAGGATCGTTGGGGTGCATATGATCGCCGTAGGAGAAGGGGCTGCCGGATGAGTACCGGGTCCGGGCGTCCAACTCGCCCACAATCTCGGGCAGGATCTGGCGGTAGTAGCCTTCCCCCAGGTGCGCCCGGCCAAGGGAACACGCCAATCCCACTCCACCCAACCCCAAATGTTTTCGTTGCAGCCATTCCACAAGGCGAGGGAGGCGTGCTTGCTCAGGCGGGTCACGGCTTCACGGGCCTCGGCGATTACCTCGGAGCGCAGCGGTTCCTCCTCCGAATAAGCGGCGCAGGCGAAGAGGAAGTCCTGCCAGACAAGGAGACCCTGCTCGTCGCAGATGTCATAGAAGTCCTCGGATTCGTACATGCCACCGCCCCACACGCGCAGCAGATTCATGCCGGATTCGACGGCATCGCCAATGGAGGATGCGAGGCTTTCGCGGGTGATTCGGGTGATTAAGGCGTCGTCCGGGATCCAGTTGGCGCCACGGATGTACACATCAACACCGTTGACCCGGAACTTAAAACTGGTCCCATCATGGTCAGCTTCGGTCACGACCTCAATAGTGCGGAAGCCGACGCGGGATGACCATCTGTCGTTTCCCACTCCGCTGAGCTCAACACGTACCTCATGCAGCGCCTGCTCGCCGTGCCCGCGCGGCCACCAGGGCGCCACCTCGGGAAGCTGCAGGACCAGGGAGGCAACGGCGTCGTCCGAGCCAACCGTGACATTCCCTGCCACACCGGCAACGGAAACGCTCAGCTCGGCCGTGCCCGCAGCCGCTGGACCGCCGTCCCATTCAAGCTCAACATGGGTTTCCAAAACACCCGTGCCAGCCGCATCCAGCGTGGCCAGCGGCCGCACCGAGGCAATGCGTGCGCCGGTCCAGGATTCAAGCCGGATCGCCTTCCAAATTCCGGCGCCGGCAATGTCGATTCCCCAGTCCCAGCCAAAGCTGCAGGCCATCTTGCGCACGGCGTTGAACGGGTGGTGGTTGGTGTGCGGGCGGTCACCAATAATCTCCCGCTGTTCGCGGGCAAATGTCACGGGAGCACGGAAATCGATGACCAGCTCATTTTCGCCCTGCACCAGGAAGTCCCGGACATCGAAGCGGTATGACCTGTGCTGATTGGCTGTGCTGGCCACCACCTTGCCGTTCAGGCGGATCGTGGCGGCCGTATCCAGTCCATCGGCCACCAGATCGTGCCGCGCGTGCTCCGCGTCACTGAAGGTAAAGACCGTGCGATATTGCCAATCCGTCAGCCCGATCCACGCCAGCGCGCTTTCGTTGTTGCCGTCAAAGGGATCAGGAATCAGCCCGGCCCGGAGCAAGTCCGTGTGCACCTCGCCGGGTACGACGGCGGGAATCCCCGCTATGCCCAACGCCGCCTCCGCGGGCACGTCGGTGGTGGGACGGAGCTCCCAGCTGCAGCCGCCTGCGCTGCTCAGGTCAGTCAGGGTGGGTGCGGGCAGAAGGTCGGTGGTGATGGTCACTGTGCAAGTCTCTTTTCCGGGTTGGGGGCTGCCTCGGCGAGCAGCTGGGTGTAGGGGTGTTGGGGATTGAGGATGACCTCATCGGAGGGTCCGGCTTCGACGATCTCGCCCTGATACATGACCAGGATTTCATCGGAGAAGTGCCGGGCCGTGGCCAGGTCATGGGTGATGTAGAGGACTCCGAGGTTGTCCGCACGCTGCAGGTCCGCCAAGAGATTCAGCACGCCCAGCCTGATGGAGACATCCAGCATGGACACCGGTTCGTCGGCAACAAGGATGCGCGGCTCCGGGGCCAAGGCCCGGGCGATCGCCACGCGTTGCCGCTGCCCGCCAGACATTTCGTGCGGGTGTTTGGCTGCGGCTTCGGGATCAAGCTGAACGCGGGTGAGCAGTTCCGCCACTGCGGCGTCGGTCTCCTCGGCTGTCTTCGCCTTGCCATGCAGTTTCAGCGGCCGGGCCAGGTGGTGACCCACGGTATGGAAGGGGTTGAGCGAGGCGAAGGGGTCCTGGAACACCATCTGGACGTCGCGGCGGTACTGGCGGAGCCCGGCACCGCGGCGCTGGACGGGCACGCCGTCGAGCATAATCGCCCCGGAGGTGGGCCGCTCCAGCTGCATGAGCAGCTTGGCGATGGTGGATTTTCCGCTGCCGCTTTGACCAACCAGCGCCACCGTCTTGCCCGATTCCACGGAGAAGCTCACGTCATTGACGGCCTTGAGGGTGCGCCCGTGCCAGCCACCGCGCAATCGGTATTCCTTGACAACGTTGTGAAATTCAAGGGTGCTCATGCGGTTCCTTTCAAGGTGCGCCCGTGGCGGATGAAATCTCCGCGTTCGCCGGTCAGGCTGGGGAACGAGTCCAGCAACTTGCGGGTGTATGCGTGGGTTGGGTTGCTGTAGACCTGCCGGGCATCGCCCAGCTCCACAATTTCCCCTCCGCGCATGACGGCGATCCTGTCGCTGATTTCCAGCAACAGCGGAAGATCGTGGGTGATGAAGATGACCGCGAAGCCCAGCTCGGCGCGGAGCCTGGTAATTTCGCGCAGGATCTCGCGCTGCACCACAACATCCAGTGCCGTGGTGGGTTCGTCCATGATCATGATCTGGGGATCAAGTGCCATGGCCATGGCGATCATGACGCGCTGGCGCATGCCGCCGGAGAGCTCGTGCGGAAAGGACCGGACCCGGTTTCGGTTGACTCCAACACGTTCCAGCAGGTCGCCACAGACTTGACGACGTTCCACCTTGCCCATGGCCGGACGGTGCGTGGTGAAGATGTCTTCCAACTGCGCCTGAACGTTCAGCACGGGGTTCAAGGAGTTCATGGCGCCTTGGAAAACCATGGAGATCTTGTCCCAGCGGAAAGCGCGCAGGGGTTCACCCTTCAGCTCACTGATGGCGATGTCCGTCCCGCTCTTGTCGTGGAACGTGGCTTGGCCGCTGACAATCCTTGCCGGAGGCTTGAGCAGTTTGTTGATTCCGTAGGCCAAGGTGGTTTTGCCGCAGCCACTCTCGCCGGCCAGGCCAAGAATCTCGCCCCGGCCCAGGGCCAGGGTGACATTCTTGACGGCGTGGACAGTAGTTTCGCCCTCGTAATCGATGCTGAGGTTTTCAATGGACAGGACCGGGCCGGGCCCCGTTGATTTGGGGGCCGGCGAGGCACTCGCTGCGGTGTCCACGGTTATTGAGCTCATGGCGTTGCCTTTCCAGTACCAGCTGAGGCTGTTTTGCCAGCTCGCGGCTTGTTCCAGCGTTTACGTGCCGCCAGCGTCTGATCGCGCAGTTTCGGGTTGATGATCTCGTCAATGGAGAAGTTGATGAGGGACAGGGCTGCACCAAAGACTGCGATGAGCAGGCCCGGTGGAACAAACCACCACCACGCACCGAGCCTCAGGGCAAGGCCATTCTGGGCGTAAAACAACATCGAGCCCCACGTCCAGGTGCCGGAGGCGCCCAAGCCAATAAAGGCCAGTCCGGCCTCACCGAGGATGGCAAAAATGACGGCGAAGACCATTTGGGACGCAAGGATAGGCATTAGGTTGGGCAGGATTTCAACCAGCAGAATTCGCCACGTCTTCTCCCCCGAGACGCGGGACGCTGCGACGTAATCCCTATTGCGCAAGCTCAGCGTGACGGCGCGCAACACGCGGGCACCGCCAGCCCAACTTGTCAGGGCCAAAACGCCAGCGATCAAGAACAAGCCCTTATCCGGGACGTAGCTGGAGATGACGATAACCAGGGGAAGACCCGGAATCACGAGCATGACGTTGGTGATGAGTGAGAATGCCTCGTCGGTCCACCCGCCAATGTAAGCGCCAACGATCCCAAAGAAGGCGGAGGCCGCAATGGCCATGGCCCCTACCAGCACACCGATGGTCAGGGACCCGCGGGTGGCGTGCGCCAATTGTGCCAAGACGTCCTGGCCGGTTTGGGTTGTGCCCAGCAGCATGCCGTTGCCGGGGGCTGCCAGCGTCTCATTGCTGATGGCGTTGGGGTCGCCCAAGAGCATGGGTCCAAGGATGCCAAATAGCGCAATGGCACCTGCAATGCTGAGTCCGGCAATGAGTTTGGCTGAGCGGGGGCGTCGCTGGCGGTTTCGGTTTTTCTTCGGCCGCCCCGACGCGGCGGCCGCAGGACGTTGTACTTCAAGAGTTGTTTCCATCGTGTTCCTTCCGTCCTTAGGCACGCACGCGCGTGCGGGGATCGATGAGTGCGTAGAGGAGATCAACGAGCAGGTTGGCACCCAGAACCGAGATGGTGATGACCAAGAAGATGCCTTGCATGAGCGCGTAGTCATTGCTTTGTACGGCTGTCAGGAGGGCTGAGCCAATGCCCGGGTAGGAAAACACCATTTCCGTCACGATGGATCCGGCCACCACAAATCCCAGGGAGATTGCGAAGCCCGACAGTGACGGCAGTACAGCATTGCGGGCGGCGTAGTTTGTCATGATCCGGCGTGGGTGGAGGCCCTTGGCCTCGGCGGTGACAATGTAATCCTCCGACAGAGTGGAGACCATCATGTTGCGCATGCCCAACATCCAGCCGCCAATCGAGGAAAGGACGATCGTCAGGGCCGGCAAGGCACCGTGGTAGATGACGCTTGAGATGAAGGCCCAGCTCAAGCCCGGCTGCACGGCGTAGACATCGTAGCCACCGCTGAGCGGGAACAGCTGGATCTTGCTGGCCAAAAAGTACAAGAGCACCAGTGCCAGCCAGAAGTACGGTACGGCCTGGAACATGGTTGTCACCGGAATGAAGTTGTCCAGCCAGGAACCACGCTTCCACCCGGCCAACTGGCCCAGCAAAATACCCACCACAAAGGAAATGACGGTGGCGATTCCAATGAGCCCCACTGTCCAGGGCAGAGTCTGGGCAATAATATCTGTGACATTGGCCGGGAAGTACGTCACGGACACCCCGAGATCACCACGGAAAACACTGCCGAGGTAGCTCAGGTACTGAACAAATACTGGCTGGTCGGAGTTGGTGCCGAGCAACAGTTCCAAGGCATGCCGGGTGGACTCCGAAACGGGGCCTTTGGCAGAAAGCTTGGAGATCAAGATGTCCACCGGATTACCCGGCATCCATCGTGGGAGGAAAAAGTTCAGTGTCAGTGCAGCCCAGAGAGCCACCACATAAAACACAATCTTCTGGAGATAAAACCGCACGATTGCTCAACCATCCATTCTGCTGCTCGGCGCCAACACCACGGCTACTTGCCGGCCGGGGTCAGTGACTTCAGGACAATGCCGTTGTCCCAGGACTTCCAAGAGGCCGGGAAGGCGTACTTGTTCTCGTTCGTGGGCCAACCGGTGGCCCGATCGGTGTTGAACTCGGACAGCGTTGAGTTGACGTAGATGGGGATGTACGGCAGATCGCGGACGATCTCTTTTTGAATGGCCGCATAGGCAGCCTTCTGAGCCGATTCATCCGATGTGGCTGCAGCCTTGACCAGTTCGGCGTCGACCGTCTTGTTTTGGTACCGGGAGTAGTTGCCGCCGGTGGAGGCATCCTCGCCAACCTTGGCAGATGTTGAACTGTTGAAGCGTGGCTGGTAGGTGTAATACGGGTTATCCGAAGCCCCGAGCCCGATCGAGTCCAGTGTCAGCTCGAAGGTGCCCTTGGTCTGGTTGCCGCTCCATTCGTTGTACGAGAGCTGCACGGACTTCAGCTCAATGCCGGCCTCCTTCAGCTGGCTGGTCATGACCTGGACAGCCGAGATGTAATCGCTCCAACCGGCCACCACCTGAACCGTGAGGCTGACACGCTGGCCGTCCTTGGCGTAGATGCCGTCGCTTCCCTTCCCGTAGCCTGCGGTCTCGAGGATGCCGGCGGCCTTGGCTATGTCGGCCGTCTGCGGAACCTCAACGTCGTCGGCGTCGGCAATCCACTTCTTGTCCCGCTCCGGCAGTAGCAACGTTGGGGAGGCGGGGGCGGCAAAGTCGCCACCGGCCAGCTTGTTCAGCTGAGTGCGGTCCATGGCGGCGAAGATGGCCTGGCGGACAGCAACATCGGTCTGTGGCCCCTTGCAGCCGAGGGCCGCGTTGGAGCAGGTGAACAGGGAGGTTGTCATGACGGGCGTGTTGACGTAGCTGAGGCTCTTTTGGCTGCCAATCATCTCCTTCAGGTTGGGCAGGAAGGAGCTCATCCAGTCAACCTTGCCCGCAACCAGGGCCGCGCTGGCAGCATCTGCTGTAGCGAGTGAAATGTACTGAACGCTGTCAATTTCGGGCTTTCCGGCTTCCCAATAGGTGGGGTTCTTCTCCAGCACGTAGGACTGGGCGTTGAAGGACTTCACCTTGTAGGCGCCGGTGCCTACGGGGTTCTCGTTGATGGTGGTGGTGGGATCGGCAATCTTGGACCAAATGTGTTCCGGGACGATCGCCTGGTTGCCTAGAATCTGTGGTTCCTGCATGAAGGAGCTGGTCTCAAACTTCAGGATCGTGGTCTTCTCATCCGTGGCGGTTGCGGTGGCGTTCAGGCCGCTCGTGTTCAACGCAGGGTTGTCATGAATCATGTTGAAGGTGAAGGCCACGTCCTTGGACGTCATTGCTTGGCCATCGTTCCACTTGACGCCTTCACGATTGGTGATGGTCAGCTCGGTGCCGTCTTCATTCCAGCTGAACGCCGTGGCAAGGATGGGCTCGGGCTTCGATTCTGCCGCCAGGTTGTAATAGTAAAGCGGTTCGTAAATGACACCCTGGGTGGGCTGCAACATGGTCGGGGAGAACGGATTCCAGTTTTCCGAGATGGCGCCGGTGGCCCCGTTGAAAACGGTGATGGCAGATTCCCCTGGGTTGCCCGAACCGTTTGCGCCGCCAGTTTCACTGCTGCAACCGGACAATGCCAAGAGCCCTGCCGTGGCAACTGCCACGACAGCCTTGGCAAGGCTGTGCTTCTTGAGATGAGACATCATTGACCCTTCATAGTGATTCACAGCACGTCCAGACAAAGGTGAGCCACGGCACTGTGTGCGCTCTTGGGAACGCCTAGGTACTTTTATATGGGACTTAATTAAGTCTGTCAACAATGTTTTTGGAATGTTATCCATATGGATGGAAAAGCATTGAATGTGACGCGCGCCACGCCGCTTGGAGAGCTTATGTGACGTGGCTCGGCCCGGTGCCCAGGCCGCGCAGGCTCGGGGCCGAAGCTACGCCGGTGGCTACTTCCCTACTGCGGCCGCGGGCTTTCGATCCAGCTTGTCCTGCAGCGCAAGGGTGGCCGCACCCAACGCAGCGGCGTCCCGCGGACTAGCCGACATGACGACAGAAACGTTGTGAACGCCCCTCGCCAAGGTGCGTGAATCCAGGGCCTTCTGGGCTTCTTCCAGATAAAACGCCTCACACGAGGAGAATCCGGGGCCGGCTAGAACCACCATGTCCACATCGAATAAGTTGACCAAGGTGACGATGCCGCAAGCCAGGGACTCGGCTCCTTCACGAATAATTTGCTTGGCCGCTTCATTGCCGCGCGCCGCAAGAATGCCCAGTTGAGACATGCCGTCCTCAACGTTGCCGCGCGCCACCTCGGCCAGACCCGCCGACGCCGGCGCCAACCTGGCCTGCTCCATCAAAACGGGAGGCGCCGCAAACAACTCCAAACAGCCCCTATTGCCGCACGGGCATTCGGGTCCACGGAAATCTACGCTGATGTGGCCCAGCTCCCCAGCGTTCGAGCTGCTGCCACGGTATGGCATCCCGTTGACCACCAAACCGCCGCCAATGCCCGTTGCCAGATACACCGTTGCGTAAGCCGAATGCGCCTCGGTGGTTCCCAGCCAGTACTCCCCCACGGCAGCCGCCGTGGCATCGTTGTCAACAATGACCGGCAGGGACGTTGCCGCCTCGAGCTCATTGGCCAAGGCGAAGCCGGAGAGATTTTTTAGGTAGGCAACGTTGCGCAGGTAGCCGCCGGGTTTGTCCAGAGGCCCGGGCATGGCAACACCGATCCCCGCTATGGTGGCGCGCGTCAGGCCCAGGTTGCCAATCAAGTCCTCGACCGCCTGGGCGAGAAACGCCACAATGACTTGGGGATCCAAATCCTTGGCGCCACGCAAGATCTGCCGGCCCACAATGTTACCGGCCAGGTTGGCCGCAACGATGCCTACCGAGGCCGCACCGAGCTGGATGCCGATGGCCGTCATGGAGTCGTGGTTCAGGCGCACCAGAGTACGCGGCTTGCCGCCGGTGGATTCGGCCTGGCCCACCTCACGAACCAAACCCTCTGCCAACAAGTCACGCACCAGGTGCGTGATCGAGGCCGGAGTAAGTGAGGTTTCCCGAACCAGCTCAATCCTGCTGGTGGGCTCGGTGGCCCGGATAATATCCAGCACCCGGCTTCGTGAATCTTGCCGCAGAGGAGCCTTCACCTTGATCATGATTCGATCCTAGCTGTCCGCAAGAGGTGCTTGAACGTGATCGGCGGCCTCGAGATGGACCACTACCGAATGCTCCGGTTGCAGTGGCGGCATGGCGAGTCCGGCGGCGGCCAGCATGGCCCCGGAAAGGCGGATGCCGCCGTCGTTCATCCAGGCTGGTGAATTGTTGTTCGTGCCCAAGGGTGGCGTGGGGCCCAGCTGGCGGATGCTGTAGCTACGCTCCGGGTCAAGGCCGCGAAGGCGCACCGGAACCGGAGGCCAACAGGAGGGCCGGGACAGGACCGTGAACTCAAACAGCGCGGCGGAACGGTCACTGGCAATGACACCGTGTGCGCTGATTTCCGGCGTGGGGTGATCAACGCGCACCACATCGCCCTGGTGGAGCAGTGTGCGGTGTTCCTTGTAGACGCCAATCCAGTGCGCCAACTCCTGCTGCTCCGCGGCGGTCAGCAGGGTGATGTCCCACTCGATGCCGTAGTGGCCAAAGAGCGCCGTGGCGGCCCTGAAGGACAGATCATGCGTGCGCCCGGTGGTGTGGGAGTGCGAACTGCCCACGTGGCTGCCCACCAATTCGGGTGGCAGGAGCTGGGCGGTCCAGCGCAAAATCTGCTGGCGTTCCAGCGGATCGATGCAATCGCTTGCCCAGACCCTGTCTGTATGTTCCAGGATGCCCAAATCAACTCGGGCGCCACCTGAGGAGCACGATTCAATCTCAAGTCCAGGGTGGCGATCCTTCAACTCCGCCAGGAGCCGGTATGTGGCCAGTGTCTGTTCGTGGACACCCGCGCTCCCGGTTGCGGTAGAACCGGCGTCCACGAGATCCCGGTTGTGATCCCATTTGATGTACCCAATGTTGCACCTGCCCACCAGCTCGCTAATGCGGTCCCGGATGTAGTCGTACGCCTCGGGAATGGCTAGATTGAGCACCTGCTGGTGGCGTGCCGGCAAAGGCATTCTGCCGACGGGCTGCAGGATCCAGTCGGGGTGTTCCCTGGCCAGATCAGACTCGGGATTGATCATCTCCGGTTCAAACCACAGGCCAAACTCAATTCCCAAGGTCGCCAGGTGATCGGTCAGCGGTTGAAGCCCCTGAGGCCACACATCTTCATCGACATACCAGTCCCCCAGCCCGGCGGTGTCGTCACGGCGCCCGCGGAACCATCCGTCGTCGAGCACAAACCGCTCCACACCAAGCTCCGCCGCCTTGTCTGCGAGCGCCAGGATCCGTGTGAGGTCGTGGTCAAAGTACACGGCTTCCCAAGTGTTCAAGGTGACGGGCCGCAAGGTGGTGGGGTGCTGAGGGCGGGAGCGCAGGTGGTTGTGGAACTGCCGTGCTGCGGCGTCGAGTCCCACCCCGTGGCAGGCGTATACCCAGGGCGTGGAATAGCTGGACCCGGTTTTGAGCACAATCTCCCCTGGTAGCAGAAGCTCGCCGCCGCCCAGGAGGGTTTTCCCTGCGGAAGTGTGTTCCACGTACGTGAGGTGGTTTCCGCTGAAACCGACATGCAAGCCCCAGACTTCCCCGTGTCCAAAGCCGAAGCCTTCCTCGCCGGCGAGCAGGACAGTTGCCGCGTCGGCACCCGTGCGGCCGCGGCGGTTCTCCCGCAGGTGCGTGCCAACCGTGAGGGGGCGGCGCTGCGGTGTGCGTTCCTTGCTCCACCGTCCTGCCTGATCCATGGTTTCCACGGCACTGCCGGAAACGGGCAGCGCCACCACCAGCTGTTCCAGGTTGTAGTCGCTGGAACCCAGATTGGTCACGGACGCGCGCAGGCGCAGCAGACCCGAGTCCAGGAGCTGTATTTCCACCTCGAGTTCGAGTTCGCTGTTCCGGTCAACGCCGCGGGAGGTGACAGTGTTTCCTTGAACAGTGTGGTTCAGGTGACCCACTTGCGGCGTCCACGCCTGTCCGCTGCGATGGCCGCGCAGGCCGGGGGCACCCATCCATCCGGCGGCGTGTTCGGGAACCACACTGATGCGGACAGGAACATCCACCGAGTTATCCAGTGCTGGTTCGGCATTCGCAGCGAACTCCCGGAGCTGCTCGTCACTCGCCGCACCAAGGTCGGCACCCCAATGGAGTATTTGCGGAAGCTCGTCGCCGCTCAGGCGAAGGACAACGCCTGTGCCCGCCGCGCGTAGTTGGAGGTGTACGGGAGTCGCGGACGTTGCCTCAGGCATTAACGGCTTCCAACCAGATAGCGGCAAGTTGGGCGTGGCCCAGCTCCGTGGGGTGAACGCCGTCGTCGGCCAGGGCAGCATTGCCGCCAAGGCTGCCTGCCAGAGCGTTGAGCTTGTCATGGGCTGGGACCAAGATGGCATCGAAGTCTGTCGCGAGGCGAGCCACGGCTTCTTGCTTGGCCTGCAGGTCATCGGCCCAATCCAGTTGGCCCTCCGTGACGGGCAGCAGAAACGGCTGGACCAAAACGATGCGCCTGAAGTGCGGCGTGGCCTGTGTGAGCAGCTCACGGTATCCAGCCTCGAAGTCCTCCGCGGAGGTGGGGTCGTTGTTGTCAAAGCGGCGCCAGGTGTCATTGATGCCGACCAAAATCGACAGGGTCTCGGCGTCGTTGCCCAAAACATCAACAGCCCACCGCGCCTGCAGATCAACCACACGGTCCCCGCCGATGCCAACATTGGCAACCGTCGATCCTTGCGAAGCCAGCTGCGCGGCGATTACTTGGACGTAGCCATCCCCCAACCCTCGTGGATCCTCACGGCGCACAATCGGTAACGCTGTCTCCGGCAAATAGGACACTTGATCCCTGCGACTTGTCCACACTGACTCCTCAACCCTTGAACTTTATTTAGTGACTAATCTAAGTCAGGTTGAGGGCCAGCGGAAGCAATCTCGCCACTATTACGCGCAGAGTCACACTGGCCTGCGGCCCCGCATCCCACTATTGGCACCCTCAATCATCCAGATGCGGCAGGCAGGAGCACCTGACCTGGAAAATGGGTACCCCCGTGGGTTCCGCACCGTGGCCGGTGGCCACAAAGTATCCGTGGTCCAGCATGTACACGGGATACTGCGGCGACAAGGCGAGGTTGTACTTGCTGGGATAAACCCACGCGCCGTCAATTTCATAGGCCGGCAACGCGTAGGTGTCTTGGCGGTTGTGGACGGTGGGATAAAGGTGGTTGTCAATCCAGAGATAACTGGCCAAGCCGTAGAGATGGTTGTCATTGTTCACGGTGGGAAAGATAACTGCGCGCATGATTGGCCCCTGGTGCTCCTTGGATTGACACGGCCAGAGGGAGCACAGAGCCACTCCAAGCGACTTCCCCATGCACCGATCCAGCCAACTTAGGTGAGCCTAGCCTAACAACTCATGAAGCTCCAAGACATGTGAAGCATAAAGTAACCAACGGGTCCGGCCGTCAGCATCTGCCGCACAGGAGTAGGGTTGGAAAATCATTGGCTTTTACGCACCACGGGGGCACGCACACAAGCGCATGGCAAACAAAAATAACAGCACACTGTTCCAAACTTTGAGCCGTCTGGCCCCGCAGCTTCGGCCCATAATGTGGCCCCTGATCTGGGGCTTCCTCTCGGCCCTCGCGGCCAGCGCCGTAGCCTTGGCCGTGCCTCAGGTGTATCGCTCCCTCGTTAACAAAGCCTTGCTCCCGGGGACCGGAACACAGGCGCTGTGGGTCGGGGCCGGCGTCGTACTGGTCTTGGGATTGCTTGAGGCCGCGCTGATCTCCTTGCGCCGACAGTTTGTGATTGTCCCGGTCACCACGGTGGAAACCCGCATGCGGACCTCGTTCTACCGCCACCTGCAAAACCTCGCCGTGGAATTCCACGACCGCTGGGGCTCGGGACAACTACTCAGCCGCGCCATGAGCGATCTGAACTTCATGCGCCGCTGGATGGCCTTTGGCGCCATCATGTTGGTGGTGACGGCGTTGACAGTGGTGATCGGGGTGGTCCTGATGTTCTCCATGAGTTGGGAGCTTGGCCTGATTTTCCTGGCCGCCGCCGTCCCCATTTCCATCTTCGGTTTCCGCTTCAGGCGATCCTACGGGCGTGTCAGCCGCAAGAGCCAGGACCAGGCCGGGGACCTCGCCACTACGGTGGAGGAGTCCGTCCACGGCATCCGCGTGCTCAAAGCTTTTGGCCGCGGACAGGAGGCACTGGATGCGTTTGCCGGGCAGGCTCAAGAGTTGCAGGCCACCGAGATCCACAAGGCGAAATCCCTGGCCGTGTTCTCTCTGGTTGTCACCCTCCTGCCCGAGCTGGCCCTGGGTTCCGGCCTGGTGGTGGGTATTTTGCTTGTCTCCAACGGAAGGCTCGACGTCGGTGCCTTGGTTGCGTTTTTCGCAACAGCCGCAGTTGTGGCTGGCCCCGTGGAATCGATGGGCCCGCTGCTGGCCATGACCTTTGCAGCCAAGACAGCCCTGGACCGGCACTTTGAGGTTATCGACGCCGTCACCACGATCGAGGACCCGGCCGTCCCTGTTGAGCTTGCGGCGGTGCGTGGTGACTTGGAATTCCGCGGTGTCCACTTCCGTTTCCCTGACACCCCGTCCGGGACGCCGGATTTGCTCAATGGGATCGACCTGACGCTGCACGCCGGCGAAACCATGGCCCTTGTTGGCGTCACGGGCAGTGGCAAGAGCGCCCTGTTGAACCTGGTGCCGCGCTTGTTTGATGTCAGCTCCGGCGCCGTGCTGTTGGACGGCACCGACATCCGTCTGCTGCGCCTGGCGGAACTGCGCCGTCATGTTTCTGTCGCATTTGAGGACACCACCTTGTTCTCGCACTCGGTGCGCGAGAACGTGTTGTTGGGTGCACCGGAGCAATCCGGTGAGTCGTCCCATCTCAGCGGCGACGAGGCGCTGGAACGGGCTTTGGAGGTGGCGCAGGCAGGATTTGCCCACACCTTGGGCAACGGCGTGGACACCTTGATTGGCGAGGAGGGGTTGAGCTTGTCCGGCGGGCAGCGCCAGCGCGTCGCACTGGCGCGCGCCATCGCGGCCCGCCCCGCCGTGTTGGTCCTTGATGACCCGCTCTCCGCCTTGGATGTCAACACCGAAGAGCGCGTCATGGACAGGCTGCGTGTAGAACTCGCCGGGACCACCACCTTGATCGTGGCCCACCGCCCCTCCACCGTGGCCATGGCCGATCGTGTGGCGCTGCTGCAAGATGGCCGCATCACGGCCGTGGGTACCCACTCCGAACTCCTTGCCGGCAATAGCCATTACCGCTATGTTTTGGCCAGCCTCACCGAGGAGCCCCGCGACTTGGACACCGGCGTTGACGATGACTTGGCCGATGATTTTGGTGCCGAAAGCTTGGGCACCAACCTTCCCATTCACAAACCCAAGGGAGCCGGCGCATGAGCCGCAGGGACAAGCGCACGGCAGATCCGGCGTCGAACATTCGAGGCAGGAAGAATCCCAAAAAGGCGGCGCCCCAGGGGACCGCGGATGAGGATCGCGTGGACCTGAGCCGCGCGGACAGCCGGGCTGTGCGGCGGCGTTCGGTGAGGTTGCTCGGGACTCTGCTGCGTCCGGTGCGGGTACGTTTTGCCATCACGGTGGCGCTGGTGGTTCTCTCGCAGGCGGCAAAGGTGGCCGGTCCGTTGCTGATTGCCTACGGAATCGACACCGCCCTGCCAGCACTCACGGCGAATTCCGGCGCCAATCCCCTGCCCCTCATTGTTACTGGTGGCGGCTACATTCTTGCCGCGGTGGCCTCGGCTTGGCTGACATCGGCGTACCTGACGGCCACGGCGCGGCTTAGCCAGGCCATGCTGCTGGACCTGCGCATCCAGGTCTTCCGGCACACGCAGCGGCTAAGCATGGAATTTCATG
This sequence comes from Arthrobacter alpinus, assembly GCF_900105965.1. Classification (NCBI taxonomy): domain Bacteria; kingdom Bacillati; phylum Actinomycetota; class Actinomycetes; order Micrococcales; family Micrococcaceae; genus Arthrobacter; species Arthrobacter alpinus. The sequence continues at coordinate 2,578,249 of NZ_FNTV01000001.1, forward strand.
AAAGTTACACCTCGGGGCGCATTATTTCGCGGCAGACCTCAGACCTGGAGGCCCTGCGCGAACTGCTGGATTCAGGCATCTCTTCGCTGGCGTCCGGACTGGTTTTTATGGCGTTGACGGCCGTGTCCATTTTCTCGCTCGACTGGATCACCGGCTTGCTGGTGCTTGCCACGGCCGTACCCATGCTGATGCTCTCGCGCTGGTACCAAAAGCGTTCCCAGGCCGCTTACCGATCCTCGCGTGTGGTTTCGGCCGGGTTGATTGTGCACTTTGTTGAGACCATGACGGGCATCCGTGCCGTCAAGGCGTTCCGGCGAGAGGAGGCGAATGCCGCCCGTTATGAGGAACTGGCCGAGGACTACCGCCGCGTCACTGTCCGTTCCATCAACCTCAACGGCGTTTTCCAGCCCGGTTTGGTGCTCATTGGAAATGTGGCAGTGGCCGTGGTGCTGTTGGCAGGCGGCTTCCGCGTGCTCGGCGGGGCGCTGGAAGTGGGCGCCCTTCTGGCGCTGCTGCTGGCGACCAAACGCTTCTTCCAGCCCGTGGGCCAGATGGCCATGTTCTACAACTCCTTCCAGTCAGCGCAGGCCGCCTTGGAGAAAGTCTCAGGTTTGTTGGAGGAGGTGCCCACGGTTCGGCCACCGCGCCATCCTGTCCCGCTGCCAACGGCAAACGGTGAGATCCGATTCACCGGCGCCGAGTTCCATTACGGCAGCGGTCCTCTGGTGCTGCCGCGGCTGGATCTGCATATTCCCGCTGGTCAGACGGTTGCCGTGGTGGGTGCAACGGGTGCCGGAAAATCGACCCTGGCCAAGCTCATGTCGCGTTTCTATGACGTCACGGCCGGATCGTTAAAGCTCGACGGCGTGGAGTTGCGCGATCTTTCCAGCGCCGACCTTCGCCGTGCCGTTGTTATGGTGACGCAGGAGGCGTTCCTGTTCAGCGGGACGGTGGCCGAGAACATTGCGTTGGGCAACCCCGGCGCCACCCGCGAACAGATTGAGGCTGCCGCCCGCGATGTGGGAGCCGACGAATTCATCAGGGCCCTGCCCGACGGCTATGACACGGATGTCAACAAACGCGGCGGCAGGGTCTCCGCCGGACAGCGGCAGTTGATCTCCTTTGCCCGCGCCTTCCTGGCCAATCCGGCCGTGCTGATCCTGGACGAGGCCACCTCCTCACTGGACATCCCCTCCGAACGCCTGGTGCAAATCGGATTGCAGAAACTTCTGGGCGCACAAGGCGCCGCCACGGGACGGACCGCTTTGATCATTGCGCACCGGCTTTCCACGGTGGCCATGGCGGACCGCGTGTTGGTGGTTCACGAGGGCCAGATTGTGGAAGACGGCTCCCCTGCCGAGCTGATTTCCGATGGCGGCCGCTTCGCCAAGCTGCACGGTGCGTGGCAGGACTCGCTCGTTTAATGATGCTGTTCGCCTCGGCACTCGCGCCGGTAGGCTGAAACTGTCCACCTATTCGGCTGTCGCGGCAGGGGCATGACAATGGTAACTTTTCGTGAACTTCACTCCTCCGGCACACCTTTGGTGCTGCCCAATGCCTGGGATGTGGGCTCGGCCCTGGCCTTTGTGGCGGCGGGCTACCCCGCCCTCGGAACCACCAGTTTTGGCATCTCCTCCAGTGCGGGAATGCCCGACGGCGGCCGGTCAGGCAGGGCGGCAACGCTCGCCTTGGCCGCGAAGTTGTGCCGGCTGCCCGTCCACGTCACGGTCGACTTCGAGGACGGCTACAGCGACGATCCTGTTGAGGTTGCGGAGTCCGTGGCCCAGCTGGCGGCGCTGGGCGTGGCCGGAATCAACCTTGAGGACAGCCTGTCAGGGCAACTGGTGGAGCCACTGGCCATGGCCGCCAAGGTCGCAGCTGTCAAGGAGCGCAATCCTGGGATTTTCATCAACGCCCGGGTCGACAACTTTTGGTTTGCCGAGCAGGCGACGCCGGAAGCGGTTGTGGCCCGTGCCCGGATGTACGCGGATGCGGGGGCTGAGGGGATCTTTGTCCCCGGTGTTGCGGCGGCGGCGGACATCCGCAGCATTGCGGCAGGAATTGGGCTGCCGCTGAATGTTTTGGCGCACCCCTCGCTGACTGTGGCGCAGCTGGGGCAGCTGGGTGTCAGCCGGGTTAGCTCGGGCTCCCTGCCCTACCGCGCAGCGATCGATGCAGCCGTTAGTGCCGCCGATTCACTGCGTAACGGCTCCCAGACGCCGGCCGCCACGTCTTATTGGGATATGCAGGCCCGCCTCGTGGCTTTCGAGCAGGGAACTACTCCCACGCAATAAGGTGAAAGTCGCGCAGGAGTTTGGCGCCCCGGTCAGGGTTGAGCGCCGTGACCCAGGAAATTCGACCTAGGAGTTGGGCGCGGAAATCAGCGTGAGCCTCCCGGTTTTGTGACTCGGGTCCGTGCCGGAGGCAATTGTGGAGGGTGGCCTTGAGCCGGTCGAAGTCCAGACGGTTGATATTGGTGCGTTGATTGACCACCACCGAGGTCACCACCTGACGCACGGCGGCAGGACGTACCCTCGATTTGAGCTTGTTGACGCCATGCCCCTCGTTCTCAATGATGCCCGTGGCCGTCCGCATGAAGGCATCCGCTCGCCTCGCCAATTCCCTGCCACCGCTAAAGGTGAGGTCATCGGCGTATCTGGTGTATCCGGCGTCGAAGGTGTCCGCGAGTCCGGCCAGACGGGAATCCAGCTTGCGCAGGGCCAGGTTTGCCAGCACGGGTGAGGACGGTGCGCCTTGGGGAAGATGTGGTTGTGAGAGTGCCCGGCGCAGGGCAAAGCGTTGATCGGCATCACCGCCGGGCGGCATCTGGGCGAGTATTCGTGGTGGCACAACGTGGGTGCAAATACCTGTTAAGCGGTGCGCCACGGACTCCGTGAATCCAGCTTGCCGCAGGGTGCCGAAGACCCGACCGGCGGTGACCTTGGCGAAGAACGTGGTCAGATCCAGATTGACCACCACCTCCTTGCCGGTGTGGCGTGCCGCGCCGGTCACCACGCTTCGCCCTGGCACAAATCCGTGCGCAGCGTCGTGCAATTCAAGCGGATAAAGCAGCTCCGTAAGGACAGTGCGTTGAACATTGCGCAGGCGTAGACCAGGTATTTCCAGGAGGCGCGGCAGCCGGCCGGGACGCGCACGCCACACGTAGCGGTAATGCTGTAATTTTCGCGCGGCCGTCCGGTTCCAATGCTGTGGATCGGAGAACCAGTCCAACTCTCCAAGCGTGAGGTGTAGTTTGTCGGCGAGAGCGGCCAAGGTGTCGATCCGTGGCACCCTCGCCTGCCTGTTCTCACGGGCCGTGGCTGGTGCAAGGGCATAGCTGGACAAGCGGATCGGCTTGTACTGGCTCGCAGCCTTGGCAACGGCATCGACGAAGGGCTCGGACGCCAGAATCGTGGCAGTGAGCTCGCGCGGGGCATCCACCGGAGGACGGGGATAGCTCAGCAGCACGTGGGCGGCAAGCGGCCCCAGCCAACGCCGTCGCGCTCCCAAAACCTGCGCCCCTGCCACAGTCATCTCCGGCTTGGACCACTGCGGGGAGTTAAGAAAGGCCTGCGCCAAGGTCGCCGCAATGGCCGACGTCGAGGGGCGGGGTTTGCGCTTGAGGGTCGCGGATGCGGGTGTCACTTGGGTGGTCTCAGTGGTCATGGCTGCGATGGTTTCTTCGATGACCTGGCGCTCTGTCCGGGTGCCCAGCTGCGCGGAGCGCAGCGCCGCACCCGAGGTGCTTCGATCAGGCAATACTGCGTACCCCGGGGTAGCCCCGGGGAGGGAGGCGCGCCAAAAGCCGCTTCCCGCCTCATCGAAGAAACCATCGCATGGTGCCATGCTAACCGACGCCGCGGCGGTGACCTCGGAGCCACAAAGAGAACCTTGGACCTGTTGTGTTCCAGCCCGTGGACTTTGCGGTGTGCCGGGAATAGATCAACAGCAGAAGCTAATTATCAATGGTGGTACCGCAACTTCCGTGCAACACTGCGGCGGAATGAACCAGCGGTGCCTTCGAAGGAAGCAATGCGCAAAGCTAGATCCGTCACCGTCGACCAGCGGTCATGGCCCCTCATTGCCGTCTTGGCAATCACCGGCGCGTGTGCGTCCTTCATGTTCACCCTCGTGGTGCCGATTCAGGCCCAGCTTCCTGAGTTACTAAATTCCTCTAGGCAGGCAACTGCCTGGGTTGTGACCATCACCTTGCTGACCTCGGCCGTGGCCACACCCATTTCCGGCAGGTTGGGCGATCTTTTTGGCAAGCGCAAGGTCATTATTTTGCTGCTGATCGCCTTGATTGTCGGCAACATTCTGGCGGCTGCCTCCACCGGGTTGACCATGCTGCTGGTGGGCCGGGCCCTGCAGGGTCTGATGACAGGCGTCATTCCCCTGGGCATTGCCGTTCTCAGGGACCAGTTGCCCGCCAAGCGCATTGGTGGTGCCGTGGCCTTGATCAGCGGTTCGTTCGGGTTTGGGTCCGCGCTGGGGCTCCCCATCAGCGCCTTTATTGCCGAAACCATGAACTGGAACGCACTGTTCTGGACCGCCGCGGTCCTGGGGCTGGCATTGTTGGTCCTCGTGGCCCGGATCGTACCGAAGGATACGGTTTTCGCTACCGGTGGCTTTGACTACGTTGGCGCCGTTGGCCTGTCGATCGGTTTGTCCGGCATTATCGTTGCGATTGCTCAGGGCAATGCTTGGGGGTGGACCTCACCGGGCACTCTGGCTTTCGGCTGCGGCGGCATTGCTGTGCTCCTGGCGTGGGGTGCTTTTGAACTGCGCCTGAAGGATCCGGTGGTTGATCTGCGGGTGGCGGCACGTCCCACCGTCCTCATGACAAATCTGGCGTCGATAGCTCTTGGTTTCGCTTTCTTCTCTTCTGCTGTGCTGTTTCCGCAAATTCTTCAACTTCCTGTCAGCACGGAAGTTGGCCTGGGCATGTCCCTGATGGCAATCGGCTTCATCCTTGCCCCGGCCGGTTTGGTGCAGATCGCCATGGCACCGGTGGCCGCCCGGCTCAACCGCACTGTTGGCGGGCGTGCCACTTTGGTGACCAGCGCCGTAGTTATTTCCTTCGCTTACGTCTTGGCGTTGCTGGGCGCCACGGAACTTTGGCAAATCCTGGTTGCCAATGCACTGGTTGGGGCTGGGATCGGCATTGGCTATGCCTCAATGCCGATGCTGATCATGGGGGCCGTCGATTCCACCGAAACAGGTGCAGCCAATGGATTGAACTCGCTGATGCGTGCCCTGGGCACGGGTAGTGCGGCCGCCGTCATGGGCGCCATTCTCGCGGCGTCCAGCGCCGGCACTTCGGCCCCCACGGCGGCTGGCTTCCAGTTGGGGTTCGTCATAGCTCTCGGCGCCACAGTGGCCGCCGGAGTGCTTGCCTTGTTCATTCCAAAACCGCGGCCCGTACACGCAGTGGTCATCGATGTGTCGGCAGGGATGGCGGATGAGTCGCGTCGCTGAGCCCGGCGCCTTCACATGGCTCATGAAGTGACCTGAACACCGCCACGTCAGCTATCCTCTTCAGGTATGCCACGCGGAAAAGCATGACTTCCACCCGCGATTCCACTTCCCAACGAACCGCGAAGAGCCAACTTTCCCATGGACGCCTCACGCCTGCCGCACTATGCAAAGACGCCCGGCAGCCAGGCTTCTCGGGTTCTGGGCCACACCAGCCCGTGCTTGGCTCGGGAACCAAAGCTGCCGAGGAAAACACGGCGCCCCAAAGTTGTTGTTCCGCTATTGGCACTACTTGCCGTGATGGCTCTTACGGCGTGCGACCAGACGATCCAGTCCGCCCGTCAACCCGATCAAGGGCAGATGGGAAGTTGCCACGCCCTCATGTTTTCCGAAGAGTTCGACGCAACCAGTGATTCCCGCCCTGCCGTCCCCTGCACGGAACCGCACACCACCGAAACGTTCTCCACCAGCACGGTAACCGGAGCCTTGACCGAAGGAATCTGGGCCACACGGAGACCCAACCAGCAACAACTCAACGCACTCACGGATCAGCTATGCGGTGGAGATGCTGTCCGAAGTTACCTCAACGCCGGTGAACGTGATGCCTGGATTGGTCTTGACGTTCGCGCTTACTTTCCCACTCCACAGGCGTGGTCCGAGGGCGACAGAAGCGTTCGCTGTGATCTGGTCGCCAACCGGGCCAAGGGAGTCGCCGCTGCCCCGCAGCTGAACCACTCCCTACGCGGCATCATGGCCACCCCGGACGCTGCCCAGCTTCGTCAATGCTTCATGGCCGGGGCTCAGCCCGAACAACAAGATACCGTGTGCAGCGAGCCGCACACGGCCATCTCGGTCAACGCGTGGTTGAGTGTTACGACGCCGGATCCCGCACCCGAGCTTGTCCAGGACCTGTGTGAACCGTTCGTCCTCCAGTACGCCAACGACCACAATCTGCCCCTTGGCGCAGTGACTGGCCTGACGACCGGCAGCCAGGAAACATGGACTCTCAAATGTGCCATGGAGGACCACCTATGAGCTTGACTCCCCCTCCCCTGAACCGCCGCGGGACGCCATCTGTTTTCCGCCGGATTTTGACTCAGTTGAGTCCCGGCAACGTGACCCATGACGGCGCCGTCCGGTCATGGATTCCTTGGTTGGCTGGGTGCGTCAGCACGGCTTTTCTGCTGTTCCGACTCCTCGTTCCAACGACGGTTGGCATGGGAGACCAGGGCGACGGTCGGCGTCTGCTCTGCCCCTTGGGAGTCGCCAATCTCAGGCCGTGGGCTTATGGCGATTTCACCAGGTACATCTATCCACGGTGGGAGCCGCACGAGTGGTTCGGAGAGGCTTGCGGAGCCGATGGCTCCGGGGAACCGTACTACTCGTCCCAGACACTGTTGCTGTGGCCAGCCAAAGCACTGAGCGCACTTTTGGGCTGGGGCCCAGGATTGGATACCCGCGCAGTTGCCATCATGTGCTGCATTGTTTTCGGTGTCCTGACGGCATTTCTCATCACCCAGTTGCCGGGGCGGGTCGGATTCCGGCTCCTTGCCGCGGCACTGTTCACTTTGGTCAGCGCGGACGGGATCTTCGCCGACTTTTTCGTCTCAGGCTACAGCGAGCCCGCCGCTTTCCTCGGCGTGTACGCCACCGTCATTGCTTTGTTGTACTGGTGGCGGCACCCGCGCCACCGGCTGATTGGGTTGCTGTTGGTGCTCGCGGCCGCGGCATTCATGATTGCCGCAAAAACCCAGACGGCATCCTTTATCCCGGTAATTGTCCTGGCCTTGTGCTGGCAACCAGAATCGGACCGGCCCCTAAGGTTCCGCGATTCGAAGGTGCCCGGAATCGATGCGCGCGTCCGTCGCCGACGTCCCGGACGCGCAAAAGTAGGCCGCTATGCCCCTGCCTTGGCCGGGTTGCTCTTGTTGGGCACTTTCACCGCGGCGTTCTCCAACGCCCAGCCGCAACGATTTACCGAGCTGAACCTCTATAACGCTGTCTTCACTGAGATGTTGCCCCACAGCCCGGCCCCTGATGCGGATCTTCGCTGGTTGGGTTTGGACCCGTCATTCATAGACTCCAGCGGCACTACAGTTGCATCGGACAATGCCGCGGTTTACAACCCTCATTACGAGCAGTTTATTCAAAAAGTTTCCCTGTCCAAGATTGGCCTGTTTTACATCAGCCATCCCGACCGGCTCGCCTCAATGGCCAGCAGGGGGCTGGACGCCATGACCCAGCCAGAGTTGGGCTACCTGGGCTCTTACGAAGATGGGACCGGGCACGCACCCCACGAAAAAGAGCGGCGGTTTGCCCCCGTTCTCCTCATCTTTACGGCCTTCCGCGACGCGCCTGGGCTGCTGGTGGGCCTACAGCTGACCACGTTGTTCCTTGGCTTTGGTGCCGCCTTTTCTGCCCGGTCTTCACGGGCAGGACGGGCCGTAGGCAAAACCGCCGTTGTCCTCGTTCCGGCAATCTGGCTGCAATTTTGGGCTGTCATGATGACAGAGGGCCAATCGGAAACTTACAAGCACCTGATCATCGCCGACTACATGACAGCGCTCTGCCTGCCGCTGCTCTTGATCTTGATTGTCGTCCAACTTCGAAGCCAGATCCCAGCACCTGCTCTCAAGCCTGATTCCAGGAGTGAAAGCCCACCTCAGGTCTCCGCCGATGTAAAAGTCTAAGTCTCGGCTTTTTCTCGTTCCAGGGCAAGCAATTTTCCCGGCCTTTATCGTCCTCGCCAAAAACGACGCCGAGCTGTTGCTACTCGCTAGAACCTCCGGTTTCGTGGGACAGTAAAACCATGGTCACGACATCGCACAAACCCCAACTCGGCACCAGCGATCGGCAGGATCACAGGCACGTCGCCGATCCCCCGGCTCGGGCTCTTCTCAATTCGGTCATGCATGTTGCAGATGCCGTCCATGCCCTTCGCTCACGGATTGCCAGCGCAACGGGAGCCGTCCCAACCGTCGTCGCCTACCGCGGATACGGCACCACCAAGTGGGTGCGAGTCCTGGCACGCGTTGTCCTGACCGGCAAGTCCGGCGGCGCCACCAGCGGAACGGTGCGAGGTTGGCAGTCATTCACCAGCGTGCCCATCCGCTATAGCCACGTGGACGTAGAGATCGACGGCGTCACCCACTCGGTTCAGGCCGACTCGGGCGGACTCGTGGATGTTGTTTTGGAGGCCTCACTTCCGCCCGGATGGCACACGATCATCCTGCGTAGCGCTTCAGCTGCCCCGGCCCAGGCGCACATACAGATTCTCGAGCCGGAAGCCACCTTCGGGATCGTTTCCGATATTGATGACACGGTCATGGTCACGGCCCTGCCCAGGCCGCTGCTGGCGCTATGGAACACCCTTGTCCTCAGTGAGCGGGCCAGAACCCCCACTCCTGGCATGGCGGTTCTTCTTGATCGGGTCGTTGCCCAGCACCCCGGGGCTCCGGTCTTGTACCTCTCTACCGGCGCGTGGAACGTAGCCCCTGCCTTGGCACGTTTCCTGGCCAGGAATTTGTATCCCGACGGCGTTCTCCTGCTCACTGACTGGGGTCCCACAAGGCGCCACTGGTTCCGCAGTGGACGTGAACACAAGCTCGGAAACCTGAAGCGCCTGGCCCAGGAGTTCCCAGGCGTGCGGTGGCTCCTGGTGGGCGACGACGGGCAGCACGATCCGGAGATCTATGCCGAATTTGTCCGTACCCACGCCGAGCAAACGGCAGCCGTTGCTATCCGGCAGCTTTCCACCGGTGAGGCACTGCTGGCAGGCGGGCGCACTCACGAGGGCACCCTCGCCTCGGACCACAACGCCGTGCCCTGGGTGTCCGCGCCAGACGGTGCCGGCCTTGCAAAGCAATTAAAGGATCACGGCGTTCTCTGAATCAGCGAACCGGCCCCTGGAGGGTACTCCCCTGCAGCAATTCGGGTTAGGATTCAGTTCCTAATCTACATTCGCTTCGTTACGAGGGACGCAATGGCAGAGCAGCAACATCAGCAAGATAAACGTGCCGCCGTGGTCATCAATCCCATGAAAGTCCCGGACGAGAATTTCAAGGAAAATTTCATCCAACTGTGCACGGACGCTGGTTGGGCCGAGCCGTTGTGGCTGGAAACCACCGAAGAAGATACCGGTGCCGGGCAGACCAGGCAGGCCCTTGAGGCAGGGGTCGACGTCGTTATTGCCGCAGGCGGCGACGGCACCGTCCGCTGTGTCGCTGAGATCATGGCCGGCACGGACACTGCCATGGGTTTGGTGCCGTTGGGTACGGGCAACTTGCTGGCCCGCAACCTCGGAATAGACGTCACGGATCCCCTGAATGCCGGCAAGGACGTTTTAGCCGGATCCGAGACCAAGATCGACGTCATCAACGCGGTGGTTGATCACGGCAAACATGAACAGCTGTTCCTGGTTGCCGCTGGTGTTGGATACGACGCCGCCATCATGGGCGACACTATCGACGGGCTCAAAGACCGGGTGGGCTGGCTGGCTTATGTCGAATCCGGCCTGCGGAAACTGCCAGGGAAGTCCGTAACAGTCAAGGTTACTGTCGACGGAAAGCAAACGATCCACCACAGGGTTCGGAGCGTAATGGTGGGCAATTGCGAAAAATTGATGGGCGGCGTTGAAATCTTCCCCGACGCCTTGGTCACCGACGGCGCCTTGGATCTTCTGATACTTGCACCCAAGGGCCGGTTTGGTTGGCTTGGTGTCATCGCGGGCGTCTTTGGCAAGGGTCGCAACAGAAACAAGTTTGCGCAGAGCCTCGCGGGGAAGACCGCGGAGATTGAATTGGATCGTCCGCAGGAATTCCAGCTCGACGGCGATCATCTAGGCACGGCAACACATTTGCAGGTCACCGTCGCTCCCCTGGCACTGACGATCAGAATGACGGGGTCACCTAAATAGCACCGGTGTGTGCAAGCTTAATTGTCACGGTCGGAAGGAGTTACCGATGAGTCATGAAGGCGCTGCCGCAAACAGTCCGTCCAACAGTCATGGGCAGCCGTTGCGCTGGCGCGAGAAATTCATCGTAGAGGAACGGCTGGTTCCGGCCAGCACGCGCCGACGCCTGTACCGCATCTCGCTAGTGCTGATGGTGGTGGGGATGGCACTGTTTCTCGTACTCCTTTTCGGGGTCCTGAGCCGGACAGGGTTGCAACGTTTTGATCAGCCGGTCTCAACGTGGTTCATGTCCTTGCGCTCCCAAACACTGACTTCCGTCATGATCGTCTTGGCAGTGGCTTTTGGACCCACGGCGCTTCCCATCGTCGTGCTGGTGGTCATTGTTGGATGGACGGTCCTGGCCAAACATGCCTGGCGGCCACTTCTCTTAGCGGTTAGCATGACCACCGGGCTGCTGTTGGCCAAGATCCTCGCGCCGCTCGTTAAACATCCCCGACCGCCGATCGATCTCATGCTCTTTGGTGCCGACAGCTCGTTCTCGTTCCCTTCCGGCCATGTTCTTGGCACCTCAGATTTCCTCCTGATACTTGCTTTTTTGATCGCGAGCCGACGCCGGAATAGGGCCCTTACGGTGGCCCTCTTCACGATTGCCGCCCTGGTCATCCTGGCCCAGCTAGCAAGCCGGCTTTATCTGGGCTACCACTGGCTCAGTGATACGACGGCGTCCGTCGCCCTATCTCTTCTCGTTCTAGGAGCAATTATGGCCATCGACACGGCGAGAACGGTTCGCGTTCCCGGTGAACTTATCCATGGTGAACAATCACAAGCCCAGGTGGACGGAACATGAACGCCGGCCAGGATGCCCGGAGTGCCGCCGGTAAGGCCGGAAACAGCCCTGCCCTGACGATTGTTGCCAGGATCGGATTCGCGGGCAGCGGACTCATGCACTTGCTCATGGGGTATCTCGCCATCAGGATCGCGCGTCACCACGGCGGCGAGTCGGATCAGTCCGGTGCGTTCGCTGAGATGGCGAAGTTGCCGGGCGGACTGATCCTTGTGTGGATCTCCGTGGTGGGTCTGGCAGCGTTGGCTTTGTGGCTCCTCTTGCAGGCGGGGCTGGGCATCGGGTCTTCCTCGAAAAAGAGGTGGGCTCGCAGCCTGGTTTCGTTCGGGAAAGCCGTTGCCTATGCTGCCCTCGCCGCCACTGCTCTAGCCTTGGCTCTCCGCCATCCCACCGATTCAACGGCCAGCGCTCAACAGGCCAGTGGAACCATCCTCTCGCTTCCAGGAGGGCAGGCGCTGCTCATCGCCGTGGGACTCACCACCGCTGGTATTGGCGGTTACTTCATTTACAAGGGCGCGCGGAAAAAATTCCGCGAGGATATCTCCTTGCCTGCAGGCCGGGCCGGGAAGGCGGTGGACCTGATGGGGATGGCTGGCTACATAGCCAAAGGCGTCGCGATCGTGACTCTGGGAATCCTATTCGTTGTTGCAGCCGTGAAGGTAGACCCGAATGATGCCTCCGGCCTTGACGGTGCGCTGAAGGCTCTCGCCGCCCTGCCGCTGGGGGAAGCCATCTTGACCCTGATCGGTGCGGGGCTCATTGCCTTCGGGCTCTACAGTTTCGCCCGGGCCAAATTGGCACGGCTCTGACCAACCGCATCGTCGGCTCCTTGACTACATGGGAGCCCGGAATGGCCTAACGCGGTGGCATGCAGGCTACGGCATCAACCTTGAATGAGGCCGCCACGTTGCTGGATCGGCTCGAGGAGAAACGACCTCCACCTACCCAGGTCACACACTTGACGCATGTGACTGGGATCACTATGTTTGTTGGACGTTCTACATCCGACATGGTAACCCTCTTTTCTTCGGGCCCCTCACGTCGGGCGCGGAACCTCATGGAACGTAGTTTGCACCGAATCCACGCGCCCCTCTACGGGCGCGGATCACTTGCGTCCGGCTCTGCCGGATGCTTCGAGAGGACTGGGATGTATCGGAACCACCATCGAAAAATCGGCCACTTGGGCCGCACGGCAACAACCGCTCTTGGCGCGGTCGTCATATTGGCGGGTGGTCTGCTCGCATCTACGCCCGCCACCGCGGCTCCTGCCGATCCGCCGGGAACTTTCACTGAGCAGAATCTGGCCCCCACAGTGACCAGCCCCTTTGCGGCCTACCGCATACCAGCTTTGAGCTACCTTGGAAATGACGTTGTCATTTCAGCATGGGACGGCCGCCCCACCAGTGCGGCGGATTCACCCAACCCCAATTCAATAGTGATGCGCCGCAGTACCGACGGCGGTGTCAGCTGGGATGCACAGCGCACCGTGTTGGCCGGGTTCGAAGACACTCCCAATGGCGGTGCGGCCAAATATGGATACAGTGATCCGAGCTTTGTTTACGACGCCGAGATCAACAAGCTTTTTCTCTTTTCCGTGTATTCCAAGAACGTCGGCTTCGTGGCCAGCACGTTTGGCAACGACGATTCCAACCGCAACATCATCAGCGCCCAGGTTTCCGAGTCCAGCGACGGCGGCCTGACTTGGAGCGCACCCAGGTTGATCACCAACATTGTCAAGCCAGGCACCAACGCGGCCAGCCCGCAGGCCGGGGACGTGCGAGGCATGTTCGCCAGTTCGGGCGAGGGCATCCAGCTAAAGTACGGCAGCTACGCCGGCCGGTTGATTCAGCAGTTCGCCGGGGATGTTCGCCAAAGCGATGGCAGCAACGCGATCCAGGCCTACAGCGTCTACTCCGATGACCACGGTGCAACGTGGACCAAGGGAGCCAACACCGGCACCAAAATGGATGAGAATAAGACCGTCGAGCTTTCCGACGGCAAGGTCATGCTCAACTCGCGCTCCAACAACGCCGCGGACAATGCCCGCAAGGTGGCCATCTCCACCGACGGCGGGCACAGCTACGGGCCCGTAACCTTGGACGCAGGATTGAGCGATCCTGCCAATAACGCCGCAATTACCCGGCTCTTTCCAAACGCCGCGGCAGGCACTGCCGACGCCAAAAAGCTTGTTTTCACCAATGCCAACGACGCGAACACCCGGCAAAACGTCTCCGCCCGGGTCTCCTGCGATGACGGCCTCACGTGGGGCGTTCCGCGCACCATCCGGTCCGGTTTTTCCGCCTACTCCACCGTTAGCCGTTTGGAAGATGGCCAGCTCGGCGTCTTGTATGAGTCCAGCTACACCAACGGAATCACGTTTGCGAAGTTCACCGACGACTGGTTGAACAGCTGCATTCCGCCGGTCCCTGCGGAGGTCACCACGATTGCCGGCGTGACAATCTCAGGAATGGCCACCAATATGTCCCGGAATCTCGACACAAATCCTTACACGGCCGGTGAAAAGGTTTCCTACAGCTTCACGGTCACCAACAAGAACGCAGGGGCCGTGACTGTCACCCCGACGGCGGGCAATGTCGAGCCGTTGGTGGCCCCGGCAACCGGCAACTGCCGATACCTATCCCTGGCGGCCGGCGGCTCCTACAACTGCAGCACTCCCTCGCACACCATTACCAGTGGAGAACTGGCCCAGGGATATTTTGTGCCTGGCACCAGCTGGGCAATCTCCGGCGCAGCTTCCGGAAGCGGAAATATACTGGGCCGCCCCGTTCCACTAGTGGACGGAGTTCAGACTCCCAGCGGATCCCTCGCCGGCGTCACCGTCACGGGTACACGCACGGATACGTCACGTAACTTGGCGACCTCCCCTTATGCGGCCGGTGAAACAGTCAGCTACAAGTTCACAGTCAAAAATACGACGGCGGGAACACTCACCGTGACGCCTACGGCCGGAATCTTTACCCCGTTCCTGCCGCCGGGCACAGGGAACTGCCGCTATACCAACCTCAGCGCGGGGGCATCGTACGTATGCAGCACTCCGCTGTACACAGTCACGGCAACGGACGTTGCCCGGGGTTACTTCGTTCCGGATACCTCATGGAGCGTGACCGGAGCCACATCAGCATCGGGCCGCCTCTTGGGTGAGGTGGTGCGGGTCAAGTAGTTCCTCACCGCCAGATCCGCGAGGGCCCATCCGCAGCATGCGGCTGGGCCCTTGGCGTGCCCGGCGGGATGCTCGAGAACCGAAGCTCAAAGCCAACCCTGATATGATGAATTCATCAAGTCATCATTTTGTGGGTTCATCGGAACAGAAACAAGGAGAGCTATGACATTCGGCGCTGACGAGCGGCCCCTGTATGAGATCAAGGCGAACCTGTTCAAGGGCCTCGCCCATCCTTATCGCATCCGGGTCCTGGAAATTCTTGCCGGCGTACAGGAGGCTCCGGTGTCTGCCTTGCTCGCCGAGACCGGCCTGGAGGCCTCACATCTCTCCTCTCATCTTGCGGTGCTGCGCCGTTACGGACTGGTGATTTCGGAGCGGCGCGCAAGCGTGGTTTATTACCGGCTGGCCTTCCCTCAGGTCGCGGAGCTTTTGCAGGTGGCCCGGTCGCTCCTTGGTGAATTGCTCCAGGATTCGCAGCGGCACCAGGCATCGGCATTGTCGCTGCCTGAAATTGCCCCGGTCCGATGAGTACTTCCTCCCGTTCCCTGTGGTCGTTGCTGCCGCAGAAGCAGGACTACCATGAGCTTCGCCGAAGCTGGCGCGGCGATTTACTGGCGGGCATCACTGTCGGCATCGTGGCGCTGCCCCTGGCACTGGCCTTCGGCGTGAGCTCCGGGGCCGGCGCCGAAGCGGGCCTCATTACCGCCATCATTGCGGGTCTCGTCGCCGCAGTTTTTGGGGGCTCAAACGTCCAGGTGTCGGGCCCGACGGGTGCCATGGTGGTGGTGCTTGCTCCCATCGTTGCCAGCTACGGAGTAGCTTCCGTCATGATTGTCAGCATTCTGGCTGGCGCTATTGTGCTCGTTGCCGGGGTTCTGCGACTGGGCCGAACCGTCAGTTACATCCCCTGGCCGGTGATCGAAGGGTTTACCGTCGGCATCGGGGCCATCATTTTCCTCCAGCAACTTCCGTCCGCAGTCGGCGTGAGCGGTGCCGGCCACAGCACCAACGCGGCGGTGGCCGCCGTCGAATCCGTTCGGGATGCCGCCTGGCCGTCAGCGCTGCTGCCCCTTGGCGCCGTCGTTGTTGTGGCCGTCGTCATGGTGCTGTTGACCCGTATCAGCGGCCGCCTTCCGGCTTCTTTCATGGCGATCGTGGTTGTCACCCTTGGCGCATCCCTGTTGCGGCTGCCCCTGGCCACAATCGGGGAGCTTCCGCAATCCCTACCGTTGCCGGCGCTTCCGGAGATCACAACAGACACCCTGCTGAACCTCATGGGGCCAGCCTTCGCCGTGGCCGCCTTGGCCGCGATTGAATCGCTGCTCTCGGCCAGGGTTGCCTCATCCATGGCAGATACCGGCCCATATAACGCTGACCGCGAGCTCGTAGGCCAAGGCCTTGCGTCAATCGCCTCGGGCTTCTTTGGTGGCATGCCCGCCACGGGAGCCATTGCTCGAACTGCTGTCAATGTCCGGTCGGGTGGGCGAACCCGGCTCTCTGCCATCGTGCATTCCTTGGCGCTTCTCGCCGTGATCTATGTGGCGGCAAATGTGGTTTCCGTGATCCCGCTCGCCGCACTCTCCGGAGTTCTCATGGTCACGGCCGCCAGAATGATCTCTCCGCGCATCATCAAGCAAGTGCTGCGATCGACTCGCTCAGATGCCATGGTTTTTATTGTCACCGCAATTATTACTGTGAGCTTCGATCTCATCATCGCCGTCGGGATCGGCATCGCTGCCGCCGCATTCTTCGCCCTCCGGGCACTGAGCAGGGCCAGTGGCGTGCACCGCGAAGAGCTAGACGGCGCCGCCGCGGCCGGCGATGAACGGATAGCCCTGTTCCGGATCGACGGCTCATTGTTCTTCGGCGCCGCCGAACGCATTCTCGAGCGCATCAGCGACCATGAGGGAATCGAGGTGGTCATTCTGCGTCTCTCCCAGCTCCAACTCATCGACGCCACCGGCGCCCACACACTCACCGAACTCGTGACGGCGCTGGAACGGCGGGGAATCACGGTCCTCATCAAGGGCATCAAGGATGAGCACCTGCAGCTTTTGGAACGCTTGGACGTGATCACCTCGCTCCGCCACCCCAACCATCTGTTCGCCGAGCTGGAACCCGCCATCGGCCATGCCCGATCGCACATCAGCCGAACTACGAAATCTCGCGCATGAGCAGCGACTCCCACAATCGTCCGACGCCGACCACCGACGGCCCGCCACCGATCCAGATCAAGCGCCGAACGCTCCTGATTGGCTTGGGCGCGCTGGGTGCCATGGGCGTGATCGGGTACTGGGCCACGGCGGCGAAGCCCAACAACAACGGTTCCACATTTGCCACTGCGCTGCGGATCCCACCGCTGCTGGAATCAGAAATGCTCGACGGCGAACGCGTCTTCCGCTTGAGCGCCCAGGCCGGTGAAACCGAGCTGGTGCCCGGTGTCTGGTTTGCAACGATGGGCTTCAACGGCACACACCTTGGGCCGACGCTTCGGGCTGTTCGCGGGGAGAAAGTTCGCGTGCACGTCACGAACAACCTCCCGGTTGCGACAACGGCCCATTGGCACGGCATGCTGTTGCCCGCCAGTCAGGACGGGACGGCCCATCAAGCCATCGCCCCAGGCGCCACGTGGAAACCGTCGTGGCAGATAGACCAACCGGCCGCGACACTTTGGTACCACCCGCATCCCCACGGACAGACCGAGTTGCAGGTCGGCAGTGGCATGGCGGGCGTGTTCCTGATCGATGAACAGACACCGTCCGGCCTGCCGTCGGACTATGGTGTGGACGATATCCCGCTGATTATTCAAGACGTCACCGTGCAGTCCGGTGGCCAACGCCCGGGAACGCCCACCACCGCACCCATCGGGCGGATCGGCAACACCGTGATCGTCAATGGCACCCACGAACCGCACTTTGCCGCGACAACCCGCCAGCTGCGATTGCGGGTTTTGAATGCCTCGGCCGCTCGCTGCTACAACCTTGAGCTCTCTACCGGGGAGCAGTTCCACCTCGTGGGCACCGATGGCGGGCTGCTTCCGGCCCCATCACCGATGGGCAGCCTGCTGCTCTCCCCTGCCGAACGCGCCGAAATCGTGGTCACCGTGCCGCAGGATGCCGATCTGGTCCTGCGCTCGGTCCCCCACGATCTCGGCATGAGCAAGGGCGATGACATGACCTCCGGCGCCGAGGACACGTTTGGAATTCTGCGCATCACCGGGGCGGGCGCCGCCACCGCTGGCGGGCTGCCCACGGCGCTGCCGTCGGCCAGACATCCTGGGCGGGCGTCCGGCATCGAACGTCATTTCATCCTCGGTGACACAACCATCAACGGCAAGTCCATGGACATGGACCGCATCGATACCGTGGTTGCGGCCGGCTCCACCGAGATGTGGATGCTCGAGAACACCTCCAAGCGGGCCCATAATTTCCACGTTCATGGGACGCAATTCGTCGTGGCCGCGGAGAATGGCGGCACTCCGGAGCCTCGGAATCGGGGGTGGAAGGACACCATTTTCATCGCACCGGGTGGCACTGCCGAGCTGATGGTGCCCTTTGGTGGCTACGCCGATCCCACCACCCCGTATATGTACCACTGCCACATGCTCTGGCATGAGGATCAAGGCATGATGGCCCAGTATGTCCTCACCGACGGCGAGCCTTCATCCGAGCCCGTCATGCACCCTAACGCGATGCACCACTGATGACTCACTCGGCGTCCACTGCAGGAAAACGACCAACGCCCTAGCTGATTCTCCGGCCGTCCGCCAACCTCATCACGAAGTCGGCGGCGGCGATCGATTCCTCGTCGTGGCTGACGCACGCCACCGCCGCACCGCGGCACGCTTCCTCGGCGAGCATGGTGCGGGTGCGTTCCCGACTCTGCGCATCGAGGCCGGCCGCCGGTTCATCGAGAAGGAAGATGCGCGCCCTGCGGGCAATCCCCTGGGCAAGCAAGGCGCGTTGGCGTTGGCCTCCGGAGAGGCTATTGAAAGAGACTGCCGCGAAATCGGCGAGCCGGACGCGGTCCAGAGCCTCGGCAACCCGGGCTTTACGCTCCTTGGCGTCGATTTTCCCTGAGCCGCGCGGCGAAACACCCCAGGTCCCCATCGTGACCACCTCCCTGACAGTGAGGGGCAGCGAGTCCGGGGTTGTCACCCGCTGGACAACCAGCGCCACCTCGTCGGCGCGTTCCACCGTGCCCATCAGGGGCTGGCGAACGCCCGCAAGAATCTCCATGAGGGTTGATTTTCCAGCACCATTAGGGCCGGCGATGGCGGTCACCGCTCCCCATTGCAGATCAACATTGACATTCGTAAGAACGGGAAGATCCCCGAAGCTAAAGGATAAGTCTCGCCCGCGCAGGGCATAGTCAGAAGAAATCACAGCTCAGTCTAACCCTATTTGATAATCATTATCATTAGCATCTAGGGTGGTGACATGCACTGGCTTATGGAACCCTTCTCGGCAGACTTCTTTCTGCGAGCACTGCTCGGCGGCGCCCTGGTTGCGATCATCTGCGGGGTGATAGGAACCTGGGTTGTTGTCCGTGGCATGGCATTTCTAGGCGAAGCGATTGGCCACGGCATGCTACCGGGCGTTGCCCTGGCGACGATTGCCGGGGCTCCCGCCGTCGTGGGCGGTGCCATAAGCGCCATTGTCATGAGCGCACTGATCAGCGCTTTGCAGCGACGTGGTCGCCAGTCCTATGACACGAGCATTGGCCTGCTGTTTGTTGCGATGTTGTCCCTCGGCGTCATCATCGTCTCGCACTCGCGATCCTTCGCAACCGACGCAACGGCCATGCTTTTCGGGGACATCCTCGCCATGAGCAAAGGGGACCTGATGGGCCTGCTGATTGCTGCGATCGTGACGATAGTTGTTGCCGCAGCCCTGCACCGCAGCTTTGTCGCCGCGGCGTTCGATACCCGTATAGCCAAAACACTGGGACTCCGGCCGCACATCGCGCAGCTGGCCTTGGTGGGCTTGGTGACGCTTGCCGTCGTTTCCTCGTATCAGGCAGTCGGGTCCTTGTTGGTGGTTGGCCTGCTGCTGGCGCCGGCCGTTGCAGCCACCCCGTGGACCTCCAGCATTCCCACCCGCATGACCTTGGCATCCGCGTTCGGCATGCTCGCCGTCGGCCTGGGCCTGCTCTGTTCTTGGTACGCGGGCACGGCGGCAGGGGCTTCCATTGCCGCGGCCGCCATCACACTGGCTGCCCTCTCGAATGCGGTGGCAGGCCTCATCGCCAGGCGTCGCCCGGCGGCAAACACCACTGCTGAAGAACCCACTCCCCTCCCCGTTTCCGCATCACGCCCTGGAAAGTTGTCATGAATACCCGAACACCACAGGCGGTACTATCCGCCCTGACTTTGCTTGCTCTGACGGGCTGCACCGGCGCTCCCACCTCGCAACCGGATGCGAGCGAAACTACTAAGTCTGAACACGGCGGGATCGCAGGAGCAGCCCAAGTCGCTGAGCCACAGCTTCATCTGGTGGCCATCGACGCCGCGGGCAAAGCCTCCATGCTGGATCTCTTGAACGGCACCAAGGCCCAGCTTGACCCAGTACAGCCGCCGATCAATGTCACCAGTGATGGGCGCTATGTTTTCGCGGCCAACCCCCATGGCGTGGAAATCATCGACAGCGGTGTATGGACGTGGGATCACGTGGACCACTTCCACTACTACCGTGCCGAACCCGCGGCGCTCGGCACGGTGGCCGGCGAGGGTGCGGCGACCGTCGCCACGGGGTTGCTCTCCACGGCTGGCACCACGGGCATGTTCTTCCCGTCTTCCGGTTCTGCCGTCCTCGTTGATAACTCGGCCCTTTCGGAGGGAACAATCTCCGAGACTCTCCGGCTGGAAGTTGCACCCCACGCCGGTCTCATTGCCCCGCTGGGTGACGGCGCCGTCGTCACCGAAGCTGACGCAAACGGCAAGGCCGCGCGCTTGCGCGCCATTGACGCCGGTGGCAAGGAATTGACCGCGGCGGAGTGCCCCGCGGCCGCGGGCACCATCACCACGCGCGCGGCTTTGGTCATCGGATGTGCCGACGGCGCGGTGATCGCCACAAGCGACGGGGCGGCGCCGGCCCTGGACCATGTTCCCTACCCGGCAGGAGCGGCCGCACCGGCAACGGCCTTCGACGCACGCAAGGGCCGCCCCACCGTCGCCGGCATCGGAAAGGATGCAGGGGTGTGGCTGCTCAACACCCGTGAACGGGAGTGGGACTGGATTCCCACAGCTACCCCCGTGCTTGCCGCCGCCACGGTGGACGACGACGCCGGGCACGTCGTCGTCGTCGGTACCGACGGCACAGTTCAGGTGTATGAGGAAAGCACCAAGGAACGCATAGCAACAACGACGCCGCTGATGCCCAAAACCCTGGCCAGCCCGGAACTGACGGGGAAGGTCGAGCTCACGGTTGACGGCGGGCGCGCCTACGTCAGCGCACCGGCAGAGGGTGTGGTGTTTGAGATTGATTTCGCCGATGGCGCCCGCATTGCCCGGACCCTTGAGTTGCCAACGCAGCCTGTGCATCTCGTGGAGACCGGCCGATGAGGCGTCCGGTGCTGCTGACCATGGCGGCGGTGATGGCCATGATCGCGTCCGGGTGCTCGCAAGCGGCACCGTCACCGGGTCCGCAGATCGTGGTCACCACGAACATTCTGGGCGACGTGACCCGGCAGGTCCTTGGCGACCAGGCAACCGTGACCACCCTCATGCCGCCCGAGGCCGACCCGCACTCCTTTGAAATTTCCGCCCAGGAGGCGGCCCTCATGGGCGATGCGGATCTGCTGGTCTCCAATGGTCTGGGTCTGGAGGAAGGGTTGCAGCAGCATCTCGACAGGGCTGCCGCAGCCGGTGTCCCCATGCTTGCTGCCGGCGAGGTGATCGACGCAGTACCTTACAATTCCGGGGACGCGGAAGGTGCGCCGGACCCCCATTTCTGGACAGATCCGGCCGCCATGCTCAGCGTTGTCAACGCGGTTGAGGCGGCCGCGTCCAAGATCGACGGGGTCGACGCCGGGAAGCTGGCCACCAGCGCGGCCGCCTACCGGGCCCAGCTGGCGGAACTCGACGCTGAGATGACAACGGCCTTCGCGGCGCTCCCTGCGGATCGCCGGGCCTTGGTTACCAACCACCATGTCTTTGGCTATCTCGCCAAACGGTTCGATTTCCAGGTCATCGGGGCCGTCATTCCCGGCGGAACCACGCTCGCCGCACCCAGCGCCGCCGATCTACGTCAGCTCAGCGAGGCGATCAGCAGCGCCGGAGTGCCCACTATTTTTGCCGAATCATCCCAGCCGGACCGCCTGGTTCAGGTCCTCGCCAGCGAGGCTGGCATCGATGTGGAGGTCCGCGAACTGTTCACGGAATCACTGAGCCGCCCCGACGGCGAGGCACCAACGTACGTGGACATGATGCGCACCAACACCCAACGAATCGTCCAGGGACTGTCACCCTGACCACGTTCACGCAATTGCTCTTGCACCCAACAGAAAATGAGGAATCATCACATGCTCCGCCAAAGAAATAACCGCTTGGGAGTTACCGCCGCAATCGCAGGAATTCTGCTTGTGGCCACCGGCTGCGCCAACGGTTCCGGCACACCCGGCGCCACAGCCGAGGCCCCCAGCACTACCTCCGCAGATGCGAACGGACGCGTCGCCGTTTCCTACAAGGGCGGCATCAGCGTCCTCGACGCCAATACTCTCGAGACCGTAAAGGCCTTTGACTCCGAAGAGTTCACCAGGCTCAACGCCGCCGGGGACGGCAGGCACGTCTTTGTCACCACAACGGCCGGCTTCCAGCTGCTGGACATGGCCGAGCCCGAACTCACCGATCTGGTGGTCGATGCGACCGCGCCGGGCCACGTGGTCCGGCACGCCGGCAATACTGTCCTCTTCGATGACGGAACGGGTACCACCACCATCCTGAAATCCAAGGACCTCACCAACCTCAATGGGGCACTGCCGGAGGCGCAGACGTACAAGGCCGAATCAGCCCACCACGGCGTGTCAATCGTGTTGGAGGACGGAACGCTCCTCACCACTTCGGGAGACAAGACCTCACGGTCTGGGGCCGTTGCCCTCGAGGCTCACGAGGACCATTGGCACTCGATCGCTGAGAGCAAGGAATGCCCGGGGATTCACGGTGAAGGTACTGCATCCGATGAAGCAGTGGTCTTTGGTTGCGAGGACGGTGCGCTCCTGTACCACCACGGAAAATTCGAAAAGTTCACCGCTCCGGACAAGTACGGCCGGATGGGGAATGCGTTTGTCTCCGAAACCAGCCCGATCGTGGTCGGTGACTACAAGAATGATCCGGACGCCGAAGGCTACCTCCTCAACTCCGTTGCCCTGATCGATACCGAAAAGAACAGCTACAACGTTGTCAAGCTTCCCGACACCGTCAACTACACCTTTCGCGACGTGGCCCGGGGCCCCGGCGACCTGGCCTACATTCTGTCCACGAACGGATCCATTCACGTGCTGGACCCCAAAGACGGAAAGATCGTCAATGAATTCCCCGTGATCGGTGCGTGGGAAGGTCCCGCCGAATGGCAGGACGCCCACCCCGCCATCACGGTCAACGGCGACACCGCCTACATCACCGAGCCTGCCACCAGCACGATTCATTCAGTGGACCTCACCACCGGCAAGATCACCGCGTCCAAGAAAATGGACGCAGTCCCCAACGAAATCGCCATCAACGTCAGAGCACACTAACCCCTCTTAGCAAGGCAGGTGTCGCAGCTTCCTAGCTGCGACACCTGCCTTGTCTTAACCGGCCGCAGCGCCATCCATGCAAATGGCAGGGGCCGCTTTCACCGACTCAATTTTGGCTTTTAGTAACTCCGCCCCGTTTTTTCACTCCGGAATCCGGTGATGTGTCCCATAATCAAGGAGTCGCATGCGTTGGGTGGGGTGTGCGGCGAACGGACTGGGCGATTGCCCAGCCTTGCAGGCAAGCCGGACCAGGCCGGATTGCCCACCACGGGACCATAGCGGTCACCGGGTTACCGAACAGCGGAGGTCTCGGCAATGTCACGGACTCTAACGGCGCTTCTCCACAGGAGAAACAAATCAACATCCCTGAGCGGGCGACACTTTTCAAAGAGGGGAAAACACCTTGCCATCTTTGTGGCAGTGAGCATGTGCATGGTCGCCGGAGCGATTCCTTCCCACGCTGACGGCACCGCCTCCATGGCGGAGGATCCCGGTCCGGTGGGAAGTTTTGCATGGAAGGGTTTCAACTGGCAAAAACGTTTCTGGGGCGGGGCCCCGCAGTACAACCAAAGTTTTGATCCGGCCAACGTCAGCAACCCGGACGCGAATGACTATGTCACTCTAAAATTGTCCAACCCCACTGGATCTGCCCCCGCGGGAGCTGAACTGCAGTCCACGCGTCAGGGTTTCGGTTACGGAACGTACAGCACCACCGTTGAGAAGAACATCAACCTGCTTCAAAAGGAAGTGGTTTGGGGGTGCCTTTTCCCCTACGATCCAGATGCATCACCTGGTTTCAACGAAATCGACTTGTGCGAGGCCTCTGCTTGGGGCGGTGGCGCTAGCTATGGTGAATCCTGGCCCGTGACCCAAGGGCATGGCTACTGGTTTGATGCCAGCAAACCGGCCGGCGAGGGCAACAGCACCATCACTTTTGACGTGACCAACGATCTCATCCTGACCCACAGGTTGGTGTGGGAACCGGGCAAGCTGACCTTTGAAACATTTGCGGGTGAAGGATACTCCGGCACCCTGCTCAAGAGGACTGTCATGGAGGGCGCCACGGTCCCAGTGCCGGCAAAGGAGGCAATCCACTTCAATCTCTGGGTCACTGGGGGCGGTGGCGGTGACCCCGCACATGTGGTGCCGGAAACCGTCGTCGTCCGTGACTTCACTTTTACCCCGCGAGACGTCCCACCCCTGACGCTCACGGCACCTGCCCCAACCATTGGCGGCACGTTGCGGACGGGCTCAACCTTGACGGCGAACACCGGCGCTTGGACGGCTGGGACAACCCTGCAGTATCAGTGGTACCGCTCGGGAACAGCCATCGCTGGAGCCACGGCCAAAACTTACAAGTTGGATAAGTCGGACAAGGGCGGCACCATCATGGTGCGTGTGACGGGTTCCAAGACCGGTTACACAACTGTCTCGAAGTCCTCAGCGTCTACGTCACCTGTAGGTTAACAGGCGGCTGCGGACGGGAATCGTGACGGAAACTCACGGTTCCCGGCCGCAGCGAATGGAGAGCTTTGCGGCTACGGTTTCTGCGCACGGACGGGAACAATGCGCTTGATTGCCAAGCCCAGTGCCAGCATCGCGAAGGCTGCGAGCGCCAGCCAGAACACCTGGCCGGCTCCGGTCATGGCCAGGGCCGCCGATCCCACACCTGCGGCCATGGGAGCTGTTGGGTTGTTGTACATGGTTATTACCAAACTTTCTTCTTGTTAAAAATTGCATCCGTGTAAGCCTTGGCGTGAACCAATTGCAAGAACAGGTCTATGACTGTCTCGTACATGGTCGCGGCCAGCAGCATGTATTTCCATCCGCGCAGTCGCACGGTCACGACGCGCTCAATCACGAACACTCCGGTCACGGCCATCCAGAAGGCGTGGATGTGAAGCCCCTGTCCGGTACCAAGTGCGACGCCGATCGAGGAGAAATACGCGATGGTGACGAGGACGCCAATCATCGAAAGGACTTGGCGCCCCCAGTATGGCCGGGTGACCTTGGTCCAGCCGTATTGCACGCAGTTCTCCACGGCGCCCCTCTTCCACCGGAGACGCTGAGCCCACAGTTCTCGCCAGGTGGGCATCACTTCCGTGACCAAGGTGCAATCGGCCGGGGAGGCAATGCTGTAACCCAGGGTGAGCAGCGCGAAGGAGAGTTCGTTGTCTTCGGTCAGGACCGAGGTGTCATAGATGCCACCCTGGCCGTTGCCTGCTGGCAGAACCCCCGAGGTCCTGGCCATTGACACGCCCTTGAGCGTGCGTACCCGGAACAGTGCTGCCGTACCGGTGACAACCAAGCATTTCCCGTGGAGCCGCTTCACATCCCTGGCGTATCGGGCGTATTCATTGCGTTGCAGGTGGCCAACGAAGCCGCCACCGGGACCGCCGCGAAAAACGCCGCCGACGGCGCCAAGGTTGTCGTTGGCGCTCAAATGACGCACGGCGTTCTCAATAAAGTCCGGTGACAGCTGGGAATCGGCGTCTTGCACCAGGATCAGGTCATCCGGGTCGGCATCCGCTAGGAGGCCGCTCAGGGCGAAGTTCAACGCCCCGGCCTTTTTGTCTGTATTTCCCACCGTGCTGATCACTTCGGCTCCGAAATCCACGGCAAGCTGCTCTGTAGCGTCCGTGCAGTTATCTGCAATGACAATCACTCGGTCCGGACGGCGTGTTTGCTGTCCAAGCGATTCGAGCGTCTCGATGATGGCTTCGGCTTCATTGTGCGCGGGGACCAGAACAGTCACTACTCCTCCACGGCCCCTATGGGCACCCTGGGAGATTTTCGCTATGGATTCCTGCGACTCGATGGGGAGTTTCCCTGCGTCAATCGTGTTCTGGTGTCGCATCGGATTCCTCCCCGTGGTCTTGTTTCGCTGCCGTTTTCTACTTTGGCAGCGGCAACTTAACCAACGGGCAAGAAACCGTCAGGAATGAAACAGGACTAGCTCAGGACTGGCTCAGGGATTGCTCAAGAAGGCACGGGATTACTCGATGGTGGGCAGGACTATATAAACGCTGTGACCATGGCCTTCGTGAATGAGGATAGTCCCAGGCTCGATCTGCCGGTGACCAGCATCCATCCGTGGTCAGGGCAGAACCGGACCTCTTCGTCCATCCAGATTCCCCCTGCTTTCACGATCTCGGCCTCCATCCCGGGCCAGCTCGTCAGCACTTTTCCGGCTAGTACGCCGGCGTTGACCAAGATCCCAGGACCATGCGAAATGGCTG
Source organism: Arthrobacter alpinus (assembly GCF_900105965.1). Classification (NCBI taxonomy): domain Bacteria; kingdom Bacillati; phylum Actinomycetota; class Actinomycetes; order Micrococcales; family Micrococcaceae; genus Arthrobacter; species Arthrobacter alpinus. The sequence continues at coordinate 2,604,633 of NZ_FNTV01000001.1, forward strand.
CCACAGATTTGCCAGCCCGAACAAACTCGGCAACCGCACCAATCGCGTCCGGCTGCTCCCGTAAAGTAACTGAATTGTCCAACCCGCCTGGGAGCACCAATGCAGCGCACTCACCGATATTTAGCTCCTCGATGATGCTGTCGACGTGAATAGTCTCGCTGGTCCGGACTCCGCGATGGACGGCCTGAATTGGGCCGTGGCCGGTGGAAACGAGGATCGGATTTCCACCGGCTAGCTTGACGGCCCGCCACGGGTTCGCCAGCTGTGCATGTTCCACACCGAAAGGAGCCACAAGAAAAGCTATCTTCTTGCCGCTCAGTTCATGAGACATCGAACGCCTCCCTTCCATCCTGAACGTTTCTCAACGCCAATTCACATCAACCCACCATCCCTTGTCGAGACTGGCGGCAGGTATTGTTCCGTCGCGCTGTTGCTAGACCGGACGGCTGCTGGGCGGTTCGTCTATGGCCGACCGGTCTGCGTCACCGAACACGGCACCGAGTCCTTTGGAATCCGCGGTTGCTTCACCTTGGGGAATGGCCTCGCCGTGTCCGCGCGAATTTTCAGCTTCCGCCGTGGTGCTCCTGCCCAGGTCCGCAAATGTTTGGCCACCCGTGCGACGCCAGCTGACGTGAACCTTGGCCGAGCCGTCTTCAGGCGTTTCCACCAGAGTCTCGATCTCGTCATCGGGCGCGCCCATGTCCCGCAGCTTCTGTTGATATGAGAGGAGAAGTTCGGCGAGGTTCTCCGGGTTCCATTCACCCTCCGGCATGCGTGTTGATATTTCCACTGGTTCATTGGTGCTGCTCATCTCATCCTCCTGATGGGGCGGGCTTATTCTGGTTGCACAATGAGCGGATCAGCTATGAATTCCGCAAGGACTTGATCAGCTCGTCCTTGCGCTTCCTCGAATATCCCCTCAGTCCAATCTCCTTGGCCTTATCCTTCAGTTCTGCCACGGTCCATTCTTCATACGCCTGTGACTGGCCTCCTCTGCGTCCCACTGCCGAGCGGCCCTCCTTCGCGGCCGCGTTGGAGATCCTGGCCGCTTTTTGGGCCGATGCGCCGTCGTCCCGGAGCGATTCATACAGCTGGGGGTCCTTCAAACTTGGATTCTTTTTCTCAGGCAAAGTTCACATCCTTTCCTTGCATGGCCGATAACGAGGTTGGCTAGATGCTCCCCGGCGGCAAGTATGGTGGCACCTCTATTTCAGGCGCAGGCGAAGCAGCGGTATCCGCTTGAGCCGCGGCGTCTTCTCGGGCAATGGCTTCGGTGGCCGCGAGGAGCTTGCCGATCATCGACTTTTCCTGGAGCAGGTTCTGGTTCAACAGTTCAGCTACTCCTGCCACACCTCGCGCCTTCGCCTGAAGGATGAGGGTTTCGTAGACGGCCACTTCATAGTGTTCGGTCTCGATGGCCCCGGAAAGTACGACGCCGTCTGCAAGGGAGCTGTCAACCTTGCCCAGGAGGGACTTGAGTTCCTTCGCCAAACCCTTGGTGGTGGGAGACGGTGACCTACCGGCTTCAGTACTCAATAGTGCAAAGCACTGATGCAAATTCTCGATTTGCTGCCTTGTTTCATGCGTGTGCTCCTGAAACAGCTCCTTTACTTCGCTTCGCATGGCGGCTTTTCTCATGTCGTGAAGCAGTTCCTGGGAATCGTGCTCCATGGTCAGCGCCAGCCCGAGCTTGAATCGGAAAATTTCTTCGGCAGTGTTGAAATGTTCAAACATGGTTTGTCCTCCGCGTTCGCGTTGGGAAACTTGGTGAAACTTTCATTCCGTTCAGTGATGGGCAATGCCAGAACCACGGATTCGCCGCGACAAGCACGGCGGCGGCTGGTTCACCTACCAATTCGACTCTAGCGAGGACTCACGGGAATTTCCATGGTGCTCTGAACACCGATGAATAGTGCTCTCATTGCTGCCACCAGCTGTCCCAACAATGAGCTGTTGGACGTGCAACAACTCGCTCGCTAGCATGGAATTATGCCCAGTGCAGGCGGTCACAAACTATGCACCGAGTTCTTTCCCGATCTAGCCACAGCGTACGAAAACCGACGAGAGGCAAGAGAAATGAACGAGCACGAACCTGCGGAACCACAGCCGGTGGTTCCCGAACCATTCCCGTCAAGTCCCGAACCGGGCGATCCCCCAGTACCGGCTGACCCTGACCAACCGGACCAACCCATCCCCCCGGTCCCCCAGCCGCACAAGCCCATCAACCCTGACCCGTTCTTCCCGCCAGCCCCTCTTGTCATTTAGACCTGGAACCTTCTTCGCTGGCTGCAATCAGCGCAACGGGCCACTCTTCAGAGGTCTGGGATCGTTCGGGCCAAGATGGCCGGCAACGGGTTCGTGTGCCGAGGAACTATTCTTGATGGCGCGGAACAGATACGCAGCAAGCCCTTGCTGACCACCGTGAGTGAAGGCACGTCGCTGGCGATCCGCGCCGGTTCCCACGAGGAGTAGTTGCTCTGTTAATGCCGTGACAGTGGCTAGGTCGCCAGCGGCCTCCAAGGCCCGATGGGTTTCATCCAGCAAAGACTGCACCACCTCCGGCGCTGGTGCCAGCCTGTTCACACAAGGGTCAACCAAGTCGCGGGCAAGTCCATGGCGAGCCGCGTGCCACAAGGCTGCATCCAACAGCTCCGGGCCGGCCGAAGCTGGCGTTGGCTGCGTCATGGAAGTCATCACCAGTGCGCGTCCCAGCAGTGCAAGCAACAGCGTGGTGGAAGGCTCCAATTGAGCATCTGTAACGCGAATTTCCAGTGTGGGGTGACGGGCAGAGAGCCGCGCCGACCACGAAATGGATCCTTTGTCCATGGTCGCTCCGATGCCAATGAGCGCTTGAGTTCTGTTTCTGTAGTCGGCGGCATCGACGAATTCGGGCGGGCATCCTGCCGTGGTCCACCGCCGGTACTGAATGGCACGCCAACTGCAAAAGGCTGTGTCACGGCCACACCAAAACGGCGAATTGGCCGACATCGCCAACAAAACTGGCAGCCACCGGCGCAGGTAGTTCAATGCCACCACACCTTCGTCTTGGCTGGGGATGCCAACATGGATGTGGAGGCCATTGATGTAATGTTCGAACGCCAATAATCCGATGCTGTCCGCAATCCCTGCGTATCGATTGGTCCCCGTCACCGTTTCATGTGCCGACTTCATGAATGGTGTACCAACCCCGGCCACCAACACCCCGCGTTCCTCAGCGCATTCAGCCAAGGCTGTCCGAAACCCCCAAAGCGCCTGGGCCGCCTGCTGAAAGTTCGAGAATATTGGCGAGGAGTATTCCACTTGAGAGAGCAGGAACTCACCATGAACGAGCCCAGGACCAATATTGAATTCTTCGAGCTCCCGCTGAATATCCGCCGCGACAGGAACGGGCACCAGGGTCTCCCGGTCAAGAAAAATGAACTCTTCCTCAACTCCAAAAGTTAACATTCTCCACGCCTACTTCCGTCGATCGATCTCAGGGAAGCTATGGAATTCTCAACTGCCTCCGTCCGACAGCCAGTTACCCGGATGCCCCGACTCCAGGTAGGTGTACGCCTGTGAACGCCATGACGGCTTCCACGGAGACATCGTGGGCATAGTACGACTCGCACTTGCCGCAGCTATAGTCCACTGCCATCCAGCCGTCCCTCTTGGACGAGAGCGCCTGAATTGATTCCATAGTCAGGTACTCTGCGGTGTTGCACTCCGAACAGTGGATCTCCGGTGCTGGTGCTTGGAGAATTTTCTCGGCGTCACCAAAAGTGGGGCCGGTTTTCATGGCAGGCTCTCCTCACTCAGATCGCTATGCAGATATGGCAGTGACCTGGGCCACACATCAACGTGCATGCGCCGATAGAACTGATCAGCAGATGATGAGATGAATATTAAGCCGATTCCCAACCCCTGTCCACAAGAATCTCACCGGGCTTGAGCGGCCCGAGAGAGTTCCTCTGCTTCTGGGCAACACCGTATCCGGTGTTGTGAACGCAGCTGGCGAAAGTGGTTTAACAACGGGGCCGCGCTCGATGCGCAGCCCCGTTGTTGTCATTTCAGCGTTTACGCGCCCGTGGCAGCTAGCTGCGGGTAGAGCTTTTCGATGGGGGCGCTCAGGCCGGCCTTGAGGTTGACGGAAGTGTCGTCAGCCAACACCTCGTATTCCCCCGCCTCGACGGCGTCGAACACTGCGTGAACCAGCTCCGCCGGGTCCTTCTTCGGATCGTTGGAGTGGGCGGCCATGGGCGTGTCTACATAGGCGACGTGCACTCCCATCACGTGAACGCCGGCCGGCGCCAGCTCCAGGCGCAGGGAGTTAGTTGCCGACCACAGGGCCGCCTTCGTGGCGCTGTAAATCCCGGCGACGGCGTACCAGCTCAGCGCCGAGTGGATATCGATGATCACGGCTCCGGTCTTGCCCGAGAGGATCGGCACGAATGCGCGGGCCAAGAAGAGCGGGCCAAAAAAGTTCGTTTCAACGTTGGCCCGGATTTCCTCCTCCGTGTGGCTCAGAATCCCGGGTGTGGGTGTGGAGGCTCCGGCGTTGTTGATCAACACCGTCACATCCCCTGCTGCCTCGACCGCGGCCTGAATCGACGCCGAATCGGTGACGTCCAGGGTCAGCGGCACAATCCGCTCGTCATCCCACGCACGCGGGGTGCGGGCGGAGGCATAGACCTTGGCAGCACCACGGGCTAGGGCTTGATGGACAAAGTGAGTGCCGATGCCACCGTTTGCTCCGGTGACAAGGACAACTGCTCCCTTAAGTGAGGGCATGGAATTTCCTACTTTCTGAATTTAAGGGATATTAGGCGTTAGCCAGGACGGGGTAATCGGTGTATCCGGACGCGCCGCCAGCATAGATCGTGGCAGGGTCCAACTCGTTCATGGGAGCTTGGGCACGCAGGCGCTCGACGACGTCGGGGTTGGCCAGTGCCATCCGGCCCACAGGAGCAATGTCGGCAAAGCCGGCGTCGATGTCGGCGGCAATCTGCTCGCGGGTGCGGCCATAGCGGACCACCAGCACCGCCGTCGGCCATACCTCACGGAAGGACTGCAACAACTCATCGTCACCGACGTGGTGCAGGTGCAGATAAGCCAAGTTCAGGCCGGCCAGCTCACCGACCAAGTGTCCATACTGCGCCCGCACATCGGCAACTTCACCTTCATTGATGCCGCCCAACAGCATTGACGGTGACAGGCGGATGCCGACACGGTCAGCGCCGATCTCCTGCGCCACGGCACGGGCCACCTCAATGACAAAGCGGGAGCGGTTCTCCACCGATCCGCCATAGGCATCGGTGCGGTGGTTCGCGTTCGGTGAAAGGAACTGGTGCAGCAGGTACCCGTTCGCACCATGGATCTCCACGCCGTCGGCACCGGCAGCAATCGCGGACGCAGCGGCGTGAACAAACTCGGCGATTGTGGCCCGAATATCCTCGATGCTCAGTTCACGCGGTACCGGCGTCTGCTGCTGTCCACTCGGGGTCGCAATGTCCACGCCGGCTGAAATGGCCGACGGCGCTACCGGCTGACGATGATGCGGGGTGTTGTCCGGGTGCGAGTTCCGGCCCGCGTGCATCAGCTGGATGAACAACGATCCGCCACCGGCATGCACGGCATCGGCGACGTTCCGCCACCCTGCAATGTGCTCCGGTGTATAGATGCCGGGCGTGTTCACATACCCCTGCCCATCGGCCGAGGGTTGGGCACCTTCGGTGATCAACAGCCCCAGGGATGAGCGCTGGCCGTAGTATTCGGCGACAAGATCGCCGGGGGTACCGTCAGCGTGAGCCCTGTTACGGGTCATCGGTGCCAGTGCGAGCCGGTGTGAAAGCTCTACACGGCCCAGGGTGAATGGTTGCCACAGAGAAGACAAAGTCATGGGGAAAATGTTCCTTCTATAGAGGGAGGGCACTGCGTCGGCGCTACGGTCCGCGAAGCTGGGAGCTCCGGGCCGTCATGGGAGAATGAGTTGACCCAGATCCGATCCCAAACAGTACCGACTACACTCATAACTGAGTGTGATCAGACTTTATTCCTGAAGGGACCATCGTGCCAGAAACTTCCCCGCCCCTCGGACGACGCGAACGGAACAAGCAAGCCAAGCTGGACCGCATCGTGGCAGCCGCTGGCGAGCTCTTTTCCGAATATGGGGTCGACGATGTCACCACACAGCAAATTGCCGACAAAGCCGACATCGGAGCAGGCACTCTTTTCCTCTACGCCAAATCCAAGGGTGAGCTGCTCCTGATGGTGCAAAACTCCAGCTACGCCGATTCACTCGAACGGGGCAGGGCTGCCGCGGAGAAGACTCCCGACATGCTCCAAGCCGTTATGGCGATCCTCACCGAAGTGGTCCACTGCAACCGAACCCAGGTCGACAACGGCCGGACCTACCTTCGCGAAATGGTCTTTGGCGACCCGGAGGAACCACACCGGCGCGAAGCGCTCGGCCTCTCGTTTCAGACCGAGGAGGCCGTCGCCGCGGTACTGCAACGGGATCAGCGCATCAATTCCGGGCAAGCCGCAACACGCGCGAAGGTTGTCTCCGCCATTATGTTCCTCACCATGTCCGCCACGGGAAACGCCGCAAAGACCATCGAGGAACTGCTGATCGAGATCAGAACCCAGATCCAGGTCCTGCTGCCTACAGCCTGATCCCCACTTCGCGACCAAAAGCATTGGCGACGGCAGCTATGTCCCGAGGCGTCGTTCGGCAACACCCTCCAACAAGCCGGGCACCAGCGTCCCTCCACGAGCCTGATAGTTCTGCGAGGCTCTGGGTTCGGGCGCCTTCTGCGCCGTCCGCCGCAGGGGCCGGCCCCCACGTCTTGCTTGTCGGGTCATAGCTTTCGCCCGAATTTGGATACGCAATCAACGGCAGGCGGGTAGCTCTGGCCAGTGCTTCCAAGGCTGGTGAAACCAACTCCAGCGGCACGCAGTTCACACCTATGGCCGCCACATGGGAATACCCCTCACAGAGACTGGCAACCTCGGCCAAGGGTGTGCCATCGCTAATATGACCGCCATCGCCGAGCGTGAACGAGAACCAAGACTCAACGCCATACTCTTCCACCAGTTCCAACAAGGCCTTGGCCTCCGAAAGCGATGGCAGAGTCTCGCAGGCTAAAAGGTCCACGCCAGCGCCTACCAAGGCTGCGATCCGAGGCCTGTGAAAGTTCTTAAACTCGTCCTCCCCCAGGATGTAGTCGCCCCGGTACTCCGATCCGTCGGCGAGAAATGCGCCATAGGGACCAACCGAGCCGGCAACCAGCAACGGGGTCACCTGGGGATTCTCAGCCAGAAACTCACCTCGGGCTTCCTGCGCCAGTTGCACACTCAAGGCCACCAACTCCAGGGCTTCCTCCTCTAGGATGCCTCGTTGCGCAAACCCCTGGGGCGTGGCCTGGTAACTCGCAGTGATGGCTATCTGGGCTCCGGCGGCAAAGTAGTCGCGATGAACCCGCTTGATCAATTCCGGCTGCTCCAAGAGAACTTTGGCTGACCAGAGCGAATCATCCAGGTCGCACCCATGCGTTTCCAGTTCCGTGGCCAAGGCCCCATCCACGGTCAGATCGGCGCCGACAAGGAGCATACGGGAAAGCAAGTTGTTGAGCGGCATGATGTGATCTCCAGGCTTTTTGGCTCTTCGCCAAAGTTGTTCGTGATCTTTATAAGCAAGTTTTCATGCTTGTAATGATTATCACAGTGTGTCACTATGGCAGTCAAGCAATCCAGCGAGAACCTTAAGGAAGAGGCATCCCTATGAGCATTCAGATGAAGTCCGTTCGCAAGCTGCGCGTGCATTGGCCCATAGAAGCAACGTCCTTCTCCCGGCTGGCGATGGGTGAGGCTGAAGCCATCCGGGAGGACGAAGGCATAGCAACACTCCTGCAGGCATTGGCCGAATCACCTGAATTGGGCGATTTTGGAAATTACCGGCATGTCTTCGAATCGGGTGTCGGCTTCGAAGGATTCACCGTGACGGCCGGAGCCAACCCCACCCTGGGTCAAGTGGGGCATCGGACATTGTCGCCGACATTCGTTTTTACAACGTACTTCGACGCCGCCCTCGATGACGCCGCGGTGGAATCCTTCATGCGTCGCATGATAGAAATCCACCCCTGGGAAGTGCCTGTCATCGAACTCTCCAGCCCCGTCACTATCTCCGGCAGCGCGCCTTCAGCGGTCCGTGCCGAGAAGGTCGCATCATGAGAGAAGTGACGGCGAACAAGCTTTGGGATGACCTCGGTCCCGTCCTCGCAGGCCGAACCTTTACAGACTTGACGCATGCCTTCCATCCCGGACAACCACATTTCCCGGCCTTCCCGGATGAGACCCGCGAGGCCTTGTTTGATCTCGAAAAGGGAGATGGATTCACCGCCCACCGCTATTCGATCGTGGGCCAGTGGGGCACGCATGTGGATCCGCCGTCGCACTTTATCCGCGGCGGGCGGACCCTGGACCAGATACCCGTCGATGACATGGTCCTGCCGCTGGTGATACTGGACATCACCGAGCGAGTTCGCACTAACGCCGATGCCACTCCCACCATGGCCGACATCGAAGCTTGGGAGAAGCGCAACGGCACCATCCCTGCGGGCTCGTTCGTGGCATTGCGGACCGGCTGGAGTCAGCGATGGCCGGATGTGGATGCCATGGCCAACAAGGATGACGAAGGCATCAGCCACACTCCAGGATGGTCGCAATCGGTCCTCACCTTCCTCCTTGAGCAGCGATCCGTTTCGGCGGTAGGCCATGAGCAGACCGACACAGATCCGGGCGGGGCCACCTCCCGCAATGATTTCAGTCTGGAAACGTACGTATTGAAGCAGAACCGGTGGCAGATCGAGCTCTTGGCGAACTTGAGTGGAATCCCGGAAACCGGTGCTGCCCTCGTCGCAACATGGCCAAAGCCACTGCACGGCAGCGGCTTTCCGGCCCGGGTTTTTGCCATCCACTAGGAAGCCCCAATCCACGGCTAGAATCAGATCCATGCCAAAGACATCAAGTATGGGGCGTGGCATTCAGGCCATCCTCGCCGTCGGTACTCGAAACGCCCAAGGCCTCCCCGGCGGAACAGTTGCCGACATCGCAGCCGATCTCGACAAGGACCGCAGCCAGGTTTCCCGAAGCCTGCGCGGCGCACAACTGGAGGGTTTTCTCGACCGCACAGATCAGCGGTCCTACACCTTGGACTGGTCCCTGTTCACCGATGCCCAACTCCTCACCGAGCAGCGCTTGCAGGCCGACGGCGCAACAGCATTGGAGGGCCTGGCTGGCGAGACGGCCGAAGGTTGTTTTTTGGGAGTGCTGAGCGGGGACAGCACGGTGACCATCGGCGAGCAGGTACCCGCCAGCAGCAATATGATCGGCTCTTGGCTGGGCCGGCCATACCCTGCCTACTGCAGTGACGCCGGCCAGGCACTCCTGTGGGAAGCCACGGACGCCGAAGTTCGAACAGTTTTTCCCGTCGCAGCCTTCGTCCGTCACGGCCCCAACACACCCAACGACGTCGAGGATTTTTTGGCACGGCTCAATGACGCGCGGGCACGTGGATACTCGATCGTCGACGAGGAAGCAGAACCCGGCCTCTATTCCATGGCTGTCCCGATCCGTGATTTCAAGGGCGACGTGGTGGCTGCATTGCAAATAGTGGGCCCAAAAACGCGTCTAGAACCCCGGACAGAGCACTGCGCCGCCGCCCTGACGAAGTGGGGAACGTGGCTGGAGTCCAGGCTTGGCTATTCGCTGCCGCAGCAATAGAACCAGCCGGGCATTGCCCTAGGCGATGCATCTTGCCCTAGTTGGCGTAGGCGGTGAGCCGCTCGGCAGCATCGATGAGAGTCTTCGCGATCTTTTTCTCCTTGGAACGAACCTTGGCGCTGTCACCCAGGACGCTGATCGCGGCCAAAATATTGCCGTTCGGGGTCCGGATGGGAACGGCGAGCTCGTGGACGCCATGCTCGAACTCCTCGGCGGCCACAACAAAGCCGCGCGATCTGTCACGTTCCATAAGCTCGTTGACTTCAGACGGTGCATGAGCGGCACTCGGACCGCCGACGCCGATAAAGTTGACGTCCTTGAGGAGCGTTTCCAGGGCCTCCTCGCTGTGGTCCCACAAGAGCGCCCGGCCCGATCCGGTACACCAGACGGGGGTCACCATGCCGGGCTTTACAAAGCTTCCTGGCAGTCCCTGGTTGGTGGATGATCGCAGGAGAATGACGCGGCAGCCGTCCCGGACCGAAACTCTGCCTTTGAGACCAAACTGGGCCACAAGGGAAACAAGTTCGGCTCGGGCTTCGCGGATCCAGCCGGAGTTGAGTGAGGACGCCAAGGTGAAGAAGCGGGAACCGGTCCGAAACGGGCCCTTGTCAACACGTTCCAACAGTCCCAAGTCGCACAATTCGCGCGTCAGCCGAGACACCCTGCTTTGTTCCATGCCCAGCTCTGAGGCGAGCTGCGAAACACCGAGGAGCCGCCGTCCCCACTTTTCCCGGTCCGCAACGAGCCTCACAATCCGAAGGCCCTGTGACATGGACGATGATTCTGAGGAAATTTCCACTCTTCACGCTCCTTCCGTCCCATTTAGCCCAGCCTATTCTGACATGCCCTTCTCAGTGAGCAGGAAGCGGTGGCCACCAGCCCACACGGTGTAGAGGTCCGCCAGGATTGCAAAGTTGGCTTTTTCCAGTTCGGAGGGCGTGATCTCCTCGTTTCCCTGCCGACCGAAAAGCACCACTTCGTCACCCGGAGACACCCCGGCCAGATCTGTAACGTCCACCATCATGGAGTTCATGGAAACCAGGTCCACGATGGCGGCACGTTTGCCGCGGATGAGCACGTCGCCACCAACTGCCAGTGCTCGCCGGTATCCATCGCCGTAACCCACGGTCACTGACGCCAGCAGAGAGTCCCGTTTCAAAGTATGGGACTGGCCGTATCCCACGTTGCTGCCGGCCGCATAACTATTGACCGAGGCCACCCGCGCCTTGAAGGTCAGGCACCGCCGAAACATCCCCACCAAAGGATCCGAATCCCCATAAATAACCGCGCCTGCACGGACCATGTCCAGCCAAGAGGCGGGCACATGCTGCGCGGCATAGGAATTTGCGCAATGAAGCAGGACATCCTGCCGGCGCGTCCCCGTGAGCCGGAGCAGGGTCATGGCTTGGTCTTGAAAACGCAGGATGGCCTGTTCTATATGCTGTACGTCGTCGCGGGGGAAGTGAGTCATAATTCCAGCCAGCTCAAGCCCCGCTTGGCTGAGAATTTCCACCGCGCAGGCCTGGCCCGACGCCGTCGAAACATCCAGGCTATGCCTACTGATCCCGGATGCGTTGATGTCCAGATGGATCTTGATTGTTCTTCCCGATGTGGCAGCGATGTCCTGCATTGCCCAGGCGCTCTGCGGGTCCGCAACGAGCTCTTCGATGTCATGCTCCATCCCCGCTTTGACCTCTTGCGGGGCGGCGGCCCGGACTCGCATAATCCGGCCCTTGTGGCCGCAGCGGCGGGCGATGGCTGCTTCCTCATTACTTCCCACGCCTATGTACGGAACCTCCAACCGCACCAGCGATGGCATGAGCAGCTCGGCTCCGTGGCCATAGGCATCAGATTTGACTACTGCACAGAGGAGAGCCTGACCTTCAATCATGGAAAGGACGTCGCGGACATTTGATTCGAAGGCACCTGCATCAATTTCCAGCCACGTGCCGACGTTGTGGATCGAGGTACTTACGTCTGTCAAAAGGTGTTGTGGATTCATATCTTGTCATTCGTCAAGCAGCCTCGCGCCTGGGCCAGCAAAGCCCCAGGCGCGAGGCTGGGTAAGTGATGTGGAGGGGCGTGCTATGCCTTTTCGCTTGCTCGTGACTTGCGGCCGTACTTGAAGTAGAAGAAGGCGTAGCATGCTCCCACGAAGGGAATTCCAAAGTAGAGTGCGGCTATTTGATTCGGGTCAAAGGCAATGCCAATGAGGGAAATCAGGCATAGGGAGAACGCCAAGATCGGAACCAGAGGAAAGAACGGAGCCCGGTAAGGAAGCTCGGCAACATTGCCACCGTTCCTCACGAAGGCCCTGCGATGGAAGAAGTGTGATGCGGTGATGGACATCCAAACACCGACGACGGCGAAACCGGCCACTGAGACCAGAACCAGGTACACCGTTTCGGGAGCCACCACGCTGCTGATCAGCGAGGCTAGGCCTCCGAGCATGCTGACGGAGAGCGCAACAAGCGGGATTCCTCGTCGGGTCAACTTCTTGAGTTTGCGCGGTGCATGCCCCTCATCGGCGAGTGAGTAAAGCATCCGGGCGCATGAGAAGAGTCCGCTGTTGCCCGCCGATAAGAGGGCCGTGATGATGACGAAGTTCATGATGTCGGCAGCATAAGGAATGCCGATGGATGAAAAGACCGTGACGAATGGGCTCTCGTCCAGTCCCGTCTGCTCAAAGGGAACGGTTGCGGCGATAACTGCAATGGCTCCAACAAAGAAGATCAGCAGGCGTATGACTGTGCTTCGCATGGCTTTCGGGATGTTGGTGGCCGGGTCCGAAGTTTCACCCGCGGCAACACCAATTAGCTCCGATCCCGAGAACGCGTAGAACACCGCTAGTGCTGTGACGAGCACGCCGGTGAAGCCGTTCGGGAACAGACCGCCGCTGGTATTGAAGTTCTCAAACAAGAATGGATGATCACCGCCGCTGCTGAGCGGGTGGAAGCCAAACAATGCCGCGCCACCTAAGACGATGAGGGCAATGATCGCAGCGACTTTGATGATCGCGAACCAGAATTCTGACTCGCCAAAGAACTTTGAGGAAATTGCGTTGAGACCGAACAGGAGAGCGGCAAAAATTATGCACCAGACCCAGACGTCAATGTCTGGAAACCACCGGCGCATGAGCAGGCCGGAGGCTGTGAACTCGGATCCGATAGCCACGGCCCAGCACAGCCAGTAGAGCCACGCGGTTGCAAATCCGGTTGCGGGCCCAATCGACCTGGCCGCATAGATGTGGAAAGCACCCGAGACAGGGTAAGCGATGGCAAGCTCACCCAAGCAGGTCATCACCAGGTAGACCACGAAGGATCCTATGAGATATGCAATGACGGCACCGAGTGGCCCGGCCTGGGAAATGGTGTACCCGGAACTGAGGAACAGCCCGGATCCGATCACCCCACCCATGGCGATCATGACCAAATGTCGAGCACCCATGGACCGGCGAAGCCCGTTTTCGGCCGGCGGCGACGATGCCTGCGGGGGTTCTAGTATGACGCGTGCTGATGGTTCCATGGTGTCTCCCAAGTGTGATCAGGTCCAAAACTAAAGAAGTTGTGTAGTGCCCCGGGTCGAGCGACCACAAGATGGTTCGGCTACGCGACGGGATAGTGATGAAGGTAACACAAAACTACCCCTTTGGTCATTAAGAACATTTAATCATGCGCATGCTGCACAGTAATGATTTGTTGCGATGCATGTCGGATCGGCATGTGGATGGTCAGATTGCCCTGCTCTTCGGTCACAATCACATACTCAAACTGACGCGGAATGCCATCAAGCTTGGATAACCGAGCTAATTGATTACTTGAAGGAGCATCATGACCACCTATGACATTGCGTTGATCGGCTTTGGCGGCGTCAACAGGACCCTGGCCGAACTCATTGCCACACGCGGTGAGCAGTTGCAAACCGAGTTGGGCTTTGGCTTGAGGATCGTTGCCATCACCGACCTTCGGCTTGGATCCCTGCTTCAGCCCCAAGGCATCGAGCTTGGCATGGCGCTGAATCTAGGCAACGGCACCGAAACCTTCGCCGACCACGGTGGATCCGCAGATACAAACAATGAATCCGTCATTCGCACCAGCACGGCCGAAATTATCTGCGAGGCCACCTTCACCAACCCCCTCGACGGAGAGCCAGCCGTGTCCCACGTGCAGTGGGCCCTCGAATCGGGCAAGAGTGTCTGCACAACGAACAAGGGCCCGGTTGCCCTTCGTGGCGCTGAACTATCCGCTTTGGCGAGGCAGAACGGTGTCCACTTCGAATTCGAAGGAGCCGTCATGAGCGGCACACCGGTAATCCGCTTGGCCAAGACCATGCTGGAAGGATTGAAACTCAACGGCTTCGAAGGAATCCTCAACGGCACCAGCAATTACGTTCTGGGGCGGATGGAAGCCGGCCTAACCTTCGAGGCGGCCATCAAAGAAGCTCAGGGCCTTGGGTATGCCGAGGCCGATCCAGCCGCAGATATCGAAGGCTTCGATGTGCAGCTCAAGGTTTTGATCCTTGCAAATGAACTTCTCAATGCCGGCATCGAGCTCAAGGACGTTCAGCGACAAGGAATCTCGTCAGTGACCCCTGCTGACATTCAGAAGGCAGCCGTGGAAGGGCGGCGCTGGAAGCTGGTTGGTTCCGCGCGCAAAAACCCCGATGGGACGGTCTCGGCCGGAGTTGCTCCCGTTGCCCTCCCCTTGGATCATGGACTGGCGGGAATCTCGGCAGCCACGAACGCCGTGTCATTCGACACCGACCTTCTTGGCCCCGTCACCGTGTCAGGCCCGGGTGCTGGCCGAATCGAAACAGCTTACGCATTGCTTTCTGACATCATTGCCATCCACGCCGCCAAGACGGGTGTGGCCGCCAATGTCTGAATCAACCCTTTGCCCGCCACAAACCACGCTCCCCCAGTTCCGAATGGTGACGAGCCCCTACGATGGCGGAGTTGTCGGAACAGTTGCGCTGACCGAGGCCGGTGCCGGCGAGGTCGTCTTGGAAACCGCCCGATCCGGCGCCAGGAAGGCGCGATCGTTATCTCGGAACTCGCGTGGAAAGATTCTGGACGGAGCCGCAACAGACATCGAACACCGCAGCGAAGAGTTTGCCCGCACCATTGTTGCCGAGTCCGGCAAGACCATTCGGCAAGCCAGGAAGGAGGTCCTGCGCGCGGTCAACACCTTGCGGCTCTCCGCAGCAGAAGCTCGACGGAATTCTGGCGACGTCATCCCGTTTGACTCCTATGAGGGTTCGGAGGACCGGACAGGCTGGTACTCGCGAGAGCCGCTGGGCATCATTGCAGCAATCACGCCCTTCAACGATCCACTCAACTTGGTGGCACACAAAATTGGGCCGGCAATCGCCGGTGGCAACGCGATCATTCTCAAGCCTTCTGCCCTGACCCCCTTGTCCGCCCAGTTGCTCACGGATGCCCTCGTGGACGCCGGGCTCCCCTCGGAGGTTCTCACGATCGTCCACGGCGATCGGGAGGTGGCTCAATCCATCATCCGCTCACGCGATGTTCGCATGGTTTCCTTCACCGGTGGATTCTCCACCGGCGAGAGCATCGCCCGGACGGCCGGCCTGAAGAAACTCTCCATGGACCTTGGCGGGAACGCACCGGTCATCGTGATGAGCGATGCTGACCTTGACGCGGCCGTCGAATCTTGTGTTTCCGGAGCGTTCTGGGCAGCCGGACAAAATTGCGTGGGCGTGCAGCGGATCCTTGTTGCCGAAGCTGTGTACGTTGAGTTCCGCCGCCGATTCCTTGAGGCCACGGCTCGTCTGCTCAGTGGAGATCCTTCAGATGAGCGAACCGATGTTGGGCCCATGATCAGCCAGACTGCCTTGCATGAACTTCGCACGAAATTGGATGAAGCAATCGACGCCGGCGCCGTCTTGCTGGCCGGAAACGAAGTTGATGGCAATGTGCTGTATCCAACGGTTCTGGAGGATGTCCCTGCCACAAGCAGGCTGTGGATGGAGGAAGCCTTCGGTCCCCTTGTCATGCTGCAGGCTTTCCAGACGTTCGACGAGGCCATCGACATTGCAAATGCCATCGAATTCAGCCTTCATGCAGGCATTTTCACCAATTCCCTGAGCCAGGCCATGCAGGCCGCCCGCCGCCTCGAGGCCGGCGGCGTGATGATCAACGATTCCTCGGACTACCGCTTCGACGGCATGCCATTTGGAGGATCCAAATACGGCAGCATGGGCCGGGAGGGCGTCCATTTTGCCTATGAAGAGATGACCCAGCCGAAGGTCATCTGTATCAAGGACTAAGGAGTTGGGAAAGGGGCTGGCAGAAGGCCCGGCCCCTTTTCCAACTTCCACGACCCAGCAGCATCGAACGTGTCCCTGCAGCAATTTTGCTTACGAATGGAAACCATGTCCACCCGCATCGAGACTGATTCACTCGGCAGCATTGCCGTTCCAAGTACCGCCTACTGGGGCGCACACACGGCCCGCGCGTTGGAAAATTTCACCCTCAGTGGCATTCCAGTATCAAGCCACCCGCACCTGGTTCGAGCCCTGGCCATGGTCAAGAACGCCGCCGCACAGGCAAACGCTGAACTTGGGATACTCACACCCCAGCAATCATGGGCAATCCAAGAATCCTGCCAAGAAATCCAGGACGGCCAACACCACGAGCAGTTCTGTGTTGACGTCATCCAAGGCGGTGCCGGAACCAGCACCAACATGAACGCCAATGAAGTGATTGCGAACCTTGCCCTGGAAAAACTGGGCCATGGTCGCGGCGAGTACCAGCACCTGCACCCCATTGACCATGTCAACCGGTGCCAATCAACCAACGACATCTATCCTTCCGCGATCAAAATTGCCTTGATTCACGCCGTGACCGGGCTGCACAGCGAACTTGGCAAGCTTGCCGAATCTGCCAGATCCAAGGGGACGGAATTCGCCACCGTCGTAAAAATGGGCAGGACCCAGCTGCAAGACGCCGTACCGATGACGCTCGGACAGGAATTTGGCGCCTTTGCCGCAACGCTGGAGGAAGACCGCACCAGGCTCATGGAGTCCGCAACGCTCATGCGCGAATGCAGCCTGGGGGCAACCGCCGTCGGCACCGGGATCACCGCAGACCCGGGATATCAGCACCTGGTTCTCCAAGCATTGTCGGCGACTTCTGGTGTCCCGGTTGTTCCTGCGCTTGACCTCATCGAGGCAACCTCGGATGTTGGGGTCTTCATGCACCTCTCCGGCATGCTGAAACGAACTGCCATCAAGCTGTCCAAAATCAGCAGTGATCTGCGGCTGCTCTCCAGTGGTCCGCAGAACGGATTTGGCGAGATCATCTTGCCACCTCGGCAGGCAGGGTCATCCATCATGCCCGGGAAAGTAAACCCGGTTTTCCCGGAAGCCATGAATCAGATTGCTTTTGCCGTGGCCGGGGCTGACACCACTGTCACGATGGCGGCAGATAACGGCCAGCTCCAACTCAATGCCTTCGAGCCCGTCATTGCCCATGTGCTCCTTCAGAGCATCTCGTGGCTCGAAAACGGGGTCCGCGCTCTTCGCACGCACTGCGTGGATGGGATTGCAGCGAATACGGAGCTGCTGGCCCGTCAGACGGCGGCCTCGGTAGGTTTGGCAACCGCACTCATTCCGGCCATCGGCTACGCGGCTGCAGCGGCAGTTGCCAATGAGGCCCTCCGGACTGGATCATCCATCATTGACATCGTCACCAGCCGGGACCTCCTGAGCAGGGCTGATGCACACGCCCTCATTGGATCGGCAACACTGCCGGTTCCCGCCGCTGTCATCGCCGCGGGTCGTTGACTCACTGGGGCTCGCCGACGCCTCCTGCGTCTCGGCGAATAACGCTGGACAGCGTCAGGGCCGTCACCGTATTTGTTACCCCGGGAAGTGCCGCCACCTGCTCCCAAATCTCTTGAATTCTCTCCAAAGTCCGGGCTTCAACCCGCAGCAAAAGATCGAAATCACCGCTGACAACATCGCACAGAATCACTTCGGGTATGGACCGCAGTGCGCTGATGACATCCGCGCCACGGACTCTGTCTTTCCGGTACACCATGAAGAACGCCGAGACGGGGCTTTGGCCCGAGGCCCCGGCAACAACCGTGTACCCCTGGATGTGGCCGTGCCGCTCCATCCGATCGATCCGTTGCCGAACTGCATTGCGTGAAAGGAGCACCTTCGTGGCCAGCTCAGCGTGGCTAATGCGCGCATTCTTCGAGAGCTCCGCAAAAATCTTCTGGTCTATCTGGTCAAGACTGGCTCGCTCCATGTTCGCCATTCACCTCAATTGCTCCCTTGGCGCAAGCCGATTTAAGCCACTCTCAAGACAGAAAGTTTTCAAGATAATGATACTTCCAGATCAAATCCATTCGTTTCTCATCGACATAACGTGCGTCCTGTTCGACATGGATGGAACGCTGCTGGATTCGGCCCCCGGAGTTACCTCAAGTGCTGCCGAAGCCCTGACTGCCGTCGGTGCCCCGGTCCCGCCACACAATGTGCTGCTTAAGTTTGTAGGTCCACCGATGCTCGAGTCATTCAGGACTGTCGCGGCTTTGGACGAAGCAACCGCTCGGCAGGCCCTCCAACACTATCGCCGAGCCTATGCTGATCACGGCGCCGAACAGTCCACGGTCTACGAAGGAATCATTCACTTGTTGGATCAGCTGGATGGCGCCGGGATCCCCATGGCTGTAGCCACGTCAAAGGTGGAGGATCAGGCCGTACGGCTGGCAGAACACTTTGATCTCGGCGGCTATTTTGTCAACATTTGCGGAGCCTCGGATGAGCTTGGGCGAGCAGACAAGACGGAGGTCATTGCAGAACTATTGCACCGTCTTGCTGCCCAGGGCATCGACGTATCCAACCCCGTGATGATTGGGGACCGTGAATATGATGTCACGGGTGCAGCCGCCCACGGCATCGCCTCGATATTCGTAACGTGGGGATACGGACAGCCGGAAGAATCCGTGGGCGCCGCGGCTATTGCATCGTCTCCGGAGGCGCTCCTGCCGATGATCTTGAACAGCAGCCCGAACCGAAATCATGCGGTACGCCGCTAACGCATAATCCACTTATTGATGTGGCGGCCACGCTGACACCTACCGGAACGCGGCGATTCCGGTGAGCTTGCGCCCCAGAATCAGCGTGTGGACCTCATCCGTCCCCTCGTAGGTCCGCACCGATTCCAGGTTGTTCGCATGGCGCATGGGCGAGTAGTCCAGGGTGATGCCGTTGCCGCCAAGGATGGTGCGGGCCTCCCGGCAAATCTCGATGGCCTCGCGGCAATTGTTCAATTTGCCAACAGAAATCTGGTCCGGCTGCAGCGTGCCGGCGTCCTTCATGCGACCCAGGTGGAGGGCCAGCAGGAAGCCTTTGCTGATTTCCAAGGCCATGTTGACGAGTTTCTGCTGGGTGAGTTGATACCCGGCCAGTGGTTTGTCGAACTGCAATCGAGTGCCGGAGTAGTCAAGGGCAACCACGAAAGCATCCCGCGCTGCCCCCATGGCTCCCCAGATGATCCCGTAGCGCGCCTCGTTCAAGCAGGAAAAGGGACCCTTGAGTCCGGAAACGTTGGGCAGCACTGCCGTTGACGGCAAGCGAACGTCAACGAGTTCCACATCGCACTGGATGGAGGCGCGCATGGACAGCTTCGGCTCTATGGGTGTGGCCGTAAATCCCGGAGTCGCGGTCGGCACCACAAAACCGCGCACACCCTCATCGGTCTGCGCCCAGATGATGGCAACGTGAGCCACGGAGGCGAGCCCAATCCAGCGTTTGGTGCCGTTGAGCACCCAGTCACCCTTGTCCCGGCGCGCGAAAGTCGTCATGTTTCCCGGGTCCGAGCCCGCGCTCGGTTCGGTCAGTCCAAAACACCCGATCGCCTCCCCCTTGGCCATGGCCGGAAGCCACTGCTGCTTCTGCTCCGAAGAACCGTGCTTGTAAATGGCGCTCATGGCCAGGGATCCTTGCACCGAGACGAACGTCCGCAGGCCGGAGTCCCCCGCTTCCAGCTCTGCGGCGGCCAGACCATATTCCACGGAGGAACGGCCGGCGCAACCATAGCCTTCCAGATGCATCCCGAGCAGGCCGAGCCTGGCCATTTCCGGGATGATTTCCAACGGAAAGACGGCCTTTTCATACCAACCGGCAATGTTTGGCTTGATCTCACTGTCCACGAACGACCGGACGGAATCGCGCAGCCCACGCTCTTCCACGGTGAGCAGGGAATCAAAATCAATGAGGTCGCTGGGATCGGTCATCGTGGGGCCCTTCGAGGTGATGGTCAAGTTATTTTGGGGCCACATTAACTGCGATCGGGGAGGCACCGGTTCCGCTATGAACCAGTGTCGCGCACAAGGCCGGGTAATCAGCGCATATTCGCAATCCTGCAACAACAATCAGACCAGATTTCAAAAAACCCACTGTCATCGCAGATGGATAATGAATCGGCGGAGTCCGATCCCTGCGGTCCGCCATGGCGGCATTCATCGCGTTCGGTCAGCTGCTCGGCGAACGGGGCGTGTGCTGCCCACCGCGCGTAGCAAGGCCTCGCCAGTGCAGTCCAACTAGCCAGTTCAAGGATCAGACCAATAAGAGGTGTACTGGCAGAGACTCCCTCCATTGCCGAAGGTGTCATAGTGTCGAACACGTGGATAACAGGATTGAAGCACGTGACTTCCTCATGTCGCGCCGGGCAAAGCTCACACCCGAGCAGGCCGGGCTCAGAACTTCCGGTCATCGCCGGGTGGCAGGGCTGCGGCGCAGCGAGGTCGCCATGCTGGCCGATGTCAGTGTGGAGTACTTCGCGAAGATCGAGCGGGGCAATTTGGCGGGCGTTTCCGATGGAGTGCTCGACGCCGTCGCACGCACTCTCCAGCTCGATGACGCCGAACGCGAGCACCTGTTCGTGCTGGCGCGGGCGGCCAACGGCGCCGCCGAACCCGTGCGGAAACGTAAACCGAAGAATTGGGCCCCGCGGGAAAGTCTCACCCGCACCCTGGACGCGATCACGAGTGGACCGGCGTTTGTCCGCAATGGCCGGATGGATATTCTGGCCAGCAATGCCCTGGGGCGCGCCTTCTACGATCAGGTATTCAACGGACCGGGCAGGGGAAACCTTGCCCGATTCGCCTTCCTGGACGATCGGTCCCATGACTTCTACCCCAATTGGCCCGCTGCCGCGGATGTGACAGTAGCCATTCTGCGCACCGAATCAGGCCGCGACCCGCGAGACACGCAACTGCACGAATTGATCGGCGAGCTGTCCACGCTCAGTCACGCGTTCCGCACCCGCTGGGGTGCCCACGATGTCCGCCGCCACGGCAGCGGCACCAAATCTTTTCGCCACCACATAGTGGGTGAGGTGACCTTGAGCTATGAGGGCCTGGAACTCACAGCGGAACCTGGACTATCGTTCCTGATCTACACCGCAGAACCCGACTCAGCCAGCGAGGAACGCCTGAGGTTGTTGGCCAGTTGGGCCGCAACGGCGGCAAATACGACGCCGGCTGCCTCACCTAAGACCGCAGCAAAAACCACCACTTCGGAGGCCTGACATGCACACAAGAATTCTGGGACAAGGATTGGAAGTTTCGGCGATCGGAATGGGCTGCATGGGAATGTCCCAAAGCTACGGCCCCAACCCCGGCACCCGGGGTGAGATGATCGCGGTGCTGCGCTCCGCCGTCGAACACGGCGTGACGTTCTTCGATACAGCCGAAGTCTATGGGCCGTACGTCAATGAGGAACTGGTGGGTGAGGCCCTGGAACCAATCCGGGAGAGCATCACCCTCGCCACCAAATTCGGGTGGGACATTCAAGGCGGCCAGAGCGTGGGGCTTAACAGCCGTCCGGAGCAGATCCGTCGTGTTGCCGATGAATCACTCAAGCGGTTGCGCACCGATGTGATCGACCTCTTCTACCAGCACCGGGTTGATCCCAAGGTGCCCATTGAAGAGGTTGCCGGCACTGTTGGCGAGCTGATTCAGGAGGGCAAGGTCCGACACTTCGGCCTGTCTGAAGCCTCCGCCAGCACCATCCGTCAGGCCCATGTTGTGCAGCCGGTCGCCGCCGTGCAGAGCGAATATTCCTTGTGGACACGCGATCCGGAGGTGGAGGTCCTGCCAACACTGGCGGAATTGGGCATCGGATTTGTCCCCTTCAGCCCGCTGGGGAAAGGTTTCCTCACCGGCACCGTGACAAGTGCTTCGGCGTTTGCCGCCGGGGATGTGCGCGGCAGGATTCCGCGGTTCAACGAGGACAATCTCTCCGCGAATCAGAACCTCGTCGAGCACGTGGCGGACCTTGCGCAGGCCAAGGGCGTCACTGCTGGGCAGATCGCTTTGGCCTGGCTGCTGGCGCAGCAGCCGTGGATTGTCCCGATCCCGGGAACACGCAGGACCTCGCGCATCGAGGAAAACGCCGGCTCCACGGCAGTCACTTTGTCCGCCGACGAACTCGCCGATCTTAACACCATGGCCAGCCGCCTGGGCGTGCACGGCGATCGCTATGACGCCACGCACATGGGCTATGTGAACAAGTAGGGTCACGGAGCCCGTCCCTGAGAGACGGTTCGCATCTGGCTCGTCAGGATTCGGACGGGCCCGCCGGTGCTTCATCAGTGTCGCCGACGCGCACAAAATCCACATCCCCGTGCCCCACATTCTGACCGCGGGCACCGACCAGGACCGCTCGCACACGCTCTTGGCCGTCACGTGTCACGGGACGCATGCTCACTCCTGGCCCGCGAGGAACATTTGCGTCCCCCCACTGCTGCATGGCCACGAGTACCAGCTTTAGTTCATTGCCGGCCGCGGTCAGCTCGTAGGCATCGCGCGTCCGGTGTCCCTGTTCTTGATACGGCACCTTTTCCAAGACGCCGTGTTCCACGAGTGTGTTGAGCCGCGTACTGAGCACGTCACTGGCGATGCCCAAGGAGTCCCGGAACTGCGCGAAGGTGCGTTTCCCGAAGAGGGCCTCGCGGAGTAGGAGAAAGCTCCAGGAATCACTGAGGACACCAAGTGATCTGGCGATACCGCACTGGCTGTCGAGTGCATTCATGAGAGTTGCTGACTTACGAGGCATGTTCCAACCGTAGCTTGAATCTGCACAACCAATCCAGCCTCAATATTTGCGCGTGTGCCGCGTCAGCCCATTTACCTCGTCGACCCACCATCCCCGCCTCGGATTTATTGAGGCTGGGTTGCCATAACCAATTTAGCCCCGCTATGGTTGATCCAGCCCGTCCTGCCATGTGAATGGCATTTGTCGCCCTCGCAATCATTCCAGTTTCGAGAAACCGAAGGATAGCCCGTGACTCTACAGCCAGAGATGCCGACGAACCGCTCGCGCACCATTCACTACCAAAGCCCGGAACCGGACAAGAAGAAGCTGTTCGAACGGACCGGTCTCGAGCAGCTGCGAGCGCTGATTGACGGAACCGTATCGCCGCCACCCATTAGCAGCCACATCGGGCTCGACTTCGTTTCGGTCGCCGAGGGGGACGTGGTGATGACCGCGCAACCGGATGAATCGCACTACAACCCCATCGGGTCCATTCACGGAGGGTTCTTTGCCACCGTCCTTGATTCAGCCTGCGGTTGTGCCGTGCACAGCACGCTTCCGGCGGGAGTGGGCTATACAAGCCTGGAGATCAAGGTGTCCTTCCTTCGGCCCATCACCGCGGAGACGGGAACCGTCACCGCCCACGGCTGGGTCACCCGCCGCGGCAAGAGCGCATCCTTCGCCGAGGCCGACATCCGCGACAGCGAGGGCCGCGTACTGGCCACCGCATCAAGCACCTGCTTGATCATCCAAACTGGCCGGGCGCAATGAGCCGCCAAGCAGCAACCGCACTTCAGCTGCCGACCCGCAGGCGAGGACAACTAGGAAAGCGGGGCGCATTCCTGGCCGCCGCATCCGTGCTCGCACTGGTGCTTTGGTCCTCCGGCGCCCCGAGCACGCTGTACCCCAGCTACGCCGAAAAATGGGATCTCGCTCCGGTGGTGATGACCAGCGTCTTCGCCACCTACCCCCTGGCCCTCATCGTGGTGTTGCCACTCTTCGGCAACCTCTCTGACCTCTACGGACGTCGTTTGGTCATGATTGGCGGAGTCACGCTCATTGCACTCTCCACGCTGCTGTTCGCCTTCGCACCCAACGTCGGCTTTTTGTTCGCCGGAAGGGCGTTGCAGGGCATTGGTTCCGGCTTGGCCATGGGTGCGGCAACCGTGTCACTGATTGAGAACAATCCCCGAATCAGCCCACGCTTTGCCAGTACGACGGCGACAGTTGCGACAGCCATGGGGCTCACCCTGGCCCTCTTCGTCAGCGGATTGATGGCACAATATGCGCCCCTGCCGTTGACGTTGAGCTACATTGTCTTGCTCGTGCTGGCCATCGCAGCGACGGCGGTCTTGCTCATGACCCCGGGTGACCGGCCCGAAGTCAGGCTGCGGTGGCGTCCCCAGTCCCCCAAGGTTCCGCACGGAATCAGGATGAGTTTCCTGATCGCCACATTGTCGGTGGCCCTTGCATATTCCATGGGCGCGATTTTCCTTTCCCTTGGAGCGCACATGATCGACCAGTTCGCCCAGACCGATAACCGGGCGGTTGTCGGTTCGCTGTTGGCAAGCTCATCTGTGGCGATCTGCCTCACCGCGCTTCTGGCGGTACGGGTTCCTGCCCGTACCCAGGTGTGGGCCGGGGCCGTGCTGACGGTGGTCAGCCTGGCCCTGATGGTTGGTGCGAGCACGTTTGGATCAAGCGCCTTGTTTCTGAGCTGGTGCCTGGTGGGTGGCAGCGCCTATTCCCTGGCATTCACCGGCGGGCTCGGCCTCATCAACAGCGTTTCACCCGCACGCCACCGAGGGGCAACGCTCTCGTTGCTGTACCTCATCGCTTACGTTTTCCAGGCAGCCACGGCCATCGGGGCCGGCGCACTTGCCACCTCGGGAACCCTGGGCACCGCGGTGGTAGCCGCGGCCGCGACCCTGGCTGGCCTGTGCATCCTCGTGGTTGTTCTGCTCAAGATCTCGACTCGCATTGCCCCGCAGACTGCGAGCACCGTCAAGGCCTAACGACGGCGGCAGCGTCCCTCCAATCTTTCCGCCGAGTTGTCGGTGCCTTCGCATTGCCGGATTCAAATCTATTGAAGGCCAAGGATGGCCGTGGCATGCTGAAATGAGTCACTTCGAGGAGGAATCATGCAACGGATTGTGCCCAACGTATGGTGTCAAGGCAACGCAGTGGAGGTCGGAGAGTTCTACTCTGCGGTGCTTCCGCAGACATCTGCCGAGACAACGATGAACTATCCAACGGAAGGCTTGCTGGACTTCCAACGCGATTTTGCGGGGAAGCCCTCGTGGTGGATGTGACAGTCAGCGGATACCAGATCCGCCTCATCAATGCGGGAAACGAGTTCCGCCCCAACCCTGCCATCTCGTTCATTTTGAACATGGATCCGCTCCTGTTCGACGGCGCCGAGGATGAGGCACGCACCCGCATCCAGAGCATCTGGGAGGCCTTCGCAGAAGGCGGCCAGGTGCGCATGGAATTGGGCGAGTATCCGTTCAGCAAACTGTATGGCTGGGTCGAGGACCGCTTCGGGGTGAACTGGCAGCTGATGTTGAGCGACCCGGCCGGAGACCGGCGGTCACTGGTGATTCCACAATTTCTCTTCACCGGCCCTGTCGCCCAGGCCCTGCAGGCAATCGAGCTTTACACCGGGCTGCTGGCGGGTTCAAGCACCGGAATGGTCATGCCCCATCAAGATGAGGCGGCAGGCATCATGTTCGCCGACTTCCAGCTTGCCGGGCAATGGTTCTCCGCCATGGATGGCGGCACCGATCACGAGTTCACGTTTACACCTGGGCTGTCGCTTGAGGTTTCCTGCGCAGACCAGGCAGAGATCGACAGGCTGTGGGAGGTGCTGTCCAGCGTGCCAGAGGCCGAACAATGCGGCTGGGTGGTGGACCGCTTTGGTGTGAGCTGGCAGATAGTGCCGGAGAACATGGGCGAGCTCATGCAGCACCCGGGCGCCTTCGCGCGGATGCTCGAGATGAAGAAACTCATCATTGCCGAGCTGTGAGATGGAACCCCTGATGAGCGCCACTGCAGGGCGGCACTCATCGGGGGCCGCGTCTTCAACCTCGTCAGTTGGAGGCGTCGATTTCTCGGATGGTGATGCCGGTGAAGGTTGCTGCTCCGCCGTCGGAGTAGAACGATATTCCGGTGTCACCTTCGGCGAAGTGCACCTGCTGGGAAAGAACAGTGTGTCCGGCATTGACGAACACTTCAACGCTTTGGGTGTCCACAAAGATTCTCAGGTGCATGGAGCGGGCATTCGCATCGATCGGCGCCGCGGCCCGCGTATAGGGTGCCAGTGAGTAACCGCTGAGGTCCGACGGCGCCCTGTCAACGTAGAGTTCGTTGCCGTACTTGCCAATGTTTGTGTGCCGGGAGCCGGTGGCGGAGCGTCCCACGGAGACTCCAACGTTGTTCGCAGCATCCCAACTGATGTCCAGTTCCAGCTCGTAGGCGCGGCCGTTGAATGGCAGGGTGAAACTTCCGTTGACCGTCTGGGCGGGCACAGTTGTGGTTGCTGTTGTGTAGTTCGTCAATGATTCAATGGGGTTGCTGAGGAGGCTGTATCGGCCGTCGGCCTGATGCGCCAGGCGCAGTTCGCGCACAATGGAGTTCTGTCCGTTGTAGCCGTCTGTTGCGTCCGTGGGTACGTCGCGTGCGGCGTATTTCCAGTTGTTCATCCACCCGATCGCGAGACGGCGTGTTTCCGGCTCTTCGATGGATGGCCAGGTTACGGCCCCGTACCAGTCCCAGCCCCAGTCCAGCCATTGCGGTGTGAGGTCGTCGGCAATGAACTCATCACCGTCCCAGACGCCCAGCCAGTAGGCGTAGGTCATGGGCAGGCCAATGCTGTAAGCATCCATGCTGGCTCCGAGCACCCAATGACGGGTGTTGTCGTCGGCTGTCATTTCGAACAGGTCGGGGCATTCGACGCCGCCGAGGGCGTGGTTGGGGTAGTCGAAGTTGAGCTTGAGGTTCCAGTCGCGCAGGTTCGTTGAGGTGTAAAAGTTTGCATAGCGTGCCCGCCCGATCACGCACACCCATTCACTGCGGGCGGTATCCCAGTGGATCTTGGGGTCACGGCACCACTCGGCGTTTTCAATTTCGGCCGGCGTTGTTGCGGTGCGACCGTCGGTGTTCACAATGACCGGATCGGGAAGCGCCGTGAAGGTGAATCCGCCGTCGGTTGACCAGTAGAGGTATTGCTCCTGGTATTTGCGAATGCCATCGGTTGGTTTCGTGGCCAAGGCGATGACTGCCCCAGCACCAAACCCGGCCGTGTTCGCCGCATCGACCACGGCGGATCCCGACCAGACGGGGAAGTCGGGCTCCAGCGGCATCACGGTGCCGTGGTGTGTGAAGGTGACTGCGTCGCTTGTGGTGGCGTGGTCCCAACCGCCCGGACCATTGTTCTGGCCCGAGTGCAGGTAGTAGAGCTGGTAGGCGCCGTTGGTGGTGACGGGTCGTTGCGGGTCGCAGAGCCATCCGGACGGCGGGGTCATATGATATTTGGCGCGGAGTGAGACCTGGGCTTGCGCAGCGGTGGGCAAGCCTCCGCTCATCAAGAGCGCCAGGGCGCCGGTTCCTGCGCCTTGCAAGAGACTGCGGCGGGAGATTTTGGGCATCATGAGTTGCTTCCTTTCAAGGCCTGGCGGGCGCGCGGGAGCGCCCGCCAGGGTCAATTGGCAGTTGCAGAACAGGGGTGGATCAGAGGCGGGCTGGTGAGCTACCTGGCAGAGAGAGCTGTGCCGGCGTTTCCGATTCATGGACATCGCGCTGAACAACCGAGATATGTCCTGGCAGCTCGGCTGCAAACTGAGCCGTCACAGGGCCGGAGCCCAGGACAACAAGGTTTGATGCGGTGGCTTCGCCGTCGTTGATGAACAGTTCCAGCAGCGGGCCGTCAAGGCTCAGGAGCAGCCGCACCGGCGCCAACACATCGAGGGCAACGGTGCTCGTCGACGGGAAGGCCGCATGGACCGCTTGCACGGCGGCGCCCTGGCGGGTGACGCGCAAGGCGCCGGTTTCGGGCGAGTGCTCAATGACCACCTCGGACTCGGCGTCACCTTGCAAGGTCAGCCGAAGCCGGCCTGTGATGCTCGGATCCCATTGAAGTTCCATGAGCGAATGTCCGCTCAAGGCCAGGTGGATGGGTTGGGCCAGGCTCATTCTGGCTGCGGGATCTGCCGCAACGAGCTGTTCCTGGATGAATTTTGGCGGTTGTTGGATAAGCCGCGGGGTTCCGCCGACGGTGCGCAGCGACAACCGGCGGGGTAACGACATGGCGCCGCGCCACGGTGCTGAGGGAATCTCGTGGGCGTAGCTCCAGTTGCTCATCCAACCGAGCATCACCGTTTCGCCAGCTGGTGCGTTGTCGAAGGTGACGCCCGCGTAGAAGTCTCGCCCGTGATCAAGGCGAGTCAGCTCGGAAGAGTCCGCGGTAAACGTAGTGCCGTCAAAGTCGCCGATGAGATAGCTCATCGAGGAACCCTCCGGATCCGGGTCTTCGCCCACGGGGTTGGCGCTGATCAGCAGCACCCAGCGGATGTCCCTTGGATCCCCATCCACCGGCAGCGGGATGAGATCCGGGCATTCCCAGACCACCCCGTCCACGCCCAGCGGACCAAACGAACTCTGGTACTCCCAGGTGTGCAGGTCGGTGGATGAGTAAAAGAGCACCTGCCGGTCATCCGCCTCGACGGCCAGCAGAATCCATCGGACATCTCCCCCGGCATCCGTATAGCGGATCACCTTGGGGTCGCGGAACGCGCTGGTGTTGCGATCCAGGACGGGGTTGTTGGGGTCCGTCTCCCAGGTGAAACCACCGTCGGTACTGCTCGCCCGGGACTGAGCCTGGTGTCCGTCGTCGTAGGCGCTCGTATAGTAGGCGGTCAGAAGCGATCCGACGTCGGACGGTGTGGCCACGATGGAGCCGGAGAAGATCTGCTCCCCCTCGCGATATGGCAGCGCCACGGGGTGCTCGGTCCAGTGCTGCAGATCGGGGCTGGTGGCATGACCCCAGCTCATATTGCCCCAGTCCGGACCCTCGGGGTTGTATTGGTAGTAGAGGTGCCAGAGGCCGCCGTCGTAGACAAGACCGTTGGGGTCATTCATCCAGTTGCGTTGCGGGGTGAAGTGGAAGGCAGGCCTGCGCATCAGGTGATCTGTTTGATTCATGGGGGCTTCCTTAGATCGACTGCCGCGAGATGGGCGGACAGGCAATGCGCGTGGGAACGGTGTCGGAGGAACGCTCGAGGCCCAGGAGCATGCGGACCCCGGCTGCACCCAGCTCGTAGTGCGGCAGCGCCACTGTCGATAACGGGGGGCGCAGGTGGGCGGCGATAACGTCCTGGTTGTCGAAGCCCATCACGGCAATGTCCTGGGGAATGCGCAGCCCCTGTTCGCGCAGCCCGTCGTAAAGTCCCATGGCCACGCGGTCGTTGTGACAGAACACTGCAGTGGCTCCGGATGCAATGACGCTGGGCGTGGACGCGTATCCTCCTTCTTGCTCAGGAGCTGCTGGAAACACAAGTGATTCGTCGTAACTGATGCCGGCCGTTTCCAGGGCGGCGCAGTACCCGGCGAGGCGTCCGCTTTGCGCCGGTGAGGGCGTGGTGGTGTTGATGAAGGCAATCTTGCTGTGGCCGGCGGCAAGCAGTTCCTGGGTGGCGGTACGCCCGCCTTCCTCCTCATCAGGGACGACGGCGGGTAGGCCGCTTCCAGCCGCAAAGCAGTTCACGAGCACGGTATCCGTTTGGTGAAGCGTGGCAGGAACCGTGATCTCGCGGTGGTACCAGCTCGAGTACAGGATTCCGTGGACTTGGTGCTCCAGCATCATGGCGATGGCCTCGTCCTCGGCCGCCTGGTTGCCATCGGTGTTCGCCACGAGGAGGACGTAGCCGTTTTTCCATGCTTCGTCCTGGGCCCCGTGGATGATCTGCCCAGCGAAGGGGGTGGTGGCAATGGCGTCGGCCACCAGACCGATGAAGCGTGACGTGCCGTTGGCGAGGGTTTGGGCCAGCATGTTGGGCCGGTAGCCCAGCTGTGCCACGACGTCCAGCACGCGGTGCCGGGCTTCGTCGCCAATGCGGGCACCAGGCTTGTTGTTCACCACCACTGACACCGTGGCAACGGAAACTCCAGCTGCCTTGGCGACATCCCGCATCGTTACGGTGTGGGCGCCTTTGCCCGGTTCTACGCTGGTCATCCCTTGGTTGCTCCACTCTCGAGACCGCTAATCATGGCTTTGTTCAGGACAAGGAATACCAACAGCAGCGGCGTGACTGTTACGCAAACGGCGGCGAAAGTCGCGGTCCAGTCGGTATTGCCCATCGCTCCAATGTAGTTCTGCAAACCCAGCGGGATGGTCTTCAACCCGTCGGAGAGAACAAACGTGTTGGCAAAGATGAAGTCGTTCCAGATAAAGATGCTGTTGACCAGCACCACGGTGATGATGGTATTCACCGACAGCGGGAACGTGATTTGGCTGAAAATCCGGAACGGGCCGGCACCATCAAGGGATGCCGCCTCGTACAGTTCCCGCGGGATGTACTCATAGAAGGAGCTAAACAGGTACACGGCCATGGGCATCGCGAAAGCAGCGAGTGGGATGATCATGGACATGTGGGTGTCCAACAGGCCGATCTTGGAATAGTCAATGAACAGCGGGACGAGTGCAATCTGCACGGGAACAATGATGCCCAGCAAGAACAGTGCGCGGACAAGCCCGCTGAGCCGGAAGCCCAGAACTTGCAGTGCGTAGGCCGCCATCATTCCGGCAATGACTATCAGCACGCTCGATCCCAGCGTGACGATGAAGCTGTTGAGAATGTTCAGCCACAGGTTGCCAGTAGCAAAAGCGCGGGAGTAGTTTTCCAGCGTGAATTCTGAAGGCAGCGCAAACGGATTTCCGGAAGCAAAATCCGAGGCCGTTCGGAAGCTCGTCAGGAACAGCCACGCCATGGGATAAACCTGCACAACAACGATCAGGACGATGGTCGCCGTCAGCAGCATCCGCTGCACGCGAATCCGCCTGGGTTTCTTGGCTTGTACGCGTGGTTTTACTGGCATGGGCGTGGTGGGCGCGGTGAGAACTGGCGCACTCATGAGTCGTCCCTTCGACGAAGGAGTAGGAAGATAAGGCCCACGGCGATGAGGCACTCAACAACGATGAAGACTGAGATCGCGCTGGCGTAGCCATAGTCGGTGTGCACAAAAGCTGTCTTGTACATGTAGGTGGTCAGCAGTTCCGAGGACTGCCCGGGGCCTCCGTTGGTGAGGAGGTAGGGGATGTCGAAGCCGCGAAGCGCGAAGGTCGTTGCCATGATCGTGGTCGTAATCCAGACGGGCCGGATGTACTGGAAACGGATTCGCCAAAATACCTGCCACCATGAGGCGCCATCCAGGCGGGCTGCTTCCTCGAGCTCACGAGGAACGGCCAGCAGTGCGGCATAAATGATGAGCATGTACAAGCCCGTGAAGCGCCAGCCTTCGGGAATGGATACCGCGGCAAGGACTGTCTGGACGTTGGAGAGCCAGGCTGTTTGCAGCCCGCCCAGACCAACCCAGTCCAAGACTTGGTTAAGCAGGCCCACCGGTTCCAGCGAGTAGATTCGCTGGAATAGAAAGGCGATGGCCACCGTGGAGATGACGGCGGGGAGCAGGTAGAGCGTCTTCACCACTTCGCGGGCTCGCTGGATTCCTGTCAGGAGCCCGGCCACCATGAGCGCACCGCCGAGTTGCAGCACCAGGCAGATCACCAGGTAGCCGATCGCGTTGCCGAAGGCTGTCCAGAACACGTCGTCGCGGGTGAACATCTTGGCGTAGTTGTCCAAGCCGATGAACTTCATGTCGGTGATGCCGTCCCAGCGGAAGAAGCTCAAGAAGAGCGACTGCACGATGGGGAGCAGGACCGCCAGCCCGTACAACACCAAGGGCGGGATGAGGAAAACGGCAACGGCGAGCTTGGAGCGGCCCGGCAGCATGGTGGCCATGGGCTTGCTTTTCCGTGGTGGCCGGAGAGCCTTTCGGACTCCGCTTGTCTGCGCTGTACTAGCCATTGTTGTTCTCCGCCAGGCTTGCATCCATGGTGGTGATGAACTCTTCGGGCTTGATGTCGCCTTGGACGAGGAGGGTCAGTTCCTGCTGCAGGCGGGTGTTCGTGGCCGGGTCCAGCTGGGTGTCCCACGGCATGGCGATGGATTTGCCCACGGTGTTGGCCTGTTCAACGGATCGTTTGTACAGCTCTGTGGCGTCGGCAGGGATGGTGGTTTCGGCCGTCGTCGTCGGGGAAAGGGCGCCGGTGCCGGCATAGACTTCCGGGTACTTCTTGAGGGCGAAGGCCAGGAAGTCGCGGACCAGCGGGTCATAGGTCTTGGCGTTGATGGCCATGCCAATGCCCGACGGCGTCACGTACTCATTTGCCTCGGTGACGGCCCCATCGATGCCAGGAAGGGTGAAGTAGTCCACGGAATCACGGACGCCGGCGTCAAGCTTTTGGGTGGCGAGGTTGCCCAGTTCCCAGGTGCCGATGTTGTAAACGGCGGCTTTGCCAGAGGTGAAGAGTGCCTGCGCATCAGCGTAACCGGTTGATGAGAAGCCTTCCTGGAAGCATCCTGCCTGGCCCAGGTTGTACAGCCATTCGGCTGCGGCTTTGCCTGCCGGATCGGAGAAGGATGCTTTGCCGTTCTTGAGATTTTGGATGAATTCGGGGCCGGCCATCCGGAAGGGGTAGTACGCCATGTAGCGTTCCAGCGGCCACTGATCCTGCCCGTCCAGTGCGATGGGCGTGATGCCTTTCGCCCGGAGTGCCTTGCACATCTGGGGGAAATCATCGAGGGACTTGGGGGTTTCAATGCCGGCGCTCTTGAACAGTGCGGAGTTGTACCAGAAGAACTCGAGCTGGAATTCAAAGGGAACCATGTATAGGGAGCCGTCATCGAAGCGCTGGTAGTTCAGGGCTGCTTCCCTGAAATCCTTTTTCAGGTCAAGGTCCGTTAGCAGCGTGTCAACATCGATCATGCGGTCCTGGCTGGCCAGCTTCTGTGCAAACGGGGTGGCGTCCGTGTCGAAGAGTTCGGGCAGCTTGTTCGCGGCCGCAAGTGTTTCGTACTTTTGGATGTACGAGGGCCTGTCGGGGGTGGTGATGAGGTTGAGGGAGAATCCCGGATGGTCGGTGGCGTATTCTGCGGCGATTTCCTTCATGGCCGTGATGACGCCGCCGTCGGCGGGCCGAGAAAGGAGCCAGGAAATTTCGCGGGGAACAATCTCGCCCTGAGGGTCGACGTCGTTTGGCTGGGTGCCGCTGGCTGCTCCCGAGCAGCTGGCCAGGGCCAGTGCGGCGGCAACGGCGGCGGCCAATAAGGCGGTTTTGCGCTTGGTAATTGTCATGGTCTTAATCTCCATTGATTGATCGATGGCACAGTTGATAAAACGTTTGGTGGTCTAGCTCAGGGCGGAAACGAGTTCGACCTCCGGGATGGACGGAGCCGCGATGGCGTCACGGGTGAACAGTGAAAACCCGGTGACAGTGACGTCTCCCTCGCCGACAAATACACCAACGCGGCCTGTTGGCCGGTCGTAGATGCGGGTGCTCAGGACAGTGGAGTTGTCAACGGTTGCTACGCAAAGGTCGCCGTCTACGATGACTTCCAGTTCGTGTTGGCCGGGTTCAAGAGTGACGGGCCGCTCAAGTTCGACGGCGTGGGGAACGTCGCCGGAGATCTGCCACTGTTCGGTGCCGGTGGAGCGGCGCGGCCACCGGTCGAAGACAAGCCGCCCGCGTTTCGGTTCCAGGCGCAGGCTGTACCCTTCGTCGCCGTCGGAACTTGCCCGCAAGAGGATGCCGCATTCGCTCGTATTCTCGGCAATGTCAAAGCGGGCCACCACCCTAAATGTGTCCGGAGCGTCCTCGTCAGTGAGAATGTCCGCGTAGCTGTCAGGGGCGGTGAGCTGGGATGCGGGGACGATGTCTTCCACCTGTTCGGTGAACGTCTCCCGCAGTTCCTGGGCAGGATGGAACGCCAGCGTACCGTCGTCGCGCTGTTCGGCCTCGAGAACTGACATGGTGCCGGCCCATTGCCAGGCACCGTCGTCGGTGGCGCCTTCGCGGGATGCGATCCAGCCAAAGAAGAAGCGGCGGCCGTCCCGGGCGGCCGACTTCGCAGCATAAAAGGCGCGCCCATCCAGGGAATCGTGCTCCGGCACAATCCACGGGCCGGCCAGGCTGCGTGCCATGCGGTAGCGGGTGGTGAAAGCTTCACTGAACTCTGAATAGACGAGGTACCACCACTCCCCCCACTGGAACACCTCGGGGCATTCATGGGCAATGTAGCGGCGCGGATCATAAAAGGGCGCGGCCGGCTTCCACTCCAACAGGTCCTCGGACGTGCACTGGGCAATCACACCTCGACGCCGTGCAGCTCCGTGGGTGTGGCGGGCAGTGATGAGCATCCGCCACAGCTGGGCATCCTCATCCCAGAAGACGAACGGGTCGCGCCAGTCTGCTGTTTCGTAGCCTGCGGTAGCCCCGAAGGTGTGTTCATCGTGTCGCTGCCAGGACTGCATGCCATCGTTGCTTGTGGCATGCATGACGAGCTGGAGGGCAAGGCCGTCGGCGCCGGTGTTGGCCGGATTCTGGCCCGTGTAGAAGGCGTGGTGCACGCCATCTACATCGCGCACAATGCTTCCGGTGTAAATGTTGAAGTCCGCAGATGCCGGTCCGGCCGACGGGATCGACTCACCTGTCTCACGGAAATCCACAACATTCTCAGTCACTACACGATGCCAGGGCATGCCCTCTTTGGGGACTCGGCGTGATTCGTTCAGGTAGAACAAATGGAACACACCATCTTCCTGCCAGGGGATCACATCCCCCACCCAAGCCTCGGTTGGTTTGTAAAAGCCGCGCTGCTTCATAGTCGCCTCAAATAGTTGGTTAACCGCTTATTCATGACCATAAGGGCACTCAGAAAGGTTGGTCAAGCGGTTAAGCAAATATTTCCAGAAAAGATTCTTGTTGGCCTCAATGTGATTCATAACATGCACACCATGGGCCGTTGCGGCCCTCAGAAGCTGGGAAGGGCACCACCCATGGCTATCTGGGCTTCCACGGCCGGCATCCGCTGGAGGTAAGCTTAGCCTTACATTACTTACTGAAGTCGCCCCCTGAGGTGCGCGCTTGAAACGAGCAAAGGATCGGCATATGTCTCTGGCGGACGTGCAAGAGGAGCACCCTATTTTCGCCGAGCCGTTCCATCTCCGCACAAGTTTCTTCGACACTCACGGCGCCGTGAGCTGGTCGGATCATTCGCACCACGAGCACGAGCTGTTGTGGGTCGAACGCGGATCGGTTCAGGTGCGTGTGCAGTCACGGCTCTGGCTGTTATCACGTGGCCTGGCGCTATGGTTGCCGTCGGGGACAGTTCACAGAGTGAGTTCAGATGCCGCCGTTGCCCTCGGCGCAACCCACTTCAATCCACTCTCCTGCACCGATGCATGGGATGCTCCCATGCTCATGAGCGTTGCCCCGGCGCTGCGCGAGCTGTTGCTGCACGACACCCAGAACGACATGCCAGATGAATACCGGGCCAGGGCACAGCAGGTTTGCATCGACCTGTTAACTCCCGCTTCCGTTCGCCGACCCGAGCTGCTCATCCCGACCGACTCTCGGGTATCGCGCCTGGTCAATGAGGTGCTCGCCCGTCCCCGTGACTCCCGGTCACTCGAACAATGGGCCGCTGTCCTCAATGTCAGTCCCCGAACCATCACGCGTATTTTCTCGGTCGAGACACAGATGAGCTTCGCACAATGGCGCATCGCTGTGCGCATGCGCGAGGCCGTCACGCAGATCATGCGCGGCCGGGCCGTCCAGCAGGTCAGCAGGCATCTTGGGTATTCCTCCGTCTCGTCCTTCGTTGCGACCTTCCGCCGCACTATCGGGGTCACCCCTGGCACAATTGCGGCCGCTGGAGAGTCGGCACCATTGCAGCTGTCCCGATAGGGACACTGCCCGGCCACCTGACGACGAGGTCACCCGATAGCGTGATTGAGATGGTACATGGAGCTGCATAGCGCACTCGGAGTCCACAACTTAGCCGGTTGTACGCGCCGCACTGCGCGCACAGATTAGAGGAAATTTTCAATGAACAAAAACCCACGTACTGCCCGCCGTTCGGCGAATCTAACGCTCGTGGTCGCGAGCATACTCGCGCTGGGCCTCACGCTCACTGGCTGTAACACTGCAACAAAAGCTTCGTCGGAATCAACCGCATCGACGGCTCCTGCCTCTAAGGTGCCGGTCGAAGCGGGCGCATATCCGACAACGATCGCTCACGCCTTCGGAAAGGCCGTCATCGACAAAGAGCCCGAGCGGGTCCTCACGATCGGCATTTCCTCGGAAGACACCGTCATCGCGCTGGGCGTGGTTCCGGTGGCAGTTCCCGACGAAACTTGGGCCGGCGATGCCGAAGGCTACCTGCCATGGTTCCGTGAAGCAGTCGCGGACCTAGGAGCCGAAATGCCCGTGACACTCAACGCCTCCGACACCGGCGAGCTCGACTACGAACAGATCCTGGACCTCGCACCCGACCTCATCCTCGCGCCCTACTCGGACATCAACGACGCCGCCTACAAGCGGCTCGAGTCGATCGCCACCACCGTGGCATACGCCAACGAGCCGTTCGGTATCACCTCGTGGCAGGAACAGGCCAGAATCGTCGGCCAGGCGCTGGGCCGTCCGGCTGCCACCGAGACCCTCATCGAAGGGGCGGAGACCAAGCTGGCGGACGCAGCAGCGGCTCATCCGGAGTTCAAGGGCAAGACGTTCGCTTATGGGATGGCACTCAATGAGGGAAGCACCGAGCTCGGCTTCTACGACAAGAAGGATGGCCGGGTCACGTTCACGGAGCAACTGGGACTGACCATGGATCCTGATGTCGCCGAGATCAGCGCCAACCGGCCCAAGGACCTCTGGTATGGGGCCGTCAGTCTCGAAAAGCTCGATACCGTGACACCCGATATTTTCATTGCCTGGGGCGATGATCAGGCCACCGTTGACAGGAGCCTGGCCAACCCGCTGCTGGCTCAGTGGGCTCCGCTGAAGTCCGGTGGCGACATCTGGATCACCGACAAAGAACTGGCCCGTGCCACCACCAGCGTGAGCATCATCAGCATGGGTTGGGCACTGGATCGCTACGTGCCGCTGTTAGCCGACGCCATCGCGAACACGAAGTAGGTTCCACGCCTGGAACGGGGCCCTGTTCAGATCTGAACAGGGCCCCGTGATTGCACTGCGAGTCAGTGCGCTGCGTCGGGTGGTGTTCATCGTGCCCGACGTGACCGAGGCGCTCATGAGGGCGGAGTTCCTCGCCTTGTCAGATTCAACGAGCAAACGCTGCGACCGGTCCTTCGGAAAGCCCGTGCCAAGTGCCCGAGGGAAATTTGGGCGAATGTGCGTCACGCCGTCAAGGCTGACGGTGTGGATGAGTCCCCCGAAAGGTAGGGGCGATCGGCCAGACTCCTCGGCCAAACCGTACACGTGCCCTCCCATTACAGTCCCCTTTGCCGCCCCGTGTTCTTGTAGGGAACCACCAGCGGGCCTCCGGTGATGGGGTCGGCGATGACCACGGAGTCGATGCCGAACACCTTGGCCACCGTCTCGACTGTGACAACTTCTTCGGGAGGGCCTTCGGCGACCACCTTCCCGTCCTTCATGGCGATCAGGTGCGTCGCGTACCGTGCGGCATGGTTGAGGTCGTGGAGAACCGCCACCAGGGTGTGCCCGTCGGCGTGCAGGTCGCTGAAGAGTTCCATGAGTTCTATCTGGTGGGCAATGTCCAGGAACGTGGTGGGCTCGTCCAGGAGCAGCAGCGGGGTTTGCTGGGCCAGCACCATCGCCACCCAAACTCGTTGCCGCTGCCCACCGGAAAGCTCATCGACCAGGCGGGAGGAGAGCTCGGTCAGGTGTGTGGCGGCGAGCGCGCTGGCCACTGCCAGCTCGTCCGCGTGGGACGACTGTTGCAAAAGTTTCTGGTGTGGGTAGCGGCCGCGGCCCACAAGATCCGCGACCGTGATGCCGTCGGGTGAGATTGAGGACTGCGGCAACAGGCCGATGCGGCGGGCCACCTCTTTCGCGTGGTACTTCGAGATCTCCTTGCCATCAAGCATCACGGACCCCTGGCTCGGGGTCAGAAGACGCGAGAGTGCGCGCAGCAGGGTCGATTTTCCACACGCGTTGGGGCCGATGATGACTGTGAAGGAACCGGGTGGAATGTTGACGCTCAGGTCAGCGGAGATGGTTCGCTTGTCGTAGCCAATGGTGACCTTGTCGGCGCGGAGTTCTGTCGAATCGACGGTGGCGGTCCGGGTCTCGGTGAGAGTGTTCACGAAGGTGCTTTCTGCAAGGGTGGGGGCGGGGCTATTTTCTGCGGCGGTATTCGCGGACCAGAAGCCAGATCAGGTACGTTCCGCCTATGGAGACGGTAATGATGCCCACGGGCAGCTGGATGGAGTTCGCCACCACGTCCGCCGCGGTGAGCAATAGTGCGCCCACCAGGGCCGCCGGAATCATGCCAATCCCTGCGGCGCCGGTGAGCCGGCGGGCAATCTGCGGGGCGGCGAGCGCAATGAAGGAGATGGGTCCGGCCGCTGCGGTCACCAGCGCGGTCAGGGCAACACCGACCACCACCACGCCCAGGCGTAGCCGTTCGGTGCGCAGGCCCAGTGCCTTGGCAGCGTCGTCGCCCATCTCCAGTTGCCGCATCCCGGGGCCCAGGGCCAGTGCCATGGGTACCAACAGCACCAGGATGGTGAGCATGGGCCAGAACTGGTCAAAGCCCAGTCCGTTCAGTGACCCGGAACCCCAGGCGGCTGCGGACATGGCGTCCTCCAGCTTGGCCTGAAGCATCAGGTAGGAGTTGATGGAGCCGAGCACGGCGCTGACGCCGATGCCCATGATGATGAGCCGGAACCCTTCCACACCGCGGCGGTAGGCCAGCAGGTAGACCAGTGCCGCCGTCACGATGCCGCCGATGAGCGAGCCCGCGGCGACCATGTAGTAGCCGGTGCTGCCTGCCACGAGCATGACCAGCAGCGCCCCGGTGTAGGAGCCGGCCGCGAATCCAATGACGTCCGGACTGCCCAACGGGTTGCGGGTCAGCGACTGGAACAGTGCACCGCTCATGCCCAGCGCCACGCCGGAGAAGATGGCGAACAGCAGGCGGGGCAGCCGCCACTCCGCCACCAGCATCTCGGTGCGCCGGTCCCCGTTGCCCAGCAGGGCCTGCACCACATCGGCGAGCGGGGTGCGGGAGGCGCCTGCTGTCAGCGTGTACGCGCCAATGATCAGAATCAGCACCACCATGACCAGGCCCACGGTGAGTGCCCGGCGGTCGAATCGCATCGAGACGGGCGGGCGCGAGGAACGCAGCAGCCATTGCGGGCGGCCGTTTCCTGGCGGTGCATGCTCCACTAGTTGTGTTTGTTCGTGCGTCACAGTCCACTCACCTTCTTGCGCCGTGCCAACAGGATCAAGATGGGGGCACCGACCACGGCGGTCACCAACCCCACGCGCAACTCTCCGCTGGGCAGAATGATCCTGGCAAGGATGTCGGCCAGCAGCAGCAGGATCGGCGAGACCACCAGGGTGTAGGCCATGATCCACCGCTGGTCAGGGCCAACAATCCAGCGAACCATGTGCGGCACCATCAACCCGATGAAACCGATGGGGCCTGCCAGGGCCGTTGCACCACCGGCCAGCACGGTGACGGCCACCACCACCACCACCCGGGTGCCCACAACGCTGACGCCAAGGGCTTTGCCCACGTCATCGCCCATGGCCAAGGCGTTCAGTGGCTTGGACACGAGCAGGGCCAGGACCACGCCGATGAAAATCAGCGGAGCGATCGCAGCAACAACCTCCAGGTCCCGGCCGCCAATTGATCCGGCACCCCAGTACCGCATGTTGTCGAACGCCTGCGGGTTCTTCAGGCTGATGCCCGAGGCCACACCGCCCAGCACTGCACTCAGTGCCACGCCGGCAAGCGTCATCTGAACCGGGTTGGCCACGCCGGTGCCCACCGAGCCGATCAAATAAACCAGCACCGTCACCACGGCAGCGCCCGCCAGTGCGAACCACACGTAGCCGCGGGCGTCGGTGAATCCCAGAACTCCGACGGCGATCGTGACAAAGAAGCCCGCCCCGGCATTGACGCCCAGGATGCCGGGATCGGCCAAGGGGTTTCGGGCGAAGGCCTGGATGAGGGCGCCGGCAAGCCCCAGCGCCGGGCCAACCACCAGTCCAACCACTGTGCGCGGTACGCGCAGTTCCCAGATAATGAGGGCCTCCGTGGTGCCGTCCGGATTGAAAAGGGCATTCATGACGGTGCCCACGGTCAAGTCGCGGGCACCGACCATGATGCTTGCAATGGTGACCACCACCAGCAGGACGACGGCGGCCAACAGGCCCAGCGTCCGGAAGGTGCGGGTGCGCACGGCGCCACTGGGCAGTGTCGTGGACGGCGCTGTTTTGCGGGGCTGTGGCGGCGTGCCTTCACCGGCCAGCGCAGTTGTGCTGCTCACTGCTTGAATCCTGTTCCCTGCATTGGTTACTTGAGCTTGCCGATGGCGTCCGAAAGCGGCTCAACAAAGTTGGCCAGGCCCCATGGAATGCTCAGGGGGCTTGGTGAGGACAAGGACATGGTTTGCGCGTGGTCGCTGGTGACCACCACGGCCCCGCGCTCGACGGGGCCCCAGTTGGCGAAGATGCTGCTGGACGTCAGCGCCTTCTTCCACTCCGCATCGTTTTCAACATTTGTCACGAAGAGGTCGGGTTTCAGGTCCGACATTTCTTCCAGGCTCACGTTGAAACTGGAGGATTCGCCGCTGGCCTTGGCAAGTTCGGGGATTCCCGGGGCCAGCACCATTCCCAACTGCTCCAGGAGTTGCACCCGGGTGTCTGTGGGGCCGTTGAACAGCACCGTGCCATCGTCTGAAGGCACCGTTCCATAGGCGAACGTGACGCCCTGGAACTCGGGGTGGTCCTTCGCAGCAGCTGCGATGGTGTCGTTCAGCGAGGCCTGCAGCTTTCCTGCGCGTTCCGGCACGCCCAGGGCCTGTCCCACGAGCTTGATGTTGTCCTCCAGCGGCGTGGCCCACGGCGTTTCCGGGTAGGCGACGGTGGGGGCGATCGAACTCAGCCGGGCGTAGTCCTCGGCCGTGATGCCGGAATAGGTTGCCAGAATCAAATCGGGAGCGGTGTCCAACAGTTCCTCGAAATCAATCTCGCCGCGTTCCAGGCTCGGCAGTGCAAGGGGCAGCTGACCTTGCAGCGCCTTGACGCCATCGCGGAACCAGGGGAAGTACCCGCCGTCGTCCGCTCCGTAGCTGTTCTTGCCCACCGCAACGGGAACACGTCCCAGGGCCACCACAATGTCGGGCGTGGTCCAGCCGATGACGGCGATGCGTTGCGGCTCCTGGTCAATGGTCACCTCACCCAAGGCGTGTTTGACGGTGACGGGATATGCCCCTGCCTCGGCCTGCCCCACCGTGGCTGCATCGGCTGCCTTTCCGGCGTCGGCGCTGCCTGGGGCGCAGGCGCTCAGGGCAAGGGCTGCAATGAGGGCCAGTGCGGCCAGGGCCTTCTTCTTGGCGCCGACGGCGCGCATGGTCAACGTGCTCATGACTTGCCAATGGTGTCGGTGAGCTGCGGAACCAGAACGTCCATGCCCCACGGAATGCCGAGGACGCTGACGCGCTGCGTGGCGGAAGAGAGGGCCTTGTCGGTGAGCCACAGGTCCTTGCCGCCTGCGATGACGGACCACTTCGAGAAGAGCGGGTTCTTCAGGGAGTAATCCACCTCAGACTGTTCACTGGCCCAGCCAATGAAAATGTCGGCATCCACCGTGTCAAGCTTTTCCAGGCTCACCCCGAAACTGAACGAGTCGGCATCGGCCTTGGCTGCGCCGGCAACCACATCGGGTGCCACAGTCAGCCCAATGTCGCTGATGAACTTCACCCGGGGGTCTGCGGGACCGTAGACGGCGGCCTCGGTTTCGCCTTCTCGCAGGTAAGTGCCGTAAAGGAAGCTCACACCCTCAAATTCGGGATGTCCGGCCTTGACCTTCTCCACTGCGGCCTCGGTCTGGGTGACGAGTTCCGCCGCGCGTGCCGGCCGCCCGAGCGCCTGGCCAATGCTGGTGGTCATTTGCTGCCATGAGCTCGGCTGCCACGGCTTGTTGTCATAGGGCAGGGTGGGCGCAATTTCACTGAGCCGCGCATAGTCCTCCTGGGAGAAGCCCGAGTACGGGGCCAGGATGATGTCCGGCGCCTCGTCCAGGATCACTTCAAAGTTCAGGTCACCGCTCTCGGAATAGAACTGCTTGGTCTCCGGTGTTTCATCAACCAGCTTGTCCATGGCCTGGCGAGTCCAGGGGAAGTAGCCCTGCTCGTCGCCACCCCAGGTCTGCTTGGAGATGGATGTGGGCACCACGCCCAGGGCAAGGGCTGTGTCGGCCGATTCCGAGTCCATGACCAACACGCGTTTCGGCTCTTCCTTGATGGTGGTCTCGCCGAGTGCATGCTTGATGGTGACAGGGAAGGCGCCGTCTTCAGCCTGGCTGGCAGTGGCCGTTGCATTTGCCGAACCGGCGTCGCTGCTGCCTTGGGAGCAGCCGCTGACCGCTAGAACCGCGATGAGGGCGAAGGCGGCCAGGCCCCTCTTCCGGAAGGGTGTGGCAGTGAGAGTGCGGGACATGATCATCCTGTGTTCGAAGTGTCTGCTGTGCGGCATGGCCCGGCAGGTTAGGGCAGGGTTACCTAACATCCAAGCCTATGTTGCCGCCCCTCGACTGTGTGGACAGCAAGTATCGCTTTTCGGACAAGGGTGCCGCATTCACGGCGGACCTAGTCCCGGGCCAGCAGCTCCCCCGGCGTGTAGCCAACAACTTTGCGGAAAGCGGCCACGAATGCACTGGTGGTGCCGTAACCAACCCTTCGACCAACAGCCCCCACGCTCATGCCTTGTGCCAGCAAGCCGTGGGCTGAGCGCATCCGAACCAGCCGGCGCCAATGCACAAAACTCATGGCCACATCAGCCCCGAAGGTCCGTGTGATGGTTCGAGAACTCAGGTTGAGCCTGCGAGCCCACTGCTCCAGTGAGCGGTCATCGGCGGGGTCTTTCAGGACGCTGTCCACCAGTTCCCGAATCCTGGGATCGGAGGGTATTGGCACGGACATGTTGCTGGACTCGACAGGCTCGAGCATGTCGATGCACACCTGCTGGGCCCGCAGCCGCTCCTCCGCGGGCATTCCCGTGTGGGCCAGGTGGACCAGCAGCTGCTGCACCGCCTCGTTGACGTTCACGGCGGTGGTGTTTTTCCAGCCCCGGGTCCACGCTTCCGGCGAGAAGAGCGTGACCCGCGAGGCGACGCCGCCGCCCATGTGGCCTTCGTGCACCACGCCACGGGGAATCCACAGGCCGGTTCCCGGGAGGACGCTCCACATCCGGCCATCCAACAGAATCGTCACCACTCCCCGCGCGGACCAGATCAGCTCATGCTCATCGTGGCTGTGCGGGGGCCACTGGCAGGGTTCTTCCTGCTCCATCATTCCCGTGGTCAGCAGGAACGGATCAGGCACCGCCCGGGGGCCGCGAACTGCGCCCATGGGACGCGCAGACCCCAGCCCCGCCTTCCCGGGCGCAGCAGCAAGGGCAGGGGCAAGCACTGATGTCACGGCACAACCTTCCAAAAACTATTGTTAGGCTAACCTTACTTCATGCGGGGCCCGTGGCGGCTCCCGCGCACCCCCTCCGACGACACTTAAGGACCCATAGTGGCCATCCCCTGCGCACCGGCACGTGTAGTTCACGTGACCCGCCTGTCCCCGCACATGATCCGCATCACGCTCGAAGCCGTGGGCGATTGGCGCTGGCATGTCAACGGCATTGGCGACGAACGCGTCGACATCGCCATCCCCCGCCCCGGCGAGAGCCGCGCCGAACTTGAGACGTTCAACCTGCCGGAGTATGGCCCCGGCTGGACGGGCGAGGAGCCTCCGTGGCGGCACTACACCATCCGTTCCG
Source organism: Arthrobacter alpinus (assembly GCF_900105965.1). Taxonomy (NCBI): domain Bacteria; kingdom Bacillati; phylum Actinomycetota; class Actinomycetes; order Micrococcales; family Micrococcaceae; genus Arthrobacter; species Arthrobacter alpinus. Next base: position 2,648,566 of record NZ_FNTV01000001.1, read on the forward strand.
TGCACAGCGACGGCCGGCGTTTCGACATCGACTTCGCCATCCACGGCCACGGAATTGCCTCTGGCTGGGCCGAGCGGGCTGAGCCGGGCCATGTCATTGGAATTTTCAACGAGGGCGAGAGCCGCTCCTACTACGAGCCGCCGGCCGACGCCGAGGTACAGATCCTCGTCGCCGACCTAACGGGACTTCCGGGACTCGGGCGGATCGTTGAGGGGCTGCCCAGCGGGGTACGCGCCGTCGTGCTTGCCGAGGTCCCTGAAAAGGCGGACATCCTGCCGTTCGCCACGGCCGCGGAGGTGGAGTACCGCTGGCTGGTGGGCACCGGAAACGGGCTCGGCGACAGCGCACTGCCCGGCGCGGTCGCCGAGCTGGCGGAGCCCGATGCACCCTGGTACGCCTGGGTTGCGTGTGAGGCCTCCGCCAGCCGTGCCATCCGCCGCGAGCTGCGCCAACGGCTCGGCTCACCCCGCAACCGGCACCACGCGATCGGCTACTGGGCCAAGGACAAGGCCGGCGACCGCCCGGCCGACATGGACTGAGCCCGGCCGGGTGGCCATGCGGCGGCAAGCTGCGCCCTTGTCCTGAACCCGATACGGGTTGTCCGCTGCAGCCCTTGTTGCCGGATCAGGTTCATTCCTAGGGTTGAAGGCATGGTTTCAACTATCACCGCTCCCCCGGCACCCAGGAGCAAGGCCGGCGGCTCGGCCCCGGGCGCACGCGCCCTGCCAACCACCCCCGGCCAGGCGCTGGCCCACGGCTCGTTCCGCGAGGGCCGCGGCAGGCGCCTGGCCGTGGCCGCCGCCTGCCGCATGCTCCACCAGGTCACCGAGGCATTGGTCCCGGTGGCGATTGGCGTGACGGTGGACCGGGCCATTGCCCCAGGAAATCCTGGTGCCCTAGTCTGGTGCCTGGCCGGAACTGCGCTGCTGTTCGTGGTCCTCACCTCCAGCTGGCGGATTGGCACCCGCCTGAACACCAGTGTTTTCAGCCACGGTGAACATTCGCTGCGTCAGCTGTTGGCCGGCAAGGTCCTGGATCCGCTGCATAGCGGCACGGGCCGCGGGCCGGGCCGGCTGCTGAGTCTTTCAACGTCTGACACCCGCCACACGGCGGGCCTGGCCTGGGTGGTCACCGAACAGCTCAGTGCGTTCGCCGCGCTAATCACGGCCGCCGTAGCGCTTGTGCTGGTCTCCTGGCAGCTCGGCGCCACGGTGCTGGTGGCAACGGCGGCCTTCATGCTGCTCATGCACCTGGTCACCACCCCGCTGGAGCGCCGGGCCGTGGCGCAGCAGGCGGCGGCTGCAGAATCCGCCCACGTGGCCTCCGATTTGGTCACCGGGTTGCGCGTATTGAAGGGGATCGGGGCCGTGGATGGTGCCGCAGCGCGCTATCGCGAGGCCAGCCGCTCCTCCCTGGACGCCGCGATGTCCATGGCACGCGCCAAGGCCCTGTTCACAGGAGTCTCGTTGGGCCTCTCGGGTGCTTTCCTGGCCGCCATCGCCTGGCTCGCCTCCACCATGGCCGCCAACGGCAGCATCACAGTTGGCCAGCTGGTGACGGTGGTGGGCCTGGCACAGTTCATCAAGGACCCCATGACAACACTGGCGTTTCTCAGTGCAGAGATCCGGGAAAAGCGTGCGGTTGCCGGACGCCTTTCCGGCCTTCTGGCCGAGGAAAACGATCTTGACCAGCGGGCATCCGGCACGGATGTGCTGCCCGATGGATTGCCCGACGACGGCAGCGCGGTTGAGGGTGCGCGCGGCCTCCGCGTCGCTTCAGTTTCCGGGAGCCACTTCGTGGTGGATGTGGACGCGGGAAGCATCACTGGCATCCTCGCAACCCCTGCTACTGCCCGCCAGCTCATTGAACTGCTCACGTACCGGCGCCCGCTGGCCCGGGGCGAGCTGTCCCTCCACGGGCACGATGCAATTGACTTGGGCCCGGAAGAAGTGGCGCGGCACGTCTTCGTGTCAGACCACGACGGTGCCGTCTTCTCCGCCAGCGTTCGGGAGAACCTGGCCACGGACTCGGTCGAGGCGGCACTGCTGGCCGCCTCCGGGCTGGATGAGGTGCTCCGGCATCTGCCCGACGGGCTCGATTCGAGGATCGGGGAACACGGACGAACATTGTCCGGCGGCCAGCGCCAGCGCCTGCTGCTGGGCCGAGCACTGCATCAGCCGCAGCCCCTGTTGGTGCTGCATGAGCCCACCTCTGCCGTGGACTCGGTCACCGAAATGCGTATTGCCGAGTCGCTGGACGGGTTGCGCGGGCGCGCGCTTGTCCTGATCACTGACAGCCCGGCCCTGCTGGCTATTTGTGACTCCGTGGTTGACCTTGGCGCGGAACCGACCGCCTTGAACATGGTGGGTGCAGCGGATGCCCAGTAAGCAGGAAACGCGAGCCGAGCCGCTCAAGGCGACGGCCGCCGCAGGACTTCCCATTGCCGGGACCCGGGCCACGTGGAAACACGCCCTGCGGGTATTCTCCCGCCGCAAGGGGCTCCTGGCTCTCATGGTGGCGACGCTGCTGGCAGGATCTGCCACCGGCCTCCTGGTGCCGGCGGTCCTTGGCTGGATGGTGGACATTGCCGGCCGCGGCGAACTTGCCGGGGCGTTGCTGCCGGCGGCCGGGGTGCTGTTGGCCGCGGCCCTTGCCTCTGCAGCGCTGAACAGCTGGGGCTCCATCGCCATGGCCAAGCTGGGCCAGCATGGCCTGGCGGAGCTGCGTGAGGAGGTGTTTGCCACTGCGCTGGCCCAGCCCTCGGAAGATCTTGAGCGCGCTGGTTCCGGGGATCTCATCTCGCGTGTTTCACACGACGTGGAAGCGGTCAATGAGGCCATCGGCTCCATTCTTCCCTCGTTCATCTCGGCGCTTTTCACCATCTCGCTGACCATTGTGGGGCTCGGTGCCATCGATCCGCGGTTTGCCATCGCGGCCCTATTGGGTACGCCCATCCACATCTTCGCCCTGCGCAGCTTCCTGCGCGCCTCGGGTCCGCTATATCGCAGCGTGCGCGTGGCCGAATCCCAGCGCGGGCAGCACCTGCTCGAGGCGACCTCCGGTGTGCACACCGTGCGGGCGCTGGGCCACGGGAGCCGGCACCTGGCCCGGATCGCACGCTCCTCACTGGAAGCCATTGGCCTGGTCATGCAGACGGTGGTGATCCGGACACGGTTCCAGGGTCGCCTGAACGTGGCGGAGCTGATCGGGCTCTGCTCCATCCTGGCTGTGGGCTACTGGTTGGTGGGCAACGGCTCGGTCAGCGTGGGTGCCGCCACGGCTGCGGCGCTGTTCTTCCACCGCTTATTCGGCCCCATCGGCGTGATCCTCATGAACGTTGACGATCTGCAGCTGGCCGGGGCTGGGCTCTCCCGGCTTGTGGGCGTGCTGCAGGGGGCCGTCGGCTCTGCTGCTGACCTCCCGAAGAACGACGGCGGCGCCCTCACCCGCCGCGGTTCCGCACCGGGTGGGATTGTTTTGATGGGCATTGACGCCGGATATCTCCCCGGGCAGAACATCCTGTCGGGACTCGATTTGCACGTCCGCGAGGGCGAACACATTGCCTTGGTGGGCGCCAGCGGTGCCGGAAAGACAACGCTGGCGAGGGTCATTGCCGGTAGCCTGGATCCAACGGCCGGCTCCCTTTCATGGAACGGGGCATCCTACGGCGCCGCCGAAGAATCCCCTGGTCTGGGCCGCAGCGCCGTGCTGATCAGCCAGGACATCCACGTCTTTTCCGGCACTGTTGCAGATAATTTGCGGCTGGCGGCACCCAACGCCAGCGATGCGGAGCTGCTCAAGGAACTTGCCGCCGCCGGCGCCGACTGGGTGGCCGCGCTGCCGCAGGGTCTTTCGACTGTTGTGGGAGGGGGCGGGTTTGCGCTGACCGGGGACCGCGCCCAGCACTTGGCGCTGGTGCGTGCACTGCTCAGTGACGCTCCAGTGCTGGTCCTTGACGAGGCCACCGCGGAAGACGGCTCCAGGTCCTCGCAGCTGCTGGAGCAGGCCGCACTGCGTGCCGTGCGCGGGCGCACCGCCATCAGCGTGGCGCACCGGCTCAGCCAGGCGGCGCAGGCAGACCGAATCCTGGTCATGGACGAGGGCCGCATCATCGATGCGGGCACCCATGCGGAACTGCTGTCGCGAGACGGGCTCTATGCCAGGCTGTGGCGTGCCTGGACCGGAAACCGCGCGGGGGGATAGCCGCCGGCCAGGTCAGGCACTGCTTGCCAAGGGTGCTGGAAAATTCGTTCAAGCTCTCCGAAACCTCCTCCACTGTGTGGGCCCGGACGACTGAGATGTGTCAAGGATCCGGGCCCCGGATGCCGGCTGGACTGCGCACCTTGCCACCGACGGTGATCTTGTTCAAGGCTCAAGCGTGCGGCCGTTTACGAAACGCAATGCGTTCCCAGCCCCAGCACCTACTGTTAACCGAGCACCCTACGAAATCGTTTGCGTAACTCTGCGAAGACGCGTTGGGCAAGCAGCCATCAACTTTATGGAAAGGGATCCAGTGGCCACCATCCGCGATGTCGCCGAGCTGGCAGGCGTGTCTCCGGCGACAGTTTCTCGCGTGGTCAATGGACTCGTGGGCTACTCCGATGAAACACGGCTCCGTGTCGAAGCAGCGGTCAAAAGCCTGAGTTACGAAACCGATTACTTCGCCCGGGGGTTGAAGACCCGGCAGACTTCAGTCATCGGGCTGCTGGCCCCCATGGTTTCGGATGCCCTGACGTCCCAAGTCATGCAGGGGGTGGAAGTTGAAGCCCAGGAACGCGGCTACGCGGTGATGATGGGCCGCACGGGCGCCAAATCGGCCTACATCGCCAGCTACCTGCGGACCTTGCGAACCTACCGGGCCGCCGGCGTCATTCTGATCTCCGCGGTGATCACGCCGGAGACCAGGCAATTGCTGGGGCCAACTGTGCCCATCATCTCCGTCGCCATCAGCGACAAGTCCGGCTCACCCAGTGTTGCCATCGACGACGAGCAGGCAGCCTATGACGCAACCCGTCATCTACTCCGGCTCGGCCACCGCAGGATCGGCCTGCTGGCCGGAAATGCGGCCTCCATCTACGTTGCCCAGCCACGCAAACGCGGCTATGAGCGCGCCATGGCGGAAGCCGGCTGCACGCCTGTCACAGCAACCGGCACCTTCTTCTACGAGAGCGGCGCCGCCTGCGTCGATGAACTCCTGAGGCAGGAACCGGGGCTCACGGCATTCTTCGCGATGAGCGACGAAATGGGTGCCGCCGCCATCAACGAACTGCAGCGGCGCGGCTTCCGGGTGCCCGAGGACGTCTCGGTGCTGGGCTTCGACAACACCTCAACCTCGCTCCATGTAAACCCCCAGCTGAGCACCATGGCCCAACCGCTGGAGGAAATGGGGCGGACGGCAGTGAAAAAACTGCTCCGCGCCCGTGACCTGGGCCCAAAGATCATGGCGCACCGGCTGATTGAGCGCGGATCAACCGCACCGATTGGTTCCGCTGGGCCAACACCCCCGGCACCAACCAGCTAAACACCAGCTAGCCACTCCACTCAACCGACTCCGACGTCGGGCGATTCCCCATGCCACAAAACAGTCACCACAAACCACCCAAACAACAAGGAGCATCACATGAGGCAGCGCCGCCACACCTGGCAAACTCTTCTGACCACCGCCGCAGCACTGACGGTCACGGCCGTGGCCCTCACCGGCTGCACCGGCTCCACGCCGGAAGCCAAAGAAAAAGCGGCGGTCAGCGCCGATTCCTTCACGGGCAAGGGCCCCATCAACTACGTGTCCAACCGCGACGCCTCGGGCGCCGCAAACAAGGTCATAGCGGAATGGAACGCCGCCCACCCAGAGGAGAAGGTCACGTTCATTGAACTGCCCGACTCCGCGGACCAGCAGCGCCAGCAACTCGTGCAGAACGCCCAAATCAAGTCGGACACGTTTGGCGTGCTGAATCTCGACGTCGTCTGGACCTCCGAGTTTGCCGCCAACAAGTGGATCCTGCCGCTACCGGCAGATGCCATCCCAACGGGGAAGATGATTCCGGCAACTGTCAACGCCGCAACGTACCGGGACACCCTGGTCGGCGCTCCGTACTACACCGACGGTGCCCTCCTCTATTTCCGCTCCGATCTGCTCAAGGCGGCAGGCATTGCCACTCCCCCGCAGACGTGGGCCGAGATGAAGAGCGCCTGCGCCGCGATTCTTGGCCTCCCCGAAGCCGCCGGCATGTCTTGCTATGCCGGCCAGTTCGACAAAAATGAGGCCCTCACTGTCAACTTCTCCGAGGCAGTGGCCTCGGCCGGCGGCACAGTGGTCGATGCGCAAGGCAAGCCCACCCTCAACACCCCAGAAGCCAAGGCAGGCTTGAACCTGCTGGTGGATGGGTTCAAGGACGGCATGTTCCCCTCCGACGCCATCACTTTCCTGGAAGAACAGGGACGCCGCGCATTCCAGGACGGTGAAGTTGTCTTTATGCGCAACTGGCCATTCCTCCACGCCTCCCTAAGCGCTACCGACGGATCCAGCAAGGTCGCCGGCAAGTTCGGCATCACCTCGATCCCCGGCGTCGACGGCCCAGGCGTTTCCACTCTCGGAGGTCGCAACCTCGCAATCTCGCCGTTCACCCCCAACAAGGCCACGGCACTGGAGTTCATCAAGTTCTTCACCAGCGAAGAGCAGTCCACCAAGCGCCTCGAGCTCAGTTCCCGCGCACCTGTATACGCCGACCTCTTCGCGGACCCCGCAGTTGTCGCAAAACGCCCCTTCTTTCCCACGCTTCTGACGTCACTGGAGAATGCCCAGCCGCGGCCCAAGGTGGTTCAGTACGGCGCAACCACCAAGGCGATTCAGGAGGAGGTCTACGCGGCCATCACCGGCGCGAAGGACACGGATACGGCCTTGACTGACTTACAGACCAAGCTCACCGAGCTGTCCAAGTAATTTAGGCGGCCCCGCATTGCAGCAGTTCTGACCACGCGCCTGGCCGGCCCGCCCTGCCGGCCAGGCGCACTGCAACTCCAGATAGGTACCAGCATGACGATTACCACTGCCCCGCCCACCGGCCCACAGTCGGGCAATCCACCAAGAACTCAGCAGACCAAGCGCACAAAGCGGTCCCCCGGGGAAGGCCGCATGGCCGCGATGCTGCTCTCCCCCACCATTGTGGTACTTGCCCTGGTGATTATGTATCCGTTGCTCTCCGCCGTGCATCAGTCCCTGTTTCGCGCGGAATCCGGCCTGGACGCTGACGGTTTCGTCTCGGAAGTTGAGTCGTTCGTTGGCCTGGCCAACTATGCGGACATGTTTATTGGCGAGTCCGGCAAGACCTTCCTGAACGCCTTCGCCAACACAACCTTCTTTACAGTCACCACTGTCTTCCTCGAAACCGTTCTGGGGCTCGCCCTGGCGCTCGCCATGAACAGCGCCTTCCGGGGCAGGGCCTTCCTGCGCGCCAGCATTCTGGTGCCGTGGGCCGTCCCTACAGCTGTTTCGGGCCTGCTGTGGCGTTGGATTTTCCAGTCCGATGGCATTGCCAACAATCTGCTGGGCACCGAAATTCTCTGGACAGCCGAAGGCAACGCCTCCAAGCTCGCCGTCATCATCGCAGAAGTCTGGAAGACCGCACCGTTCATTGGGCTCCTGGTCTTGGCGGGCATGCAGGTCATTCCCGGTGAGGTGTACGAAGCAGCCAAGATCGACGGTGCCGGCTGGTGGCGCCAACTCATTTCCATCACCCTTCCCATGGTCAAGCCCACCCTGTTGGTCGCCGTGCTGTTCCGCATGCTCGACGCCCTGCGCATGTTTGACCTGCCTTTCATGCTGATTGGCCCCGGCAAGGACTCCGTGGAAACCCTCTCCATGCTTGCCTGGGATGAATCCAACCAGCTTCGCTACGGCTCCGCAGCCGCATTCTCGGTGATGCTCTTTCTGTACGTCGCAGTGGTGGCCATTGTGTTCGTGAAAGTGCTGGGCGCCGACATCACAGGAGCCAAAGAGTTGAAACTGCTCACCAAGAAGAACCGCTCCGGGACGTCCCGGCGCACGTTGAGCCAAACACCGGCGAACCCTGAACTAAAGAAGACTGAGGCCAGCTCATGACCATCTCCGAGATCCGCAGCGCAGCAAAGTCCTCTGGCGCCATCGATGCCAGCCACCAGGATCCGCCGTCTAACAAGCCAAGGGCCAAACGCACCTGGCGCTCCTACGGCGTCTATGCCGGACTGGCCGTCATCTTCGTCTACTGCCTGGCACCGTTCTACTGGATGCTGGTCTCGAGCCTGCGACGCACCTCGGACATCTTCGACAACACCCTGCTGCCGGCGCCGTTCTCGCTGGAAAACTACGGCAAGGTCTTCAGCGGAACCACCATGTTTGGCCAGGCGCTGCTGAACTCCCTGATAGTTGCAGGCACCACCACTGTGTTCGCCTTGATCCTGGGCGTCTTCGCTGCCTACGCCATCTCCCGGCTCAACTTCCGCTTCAAGTCAGTCATCCTCGGCGTCATCATCGCGACGTCCATGTTCCCCGGAATCTCCGTTGTGGTTCCACTGCTGCGGCTGTTTACCGATATTGGCTGGATCAACAGCTATCAGGCCATGATCGTGCCAAACCTTTCCTTCGCCATCCCGCTGGCAGTCTGGAACCTCACCACCTTCATGAAGTCCCTCCCGTTCGATCTCGAGGAGGCCGCCATGATTGATGGTTGCACCAAGTGGCAGGCCTTCCGCCGCGTGCTGCTGCCCCTTGCCGCCCCGGGCGTCTTCACCACAGCGATCCTGACGTTCATCCATAGCTGGAATGAGTTCATCATTGCGCTGTCAATGATCAACAACCCGAAATTCCAGACGGCCACCGTGGCGATCTCCAAGTTCACCGGCGCCACGGAATTCCAGGCGCCCTTCGGCGAACAGATGGCAGCCGGCGTCATCGTGACCATCCCGCTGGTGATCATGGTGCTGCTCTTCCAGCGCCGCATCGTCGAAGGACTCACCGCAGGAGCAAGCAAGTGAACCCGCACCCGCAAGCTGACATCGTGGCCGGAACCGCAGCCGCGCCGACTGATGAATGGTGGGCCTCCGCCGTCATCTACCAGGTCTATCCCCGTTCCTTTGCCGACGGCAACGGCGACGGCGTGGGCGATCTCGCCGGGCTCATCACCCGGCTGCCCTACATCGCCGCCCTCGGTGTTGACGGGATCTGGATGACTCCTTTCCAGCCTTCTCCCCAGCTTGACCAGGGCTACGACGTGAGCGATTACTGCGGCGTGGACCCACTCTTTGGCACCATGGAACAGTTCGATGAGCTGCTCGGGCTGGCCCACACGCTGGGCCTGCGGTTGTTGCTCGACGTTGTCCCCAACCACTGCTCCTCGGAGCACCCGCTGTTCCAGTCGGCACTCGCAGCTACTCCCGGTTCACCGGAACGGGACCTCTTCCACTTCGTCCAGGGGCCTGCAGGCGGGTCCGACGTTCCGCCGAACAACTGGCAAAGCGTGTTCGGCGGACGGGCGTGGACCCGGGCCGCTCCGGACTCGCAAACGGACACCGATTGGTATCTGCACCTGTTCTCCCCGGGCCAACCTGACTGGAACTGGCGCAACCCCGCCGTCGGGGATTACTTCGATGACGTGCTGCGGTTCTGGTTCGACAAGGGCGTGGATGGCCTGCGCATTGACGTGGCACATGCCCTGTTCAAGGCCGACGGACTGCCGGACACACCCGCCACGCTCGAAATGGTGGACGGGCTTCGGGCCAACCCGCAGGTTTCGGACCAGGAGGAAGTCCACGACGTCTACCGCAGGTGGCGCACACTGGCCAACAGCTACCAGCCACACCGCCTTCTGGTGGGTGAGGTCAATCTGGAACCAGCCCGCGCGGCCCGCTACACCCGGCCCGACGAGATGCAACAAACGTTCGCTTTTGCGTTTGTGAAACTCGGTTGGGACGCCGCGGCGTGGGCGGCCGTTGGCAATGAGCTCGAGGCGGCACGGGAACCCCAGGGTGCCGCACCCACCTGGGCCTTGGAGAACCATGACATTGTCCGCTCCGCCACGCGTTTTGGCGGCGGCGAACTTGGCAGCAGCCGGTCAAGGGCGGCATTGGTCGCGTTGTTGGGCTTGCCGGGCCCGGCGTATTTGTATCAGGGGCAGGAACTGGGCTTGCCCGAGGTCGATGTCCCCCTTGAGGCCCGGGTGGACCCCATGTGGGACAGGGGCGGGGTTTGCCGTGACGGGGCCCGGGTGCCCCTCCCCTGGACAGCTGACCCCGCACTCAACCACGGATTCTCACTGGCGGGGTCGGCAACCGTGCCAGCCGCGGAACCGTGGCTCCCGATCCCCTCGGGTTGGGGCGCGCACGCCATCGAGCTCCAACAGAGCGATGACGAGTCGTCGCTGGCGTTGACCATCAGTGCCTTGGAGCTGCGCCGCAAGTTGCTGGCCATGGGCATCCTTGGTACGGATGACGCCGGATCTTGGCGTGTGGAGGCGGGGAACCTGCTGATCTGCGAACGAAGCACTGACTTCTTCGTCGCCGTCGCCATGGGCACCGAAGCGGTGCGTCTGCCCCCTGGAACCGTGCTGCTCAGCGCCCTGCCCTTGGCGGAGGACGGCTGGCTGCAACCGAACAACGCCGCGTGGGTGTGGCGGGGTGAAGGCTGGGTCAATTGACGAGCTGGTCGCGGCGGCGGTGCAAGGTTGCGCGCCGGAAATTTCAAGGCCACGGACTGCTCGGCTCTTGCTTGTCCGGCCGGGAGGGCCTGCACTGACCCGGCATCGCATCCCCATCCAGTTGGCCGTTTGGATAGAACTTGCCGCATTGCGCCACTGGGCTCACGAAATACGAGCGATGCTCTGGATTTCGTCCGGCTGGTTGGTGCAGAATCAAAATGTCGCCTAATTGGGGGAGACATTCATTGTCAGCGGGGGAAATCCACTATGGGAATTGACGACATCATCAACAAGGCCAAGGACATGCTGGGCACCGATCAAGGTGAACAAATCAGCGACACGGTCCTGGACAAGGCCTCAGATCTAGCCAAAAACGTCAGCGGCGGGAAATTCGAGGGCCAGGTCGAGGGAGTCCGCAACTCCATCGACGGCGCCATCGGCACGGAAGGCAAATAGCCAAGGCAGGTGGCCTGCCCTGCATCGCAGGCCAGGCCACTGTTTCAATTCCCGAAAGTTGCACCCAATGACATTGCGAGGTCTCCGCAATTGCAAGGCAGTGCCGTCCACCGCTGTGGTTCTTGTTCTGGGGCTTGTCGCGTCCTTTGTTGTCATGCTCGTGGGGGCGGGCCCATCAATGGCCATGACGGCGCAGGACGCCTCCGGATTTCCCGGGCAGCAGGTGACGGTATTGCTGTCCAACCAGCAGGCCAACCCTGCTTTTACTTACTGGCAGGTCGCTGCCCCTGCAAATACATCGATTGCCAACGCCCAAGGCAACCAGGGCGGTGGGCTGTCGCCGTTCGCCTGCAGTTTCACGGCCACAGCTGCACAGTGCGGCCCTTCAGGCAACGGCGGCTGGGGAGCCGGCAACACCGTGACGCTGACTCTCACCATCAGCCCGGCCGCGCCGGCGGGGTCCTATGCAGGGAGCACGTCGCTGCCCAACGAAAGCGCAAACTTCACGGTGACCGTCCTGCCGCCGCCTGCCCCAACGGTGGATTCACCGGCGTCAGGATCCCAGACCCTGAACCCCCAACCGCAGGTCTCTGGTACCAAACTGGCCGGCCACAGCCTCCGGCTTTCCCTCGACGGCCAAGCCGCGTGCCTGGTCCCCGCGGATGCTGCCACGCTTTGGTCCTGCACGCCGCCGGCACCGCTGGCACCCGGCCCACACACTGCAAGCGCCGTGCAAGCCAGCCCCGGCGGCAGCACCTCGACGGCGTCGGAAACAGCGTCCTTTGAGGTCTTGGAACCCGCCCAGCTGCTGCCCGGCCATGCCGGGCCGGACACCATCATTCCCGGCCGGACAGTAGCGCATAAAATCAGCTTCACCAACAACGGTCCCGGGACGGCCCGGGGCGTCGCGGCAGGTGCAGCGTCAGCGGACTTTCTCATCGCGGACTGTGTCCTGTCCGGATCCACGGTGCCCTGTTCAAGCCTGGGAGAGGGAACCCTTTCCCTGGGCGATCTCGCCCCCGGCACGGCTGCCATCGTGTCAATAAACCTGACGCTGCCCGCGGACCGGCTGCCCGGCTCCACTGCCACCATCACCGCAACCGCCTCCTCAATCAACGAGGCCTCCTCGCCCGTGGCTGCGTCCAAAACCCTGGCCGTGGTTGCCCTCCCTCCCCCGGCCATCCTCGCCCCTGCCCAGGGAAGCACGTCCACCGAGAGGCGGCCGGTACTGAGCGGCACCGGCGACCTGCTTAGCGCCGTGGCAGTTTCGGCGAACGGTCAGGTGGTTTGTGCCGCGGCCCCGGTGGACGCATCCGGGGCGTGGCGCTGCCCCGTCCCTGCGCCGCTTCCTGTGGGAACTGTTCGCGTCACTGCCAGCCAAACGGACAGCAACGGGCTCAGCTCCGCCGCCACGGAAGGCTATTTTGTGGTGGACATAGCGCCACCATTGGTGTCGTCTCCGCAAGGCGGCGTGCAAACCAGGGAACGCCGCCCGGCTATCGGCGGAAGCAGCGGATACCCGGGCGCTGAGGTCACCGTGACAGGAACGTCGGCGGGGCGCCTGTGCACAGCCACCGTGGCCGGTGACGGCACCTGGTGGTGCACCCCGGCGTCCGATCTGGCCCTTGGGGTTGCACGGATTCAGGCCACCCAATCGCTCAATGGCTTCACCTCCTTGGCATCGCCCGGCGTGGGCTTCACCGTGCTGGGCCCGGTGGCCACCAAACCGGTGGAACCCCAGCCTCCGGCACCCGCCCCCACTCCTGCGCCCACACCGGTTCCAACCTTGGCCCGGCCAGTGCCCGCACCCGCACCACCCATGCAGGGGCCGCCAATACAGGGCCCTCCAACCCCGGGGCCGCCGGCACCACAGCCCGGGCCACCCTCGCCTCCACCGTCTTTGGCCGCCGGCAATGAACCCCTGCGCATGGACATGCGCTTTGGTTCCGGCATCATCATTCCAGGCGAGACCATGCGCATGATGGGAACGCTCGGCCCCAACCGCACGGACTCGGCAGTCACCTTGCTGGTCAACGGGACGGTCAACAAGGGCATGATTTACCGCAGTGTCAGTGCGGCCCCTACGGGGGAATGTGTTGTTGCCACCCAAAATTTCAGCTGCACCATTGTGCTGGAGCCGGGACAGGCCGCGGAACTGACCATCAGGCTCATTGCGGACCTGCTCAATGCACCCGCCTCAGCCAATCAACAGCTCACGGTGACCTCATCCAACGCAGCACAGAACAACTCCATGACTGTCACGTCCGCCGTCAAGGGCACCAGCGAGACAAGTGCCCTTGCCTCCCAGATCAGCGCGTTCCCCGGACCGCTCATCCCCCTCATCGCCTTGTTCCTGCTGGCCCTGGCCGCGACAGAAACCGAGCGTCGAAAATCTGGCCGCCCAATACTGCCAGCCACACCGTTCAACAGCAGAACCAGTAGCTAGAAGCCCATCGTGACGAGGAGATCCACAAACGTGAAGAACACTGAAACATCGCGTGGAACAAAAACATCTAGGCGCAGACGCAACCCTGCCCCCATCATCCTTGGCGTTGCCGCGGCATTGCTGGCTGTCTACTACGTGGTCGTTTCACTGTCCGGGGTCCTTCAAACGTCCTCCAAGGTCAATGTGACGGGAGGTATCGAGCCGGCAGACGGGGATTTTCTGACCCTGCAGATGCGGATCCAGGACGTCGACCTTAGCAACAGGGTCATCCAGGCCAATGTTCTGCCCATCCCGCACGGCTCACTGGTGGGCTCAAAGTCCGGGGAAATGTCCAGAGGCCTGCGCATTGAGCTCTCCAGCGGCGGCGTCACCACCTCCGTGGTCACCTATCCCGGCAAGTCAATTGTCGATCCCACCTCGGTGACCCTAAACCTGGACCGGGGAGACAGTGCCTACCCCTTTGACAAACCCTTCGCCAATGTCCACCTCAGCGTCCAGGACGATGAATTGAACGAGGCTGTGCCGTTTGTCCTGACCGTCGAAAACTCGGCCAGGCCCTGGAATCTGCAGGGGGAATTGGCAGCCCCGGTCTCGGAGGACGGCAAGGTGTCACTGCCACTTTCGCTTCAGGGACACCGGGATCCACTCAGCATCACCCTGGTGGGGTTCTACGTGCTCGCGATCCTGCTGACCACTTTGATGGCTGTGGTCACCATCGGCAGCGCCCTGATCAAGAGGCAGCTGGAGTTTTCCAACGTCATCTGGCTCTCCGCCACCATGATCTCCTTCCCCGCCCTGCGCAGCGCCATGCCGGGGGCCCCGCCCATTGGCACCACACTGGACTTTATCGTGTTCTTCCCCTGCGTGTGCCTTATCGCCGGCATGCTCGTGTGGACAGGCGCCCACCTGCTCTGGCGTGAGAGCGCCCTTCTTCGGAAGCGGCACTTCGAGGACGAGTTGGACGATGAGGACTACTTTGACGAGGAACTTCCCGAGAAGGTCAACGCCTAGCGTCATGAAAGAGGGACTGGTACCTGCGCGGCGCTGACGCGCGGACATGGCAAGGCGTTGATGGCAATCCTTTAGGTTAAAAGAACGCCACCAGCACAGCACTCCAATGGCAAGGTCCTTCGCAAATGCCTGCACCGGAAGACTAACTCGCTAGTGTTCGCCGGGACACAACGTCGGTGTCTTGGATACTTATTCGGCTAACAGGATTCAACTGTCACTCAATAGCCGCTACCTTGTCATGGAGACTCGGGTCACGTGCAAGGTTGCTTGCACGTGGCATAGATCCGCAGTTGTTGCATTTAGTTTGTACTGACAATAAGATATGGTTGACGACACCAGAGGTGCTCCAACTTGGCTGAGTCGCACCCTTCCAACGCGCCGATGCACTAGGAGATCCCATGGATAACTCACTCAATCTCAGCATTGACCGTTCCTCCCCCATTCCGCTCTATCACCAAGTGGTCAAGGGCATAGAAGCGGCCATTCATAGTGGCCACTTGATCCCCGGCAGCAAACTGGACAATGAGATCGATCTTGCGGCGCAGTTGAATCTTTCCCGTCCCACCATGCGCAAGGCCATGGATGAGCTGGTCCGGTCCGGCCTGCTCGTGCGCAAACGCGGCGTAGGCACCCAGGTGGTCGCCAGCCAGGTCCGCCGTCCGCTGGAACTTTCCAGTCTCTTCGATGACCTCAGCGCCCGCGGCAGCAAGCCCAGCACCTCAGTCCTGACGTTCACCCACATCGAGGCTGACCTGCCCACCATTGCGGCGCTGGGGCTTGATGCAGGGTCCAAGGTTTACCATTTCACCCGCCTTCGCAAGGTGGACGGCAAGCCGCTGGCCCTCATGGAAAACTGGGTCCGCGACGACATAACAACAATCGACGAGGCCATGCTGGCCAGCCAGGGCCTCTATGGAATCCTTCGAAACGCGGGCGTGAACTTCCGCCTTGCCAGCCAGAGCATCGGGGCCATGGTGGCCAACGACTATCAGGCACCCTTGCTGGAAGCCGGTGTGGGGTCGGCGCTGGTCACCATGGACCGCACTGCGTTGGATGACAAGGGCCGGATGGTGGAAACAGGCCACCACGTTTACAGGGCAGACAATTACAGCTTTGAAATGACACTCGTGCAACGCTGACAGGAAGACCAACAAATTCATGGCGAACTGGGTATACAAGCTAGATGAGGCACGCGACGGGCTCTGGGATGTTTCCCTGGGCACCAGCGATTCGGCACTAAAGGTGGATGGCTGGGCACACACGGGCCTCAAAGTGGCAACGTTGGAAGCCGGCGGCTCCGTCCAGCTGCCGTCCGCCAGCGAGGAACGGATTGTTGTCCCCCTCAACGGCGACTTCACCGTCATGGTCGACGGCGTGGAGCACCAGCTGGCAGGCCGAGCCTCGGTCTTCACCGGCCCCTCGGATGTTCTTTATTCAGGCATCAACAAGGCCCTGACCATCAGCTCCGGCGACGGCGGCCGGGTGGCGATTGCCACCGCGCCGGCGCACAACAGCTACCCAACACGTCTCGTCACGGCGGCCAGCATCCCAGTGGAACTGCGCGGCGCAGGCAATTGCTCCCGCCAGGTGCACAACTTTGGCACGCCAGGGGCACTGGAAGCGGACAGGTTCATTGTTTGTGAGGTGATTACTCCCGCGGGCAACTGGTCCTCGTACCCTCCCCACAAGCATGATGAGGAAAAAGAGGGTGAAACCGCCCTCGAGGAGATCTACTACTTTGAAACCCAGGTGGCTGCCGGATCGCCAGCGCCGGTTGACGCCGATGCCGTCGGTTACCAGCGCGTGTACGCCTCGGATGAGCGCCCGATCGACGTCAACGCCGAGGTCCGCACCGGCGACACCGTCTTGGTTCCCTACGGCTGGCACGGGCCTGCCATGGCCGCTCCCGGGTACGACCTTTACTACCTCAATGTCATGGCCGGCGCCGGCCCCGTCCGCGAGTGGCTGATCAGCGATGACCCGCACCACGGCTGGGTCCGCCAGACCTGGGACAAGGCGGACATCGATCCCCGCCTGCCCTTCAGTGCCTAGCCGGAACCCAACGGCACCACTGCAAACAGCCCCAAGCCTTAGCGCTATCCTGCCAGTCCGCGGGAGCGCAATGGAAAGCGACGTGGTCGCGATCCAAGGACTTGCCTGAGCATTCCGGCTGCGGCACAAAAGCCAGGTGCCGGCTCCCCTGAGAGGGGCCGGCACCTGGCTTTTGTGCGGGAACTATTTGGCTGTTCAGGGGGTGCGGCTGCCAACCGGGGCTTTGGCTCCCGCGATGTTTTTGAAATAGTGCTCCAGGTCTTCCAGGCTCTTGTCCTTGGTTTCGGGGATGAACTTGGCGGCAAATGCGATGGCGCCAACGCCAAGCACGGCAAATACAAAGAATGTGTTGGACAGTCCAATCCCAGCGAGGAGCTGCGGGAAGCCGAAGCCCACCAGGAAGTTCACGATCCACAAGATGAAGGCAGATGCGCCCATCCCGAGCCCGCGGATTTTCAGCGGGAAGATCTCCGAGAGCATCAGCCAGGTAACGGGCGAGATGGCGCCCTGCTGGAAGGCAAGGAATGTCACGGTCAAGGACAGGATCACGTAGCCGCGCATTGTCCCTTCGGGCAGGATGAGCGAGAAGAGGCCAATCAACAGCAACGCGGTGGTGGTGCCGATCTGGCCGGTGATGAGCATCCGACGTCGGCCCACCTTGCCCAGGAGCCAGATCCCAAGGAACGTGGCCAGCACGGAAATGACGCCGTTGGCGATGTTGGCTGTCAGTGCGGCTTCACGGCCAAAACCGGACTCGGCCAAAATCTGGGTTCCGTAGTACATGATCGAGTTGACGCCGGTGATCTGTTGGATGACCGCGAGTCCGATCCCCACCATGAAGATCCGCCGGAGCCAGGGAATTCCGAGGTCCTTCCAGGAGCCCATCTTGGACTTGTAGTCCTCCACGGCCATGGCTTTGACTTCCTCGAATTCCGCCCGGGCCTCGGTCTGGGACCGGATCCGTTGCAGGACGCTGAGCGTCTCGCCGAAGCTGCCCATGGAGGCCAGCCAGCGTGGGCTTTCGGGCATGAAGTTCATGCCGATCCACAGTGCGATGGCGGGGAGGGTGGCAATGACCAGCATCCAGCGCCAGATTCCGCCTGCTTCGCCGAACGTGTTTCCCAGGTAGGCGTTGAAGATGAAGGCCAGCAGCTGCCCGGTGACGATCATCAGTTCGTTCTGCGTCACGATCCGGCCGCGTCGGGCGCTGGGTGAAACCTCGGCGAGGTACACCGGCACGGTCACCGAAGCGCCACCCACGGCAAGTCCCAACACAAAGCGGGCAGCGATCATCACTTCGGTGCTCGGCGCGAAGGTGCAGGACAGTGTTCCCAAAAGGAAGATGACGGCCAGGACCATGATCATCTTGCGGCGGCCGTGGCTGTCCGCGAGGCGGCCGCCAAACAGGGCGCCGAAGGCGGCACCGAAGAGCAGTGAGGATGTCACCAGCCCCTCGGTCAGCGGCGTGAGGCCCAGGTCCTCCTGCATGTACGGCAACGCGCCGTTGATGACTCCGGTGTCGTAGCCGAAGAGAAGTCCACCGAACGTCGAAATGATGGTTACGGTGCGCAGCGCCCGCTTGTGATTGACCGGCGGTTTGCCGGCGACGTCGTTCGGCAGCGACGCGGTCATGCGCTGACCTTCTGCACGTACTGCTTTATGGTGTCCAGCTGGTACCGGCAGACTTCTTCGGCGTTGTCATCCTCTGCGAAAACGCTCGAGACCATCACGGAATCTTCACGGTCCAGGAATCCGATTTCTTGCAGGCCGCCGAAGAACTCGTCCCAGTTGACGTCGCCGTCGCCGATCTTGAGGTGCTGGTGGACGCGGACGGGGTTGCCGGGCGGGTTGGTGATGTAGCGCAGGCCGTGCGAGGCGTGGTGGTCCATGGTGTCTGAGACGTGGACCAGGCGGAGCTTGTCTCCCGCTGCCCTCATGATGTCCAGGGGCGCGTTTTTCATGTGGAAGCTGTGCGAGGCCACGTAGACCAGGCCCACGTTTTTGGAGTTCAGGCCCCGGATGACACGGATGGCGGCGAGCCCTTCTTCGACGAAGTCGTCCGGGTGGGGATCGATCAGCAGGTCGATGCCTTCGCGTTCGATGATGGGCAGCAGCTCTTCCATGGAGCGGTAGAAGGCACGCTCTGACTCTTCGGCCTTCTCCGGGCGGCCGCTGAATTCGGTGTTCATGGTGTTGACTCCCAAGTCCACGGCAATCTGGATGGCGCGCTTCCAGTAGCGGACGGCAGCTTCGCGGGCGTCCTCGTCCGGTCCGGACCAGCGCAGCACGGGCAGGACGGAGGCGATCTCAATCCCGGCGTCCCGGCAGGCTTTGTTGAGCTGAACCACCAGTTCGTCGTCGGCCTTGGGGTGGTTGTAGAACGGGATGACGTCTGCGTGCGGGGTCAGCTGGAGGTACTTGTAACCGAGGTCGGCGGCCACGCGCGGAAATTCCAGCACGCTGTGGCTGTGGTGGAACGGGGTGGGGTCCAAGGCGATTTTCATGGTCACTCCTTTGTGGTTTGGAAAACTTCGATGGCGCGTGCACAGAAGGCGGCCTGCTTCCGAGATGCCGCCTTCTGTGGCTGCTAGTTGTACAGGTCCGGCTTGGTGTTGAGCTGGACCGCGACCTTTTCGCCCGACTTCTGGGCCTCGACTCCGGCCTCGCAGCAGGCTGCGGTGGCGTAGCCGTCCCAAGCGGTGGGCCCACCGATTTCGCCGCGGCGAGCGGCGTCAATCCAGGACTGGATCTCGACGTCGTACGCCGCCCCGAACCGTTCCTCGAAGCCGGGCGTTATGTGCCCGCCCCAGCGGCCGGCGGACTGGATGTACGGGCCGGCGTCGTTGCCAATGCTCACGATGCCGTCTTCGAAGGATGCCTGTGTGGCCACCTGGTAGCCAAGCTTGGCGTTGACGTAGATCTCGACGTCGGCCAGGACACCGGATTCGGTTTCGAGCAGGACGTGCTGGGGATCGTGCTGTCCAGCCGGAGCGTTCTTCGTGGCTTTGCCCAGACGGACCTGCACCGAAGTGATTTCTTCGCCGGTGAAGAAGCGTATGGCGTCAAATTCGTGTACCACGGAGTCATTGATGAGCATCTCGTTGGTGAAGCCTGCGGGGGTGCTCGGATTGCGGTGCTGGTGGTGCAGCATGAGCAGCTCGCCGAGTTCGTTGTCACGGATCACGGAGCCCAGGGCGGCGTATTCGGCATCGAAGCGGCGCATGAAGCCAACCTGGATACGCTTGTGGCCCAGCGCAGTCTCAGCCTGCACAACTTTCCAGGCGCTCTCGGCATCCGGGGTGAGCGGCTTTTCGCAGAGGATCGGGAAGTCCTTCTCGAGCGCCTGGTAGAGGATTTCCTCGTGCAGGAATCCGGGGGTGGCGATCAGGACCGCGTTGACATCGCCGTTGTTGAGGGCTTCCTCGGCGCTGGCGAGTGCCACGGCGCCGTCGATCCCTTCGATGGCGGCCTGCGCCCGGGCGAGATCGACGTCGACGACGGCGGCAACTTCGGCTCCGTGCATGCGGGTGCTGAGCCTCTTGATGTGGTCGGCGCCCATGCGCCCTGCGCCGATGACGGCAACGCGGAGAATATCAGTCATTGTTTTTGTCCTTTGGGTATCAGTAAAGCTAGTTGACAACGGTGCGGGAGCCGCACGACAGCAGGTAGTTGCGGGTGCGCTTGGCAATGGGCATGGGGACGTCGAAGGCCACCGGGTACATGTCTTGTTCCACGATGCCGAAGATGGGCCGGTTGAGGGCTTCGACGGCTTCGATGACGGCGCGCAGGTCCGGGAGGCCGTTCGGTGGTTCCGTCATGACGCCGGCCAGGTTGGCCGCTGCCCAGGTCATGCTTTCCTCGTTGACCTTCTTCAGGATCTCCGGGTTGATCTGTTTCAGGTGCAGGTAGCCGATCCGGTCTGGGTGATTCTTGATGAGTTCCAGGCTGTTGGCGCCACAGTATTCGGCATGGCCGGTGTCCAGGCAAAGGTTCAAGTACTTGGGATCAGTGGCCGCGAGGAGGCGCTCGATGTCCGCCTGCGCACCCACATGCGAGTCTGCGTGGGAGTGGAACTGCTGCTTCAGGCCGAAGTCCTCCAACAGGACCTTGCCCAAGCGGTTGTGGCCGGCAAAGAGATCACTCCAGGCCCCTTCGGTGAGCTGCCCGCTTTCCACGGCTTCGCCGGTCACATCGTCTCGCCACATGGCCGGAATGACCACGATGTGCTCGCCGCCCATGGCCGCCGTGAGCTCGGCAACCTGCCGTGCCGGTTCCCAGGCGGTTTCCCACTGGTCAAGCCCGCGGTGGAATGCGGTGAAAACCGTTCCAGCCGTGATCTTCAAGTCACGCTGCTTGAGTTCTTCGGCCAGCCGGGTGGGATCCGTGGGCAGGTAACCGTAGGGTCCCAGCTCAATCCACTTGTAGCCGGACTCGGCCACTTCGTCGAGGAACCGCTCCCACGGGGTCTGCTTCGGGTCATCCGGAAACCAGACACCCCAGGAGTCCGGGGCCGTGCCGATAATGAGTTTGTTCTCTGTCATTGTTCACTCCTAAAGATGTGGGTGGCGATGGTTGAGCCCACAGCCGCGAGGGACCCGCTGCGAGCTTGCGAGCGGTTGGGCGGTTGGGTGGGCCCACGCCGCCAGGGTTCCCTGGCCGAGCTTGCGAGCAGTGGGAGCGGTTGGTTGGGCCCACAGCCGCGAGGGACCCGCTGCGAGCTTGCGAGCAGTGGGAGCGGCTGGGGACTAGTTGGAGGGGAAGTTGTAGGAGGCGCCCGAGGCGTGAGTGGGCTCGGGCCAGCGGGACGTGACTACTTTGCCACGGGTGTAGAAGGACACACCTTCGGGGCCATAGATGTGCTTGTCGCCGAACAGTGACGCCTTCCAGCCACCGAAGGAGTGGAAGGCCACAGGTACGGGCAGGGGCACGTTGATGCCGATCATGCCCACATCCACGGAGCGCTGGAACTTGCGGGCATGGGCTCCTGAGGAGGTGAAGATGGCGGTGCCATTGCCGTAGGGGTTGGCGTTGATCAGGGCGATGCCGGCGTCCAGGTCCGCAACGCGGACAACCACGAGGACCGGTCCGAAGATTTCCTCGGTGTAGGCGGTCATTTCGGCCTTCACGTGGTCGATGACCGTGGGGCCAACCCAGAAGCCGTCCTCGTGTCCCGGGACCACCAGGTCGCGGCCGTCCACCACCATGGCTGCTCCTGCGGCTTCGGCTTCGGTGACGATCCGGACGATGCGCTCCTTGGAGGCCGGGGTGATGACCGGGCCCATTTCGGCGTCGGGTTCGGTGCCGTTGTTGACCTTCACGGCCAGTGCGCGGTCTTGAACTTTTGTGACGAGCAGGTCGGCGGCGTCGCCTACGGCTACGGCTACGGAGATGGCCATGCAGCGTTCGCCGGCGGAGC
Organism: Arthrobacter alpinus; assembly: GCF_900105965.1. Taxonomy (NCBI): domain Bacteria; kingdom Bacillati; phylum Actinomycetota; class Actinomycetes; order Micrococcales; family Micrococcaceae; genus Arthrobacter; species Arthrobacter alpinus. The sequence continues at coordinate 2,670,614 of NZ_FNTV01000001.1, forward strand.
CGAAGGCGGCTGCGGCGAGGTGGTCCGCGGCGTTGTCGAGGTCGGCGTCGGGCATGATGATGGCGTGGTTCTTCGCGCCACCCAAGGCTTGGACACGCTTGCCGTGCTTGGTGGCGGTTTCGTGGACGTACTTGGCGATCGGGGTGGAGCCTACGAAGGAGATGCCGTCCACGTCTGGGTGCGTCAACAGGCCTTCGACTGTTTCCTTGTCGCCGTGCAGAACCTGGAATACGCCGTCGGGCAGGCCTGCCTGCTTCCACAGTTTGGCCAGCAGCATCGAGGCGGAGGGGTCACGCTCGGAGGGCTTGAGGATGAACGCGTTGCCGGTGGCGATGGCCATCGGAGCCATCCACAGCGGCACCATGACCGGGAAGTTGAACGGGGTGATGCCGGCGACCACGCCGAGCGGCTCCCGGAAGGAGTACACGTCGATGCCGGTGGAGACCTGGTCGGAGTAGTCGCCCTTGAGGAGTGTCGGGATGCCGCAGGCGAATTCGATGACTTCAAGGCCTCGGCCAATCTCTCCCTTGGCGTCGGAGAGCACCTTGCCGTGCTCTGCCGTGATCAGTTCGGCGAGCTCGTCGACGTGGGCGGCAACGAGTTCACGGAATTTGAACAGCACGCCGGTGCGCTTGGCCAGGGAAATATCGCCCCAGGAGTCTGCGGCGGCGCGGGCGGCGGCGACTGTGGCGTTCAGATCCTCCCGGTTGGCCAGCCGCAATTCTGCGGAGATGGCACCGGTGGCCGGGTTGTAGACGGGCTGGGTGCGCGTACCAGCGCCTGCGGTTTCGGCACCGTTGATGAAGTGGTTGATGGTGGTTGTGAGGGTCGTCGTTGACATGGTGTTGGACTTCCTTGGTGTGTGGGTGTTTGTGGGCTGGGGCTGATGCGGGCTCAGCCGAGCAGTTTGCGCTGGCGGTTCTTGTGGTCGCTGTAGGTTTTGAAGGCCTGCTGTGTGGAGTCGAGCTCGGAGACCTGGGAGACGGGGACGTCCCACCAGGATTCGGAGCTCGGTGCGTCCAGCAGGGGGTCGGACTCAACGTGGATCAGGATGGGCCCGCTGCGTTCGGGCGCGGCCTTGGCATCCCTGATGGCCTGCTCGAGTTCGGCGATGGTGTTCTCCCCCGGTTCGATCCGGATCACCTTCACACCGAGGCTTTCGGCGTTCAGGGCCAGGTCCACCGGGAGGGTTTCGCCTTCGTCGAAGCTGTGCTCCTCTTCGTTCAGGGCCCGGTACTGGGTGCCGAAACGCTGCGAACCGAGGGATTCGGAGAGGGATCCGATGGAGGCGTAGCCGTGGTTCTGGATCAGCACCACGATCAGTTTGATGCGTTCGGCGACGGCGGTGACCAGTTCAGTGTGCATCATCAGGTAGGAACCGTCCCCCACCATGACCACCACGTCGCGCTGCTCGCCGCCGCGTGCAGCCTCAGCCAGTGCCGCGCGTTTGACGCCCAGCCCTCCGGGGATTTCGTAGCCCATGCAGGAGTACGCGTATTCCACGTGATAGCCGAACGGGTCGCGGACGCGCCACATCTTGTGGAGGTCCCCCGGCAGGGAGCCGGCAGCGCAAATGACAACGTCCTGCGCGTCCATGGCCCGGTTGGTGGCACCGATGATCTCGTTCTGGGCCGGCAGCGGGGTGAAGCGGGTATCAAAGGCTTCATCCACCGTGGCGTCCCAGCGCTTCTTCTCCGCGGCGATCTTGGTTTCGAGGTCCGCACCGACGCGGTAGCCGCCCATGGCCTGGTTCAGCTTGACCAGGGCCTTGCGGGCGTCGGCAACGATGGGCAGCGCGGAGCCGTGCTTGTAGGCATCGATTGCGGCGACGTTGATGTTGATGAACCTCACCTCCGGGTTCTGGAACGCGGTGCGGGAGGCGGTGGTGAAGTCCTCGTAGCGGGTGCCGATGCCAATGATCAGGTCCGCGTCCGCCGCGATGGCGTTGGCCGCCGTCGTTCCCGTGGAACCGATGGCACCGAGGGAGAACTTGTGGTCCCACGGCAGGACGCCGACACCGGCCTGCGTGTTGCCCACCGGGATGCCCGTCAGCTCAGCAAAGACTGCGAGTTCCTCGTTGGCGTAGGCGTACAGGACGCCGCCGCCGGCGATGATCAGCGGGCGCTTCGCGGCACGGATGGCTTCGACGGCGCGGCGGATGTCCTCGTCGTCGGCCTCGGGGCGGCGGATGCGCCATTCGCGTTCGGCCAGGAACTCCTCAGGCACGTCGAAGGCCTCGGCCTGGACATCCTGTGGCAGCGAGATGGTGACCGCACCGGTTTCGGCCGGATCCGTCAGGACCCGCAGGCCGTGGTGGAACGCCGAGAACAACTGCTCCGGCCGGGAAACGCGGTCAAAGAACTTCGACAGTGGACGGAACGCGTCATTGACGGTGATGTCGTAGGCGTAGGGCTGCTCGAGCTGCTGCAGGACCGGGTCCGCGGCACGGGTGGCGAAGGTGTCGCTGGGTAGCAGCAGCACCGGAAGGCGGTTGGTGGTGGCCAGTGCCGCACCGGTCAAAAGGTTCGATGATCCGGGCCCCACCGAGGTGCTGATGGCGAAGGTCTGGCGGCGGCGGGTGTGCCGGGCGTAGCCGACTGCCTGGTGCGCCTGGGCCTGCTCGTTGCGGCCTTGGTAGTACGGCATGATGGTCGGGTCCGCGGCCTGGTACTGCTTCAGCGCCTGCCCCACACCGGCAACGTTGCCGTGGCCGAAGATCCCAAATGTCCCCGGAATCAACCGCTCCCGAAAGTCAACGCCCCCGATGGAATCCACCGTGTACTGCCGGGAAAGGTACTCGACGACGGCCTGGGCCACCGTCATTCGGCGGGTTCCTGCTGCTGTGGTTCTAATCCCCATGGGATGCTACTCCGATGCTTCTGTGGTGTGGGTGAGCAGTGTGGCGGCGGTGGCCACGGCCCCGGCAACATCACCGTCGGCCGGGTACAACAGGGTCCGGCCCACAGTGAGGCCCTGGACCCCGGGCAGTGCCAGTGCGGCCTGCCAGCTGGCGAAGACCTCATCCTGGGTGCCTGCCGGGTCCCCGCCGAGGAGCACTGTGGGCATGGTGGTGGCAGCCATGACGCGTTCCATCTCTGCCACCACGGGCAGCTTCATCCAGGTGTAGGCGCTGGTGGAGCCCAGGCCCTGTGCGATGGCGATGGACTTGATGACAGCGTTGGTGGACAGGTCGTTGCGGACCTTGCCGTTTTCGCGGACGGACAGGAACGGCTCCACCATGGCAATCAGCTTCCGCTCGGCGAGGGAGTCAATGGCCTTCGCTGTCGCTTCCAACAGTGACACGGTGTCCGGGTCGCCCAGGCAGATGCGGGTCAGCATCTTGCCGCCGTCGGCCCCCAGTGCCTGGAGTGCCGCTGCGGTGTGGCCTGTGAAGCGGTCATCAAATTCGTTGACCAGGCCGGCGAGGCCGCCACGGTTCATTGAACCGAAGACCAGCTTGCCTTCGAGGGCACCCAACAGCAACAGGTCATCCATGATGTCCGCGGAGGCGAGCACACCGTCCACGGCGGGATTTGCCAGGGCAATCTGCAGGCGGTCAAGCAGCTGCCGGCGATCGGCCATCGCGACCGGATCATTGCCGACGACGAGTGAGCCACGGGCCGGGTGGTCGGCGGCGACGATGAAGTTCTGCCTGCCTGGTTTGAGCCCGGGGTGGCGGCGTCGCGCCTTGGCGGCACGGGCCACGGCGTCCGGGTCCTCCAAGCGGATGGTGCTCAGCTGGGCGTAGCGGCGCGGATCGTCATCCACCGAGATGCTGGCGGTTCCAAGATTGAGGCTCATAGGGTTGCTCCTTCAGTGGTGAACCCGTTGGGGATCAGGGTGTCAATGACCAGGCGTCCGCGTTCGGTGAGGAGCGAGTTGACCTCATCGGGCGTGGGCATGGCATCGGCACAGGACAACCGGGATGCCACGATGGCACCAGCGGCATTGGCGTAGTCCAGGACCCGGGCAAGCGGCCAGCCGGACAGCAGTCCGTGGCAGAACGCCCCGCCGAAGGAATCACCGGCACCAAGACCGTTGACGGTCTCCACGGGAACGGGGGCCGACACCACACGCTCGGTGCGGGTCTTCGCCATCACCCCATCCGGACCAAGTTTGACGACGGCGATTTCGACGCCGGCGGCCAGCAGGCGGTCCGCCTGCTCATCAGGAGTTCCCTCACCGACTGCGACGGCGCATTCCTTGTCGTTGCCGATGGCAACGGTGACATGCGGCAGGATCCGGGCGACCTGCTCCCGGGCTTCCTCTTCCGAGGCCCAGAACATGGGCCGGTAGTCAAGGTCCAGAATGGTGTATTGGCCGATGCGCAGCTTGTCCCGGTCCCGGGCTTCGTGGGCCTTGACGTGGGCCTCACGGCTGGGTTCCTGGCACAATCCGGTGACCGTGGACCAGAAGATCTGCGCGTTCCGGATGGCGTCCAAATCCAGTTCCGCGGCCTGGATCTGCAGGTCCGGCGCCGTGGGGAACCGTCCATAGAAGTACAGGGGGAAATCATCCGGCGGCTTGATGGCACAGAACGTCACGGCGGTGGGCCATTCCTTGACCGCGGTGACCAATGAATCGTCCACCCCGAACTTTCGCAACTCGCGGTGCAGGTAGGTGCCGAAGGCGTCATCGCCGGTGCGGGTGATCACGGCGGTCCTGCGGCCGTGTCGGGCTGCAGCCACTGCAACGTTGGAGGGGGACCCTCCCAAATACTTCCCGAAGGAATTAACGTCTTCCAGACCCACGCCAATATCGTTTGGGTAGATGTCGACGCTGATGCGCCCGATGGTAAGTAATTCGTGTGACACGGTGATCAAAAACCTTTCTGCAATGAACGTTTCCCCAGGACAGGTAGATCATTGATCCGGCTGAGCCTTGACGCTAACAGTGGCAGTGTGTGCGGCGCCACAGGAACTACTCTGCATCAATTTTCATGTCCTGTCAAAGGTTTGTTCTGACATATTTACAACGTTAAGAATCCAGGACGACGCACACCGCCCACTGGCAAGCGGCTGGCACCTCAAAGGGGTGCAGCATTCCCCCTACTTGCGCGGAACATTCAGTTCCCCGGTTATGTACTGGGCACGGCCATAGCCGAAGGACCAATCGCCAGCCGTGTTTTCCACATAGCCCACGAACACATCCTCGCCAGCAACGCCCGCTAGGGCCAGATTTGCCGAGATGGCGGCAAAAAGTGACTGCTTGGCTTCCTGCGAACGGCCAGCTTGGGTGAAAATCTGAATCATCACCACTCCCCCCGTGCGTTCGAACCCCAGCCCTGCATCCTGGGCAACAATCTGCCCCGCACGATGCTCGGTAAGAATATGGAAATAGTCCCGCTCCGGAATCCCATATTCCGCCAGGATCGCGTCATGGATGCTGCGACTGAGGATTCCCACTTCCCCCACGGTCCGGCCTTCATTGATGTCAATACGAACGAGAGGCATAGTCAATCCTTTGTTAGTTTGTCCTGACATACTATCAAGCATTAATCATTTGCGGCAATGGTTTTTTGAAGGAAGCCCCGAACCCCTCGACTGGCGGGCCGGCGAAGCCCGACGTGTCAGGATGGAGCGGTCCCCCGGTGACGGAGCAAATCAGCTCGATCGCGCACCAGCGGACCGCCCCCTATTGGGTCGTTTACCCAACGCAAGAGCTTGCCTTGTTGGCCGAACACCAGGACGCCTGCAGTCACTGCGAGGGCGGTGAGTTTCTGCGGGAGCAGGGATTGCATTCATGCCAAATGACGAAGTGGCGCAAGTTGCGCGATGCAGAAGTGCTGCAGGGACAGAGGGCTGGCGCGAAGATCGGGACGCTGTCCCGGAGCAGGCGGAAATAGCTCAGCTTCGTAGCCAACTGGAGATGAGTGAGAGCCGATTGAAGCGATCGGAGGCAGCTCTTGGGGTTGTGGGAAACTACACGTGTTCCTGGAGACTCTATCCGAGGATCCGAACGACGATCCGACGTCCAAGAAGCGCCGACGTTCCCTGAGCGCTTCGCCACTCTGGCCGCGGCCTGAGCGAACCAACCCTACCAATTCAATACCAGCACCGACCCTTTGATCCTGGCCCTACAGAGGCGGCATGGATCAACGAACCCAAGGAAACCACCAAAAAGACAAGCAGGTTAACCGCCGCCTACCTCACTTGGTACCGCTTGACTTGAAAAACTCCAAGGAAGGAAGCAGGGAGCACTACCAATGCAGGACACCCTTCGGAGCCCGCTCAATCAGAAGCTGCCACGGGCACAAGTTCGTACCAGCGCACCCCATGGGACGGCACAGCAACAGCGAAACGGCCCTCGGCGTCGAGCTCGAGATTCCGCGCGGGGCTTTGCTCCCAGAGGTCACGGGCGGCCCAGCTGTCCCGCGCGGCGGTGAACCCGACCACCGAGCTCAGCGCCACGGACAGCTCAGAGTCAGCCTCGCCGGTCCAAAACACCGCGACAAAGTGACTTGTTTCGGCGCTGGCCGCCCAAACAACGACTTCACCGCGGCCCTTGCTTTTTGGCTCCCGAATAATCTCGCGGTTGTTTGTTGTTGTGGTGAGGACTCTCGACAGGGCCGGATTTGCAAGGCGCTCTATGGTTGCCTTGTCGGTCGTGGGCAGATCTCCGCCCATCATCAGCGGTGAGCGCCCCATGACCCACAGCGTCAGCAATGTCTGCTGTTCGGCAGGTGTCAGCCGAGAATCACGTGGCTCACCGCGTTCAGCACGGAGACCGATCCGGCCAACCGGAAGCATGTCGGCATCAGCCCATCCGCCGGAGCGTTGCAGTGGTGCCCAGCGGGCGAGGCGGGCGAACTGGGCATGGACGTCATCCCACCGGTCCCAGAGGTCATCGGAAATTCGCCACATATTTGCATTCTCGCGAAGATGGTCGATGTGCGTCGTGGGTAGATTTGTTCCAGGGGAAAGGGACAGAGTTATCTCCCTCCCGCTGCGGGCGATGGCGGTTGCATAGGCGGTGATTTCTTCATCATGGTACGGCGCCTGCATGTCATCGACCTTGAGGAAGTCCACTCCCCAGCGGGCGAACTGGGCAACTTGGCCGTCGTAATACGCTTGAGCTCCTGGATGCCCATGGTCGAGCCCGAAGTTGTCGGGATTCCAGCTGCAGGTGTCATTTTTGTTTGCGATCTGCGACGCTGTCCATTCAGTCCCCTCGACGGGCAGGTTCTGTTCGACGGCCCTGCGCGGAATGCCACGCATGACATGTATTCCAAAGCGCAGCCCCATTGCGTGAATAGCGCTAGCCAGGACAGCAAACCCGGTACTGCCCACCGCCGAGGGGAATCGGTTTCGTGCGGGCAGCTGGCGTCCGTACGCATCGAGCACCACAGGGGCGTCCTCGTTGTATCCGTGGGATCTCGCCGTCGGGTCGTACCAGGCGATATCGACGACGACGGTGTCCCAACCTGAGGGCAGTAGGTGGTCCCGGACAAACTGGGCGTTTTCGAGGACCTCCTCCTCGGTCACCGTTGTGCCGTAGCAATCCCAGCTGTTCCACCCCATGGGCGGAACAGGTGCCAGCCGGGAGACAGCGCGGTTTGTCGAAGACATTCGTTTACTCGTTTCTGGTTTGCGGTGCTCTGCTTGGTTAGTCGTTTCGTGATTAGCACTCGTGAGCCCTCAGCCTGGCGCGGCGGAAGGCTCACTCGTCCTCAAGATAGTTGCTGCACCTTGGCATGTCACGGGCCCACTCGGCAACGATCTCAATTCTTGTTGGTGGTGTCGCTCCAATATCGGCGAATCCTCGGCGGCCGGAGTCGTAACGCTGTCCGTATTGCTGCCCGCCGTAAGTATCATTTAACCCAGCGATAGTTTCGAAGCGACAGGAGGGAAGCTGACATGGTCAAAGGACGCATCACGATTGCTGAGATCGCCGATGAGCTTGGCGTTTCCGTTCCCACAATTTCCCGAGTCCTCAATGGCAGGGAGGATGTTTCCGCAAAGACGCGGATCCGGGTTGAGGAAGCACTGACACGGCATAATTACCGCAAGCCCGTCGCTCCGAACTCCCCGTTTCGATCTGCTGACCTGCTTGATCTCGTCTTTCACGAAGCGGGCAGCGGCTGGGCCCTTGAAATTATTCGAGGTGTTGAGCAGGCCGCGGGACCGGAACACATCGGCGTGGTGCTCTCGCAATTGGGAGGATCGCGCCGGCCCTCCAAGGAATGGCTCGATAGCATCATGGCCCGCCGATCCATCGGCGTGGTGCTGGTGCTCTCCGGACTCGACGAGGACCAACGCCACCAACTTGATGCGCGCTCCATACCCTATGTGGTCATCGATGCGCACGGTGAACCTGCCTCAAATGTTCCTACGGTTGGTTCCAACAACTGGAACGGCGGCCTGGTTGCAACCCGACACCTCATTGGGCTCGGGCATAAGAGAATTGCCATGATTTCCGGGCCGAGTGATGTCCTCTGCAGCAGGGCCCGCGTTGACGGATTCAAGAGCGCCCATGACGAGGTGGGACTCAGCTACGACCCCGCGTTGATTCGTTGGGGAAACTTTGAAAAAGAGGCCGGATATCACCATGGCCTTGAACTCCTCCGGGCCCCGAACCGGCCTACAGCCATCTTCGCAGGCTCCGACTACCAAGCACTGGGAGTGATGCGCGCGGCCCGTGAACTTGGGCTGCTCATTCCCCGTGATCTCTCCATCATCGGATATGACAACCTTCCCGTTTCGGACTGGCTCACGCCGCCGCTCACCACTGTGAACCAGCCGCTCGCCCAGATGGCGATGCTGGCCACCCAAACGTTGATCTCCATGGCCCGCGGGAAGCCGATTGCTTCGCCGAGGGTTGAGCTGGGAACGGACCTGGTCATCAGGGAGTCAACTGCACCTCCTGCTAGCTAGGTTCGGCCTTCCCGTTTTGCCCTGATGTTCGACGCCGTTGCTAGGCTGCCAGCGGTACCTCCAGTTGCACTTCGCCAACGGGCAACTGGACGGTTCCCTTGGATCGGCCTGCCGCAATCTCAAAGAGCCCGGCGAAGGCGGAAAGGCTGATGCGCCCGTCCCCGTCCGTAACCATCTCGACCGGATCCAGCCACCAATCCCCACGGATGAGATTTTGAAGTGCCGTGTAGGCCGGCTTCGGAGAACCGTCGGTCCGGATCAGCCCGCATGGCGCACCGAGCCATGCCGTGGCGTCGTCAAAACCCCAATAGGTAATGGATTGAACCGCTGGGTGCGCCACGAGAGTTGAGTAGTGGCGGACTATTTCCTCGGCCTGACGCGCCTCTCCGGCGGGCGTTGTGGGCCAGTCATCAACCACGTAGTCATTGAGGTCTCCCACATGCGTAGGCATCAAGTCCCCGGAGAGGAGGGTGGTCTCTGTCCAATGCAACGGAAGCCCAAACCTGGCGAATCGCTGGCACACGTCATTGAGCTGGGCTTCCCCACGGAACCCTTTGTGCATATGGGATTGCAGGCCAACGGCATCGACCCGGATGCCGGCTTCGAGGACTTCCTCCACGAGTTGTTCGTATCGCGGCCCCAGATCAAAGTCGTTCAAGATCAGTTGCGCCCCAGGGTTCTGGCTCCGCGCCTCATCAATCGCGAGCGCCACCATCGGCACACGTCCCTTGTCCGCACATAGCCGGGTAATGGCATTCCGGACGCCGTCGGGTTCATTTACAAATTCGGGCATGATGACAACCTCATTGATCGCGTCCCAGGAGTCGATGAGCCCGGCGAAATCCTTGACTTCACGGCGGATCCTCCCCCGCAGCAGTTCCTCGGCAACGGGGAGCGGCAGCGGGTCCACCCACGGTGCCTTGACCGTGTGCCACACCAGCGGGTGGCCTTTGAGCCGCACCCCGCGATTGGCTAGCCATTGGGCTGATTTGAGCAGTTTTTCGCGTTCGGTGACGCCGCGCGTGGGTTCGTAGCGGCCCCAGTAAAAAGCAAGTGTTGCCGTATCAAACAGCCCCTGCCAACGTTCCCTGCTTTGATCTTCTCCGTCGTCCATCGTCGGGGGCGTGCACCCGAAACCGAAGGCATGCTGCAACTGTTTGACCAGTACCGGCTGTCCAGGAATCGGGTTGCCGTGGGCATCGGTGACGGTGATGATGGCATTGCTTTTGCGATGGGCGTAGCGATCGGCTGTCATGGTTTTCTTCCTCGCGGGCATTCGTTGATGGCTCACCGTGGATAAGAAGCATCCAACGTGCGGTACTCGTCCGCTTGGAGTGGGAGGACGGCCCCATGTTTGGTGTTCCCTGGCAAGGTGAAGTCCGGTATGCGCTTCCAGCGGCCCGATTCCAAATTGGTGGTGCTGTAGGCGAGGTACCCCTGCGTCATGTCGGCGTAGCGGTCCACCCAGAGATACCAGCGGTTCTCGTGGTTATTGCGGAAAACCAGCGGCCCTTCCATGTGGGGTGAAATTTCGTGCCCCACGTTCTTGGCCACGGTGATGAAATCGTCGGCAAAAACCGAGGAGCCTCTTTGGTGGAACACCTGAAGTGACAGGGGTGCGTCGTCGTCGTGCTTGGCAAAACGATGGACGCCCGTGTCAGTGACGAGCAAGGTCATGTCAATGACTCCACCGGGAAGCTCCAGGTACACCTCCGGAACGGTGAAGTCCACGAAGTCCTTGGTTCGTGCCACGAGAATTTTGCTGGGTCCTGTCTCGGCCAACACCGGCACGAGAGCCTCGGCCTGCTGCAGCCCGGAGGACCAGAAGACCAGAAAATCGCCGGAACCCGGATCGAAAACCGCCTTGGGCGCCCAGGCCATGCCGGCTCCGTCCGGGGCGATCCTCACGTACCGCGGCTCCGACCAGGTGATCAAATCAGTGGAGTCCCAAATGACCACATCCAGGCTGCCTCGGTGCCTGAATTCCCACCAGTCGGGTCCTTCCGGGCGCCACACGCGCAGATCGGTGGCCAGAATGTGGAACGTCCCATCGGGTCCCCGGACTATGTTGGGATCCCTAACACCACCGGTCCCCTTCGAGGACTCAAGGACGGCTGCACCGCCGTTCAGGCGCCGCCAAGACAGCGGATCATCGCCCACACTCAGTGATAGATAAATCTTCTCTTTGTGCTCCAGCGGGTCCTCAACGAAATGGACCAGCAGATAGCCGAACGCTTCACTCACAGCTCCTCCCGGAGATCCGCGAAGTCAGCGGAACCGCCATCCCCCACAGCCAATGCCCCGTAAGTGACGCCCACGAAGCCGCCGTTTTTCTCGGCGCACAGGTGGGAGATATCCAGCACCTCAGATTGCATCGCTTCCCCATCTTCCGGTTCCCAAACGGCAACAGCACTCGTGCCATGCACCTCAAAGGCGAGAATACCTTTGCCCGCTCCTTGGGGCAGTGTCAGCCATGGGATGTGTCTTGAGCCAACCGAAGCGTCTCCCGAGGTGGCTCCGATACTCAGCGTCCCGCCGCCCGCTGTGACCGCCACAAAGGCCGTGGATGAGTAGCGCACGGCCAGGCCGGCACGTACCCCATCGCTGGCATCGACCAGACGGATCTGAACGCGCGTGCTCAGACTTGCCAATCGTCGGGCCAGAAATGCTGGCCTGGAATCGGTGAGACCATTCCCGGCTTGGAGGCGGAAAGCACCTGTGACCCCAGTTTCCGTGATGATCTCTGCCGGGTGGCGCCGGACGGCAATGACGTCCCCAGCACCGGCTGCAGCCCGGTGGTCGAAAGAGTCAGCAGGCAAGTGCTCCAGGCCGGTCACATCCTTCAGGCCCTTGGGATTTTGGGGCAGTTGCCCTTCGCCCGGGGCAAAGACCGGCCAGTCGTTTTCCCATGTCACCGGAACCAGGAATGTTTCCCTCCCCAGCAGATCACAGCTGTCCCAGGCTCGTGTTGCCAGACAGACAGCCCACCAGCTGCCATCTTGCGCCTCAACGAGGTCTGCGTGGCCAACGTTTGTCACCGGCGTTGCGCGGCCAAGATTGCGGTGCGTCAAGACAGGGTTGGCAGGGTTGCCGACGAACGGTCCAAGTGGTGATTTGGCTCGAGCCACAACAATCGCATGGTGGAAGCTTGTGCCGCCTTCGGCCGCGAGGAGGTACACAAACCCATTGCGACGGAGCAGGTGCGGTCCCTCCGACCAGATGGCTCCGCGAAAGGCGCCGGACCAGACAACGGTCTCCTCGTTATCCGGCACCAGGGTTTCAGTGTCGAGCCGGCGCACCCACACCTCGGTTTGCTGCTCCCATTCAGGCAGCGGCGCCAGCCTGGTGCCGTGGGCCCACATGCTGCCGTCGGGCTCAATCATGATCGAGGGGTCAATGCCGTCCATGTCCCACCAGATGGGATCCGACCATGGGCCGGCAGCGCTGTCCGCCGTCACAACGAAGTTCCCCGAGGCCACTTCGGCCCCGCCAACCAGCGTGCAAACCACCAGGAAGCGGGTTCCGTCGTGGCGGATGGTCGGGGCAAACAAGCCGCCGGAATCTCTCACGGTCGAGAGATCAATTTGGCCGGGGCGGTCGATCACATGGCCCAGGAGTTCCCAGCTGACCAAGTCGCGTGAGCGGTGTACGGGCAGGCCAGGCAAGTACTCGAAGGTGGAATTCACCAGGTAGAACCAGGTTCCGTCGTCCCCATCGACGCGGCACACGGAGGGATCAGGGTAAAACCCCGGCAGAATGGGGTTCGTTCCGCCCCACATGGCAATGGTTTGGCTCTCAGTCATTCTTGGTAAACCTCCGGGAAACGTCTGCGATGAGCGGCTGCACAATGAGCCAGAGAATGCCCATGAAGGCCCACGCGAAGACCAGCAGGGCCAGTTCCGTGCCAAGGTGCACCGTGGCTGCGGCAACGATCATGAGGGATAAAAGGCCAAGGCTCACCTTCCATTGCGCGAAGAGTTCGACGGCGGCGATCCGCATCGAATCGCGGGTGCGGAAGGAGAACAAGGAGGAGACCACCAGCAAATGCCCTGCCCAGACACCGATCAGGCCCAGGACGATGATTCCTGCCGGTCGAAAAGCCGCCCCGAAGGGAACGGTCTCGGCAAAGACAATGTTGACGATCAGCACCAGCGCAACGGCAACAACCACAGCCCACCATTTCATGGTGTCGAGAAAGTTCAGCCGGTATCCACGCCACAGGGCACGCGCCGGTGACAGGTCCGGCGATGCCGCCCAGGCTCTCATGGCATATACGGCCGCCGAGAGGGCAGGCCCCACGGGCAGCAGCGCAATGACAAAGAACGCAGCATTGGAAGCCGCATCGCCCAATACTGTCCATGCCACAAGAGTTGGCCCGCACATCAGAATGAGAAAAAGCGCCAACACCAGAAGCCGATACACGCCGGCCGCCATCCGGGACAGTACGCCGCCGCCAATCTCATGTGCGAGGGCGCTTGAGCTCATCGCTGTTCCCCGTCCGGGGAGGCGGGTTGAACGTGGACGTGGCTGGTGGCCATGAGTTCGCGATCTGCCCCAACAATTTGTTCGCGTCCCACGAGCGTCCGCCGGACCACGGCGTGCACGTCGGTGCTGGAGCGCGAGATGCGCAGTTCCAGATCCCCCGGCTCCACAATCTGCTGGAGCTTGAGCCCGGCGAAGGAGGTCAAATCCGAGTGCAGGGAGAAATTCACCGTTGCGCTCTCGCCCGGTTCAAGGTCCACCCGCTGGTATGCGAGCAGCCGAATGTCCGGCCGGGTCACTTGGGCCACGGGATCATGCAAATAAACCTGCACGACGTCGGCCACCCTCCTTGCGCTGTTGTTGCTGAGTTCAATGGCCAGCGCGGTGCTTTCGCCAATCTGCCATTGCTGTTCCCCCGCGGTCACCTTGCCCCAAGTCAGTTCTCCATAGGAGAGCCCGTGGCCGAAGGGGAAAAGTGCCGTGGGATCGAGGTTTGAAACCCCGTTGAGCATGCCCAGCGGGGGCGCCCAATAGGTCCCCGGCTGAACATGGGGACTGTTGGGAATGCTCACCGGCAGGTGCCCACTGGGGTTGACTGCACCCGTGAGCACTTCCGCGATGGCCTGGCCTCCACGTTGTCCAGGGAAGAAGGTTTGCACCACAGCGGCACACTTCTGCGCCACTGCGCCAAGTGCGTACGGGCGGCCGGAGAGCAAGAGCAGGACAACGGGTGTCCCGGTCGCCAGGACAGCTTCCAGCAGGGCTTGCTGCTCACCGGGCAGGCGCAGATCCGCTGCATCGCAGCCTTCCCCGGATGTTCCGCGCCCGAACAGCCCGGCCTGATCTCCCAGCACCACCACTGCCACGTCTGCGCCGGTCGCCGCATCCGTCGCGGCCGCAAAACCGCTCCTGCCGGCAGCCTTCACATCGCAGCCCTTGGCAAAGGCGATCTCGCTTTGATGTTGTCCTCGCAGCCCCTCGAGCACGGTTCCGATCTCCAAGCCAAGGCCCCGCTCCGGATGCTTGACGCCAACGTGTGCCGGGAATGAATAGCAGCCCAGCATGCCGTAGGCATCATCTGCAAGCGGGCCAACGACGGCGAGGCGGGCATCCGAACGCAGCGGCAGCACGCCGTCGTTCGCTACCAAGACGACGGCTTCACGGGCGATTTCCAGCGCCAGGGCTTGGGATTCGGTGGTGTCGAGCTCCACCTGATCCGGCACCTCCGGCTGGTAGCCCGCATCCAGCAGCCCCAGATCGATCTTCTGCACCAGGACCCGTCGCAGCGCCCGGTTGACGAGCTCCTCGGATACGGCCCCTGACCGCACGGCCTCATTCAGGGGTTTGCCATAAGCAGCCACCGACGGCAACTCAACATCGATCCCTGCTGCGAGCGCCCGGGCGGCGGCTTCGGACTCGGTTCCTGCAACGCGCTGGAGTGTGCGCAGGAACGCGATGGAAAAGTAGTCCGCCACCACAACGCCGTCAAACCCCCACGTGCCACGCAGCAATTCGGTGAGCAGTTGTGGATCGGCAGCCGCGGGCACACCGTCAACCTCGGCATAGGAATTCATCACCGACCGGGCGCCGCCATGGCGCAGCGCCATCTCAAACGGCGGGTAGTAGACATCTGCCATCTCCCGCGGACCCGCCGCGACCGGGGCATGGTTGCGTGCGGCCCGCGAACCGGAATATCCCGCAAAATGCTTGAGCGTGGCAACAACGCCGGCACTTTCAAGCCCTTGAACATACGCGGCGCCCACGGTACCAACAAGGTACGGGTCCTCGCCGATGGTTTCTTCCACCCTTCCCCATCGGTAGTCCCGCACCACGTCCAAAACCGGCGCGAGCCCTTGGTGGACGCCCACGGAACGCAACGACCTGCCAATCTGCGCGGCAATGCGGCCAACCAGCTCCGGATTGAAACTGGCACCCCATGACAGTGGAACCGGATATGCCGTTGCACCCCACGCGGAGAAGCCGGCCAGGCATTCCTCGTGGACCTGAGCGGGGATCCCGAAACGGTTGGCGGCCATGATCTGCCGCTGGGCCCTGGCCAAGGATTTTGCCCCTGCCGAAGGGTCAACCGGAACGGTGCCGAAGGGCCGGGTGAGTTGCCCGAGCCCGTCAACAATCACCTCCGCAAAGACGGGAGTGTCCTGGGTCATGTCGCTTTGGTATGGCGCCACGTCCCCTCCCCCGTCGTCGGCGCCAACCCACAAACCGACGAGTTGGCTCGTTTTCTCCTCCAGCGTCATTTCGGCAATCAGCGCATCGGCCCGATCTGTTGCCGAAAGTGAGGTGTCATGCCATGGCCTTGCTTTCAGGAAATTGGACTGGACCACTGAACTGTCAATTGTCATTCTTTGCAAACCTTCGGATGGAAATGGACCCGGACAGTTAGCCGGGAAACAGCTGTTGGAGAAGGGTCTCGATGGTGGCTAGCCCTTGACGGAACCAAGCATGATGCCTGAGACAAAGAATTTTTGAACAAACGGGTAGATGCACAGAATGGGGATGACTGTAAGGATCATCGTCACCGATTGAATGTTGGCGGAGAGGGCAGCTGCCGTACTGCCGGATGAGGCTGCGCCTTCGGACGCCGCGCTTGAAGCTCCGGCAATCAAGTTCCGCAGGAACAAGGTGACGGGGAAGAGCTCGCTCTTGTCCAGGTAAAGGAACGCGGCAAACCAGTCGTTCCAAAACGCCACCGAATAAAACAAGACCATCGTGGCAATGACTGCTTTTGAAAGCGGGAGGACAATGCGGCCGAAGATCCCGAACCAGCTCAGGCCATCGATCTGTGCTGCCTCTTCCAAATCCTTGGGCAGGTTTTCAAAGAATGACTTCATCACCAGAAGGTTGAACACGGAGATGGCCCCCGGGATGACCAGCGCCCACATGGTGTTCTTCATGCCCAATGAGGAAATCAAAACGTAGTTCGGGACAATTCCACCGTTGAAGAACATGGTGAAGACGGCAATGCCGATCAAGATCTTCCGGCCGCGAAGGTGTTCCTTGGACAGGACATAGGCGAAGGCGGTGGTGAGCGTCATGGCGATGATGGTCGCCACCACGGTGTACAGGACCGTATTGCCGTAGTTACGCCAAAACATCCCGTTGTTCATCACTGCCACATAGGAATTGACGTTGAAATCAACCGGCAGAACATTCACTTGCCCGGCCTTGATGGCCCCAGGGGAGCTGAAAGATTGGGCAAGGACAGTCACAAATGGATACAGCATGATCAAACACAATGTGATCAGCGCCGTGGCATTCAACCACGTGAAAATCCTGTACACGGTGGAGTCCCGGGACCCTCGCGGCCTGCCTGTGCGGCGCGCCTTGGTTCCCTTGGCCAGGTCCGTTTGAATCACCATAAACTCGCTCCTACTACTCGCCGTGAAATGAAGTTCGCGGACAAAACCATGACCAGCCCAATCAGCGCTTGGAACAGCCCGATTGCCGCGGCATAACTGAGGTTGTTGGACACCAGGCCCACTCGGTACAGGTATGTCGAGATGACATCTGCGGTGGAGTAGGTCAGGGGGTTGTACAGCAAGAGGACCTTTTCAAAGCCAACATTGAGGAACGTGCCGATGTTGAGGATCAAGAGCGTCATCATGGTCGGCCGGATACCGGGGAGGGTGACATGCCAGATCTGGCTCCACCTGTTGGCCCCGTCAATCTCGGCCGCCTCGTACAGCGACGAGTCAACCGTGGTCAGTGCCGCCAGGTAGAGGATGGTCCCCCAGCCAACTGTTTGCCACACTTCAGATCCAACGTAGATGGCGCGGAACCACTCAGCCCGCTGCAGGAACGGAATCGCATCACCACCAAATGCGGTGATGATTTGATTCGCGGTCCCTTGCACCGACAACAGCTGCATGACCATGCCGACAATGATCACGATGGAGAGAAAGTGCGGCAAATACGAGATCGACTGCACCAACCGCTTGAAGGCCTTCTTGCGCACCTCGTTAAGCAGGAGGGCAAGAAGGATTGGCAGCGGAAAGCAGACCACGAGTGTCAGGGCGCCAAGGATGACAGTGTTTGAAAAGACGTGCCAGAACGTTGGGTCGTTGATGAACATGGAGACGTACCGCAGTCCCACCCATTCATCGCCAAAGATATTTCCCCCTGGCCTGAATCGGCGGAACGCAATCACGTTGCCGAGCATGGGCGCGTACCGGAAGATCGCAAGAAAGATCAGCGGAACAATCGCCAAAGCGTACAGCTGCCAATCGCGTTGCAACGATTTTCGCAACGGCCTGCGCCCGGCATTTTTGGACGTGCGGAGGGAGGTGGCAGGTCCATCGTGTCCGCCTTGAGCCGAGGACTGGCCCGGAGGCCGGCCGTCAGCCTGACTTGCTGGCTGGTTCACCTGCACCGTGTTTGTGGTTGTCATGTCATCGCCCCATCAGCTCGGTGGCGTGGCGATTCAAACACCCTCTCGCGACCGTGGTCTTCGTGAATTCCAAGGAACTACGCCTTGTCTGCGAAGCGGTCGTGGGCGGTGTTAAGCAGGTCAACGTAACTCGTGAGTCCTTGTCCCTCAAGCTCGGCGACGTACTTGTCCCATTCGCTGAGGTTGCGCTCGCCCAGCACGAACTTCAAGGTGTTGGTATCGACGTTGTCCTTCAAGGGAGTGGCAAGCAAGGAGGACTGCTCCAGTTCTGCCTCTTCCAACGGTGCCGGCTCATCAGGTTCGCGGAAAGTCCTGGTCGTCAGAACAGAATCAATGTACGCCACGGCATCTTTGGGGCTGTAAGACTCTTTCAACTTCCGGCTTTCGGTTCCTTCAGCGGCGAATGTGGAGTATCCAAGGTCCTTCTGAATATCCACGGCACCCTTGCTCGTGAGGTTCCATGCATCAAGCGAGAACCCGTCCTTGAGCTTGATGGCGCCCGTTGCATCCTTTGTGTACTGCTTGCCTTCAACGCCCCACCGCAGCAGGTCCCGTGCATCAGGGTTGTAGAAATACCAGTCAACAAACTGCAGCAGCGCCTGGAAGTTGGGTTCGTCCTTGGCCTTTGAGCTGAGCATGAAACCATGCCAGAAGTTGCGGGGCCCAATGACGTTGCCAGCGGGGCCGCCCGGCGGGGCAATGAGAATGACCTCGTGTGCACCCTTCCCCAAGGTTTTGTCGAGCGCCGTCGAGTATTCAATGACAGTTCCGGTGTTCCCGGACGCGGCGAAGACTTTGTTGTTGGCGAATTTCTCCGAAACAGTGGCGTTACCGCCGCCGGCATCGGCCGCCGTCAAGGATTCCGGATCCAGAAGGCCGTCCTTGACCAAGCCGTGGAAGAACGTGATCAGGTCCTTGTACTCTTTCGATGTGGCGACGGACTTGAGCTTTTTGGTTTCCTGGTCGAGGATTGTGCCGGTTCCGAAACCCCAGCCGGCCTGCGTACCGAAGGCGCGAGCAGCGTAATTGAGCAGAGATTGCCCTTCAAAGCCGTCAGCCAGCGGGTAGGAATCCGGATATTTGGCCTTGATCTTGACCAAGCCTTCCCGCACCTCATCCCACGTATTGGGAATTCCGGCGCCAACCTCCTCGAAAATGTCCTTTCGGATCATGAGCGAGAAGACGGGCACGGATACCTCTTGAAGGCCCGGCAACATGTAGTACTTGCCGTCAGCCTGGCGCAAATTCTCGATCATGGCTTCAAGGTCCCATTCCTTCACGTATTTCTTGAAGTTGGGCATGTATTCCACGTAGTCGCTCATGGGCAAGACCGCGCCGGAGGACACAAACGGCTTCTCATCACCTGTGTAGATGAGCGGAATGATGGAGGGAGCATCGCCGGCGCTGATGAGCAGACTGCGCTTCTCCACTGCGTCGCTGAAGGGAATGTGGGTCAATTCAAGGTTGATGTTGGTTCGGGCCTTGATTTCCTTGAACACCTCCCAAGAGTCCTTCACCGGAAGCTCGGGCCAATCCGTCCAAAGAATAGAGAGGTTCAACGGCTCCGTGGCCTTGAACTGCATGTCTGCCTCGAACCCCTCCATGGCACCGACGCCCTGGGTCGAGATGTCCACGGGTGCATCTGATTTCTTACTGCAGCCAACCAGGGCCACCAGTCCGGCTGCGGCGATTCCAGTGACAAACGCGCGCCGACTAATGGGTGGGTTCTTAAACGTGAAAGGTGCCATTTTCTCTTCCTTGAGTGTGAGCTAAACCTGCGCCAGTTCCGATAGTTTCGGAAGACTTCCGATACTTTTGAAGAGTAATCCAGGTCACAAATGAAGTCAATGGTTCTTGTTTTCCACGCGTATGTGACGCGCCGGCTCAGAGTTGCCAACGGCCACGCATCGGCGTGAGGCAAGGAACCGGCTTGGTGTTACGCGGGCTAAACCGATTACGGAACCGCGTCAGGGCGGCAGGAATCGCGCCTCCACGATGGCGGATGGCTTGGTCCTTCTGGACTGCTCTTCCTGTGCCGTCACGATTCCGGCCGGCGAGGTCACAAAGCGAAGGCCAAAACTGCGGCACCGGCTCAGGCGTAGTTCATCTACCTCGTCAGCGCATGGCCGATCCACCGGTCACTCTCGGCGCCGGCTCGGGTGTTGGTCAGGTGGTGAGGAACGGGTTTGTCGGCGAACTATTTACCCGGCGTATTCGTGGAGGCGGGCGCCGGGCTGCGATGTTTCCATGGCAAACACGGATCCTGCCATGGGCTCGGCATTGTCGGCGAGCCCATCCCTTGAGGTTGTGATGTACAGGGTGGTCATCGTGGGTCCGCCAAAGGCGCATGCGGTGACTTGGGAGACGCCGGGAACTTCAATGATCTCGACCAGTGTGCCGTGAGCGTCGTAATGATGGACGGCGCTTCCTCCCCAGAGCGCAACCCAGAGACCGTCGGCCTGGTCGATTGCCATCCCGTCGGGGAAACCAGGCGTGTTGCGCACCTCGATAAACGCCCTCCTGTTGGACCAGCCGCCGCCGCTCGGGTCGACGTCGAATACGTCCACGCGCCGAGTGGGAGTGTCGATGTAGAAGGCACGGGTTCCGTCAGCGGACCACTGCAGCCCGTTGGAGATGGACACTCTTGGTACGGCGACGTCCACTTCGGTGCGATCTGCCGTGATACGGAACAATGAGCCCTCCCCTTCGGCGCCGTCATACGCCATGGATCCTATGAGGAGGCTCCCGTGTGGATCACATCCGCCTTCGTTGAGCCGCGCTTTCTCATCGTTGAGAAACTCCGGCCCTGGCGAGAACGTATCAAGGTCCTCTTCCGCGAAGACGAGGCCGCGCTCGGTTGCGATGACAAATCCACCTTCGCGTCGACGCCTGACCAGGCATGCTACCGTGCTGGGCACAGGGTGCCGCTGGAGGTTCCCCTCGGCGTCGAGGCTGACCACGGCTCCGGCCAGCAAGTCCACAAGAAGCAGCCGCCCTGTTCGCATGTCCCAGAAAGGGCCCTCGCCGTGATGCGTGATCGGGCCGGTGATTCGAGTGGCCGTGCTGGTCTTCATGGTTTCCTTCGAGAAAAGCGGTGCGGTCATGTCACGGACTAACGGGTGGCCGAGGAAGGCGGTGCCGGTGAGGCGCTGGAGTCCCGCATGATGAGCGAAGGTTCAACTTTCTCGGAACCTTTGGGGACTTGTTCGCCGTTGATCGCGTTGATGATGACCATGGCTGCGCGGCGACCAATTTCGGCGAGGTTGAGGTCGATCGTTGTCAATGGTGGGCGGGCTGCCTCGACCATGACGTCCCAATTGTCGACGCCGACAACGCCCACCTGCCCTGGTACATCGATGCCAGACTCTCGGAGGCCGGTGACGAATCCGCGGGCAATCTGGTCGCTTCCGCAAAATGCGCCGTCGAAATCGACGCCGTCCCGGACAAGTCGTATTGCCGCTTCGCGCCCCCATCGTTCGGACCATTCTCCGAACTGAGGCGCCGCGGCCCATTGGAGCCCGTGAGCAGTCAGCGCGGAGGATGCACCGCGGTGCCGTTCCGCTGTGGCTGCTTGGGACTCGTGTCCTGTGATCTGAACCAGCCGGCGTCGGCCTCCACCTACCAGGTGATCGACGGCGAGCGCGCCAACCTTTTGACTATTCGGAACTATCGAATAGTCATCAGGATCAGTGGATGGTGCAAACGCATAAACCACTGGAACGGATCCAGTGCCCCGAATCGGTGACCTGGCGTCATTGCCGCGGCCGGTGACGATGATTCCGTCCACTCGCCGTCGCATCAGGCTGTCGATGTAGAACCGTTCGCGAAGGGCGTCTCCGCGGCCATCGCACATCAAGACCGTGACCCGTCCCGGCCCGAGCGTGTCTTCGGCGCCCAGCATGATGGGTATGGTGAATCTCCCGAAGCTGTCGGATGTGAGTACGCCGACCGAATAAGCCAGATCAACAGCCGCACCGGAGTCTGCTCGGGTGCGCGGCACGAAACCCAGGCGCGCAGCCTCGCGACGGACCCGTTCCCGGGTTTCGAATGACACCCGGCCGGTTCCGTTGAGTGCTTTTGAAACCGTTCCGATGGACACGCCTGCGGCCTCGGCTACGTGGTTAATCGTGATCGCTCGCATGGCCGCCTCCCTGGGAAAAAATATTCCGTTGAACTTTCCCAACCTTTCTCATACTGTTCAAACCGCGGACCGAAGTCAAGAGTTCCGCCTTCGCGCTTCTTACCTCCATCACTTAATTAGAAGGAGTACGTCAATGCCGACCATCACCGCCGAGCAGTACGGCCCCACCGGCCTGACCCCCTCGAGTAGTACTGCTGTGCGGCCGCTGCCTCGGGGCAGCATGCGGTTCAGCGACGCCGGCTTCCTCGGATCGTGGCAGGAGCTAAACAGAGCCGCGACAATCCCCCATTGCATTGAACAGATCGAAGCCAGCGGAGCCGTGGACAACTTCCGCAGGCTGATCGGAGAGTCGACCGCAGCCTTCCTTGGCCCACCCTTCGCCGATTCGGATGTCTACAAGACACTCGAGGCGATCGCATGGGAGATCGGCAGAACGGGAACCTCGGACTACGACGCGTTTGTCGAGGAAGTAGTCTCTCTAATCGGTCGTGCGCAGGCCGATGATGGCTACCTCAACACGTGGGTGCAGGGTGGCAGCTCGGATCAGAAACTTACCGCAATGCGGTGGTCACACGAGTTGTACTGCCTGGGACATCTCATCCAGGCAGCGATCGCGTTCACCCGAACCACAGGCAGGCGCGATCTCCTTCAGACAGCCATTCGGTATGTGGACTTAGTCGAGCGCGAGCTCGGGCCCGGAGCACGGCCCGGTCTCGATGGGCACCCGGAAATTGAGACGGCCTTGGTGGAGCTCTGGCGGCTCACCGGGGAACGCCGGTTCATGCGGCTGGCGAAGCACTTCATTGACGCTCGCGGGTACCAAACCATGGGTCCGGACCACTTCGGAGCTGACTACTTCCTGGATCATCAGCCGATCCGGGAAGCCACCGACGCGGTGGGCCATGCCGTTCGGCAGTTGTACCTGACAGCCGGTGCCACGGATCTGGTGATCGAGGAGGGCGACGCCGAGCTGGAGGCTGCCCTCGAGAGAATCTGGGTGAGCGTGCACAGCCAGAAGATGTACATCACCGGAGGCGTGGGATCCCGCCATCGGGGTGAATCCTTCGGCGACCCCTATGAGTTGCCGCCGGACAGGGCCTATTCCGAGACCTGTGCAGGGATCGCCAATTTCATGTGGAACTGGCGGATGCTGCTGCGCACGGGCGAGGCACGATTCGCCGATGAAATGGAACGCGGCCTCTACAACGTGATTGCCGCTTCGACCTCCATGTCTGGCACCGAGTTCTTCTACGTCAACAGGTTGCAGCTGCGGGAGGGGCACATCTCCGATGAGAATGCATCCGCGAGCCGACTCTCGTGGTTCGGCTGTGCCTGCTGCCCGCCGAACCTCGCCCGCCTCATCGCCTCGCTCGATACCTACGCGGCCACCAGCGATGATCGAGGTGTTCAGGTGCACCTCTACAGTGACGGGAACTTGGTCTTGGGCAATGATGCGGACAGCCCTGTCGCAGCCGTCAGTACCGAGTATCCCTGGGACGGGCGCGTGAGCCTCACTCTCGATCGCCCCCTCGGCATCGAACTGCGGCTTCGAGTCCCGGCGTGGGCGGATGAGTATTCGGTGAAGATCGACGGCGTATCAGCGCGCCCCGCGAAGGTCGACGGATACTTGGTGCTCGAGCCCAACTCGGCAAATAGTTCCATCGAGCTGGACTTCCATGCCACTCCCGTGATCGACCTGCCACATCCGCGCTTGGACGCATCACGCGGGACCATGGCCGTGCGGCATGGCCCGATCATCTACGCCTTGGAGCAGGCAGACCTGCCCGCGGAGGTTGACGTCCAAGACGTCTACCTGCCCAAGGGAACTCAACTCGAAGTCACTAAGGCACCTGACGGTTTGGACACTCCTGCAATCACCGCAAGTGGAGGAATGGCCCGCCCCTCGGCGAGTGGCCCCCTGTACTCGAGTCAGCGCCATGGCACATCATCGGAGGACCGGGAATTGGGCCAGCTCACGCTGGTCCCCTACTTCAGATGGGGCAACCGCAGCCATGCGGCGATGCGCGTCTGGATCCCTACTCAGTGATCCGACGCGTTCTGCCGTCACAAGACGCGCCTGGAACCGCTCGAGGTTGCTAGTGGAACCGTGATTCAGGTCTGCTTGGGCGTCTTGGGCCCAAGCAGGTTTGAGCCGAAGATCCCCGCTTGCGGTTCAGGGGTCGATTTAGAGTTGCTAATGAGCCGCTTTGGCCTTTTCCTGAATTGTGAGATTGCAACAATACAAGCTACTAAATTGTGGCTGTTCTGCCTTCAAGAGTATGACTTCTGAATGACGTGGTGGGAACTCTCGCCTGGCTGCTGCACGACCTCGAGCGAAGCCCTCATAGCTCGGGAGGGTCACGCAACTTATGGAATTCGAGACGCTTAGGTTTTGAGGCAGTCGACGGGATTTTCTGTTCATTGGCGGGTGACAGCTGAAAAAGGGGCCCAAAGACCAATGTTCAGAATCCGACGAGAGAAATTTCTGCAACCGGGTTCACCGACGATTAGGTGCCCGCAAGGGGAACCTCCTGCAGGTAATCGAGGCCTTAGAGTGGACACCATGAGATTTCGTCCCCTACGTCGACTGGCCACCCGCGGTCCCGTACTAGCTGCGCCATTGAGCGACGTCACCCAACAGGCAGATGTCAACCTCCCCCGTCCACTAGACACGTTGGCGGCACCTGCCAGCCGTGTGGCGTTGCTGTGGTCCAACCCGCTCGGACGCGCCGCGATCCGAGCTGCTCAGCTGCTGCTGGTTTTGGCATTAGTCGGTGTGGCCGTCTTCGGGCTGTCTCAGGTTAGCCTCGCCGTGCTGCCACTTTTGATCGCATTAATTCTCTCCAGCGCTCTGTGGCCGCTGGTGCGGTTGGCGCGCAAGGTTATGTCCGCCATGCTCGCCGCTTGGACCGTGTTTCTGGGCGCTCTGGTGGTCATCGGCGGCGTCGGGACAGGGATAGTCTTTGCCGTCCGGGCCGAGTGGTCCGGCCTAGTGGACCAAGCTGTCCAGGGCTTTCAACAGTTACAGGGCATGGTGAAAGACCTGCCGCTGCAGATTAGCCAGCAACAGATTGACGACGGCGTGAAAGCCGTGACGGACTTCCTCACAAGCAGCCAATTTGGTGCCGGCGCACTGACCGGACTGTCCGCCGCCGGAAGCTTCTTCACCGGGTTGGTTCTGCTGTTAGTGATCCTGTTCTTCTTCCTCAAAGACGGCGACAGGATCTGGGCTTTCTTCCTGTCTTGGATACCGCGCCCGCACGAGGCCAAGTGGCGGGCCAGCGGCACGCGCACCGTTGAAACGCTGGGAGGTTATGTCCGCGGCACGGCCGTCATCGCCTTCGTTGACGCCGCGGGCATCGGCATCGCTCTATGGATCCTGCAGGTACCGCTAGCACTTCCGCTGGCGGTCATCGTCTTCATTACCTCGTTCATCCCGATGGTCGGCGCAACGTTCGCCGGAATCCTTGCCACGCTCGTAGCGTTGGTGGCCAACGGCCCGGTTGTAGCCCTGATCGTGCTGGGTGTGGTCATCTTGGTAAATCAGCTTGAGGGCAACTTCCTGCAGCCCGTGGTGATGGCACATGCCCTGAACCTGCATGCCCTGGTCATCTTGCTGGCACTGACGATAGGTACCGTTTTGGCCGGCCTTGTGGGCGCCGTGCTCTCCGTGCCCTTGACCGCCGTCGCGTGGGCCATCGTCAAGATATGGACCGGCCGTGATACCGAGGCGATCCCGGCGCAAACCAAACACTAGCTCGCCACGATCCACCGGTGAATTGCCTTCCAGTTCCATGCTGCAAGTGCCTTGACTGTTCACCCGTCTAGCCTGAGATCCTAGGCCCTGGGTCCCAACCGATGATGCGGCTATATGACTCCAAATATAGTTACCCCGCGCGGGGAAGATTACGGCGCTGATCCCCTCGCAGCACCGTGGTGGCTCGGCCGTCGGCTTCAATTCCCGCGGAATTACAACCCGGTCTCTCCGGGTAGTTTCTCTCCTAACTATGTCTCGAACTCGTTGGTTGAATGAGTGTATTCAACCCTCGTTTAAGACACGTTGGAGGTGCCCGTGACGAAATTGACCGGCGTCTGAGCCGCGGACCTCTTCGTTGACCAGGACGTTTCTGGAATATGAGCGTCACGGCCTCAATTCGACCGTGCACTCGCTGCCTTGAATGCTGGGGTTACCCTGGTCTTCACCACACTGAATCGACTCCCCCGTCCTCGGTTGGGCCAAGAGATGGAATGGCAGTGCCACCAGGTTCGATGGCACTGCCTACTCGCCAACCTCGGTTGCCATCAATGGTGCGAACGGAGAGACGCCCAGTATTGTCAAGGCCAGCAGGGCTGGCGGGATGGGAATGATCTGTTCGATGACGGCAATACGTTCAACGACTCAGGTTGAACTCAACGGCCCGGCTCCCTCGTTTCTGGTGGGCGCGTGTCTTTCGCTGATGAAGTGACGAGAGGGCCTGTTCACTTGGCTCCGGACAGCGTGCGGGCAGTGCCCGCTCGGACACTACTTGCAAGAAATCCGACGGCAAGGGCTCAGTGAGCCAATCAGTTCAACTGGCGTTTGTAGTCAAAGCTCCAGGTGTTGCCCGCGAACGAATGGCACGCGGTGGTCAAATACCCTTTCTGCGCATACTGGTTCTTCCAGTAAGCGCAGGCTTCATAGGAAACCCGCGGCCAAGCAGTAAAGCCGGCCGGTGTCGCGGACGATGCCGGGGCGACAACCACCCCTAGACCCATCAAAAGACCGCATGCCAAGGTGATAGCTGAGAGGCGCTGGCGGGAACGAGAAGTTTTCATGTTGATTCCTTAATTGATGCTGCGAAAGTGTGCAAGCTCAAGGTGCGCTCCCTGCCGAGTCTATGGACGACCAAGGCACATTGACATGGGCAGCGGTACCCATTCCCAAACAGCCGACTCAGCCCCGGTGCCAGTCTTCCGGTCACTACATGGATCGGTGGGCGCTCGGTGCTGGTTGTGTTGCGCGCAGCGGCTGAAGTGCGGCTACCAGACATCAACTTTCGGTAAGGGGTGCGGCCGGGCAATCACTGAATCGTTGGACGATGCGATACACGGCACCCCGGGCAACCTTGAAAAGTTCAGCGATTTCAGTGGTGGCGTGTCCTCCACCCCTAAACAAGGAGACGAGATTTACTTCCTGGGTCCTGGAAAGTTTGGGCTGTTTGCCGCGGAATCGGCCCTTGGCCTTAGCTAGGTACGTTCCCTCTCGGGTACGGGCGCGCATGAGGTCAGATTCGAATTCGGCCGAAGCAATAGCGTCGGTGCTCGATACTACGGGTCGACGGTCACGTGGCCTGAAGCAGTCAAACGCAACGGGCTTGATCCGAAGCCGTGGATGCAGTGGGACGAACTCGAAACCACCCGGCGTGATACTGCCGGGTGGCGACGGGGAACCTGAATTGGGCAACCCTCATGCCAGCCTTGCAAGAGCCCTCCTAGAAGCGCTCCACGTTGACGATTCCACCCTCTTATTTGCAAGCTGGGCCGGGTGCTGCTCTGCGTTCCCCGGGCCGGTGGTTATGTTCTCTCCATATCAGCGAGACATGGTGCTTTGCTCGGGTTCACTAGTCGATGTGCAAGGAGGTCCGATCGTGCCGGGACGCGTACCCTTGGACTGGTCGCAGGGTGATCTCAGTTGGGGGGGGGTGGCAGGACGTCTATGCACGAAGTCTGATCATCGGCTGCAACAAGAACACCGCACGCGAGTTTCTCGTTTCACCCAAGCCCGATGCATTTGCTATTCGCAATGACGACCCCGTGCTCATCGAAGATGTCTGGCGGATAGTCGGCGACAGCCCCGGGTAGAAGCCATTCCAGTTGCATGTCCCGCAAGAGGTCTCGATCAAAGGCCGAAAAACGCCCAAGTTCACGACGACCATGGCGGCTAGGAGTGGCTCTGGCACGATAGTCCTATGACAGTTTTGATTGTAGGGTGTGGAGATCTTGGAACCGAAGCAGGACTTCGGTTCATCGCGGCCGGACAAGACGTTGTTGCGTGGCGCCGCCAGGCCGATGTGCTCCCGAAAGAATTTGAATGTGTGTCCGTAGATCTGGCCAAGGAACTCCCTACCATCCCTGAGAGCGTTAGAACCGTTGTCGTGGCTGTCGCAGCCGACAGCTACTCCGAGGAGGCATACCGGTTGGCGTACATCACAGGGCTGACAAAGGTACTGGACGCCCTCGACCGAGATCACGTTGAGCCAGAGAGAGTGCTTCTAATCTCATCCACAACCGTCTATGGCAACGCAACGGGAACCGTCAATGAGACCACCATTGCCGAACCGAACTCTTTCAGCGGCAAAATCACCTTGGAAGCAGAGACTATGCTCCACGCCCGATTCGCTGGCACCACCACGAAGAGTATTGTCCTTCGCCTGGCCGGCATCTACGGCCCGGGCAGAACTCGACTCATCGACCAAATCAGCAATCACACAGCCGTCCTCCCAGACACCCCGCGATTGACAAACCGCATCCACCGCGACGATGCAGCAGCAGCTGCAGTCCACCTGGCAACAATCCCCAACCCCGAGCCCCTCTACGTGGGTGTCGACGAACATCCTGTTGACCTAGGAGAAGTCTTGCGCTTCCTTGCTCACGAAATGAGCTATGAGGAACCACCGACAGGATCGGTACCCATCACTCGTGGTGGTGACAAACACTGCTCAAACAGGCTCCTGAAGGCCAGCGGATTCCAATTCACCTACCCCAGCTACATCGATGGCTACCGCGCAGTACTGGCCGGAACCGGCACAAGACACCCCTAAACCGGAAAGGTAGTCGGAGCACTAACACCCAGCGCATGGCGAGGCTTGCATCCCTCCACACAACGGCCTCCCCCGTACGCAGAGGTTTCCACAATTGGAAGGTGCCTCCCATCTAGGCAGGGAAGTTAGCGGAACCGAGCGAAGACACGAATTGGTTCTGGAGCGAAGTTCGATCCTTCGGCAAGTCCCATGGACTCATAAAAGGCACGCTGTTTCGGCTGATCGTCGGTAATGAGGACCGTCTGCCTCACGTGTTGATACCTCTCCGTGACTTGAGCGAACAACCCACGGCCCAAACCGGCTCCTTGAAAATCAGGATTCACCAGAATGTCCTGGACATAACAGATCGTTGCATCGTCGGAGACGGCCCGGGCCAAGCCGATAAGCCGCCCATCTTCACTCCAAGCCGTGACGACAAAAGACGAACCCTTTATCGCCCGACAAAGCAGTTCAGGATTGCTGGCATACGCCGACCAGCCCACGGATTCGTAGAGTGCAAGAACTGCATCGTTGGAAATGATGGCGGACGTGGAGAAACGGAATGGCAACATCGGATCAGTGTTGCACACCAGCATTTTCAAATAGGGGCACGTGCTCCCCGAGCATGAAAGCTCTCGGCCCAGGCTCTGCAGCCGCGCGGGCTTTGATCCCATGGCAAGGCCGGGAGAAAGTTGCGCCAATAGGTGCGCGTGGTCATTTTCGGTGCGGTTGTAGTGAGCCCGAAGTCGTCCCTGAGCTTGAGCGCCGAATTCAAATACTCGATGAGAAGGGACCCCCATGTCTCGAGCGCCTCACTGGCTCTGTCCTGAATGTCGTATGTGAAATCGGTCCTGTCGCCAAGAGACCCGACAAGGTGCAGTGGTGCTCGGCTGTGAAAACGAAGGACAGTAGCGCCGGATGCATGCCGCATTGGGTTCGTCACATACACGCGTCGTGCACCGTAGGCGGGATGTGATGCATCCGGGAGCCAGTCGTACCAGTCGGAGAACTTGGCGACATAGGCCAGCACGATTGCAGCATTCGGCGCATTTGCCGACTTGGTAGACATCCGACTTGCGAACTTGGCCATAAAACACCGTGCCCGATCGGCATCCCAGATGACCTTGAGATCGTAGAAGTCATTAGCCCCCGGTTGGGAAGCGCTGGGCCCGGCTGCCTTGACCCGATTCCTGAGAAGAGTGCCCGGGGCTTTTTGTGGATACGGCGTTGGCGGGAGCGGTGAAGGCAGTGGACGGTGCGATGATCCGGTGAGGGCGCGGCTTCGGCGAAACCGCGTCCTCATCAGAGGTGACGCCCCCGGTCTAGGGAAAGAGCGTCCGGGATTCTTGCTGTGAATCGGCCATGTCCCATGCGTCAAAGCGCACCAATTCGGCTGTCCCTTCGGCGGTGAGGGTGATGGATTCGCCGCCCAAGGTGGGATAGATGCGGCCGGTCAGGGCAACACCGTTGGCGAAAATTTCCACCGCAGACCTGTCCACAATGACACGCAAGTGAACTCGTCCCTCCGGCATGGAAACCGGTCCGAACTTGTCCTCTACATCAACCTCGGAATCGAGGCTGCTGCGGGTGCGATCCAGACGCAGGGTTCCTGCAGCCGATCCGTCCGTGCTGCAACCGAGCTCGATGATGGTTTCTTCTCGAGCGCACCCGGAGTCATTCAGCTCGGCAGAGGCGAGAATTCCGAGCTTGAACACGGCACCGGTCTGGAGCTGAAGATCCAATTCCAGATCGAGTTGGTTTCCGGAGAACTCCCTGTCCAGGGGAAACGAAGCGTCGGTGAAAACCTGAGCGACCACACTGCGGTGAGCCCGGCGCAATTGCTCGATTTCCGGAACCGGAGCGAAGCACAGCGAACCGTCCTTCGCTACAGTCGCGGTCCGGGGCAAGCTCATCACGCCGGACCAGCCAGCTTCCACCATCGCCTCATCGCTGCGGCCTTCTTGCATCCAGCCAAACATCACCCGGCGCCCGGACTCGTCCTGAAACGATTGGGGCGCGTAGAAGAAGCGTCCGCCGTAGTCCAAACGGTGCAGCGCTGTTGGCTCAAAACTGTCTCCGGCGTAGCGGCCTGTCCAGTAGAGCGAGTGGCGGGTGTCGCCGTTGTCCCATGCTGAGAAAACCAACACATCCGGTGAGCCCTCCTCGGCAGCAGTACCCAATGATCCGCCACCTGCGCGAAACAAGTCCACACACTCCCACATGGTCCCGGTCCAGTCTGTGTCAGCGGGGTCACCTTGTGAGGCATCGCCAATGAACAAGGGTCCAATATAGTCCCAAGAACGCAAGTCATCAGACTCGTAAAGGAATGCAGTTCCGCCCCGTTCGCGAATACCGGACCCAACCAGCTGGCGCCATTTGGTGCCTTCACGCCACACGCAGTGATCCCGGTAGGCGGTGACCTCAACGCCGGCGGGAGGCCCGGCAATAACCGGATTTTCGGAAATTTTGGTCCAGTTCACTAAGTCCGGGCTACCCACAGCGACACAGGGCAGTTCGTGTTCGCCGAGGCGTCCCGAGTACACCAAGGTGGGTGTCCCGCCGTCGTTCACTAGAACACCTGACCAGCAGCCCTCGGCGTCCGGACCCGCGGACGGTTCCAAAGCTACCGGGACGTCTTTCCACGTCACCAGGTCCGTGCTGGTGGCGTGTCCCCACTGGATCTGGTGGTGGAAAGCCCCCTCAGGGTTGTACTGGTAAAAGAGGTGGTAGGTACCATTCCACTGGCTGACGCCGTTGGGATCGTTGAGCCAGCCCGCGGGGGAAACAAAGTGAAAGCGCGGTCGAAGCGGGTCCGCCTCCGCCCGTGCGATCAGTTCACTCTGCGGAACGGTAGCGAGCGGGTGGGCAATTGCGGTCATGCGGAAGCCTTCATTTCAGTGTCGTCGGCGGGCAGTGCAGGTTCGCCTGCCAATGCGTGTCCCCCGGCGCCAGCCCACGGACGGTACAGGTGGCAGCGCACCCAGTGTCGGTTCTCCGGATCACCCACCTGGTGGCGGACGGACACTTCGGAAGAGCAGGCCTGGTTCGGGTCGCCTTCGAGAGCACACGAGGTCGACGCCATCACGGCTTGGTGCAGTTCTGCACGACGCAAAGGATCATAGGAACCGGCACGGGACGGATCCGGAACCGCCGAGACCAAAAGTTGGGTGTACGGGTGGGCCGGGTTGGCCAAAAGGTCCAGCGACTCGCCCTGTTCAACAATTTCCCCGGCAAACATCACTGCAATTCGGTCAGCCAAATAACGGGCGGAGGCGAGGTCGTGGGTGATGTATAGCATCGAAATGCCCTTGTCATCGCGCAGTTTACGCATCAAGTTCAGCACACCGATCCGCACCGAAACATCCAACATGGAGGTGGGCTCGTCAGCCAGAATAACTTCCGGTTCCACCGCGAGCGCCCGGGCAATGGCAACGCGTTGACGCTGCCCGCCGGAGAGCTCATGCGGGTAGGAGTTGAGCATGTCCGGCTGCAGTCCAACCGTGGTGATGAGTTCTTCGAGGCGTCGCTGGGTTTCCTTCTCGGAACCGCCGGTTTTGCCGTGGATCGTCAAGGAGCGGCGCAAGAAGTGCTCAATGCGATGAGCTGGGTTCAAGGAGCCAAAGGGGTCTTGGAACACCATTTGAACCCGGGCGCGGAATGCCCGGGACGCCTGGAAGCGATCGCGCTTGAGAACGTCAACTCCGTCCAACAGGATCTCTCCGGTGGTGGGTCGTTCCAAGCGGGCAACACAGCGCGCCAGGGTGCTTTTGCCGGAACCTGACTCGCCTACGAGGGCCACAATCTCGCCACGGCCCAAGGACAAGTCAACGCCGTGCAGAGCACGGACCGATTCGCGAGAGAACAGTCCACCAAGGGGGAACTGCTTGCCCAAGCCACGGATTTCAAGTGCCGGGGTCTCATCTGTGGGCCCAGATGAGGTGGGCATTGCTGAGTGGCTCATTGTGCAGCTCCTTCAAGGACGGCTGGGGTGATCGTCGGAGAGTCGCCGGAGGGGGCCACAAAATGACCGGGGAATACCTCAGCAAGATCTGGGATGTTGCGGAACTTCACGCCCTCGGCCAGGCCGGTCAGCGGAACTCGCGGACCGGTCAAGGGAGGGAAAGCGCCCATGAGCGCTTGAGTGTAGGGATGCTGCGGGTTGGTGTGGATTTCAGATGCCTTGGCCGTTTCCACGATCCGGCCCCCGTACATCACACCCATGCGGTGGGAAAGCTCCACCATCAAGGACATATCGTGTGTGATGAACAGGACCGAGAAACCCAGTTCACGCTGCAGCTCTTTGATCTGGGCCATGATTTCCTGCTGCACCACCACGTCAAGTGCCGTGGTGGGTTCATCCAAAATAAGCAGCGACGGCTTGAGCGCAACGGCCATGGCGATAACTGCACGCTGGCGCATGCCGCCTGAAAGTTGGTGCGGATAGGATTTCAGACGCGAGGGGTTGATCCTCACGAGTTCGAGCAGCTGGCCCGCACGGTGCAGGGATTCTTTGCGGGAGTAGCCGGCGTGGGTGGAGTAGATGTCTGTGATCTGCTCACCAATGGTCAGTACCGGGTTGAGCGAGTTCATGGCGGACTGGAAAACCATGGCCACGTCTTGCCACCGGAACCGCCGGAGCTCTTCGGTGTTCATGGCCAGGACGTCCTTGCCGCCGAAGCGGATGCTGCCGCCGGCAATCTTCGCCGGGTCCTTGAGTAGCCGCATGATCGAGTTGGCAATGGTCGACTTACCGCAACCGGATTCGCCGGCCAGGCCAAAGACTTCGCCGGTGCCGATGCTGAAGGAGACGCGGTCCACGGCGGTGGTGGAGCGGGTGTCGCCGATGTACTTCACGGTGAGATCTTTGACTTCAAGAACTGGCTCATGCGAGCCGAAGGATGTCTGGGAGACGGTCATTTCGTGACGCTCCTTTCGGGGGTGGTTGCCGCGGTTTCGGGTACGACGTCGGCAGCGGGCTTGGGTGCCTTGATCTTGCGAAGGCGCGGGTTGGTGACCTCGTCGACCGCGTAGTTGATCAGGGACAAGGCGAAGGCCACAAGCGCGATGCACAAACCTGAGGGAACAAATACCCACCAGCTGCCGGTCAAGAGTGCGCCTTCATTGCCGGCCCAGAAGAGGTTGTTTCCCCACGAGACGGTGCTGGTGTCGCCCAGGCCCAGGAACTCCAGGCCAGCTTGTGCGCCGATACCGTAGATGACACAGCCCAGCAGGGTGCCCATGACAATCGAGGCCATGTTGGGCAATATTTCGCGGAACATAATCCGCCCGGCGCGTTCACCGGAGACCACTGCTGCTGCAACGAAATCCTTGGAACGGATGGAAAGTGCTTGGGAGCGGAGCACACGTGCAGATCCAGCCCAACCTGTAATGATCAGGACAACAATGACTGTGCCCAGTCCCGGCGGCAAGAATGCTGCGAGGATCACCAACAGGGGCAGTCCGGGCAGGAGCAGGAATACGTTGGTGATCAGCGAGAGGGACTCGTCAATGAACTTGCCGAAGTATGCCGATGCCAGTCCCACGAGGATGCCCACGAAGGTTGAGGCGAAGCCTACAGTCAGACCCACCAGCAGCGAGCTGCGGGAGCCGTGGACGGTCAGGGCCAAAACGTCCTGGCCTTTGGCAGTGGTGCCAAGCCAGTGTGCGGGCGAGGGTTCAAGACTTGCCATGTCCGTGATCCGGGAAGGGTCACCTGGAAACAGGAACGGTGCCAACAATGCCAGAGCAATGAAGATCAGCAGGATGGTGGCGCCGACCATGGCTTTGGTGTTGGTAAACAAGCCGTGAACCAGGCCCTGTTTTGGTTTTGTTTTGCGGAGCTCCACGGTGGGCTCAATAGGTGTGGTCATGATGATCCCTAGCTGCTGCGTACGCGCGGGTCGAGTCGGACATAGAGGATGTCCACCAGGAAGTTGGCTATCAGTACAGCGGCGGTGATGGTCAGGAAGAGTCCTTGCATCAGCGGGTAGTCCAGGCCTTGTACTGCGGTGAGGAGTTGGTAGCCAACACCGGGGTAAGCGAAGACCACCTCGGTGAGCATGGCGCCGCCGACTACGAAGCCAAGGCTCATGCCAAAGCTCGTGACGGACGGGAGCATGGCGTTGCGAGCTGCGTAACGGAACATGATGCGTCCCGGGCGAAGGCCCTTGGCCTCGGCCATGGTGATGTAGTCCTCGGAGTTGGTGGCAATCATGGTGTTGCGCATACCGAGCATCCACCCACCGACGGAGACCAAAACTATCGTCAATGCTGGGAGCACAAGGTGGGCTCCAACGTCGGAAATGAATTCCCACGAGAAGCCAGGTTCCAGGCCATCGCTGAATGCGTGCCGCAGCGGGGCCCATCCCAGAATCACACCGAAAAGGTACAGGGCGCCCATGGCGAGCCAGAAGTAGGGGAAGGATCCGATGAAGATCAAGATGGGAGGCAATGCGGAGTCAACAGTCCCGCCACGTCGCCATGCGGCCAAGATACCGAGAAGGTTACCGAGAACGGCGGCAATCACCAGTGAGGTTCCACCCAGGAGGAGCGTCCAGCCAATCTGTCCGGCGATGACTTCTGTAACCGGTGTGGGAAAGCGGGAAATGGAAATGCCCATGTTGCCGGTGACGATGTTGTGCAGGTAGTCGATGTATTGTTCCCAAATGGGGCGGTCGTCCACACCGAGCAACTTGCGGAGTGCGTCGAGCTGTTCTGGCTGCATCTTGCCCTGCGTGCGGGCGAACATGCGTGAGACGGGGTCGCCCGGCATAAAGCGGGGAAGTAAAAAGTTTAGGGTGATTGAGGCCCAGAAGGCGATCAGGTAGAAACCCAGACGGCGCAGGATAAAGCGCACGGATTCCCTCCGTTCGGTAAGTGCGGGTGGCCGGAACCGCGGGAGTTCACGGCCGGAAAAGATGGCAGACCATTACGCTGTGGCTCAAGAAGTTATGTGTTTGAGACGGTAATGGTGCGCGCCCGGTGGCGGCACTGCTCACGTTCAGTGAGTGGCGCGCCACCGTGCGGCTGTAGTGCTACTTGCTGGGTTCCAAGGTGGTGAGAACCAGCACCGTGGTGGGAGAACGGTCGCTTAGAGTCGCGTAAGGGTTCTCTTCTGTGGGCCATCCGCTGAAGTGGATGTCCGTGTAGTTGCCCCATTCAGGACCGGAGAACAATGGCACCAGAGGGGCGGTGGCGTTGAATTCTTCCTGGAGCTTGTTGGCAATGTCCTTTTGCTTGGCTTCGTCACCGGCGGCAACGAATTCGTTCAAGAGCACATCTGCCTGCTTGTCGCCGAAACGGTGGTAGTTGTCAAAGGTTTTGGTGCCAACAGCCTTGACGGTGGCGCTGCCCATGGCGTTGTTGAAGTACTTGAACGGACTGGGATCGTTGGCACTCCAGACAATGCCGGTGTCAAAGGTGCCCTGTTCGTAGCTGGCAACAACCGAGGCCCAGTCAGGGGAGTCAACCTTGGCTGTGACGCCAACGGTCTGGAGGTTCTGGGCGATCACGTTGGCTACTGAGAGCCAGTCCGAGGAGGAAGAACCAACGGAGATCTTGAACTCGAACGGTTTTCCGTCCTTCAAGGTGCGCTTGCCGTCAGACCCTTTGGGGTAGCCGGCGGCGTCGAGGGCCTTGTTGGCCTCGTCTACGTTCAGCTTGGTCCACGTGCAGTTGTCCTTAACTGCCGGGTTCTTCCACTTGTCATAGTTGCCGGAAAGGCCGGTGCAGTCAGCCGGCTGGGCGTAACCGCTCATACCAATCTTGGTCACCTGGTCGCGGTCAACGGCCATGCTCAAGGCCTTGCGAACCTCGGGGTCGTTGAACGGAGCCTTGGTGGTGTTCAACTGCCAGTTGATCATGGAACCTGTGGGAGGGAACCAGTAGTGGCGGTGATCCTTGTCCTTGGAGATAAAGGTCTTTTCGATGTTCGGGATGTACTGGTTGGACCAGTCCACGTCTCCGCTTACGCTTGCCAAGTTGGCTGCATCGTTGCCTGACATGGCGAGCATCTTGATGCCTGCAATCTTCTGCTTCTCCGGCTGCCAGTAATTGGGATTCTTCTTCAGCACGTATGACTGAGCCTGGAAAGAGTCAACCTCGGTGTACGGGCCGGTGCCAACGGGCTTGGCGTTGGGGTCCTTGCCTGGGTCGGCGATTGCAGACCAAATATGCTTGGGCAGGATGGGCAACTGGCCTACTTCGTAGAGAGCGGGAGACCATGCCTTGTTGAAGGTGAACACAACCTTGTTGGTGCCTTCTGCCTTGGCGCCGACGAGGTATTCGAAGCCACCCTTGAGCTTCTTCTGAAGCTCGAAGGTGTAGGCAACGTCGTCAGCAACGAGCGGCTTGCCGTCGGACCACTTCACGCCGTCACGCAGGGTGAAGGTAATGGATTTGCCATCGGCGGCGGGCTTCCATTCAGTGGCGAGCCACGGAGTGGTGTCTCCCTTGGCCGGGTTGAATACCATCATGGGTTCATAGATTGCCTGGTTGACCATGGGGTTAACGGCCGGGGCAAAGGGGTTGAAGTTCTTGTCAAAGGTGCTCATGTCTTCGCGAGGAATAGTGAGGAATGCACTCGCGTTCGCTGCGGCGTCCGCACCGGCGGGTTTGTCGACGTTGGCCACGCAGCCTGTCAGCAACATTGCGCCGACTGCCAGTCCGGCCGCGGCGATGCGGGTAGACGTCAAAAATCTGAGTTGTGCCATGATGGAGTTATCTCTTTCCTATTCTTCATCAGCAAGGTGAAGGGGTGGGTGGGGTATTGCTCTTCGAAATTGATTTCGCGGTCAGACCGAAGAGCGTTCTAGCAGCGGGCAGTCGACTAATTGCTGGTTGGCAACAATCGGCTGTCCTGCTGTAAGGATGGCGAGCGTTTGGACGCCGAGGGCGCCCATTTTTTGGAAGGGCAACGCAACCGTTGTGAGCTTGGGCCTGAGATAGGCCGCAATGAGCTCTTGGTTGTCGAAACCGATCACGGCAATGTCCTCAGGGATTCGCAGTCCCCTTTCCTTGATCGCGTCGTATGCGCCCATGGCCATACGGTCATTGAGGCAGAACAGCGCTGTTGGGCGGCCTTCTTCCGGGTAGCGATCAAGAATCTGGCACGCAGCGTCATAGCCGCCATCGG
Organism: Arthrobacter alpinus; assembly: GCF_900105965.1. Lineage (NCBI taxonomy): Bacteria > Bacillati > Actinomycetota > Actinomycetes > Micrococcales > Micrococcaceae > Arthrobacter > Arthrobacter alpinus. Next base: position 2,708,430 of record NZ_FNTV01000001.1, read on the forward strand.
CAGTGGCATGTCCGGTCACTACAAGTTCCGGGTCCAGTTCCAGGCCGGCTTCGGCAAGGGCTTCACGGGCACCTGCCAAGCGGCCAACGGAGGCGGGAATGGTGGGATCCAAGTTGATTGCACCAATGCGCCGGTGACCGGCTTTGAGCAAGCGTTCAATAGCCACTCGGCCGCCTCCGTGTTCGTCCGGGACGATCGAGGGGAGTTTGCCGTCAATATCAAAGCAGTTGATCAGCACCGTGGGAACTTCATGTGCGCTTTGGGGAACATGGACACCACGGTGGAACGTTGCAGCGTAGAGCAGACCTTCGACGCGCTGTTCCAGCAGCTTTTCGATTGCCGCATCCTCCATGCCCTTGTTTGGACCTACGGCATCGGCTTGGTCAGAAGGTGCAATCAGGAGGAAGCGGCGGTCCAACCAGGCTTGGTCTTGGGCGCCTTTGATGGTGTCAACGGCGAAGGGGGCAGTCACAATCTCGGTGACAATTCCGTACCAGTCGCTGCGTTGGGAGGCAAGGGCACGGGCGCCGGCGTTGGGTCGGTACCCCAAAGCCTGCACGGCATCTTTGATCCGGGCCCGGGTATCTTCGGAGATGCTGGCGTCTTGACGATTATTCAGAACGAAGGAGACGGCCGTCCTAGAGACGCCAGCACGCTTGGCGACATCCTTCATGGTGACCGCCCGCTGACGCACGGCCGCGGCCTTGCTCAGGTTGGTGGTATTCGCCATTGAAAGCTCCGTTTATCTTCGTTGATGCTGGACGTTGTGCCAGCTTCCAGCAATAGGTATGTTCCAGTAATGCTCGTGTAGTAACGCGCGCAACTAGAGGGTGTGATTTAGATTACGCGCGTTACTTCCGTGCTGTCAAGAGGGCAACGAGACTCATCCAAAGTGCTCCCGAAATGGGGTGCGTACCTCATTCGAGTAATGCTCGCGAAATCTCTCGTGCATGGCTGGGGGCTTTGTTGTGTTGGAGGGATGTATGGGAAGACGAAAGTCTGCGCGTAGGGAAATCTCGAAGAAGGAAGCCGGCGCGAATTGGGCGGCGTCGAAGAAGGCCAAGGGCGAGATCCTGGACCGGTTAGCGGCCGAGGTGGGCTGGTCCGGGGCGAATGCCCTCCGCCAACTCGGCAGGGCATTCAAGCGGCGTGGGTCGGCCCGTGTGGCGGGGCGCAGGCCACGGCCGCCAACGTTTGACCATGACACGGCGAAGGTGCTCCAGCAGGTGTGGGTTGTGGCGGGGCAGCCGTGCGGGAAGTACCTGGCCGCGGTCATGGAATCCACGTTGGCCAACATGAAAGCACATGCACGTGCCGGTTCTTTCGGCAGGGCGTGGGTCCGTTATGGCCCGGAGGTGCATACCCAATTGCTGGCGATGAGTGCGGCGGCGATCGACCGGCTGCTGGTGCCGTTCAAACTCTCGATGCACCCCGAGGGGAAGTCAATGACCCGGTCGCGGCGGAACCAGTCCATGGAGGCGGTACCGATCACGTCCCGGATCATTCAGTCCTTCCTATCCCGCGCGCATTTGCGGAATTCAGCACCTCTCGGTGAATAGCGCTTTCAAGGACGAATCACAGTGTCTACCGAAGGGCATCCGCGGGCTGCGGCCGAGTGACCCACTCTGCCGCAGCGAACGAGTCTGGTCCGCAACCCGGAACATGGGAAATTCGAACCGAAGTAGCCGGTGCTGAACCGTCGGCGCTACAACCGCAAGTAAATACCAACGAATACTATCGCCGCAGGTCAGAGCATGCTGAGAACTGAAAACCCATCGTCACTTATCGACGTTTATGAACCCCGCTTCACCAACAAGCGGCCATTTTGAGCTATCAATAGGCTACTTTTACCTGCTCCTGTATGACGAGGTTGTAACAACGAGTGATACTAAATACTCTCCACTTTGCACTGATTAGGATGAGTTTTGAATGACGTGGTGGGAACTCCCTCCCGACGGCCGCGCGACCTCGAGCCTAGCCAACAAGCCACCGATTCTGTGCTCCTAATTTTACTCTTGATTCCTCCTGCGCCGTCCGTTATTCTCACAGCTTGGATTGATTTCTGGTGGAGCCGACAGGGCAGGAAACCCGACCGCTAGTAGTGCCGCCTGCTGACCTCGAAGATCTTCTTCGCTGCATTCTCCTCGAATTTGCTGACAATGTCCTCTTCTTACAGACGAGTCAGATCGGACACAACACCATCGGTATGGTCGGCCTTGGGACGTTCCCACCCAGGCGCGGTCAGTTGGCTGTATGGCTTGCCGAGGGCATTCAGCGCACTCTTCAACTTGTCGAGGTCGATCGCGGCGGACTGAGCACCGAGCAGCTGGATGATTGGACGCGCCCTTATCACGCCTTCCCTGGTTGCCATAATGACGATGGCGTCAGCGGTTGGAGTGCGCCCTGACGAACTCTCTAGCCGGTCAGGGACCAGGCCGAGTCGCATCTCCTCAGTCGGATACTACGGTTGAGACTCAGCGACCAATAGCATTGGGTCGTTGAATTCTCGGATATGCCAATGACGCGTTTCTGGCTGTGCCATCATTACGTGTGAAGAAAAATTACGAACTCGACGAACCATCGTCGGCGCGTCGAAAGCAAAAGGCATCACTGCCCGATGACGCTGCCAGCGATGGCCAACTGATCGAATTGGTTCGTGCCGGAGGGACCCCCGCATATGAAGAGCTCTATAGGCGACATGTTTCCGTCGCGACCAGTGTTGCCCGGAAGCATGTTGATAACTACAGCGATGCTGATGACGTTGTAGCGGAAGCCTTCGCCTCAGTGTTTGAGAGTCTCCTGGCGGGCAAGGGGCCGGACTGCTTTTTCCGGGCCTACCTTCTTTGCGCAGTGAGCCGCATTTCACACCAAAAAAACAGGGCTAGGGGGAAGACGACACCTACGGATGACCTCCTCATTCTCGACAAAGAGTTCCTCGATGAGGATCCTGCACTGCAGTCGTTTGAAGAAAAGACCATTGTTGCCGCTTTCAAAGCACTGCCAGAGCGGTGGCAGGCGGCACTCTGGTATATCGATATTGAGGGCATGAAACCTGCCGCAGCGGCCCCGCTCCTTGGCCTGTCGTCTAACGCAGTTTCCTCGCTGGTCGGACGCGCAAGGGAAGGACTTAGCCAGAACTACCTCCAAAATCACATCACGAGTACGGCGGACTCCGCTTGCGCCCAGTATGCCGTACAGCTGGGCGCATTCGTCCGGAACGGCCTGAACGGCTCCACAACGAAGAGAATCGACGCGCATCTGGAAAAATGCGAAGAGTGCTCGGCGGTGCTGGCTGACTTGGCGGACGTTCAGTCCAGCCTCAGAGCGGGCATTTTCCCCCTCGTCGCCGGCATGGCTTTTTGGGATCCTAGTACGACAATGCCAAGCGCATCGGCAATCGGGTCGGGTAGATGGCCCGATTTTAAGCATTGGTTGCAACTAAGTGGATCTCCGGCGCTGACTGTAGCCTCGGGGTCAGCGGTGGCAATTGTGTTGGTCGCGGCAGCCACTGCACTAGCCACCCAGGGCTTCGGAGCATGGGCGATCTCCTCAGCGCAGGAAACTTTAGCAGCTGCGCCCGAATCCAGTGCCACAGCCGCGGCGGCTCCCGCAGGGCCGGCCCACGCGGCTGGAACCAGCGCGTCACCGTCAGCACCCCCATCCGCATCGGCGGTTTCGTCGGCCCCATCGTCAGCGCCTGCACCCGCGCCGACAGCAGCGCCAACCTCATCGCCATTCCCGACGGCGCCTGCACCCGCGCCGACAGCACCGCCAACCTCATCGTTTTTCAAGGCGGCGCCCGTACCTGTGCCGACAGCAGCGCCAACCTCATTGCCATTTCCGACGGCGCCTGCACCCGCGCCGACAGCACCGTCAACTTCATCGTTTTTCAAGGCGTCGTCTGCAACCGTCGCCACGGCTATTGGCCCTTCATCGGTGGCTGCGATGGAGTCCGGCCGTTGTCTGACCATTGTCGAGCCAGCTGGCATCCAACTGATAATTGCTGACTGCGTCGACAGCGGCGGGCCTCAGCGATGGGCGTACGACGCTGCGACAGGGACGTTGTCGGCCACGGTTGCTGACGCCACCTATTGCCTGGACGCTGAAGGTAGTGGCACCGGCAATGGCACCCACGTGATCGCCTGGACATGTACCGGCCAACCGAATCAGCGATGGACTGTGGATCAAACCAACAAGACGATCATCGGAGTTCCTTCTGGTCGCTGCCTATCCATCCAGGACGCTGAAACAAGCAATAATTCACAGGTAGAGCTGTGGGACTGCACCGCTAACAGCATCAACCAGCAATGGATGGTCGCTCCGGACCACGACTGACCCGGGGAAGCAGTGGAGCCGTTGCGTGATGTCAATCATGGTTCTGCCCTTTATGTGGTTCGCCAGGTTCCCCGCAATGTGCCTGCCGTGCCGGGCACCCATTCCGATTTCCCCTGTGGTGTTCTTCAACTGGCAGATACTCTGCAGCATTCTGATCTGCACCCTGACCTGCCGGAAAGTTCTGGAGTTGCCGTCCGGATCGTCCAAGCCGAAAGCCACGTCCCGGTGATTCCGGACACAGCGTCAGCACAAACCTCCGGATTTCATGGGTAGGCCGGTGATGTCTGTCGCGGTCGTGGAAAATTTGTTCTCTTTTTGGCGACACGATCGCCGGGTTGATGCCACTTACCTGATAGGCGCACATTTTGTGGTGCCGCCGGCTGTTTGCTGGCAGATCAAATTAGGAGCTAGTTTTCATGAATCGGATGCGACGCATATTTGCGGGTGCGGAGCCAGCGGCCCTCACCAGGCAGGAGCAGAGACATAGTCCGCCAGCTCCACGGCCCACAAGGAAGTGGGCAAAGGTTGTTGCTGCGGCGGCGCTCACATCGGTCATGTTGACTGCTATTGGTGTGCCGGGGTTTGGCGAAGAGATGGCCCACGCAGCCCCCGCTCCTGCCCCTGTCTCAGCGAATTTCCCCTGCCTGACGCCAATGATTTTTGTGGCCCAAGGCAATAATCCCGATGGGTCCGGTCCGACTCAGCTTCAGTCCGAGTCCTATTCGCTGGGGCAGGCCCAGTTCACACCGATCGGCACTCCTTGGGGAGGGATCGGTGGATTCAACAAATACAATGCGATCGGTTTCAACACCGCCGATAACTTCCTCTACGGGATCGCCAACAGCTCTGACGGCGTAAACCCCAACTACCATCTGCTGCGAATCGGTGAGGACGGCGCACCCCAGGATCTGGGCGTCATCGCCGACATGCCCACCGATTCCCGTTTCATCAATGCCGGGGCCTTTCATAATGGCACCTACTACGTCATGTCCGGTGAAAGCAGCGCACCCGAGATTTTCTCGATCGATCTGAACACCGTGACGGCAACGACAACAACGTTGTCAACGGCTTGGACCCCTGCCGATTTTACCCAGGTGGGAAACTACCTGTGGGGTGTTGAAAAGTACAGCGGAACGTTCTACAGGCTTGACCCGACAACGGGTGCTGTCACGACTTTTCCAGCGACGTCCACCTTCTGGAACGGGAATACAAACGCCTCGGCGGGTGCGGCCTTTACGTTCGGTAACGGTAACTTGGGTATAAGCAGTAGCGACACCGGTGTTGTCTCGCAGGTCAAGATCACTGATCCCGGCTCCGCAGCACCAACCTTCACGCTCGTTTCCCAGTCAGCCGGGCCTCAGTCCAATCGTAACGACGGCGCGAACTGTGTTCCGAACCCGTCCAATACCGACCTAGAGATCACCAAGACCGGTCCTCCCCAGGTCCAGACTAACGGCACCATCAACTGGACCCTAGCAGTGAAGAACAACGGGCCCGCCATCAGCTCCGGTTACACGGTCAGCGACACGGTCCCGGCCGGAGTTACCGGCGTGGCTAGTACGACGCCGGGTTGCACGGTGAACGCGAACACTGTCACCTGTATTGGAGGTACGCTCTTGGTCGGGGACAGCTCGACTATCACACTGACTGGTACCGCACCACCGACTGACGGGACGTGTGTCGAAAACCAGGCCACGGTCATGGCCAACGAATCCGACATTGTTCCGGCCAACGACACCTCAGCCCTCGTCCGCACCTGTGCCTCGACTGTTGTTGTGCCGCCCGCGGTACCCGCCCTGTCACTGGTGAAGACCGCTGACGCGACCGCACTGACCACCCCTTCCAAGGTTGGCGACACGATCACGTACCACTTCACCGCAACGAACACCGGCAACACTCCCCTGACCGACGTCACGATCACGGACCCGTTGACCGGACTCTCAGCCCTGGCCTACACCTGGCCCGGCACCGCAGGAACCCTGGCACCGGGAGAGAAAGTCGACGCAACCGCGACGTACCAGATCACCCAGGCCGACATCAACATCGGCAAAGTTGATAACACGGCAATGGCCAGTGGTAATCCCCCCACCGGCCCACCGGCTCCATCCAAACCCGCTAGCACCAGCACCCCGCTGACCGCGGCGGCCGCCCTGTCACTGGTGAAGACCGCTGACGCGACCGCACTGACCACCCCTTCCAAGGTTGGCGACACGATCACGTACCACTTCACCGCAACGAACACCGGCAACACTCCCCTGACCGACGTCACGATCACGGACCCGTTGACCGGACTCTCAGCTCTGGCCTACACCTGGCCCGGCACCGCAGGAACCCTGGCACCGGGAGAGAAAGTCGACGCAACCGCGACGTACCAGATCACCCAGGCCGACATCAACACCGGCAAGATCGATAACACCGCAACCGCAACAGGAAAGAACCCGGCCGGCGAAGCCGTCCCCTCGGGCCCATCCAGCACCAGCACCCCGCTGACCGCGGCGGCCGCCCTGTCACTGGTGAAGACCGCTGACGCGACCGCACTGACCACCCCTTCCAAGGTTGGCGACACGATCACGTACCACTTCACCGCAACGAACACCGGCAACACTCCCCTGACCGACGTCACGATCACGGACCCGTTGACCGGACTCTCAGCCCTGGCCTACACCTGGCCCGGCACCGCAGGAACCCTGGCACCGGGAGAGAAAGTCGACGCAACCGCGACGTACCAGATCACCCAGGCCGACATCAACACCGGCAAGATCGATAACACCGCAACCGCAACAGGAAAGAACCCGGCCGGCGAAGCCGTCCCCTCGGGCCCTTCCAGCACCAGCACCCCGCTGACCGCGACCCCGCCAGTTTTGGTAGTCCCGGTCGTAGATCCACCCGTGATGACTCCGCCTGTTGCAGCCGCTCCGGTAAACCCGGATCTGGCCTACACCGGTGTTGCGGGTCTTGTGATCATTCCGATTGCACTGCTCCTACTCTTGGGCGGCATCTTCGCGTTTGTAACGAGTAAGCGCCGAAAGTCCGAGTCCTAACCAATTGATAGGGCTGTGGTGCCTGCTCCCAACGTTTGGGGGCAGGCATCACAGCCCCGCAAATCCAAGACAGAAATCGGAGACCCAACTTTCGATGAAACGCAAAATCTTCATGCCACTAGTGATACTCGTGATTGCAGGCCTTCTTTCCGGATGTTCAGGATCAACAAACAGTGGCACTAGCCTTGGCTCCCCGACTGAGTCAGACACAGCTCAAGCGGATCCCGGTCAAGGCATCGCCAAGACGACGACACTGGATTCCTGCGACACCACCCCGGGACATGTGACCGCCAAGGGTAAAGTGACGCTCCCGGAGGGTGTCCAAGGTGAAGTGACGGTTTCCATCAGCTGGATCAATTCGACCAACTCATCGGTTCTGGCATCCGGCACGGGCACCCTAAAGAATGCGTCCTCCAACCATCCGACCGACTGGGAAGTCTCCACAGACCTAACAGCCTCCTCTGTCGAGACGGATACAAAGGTCAGCTGCGTCCTTGGTTCCGTCGTCAGAGCCGCCAAGTAGACAGCTCCGATCATCCACCAGCCCGGGCACCCGGCATAATGACACCAACACGAAAGTGCTGGATTCAGGGCGCTTAAGACAATCCAATTCAAAAATGACGTGCCTCAAGCGCCCCTCTGTGCCGAAGACCCCACCATCTCCGAAAACGCGGTGAAAGAACGGGGTCATCCTGGTAACCCACTGCCGGCGGCTACGCACATGCTCGCATCAGATGTTTCTGCAAAGGATCGCGAGGACCCTTAGCAGGTGAAACCCAGCTGATACGACACGAACAGACTACTCACCCGATAACCAGTCTGATTCTTTCCCAGCCCAGGAAAGAATCCCGGGATAGTTTCCTCGGAAGACGGACCTTGACCAAATCCGTAAAGCAGGAAAACAACCTCTGATGGCTACATGGTGACGAGCTGGCACAAGAAATAGTGAATCGAACCTGAAGTCAGCCGATCCAGATTGTCTTGTCCCGTGCCGGCATTCTGTACCTGAGGTCACCCCTTCACATTTTCACCACACGAAACAGACAACGCTGCGGCAATTTGCAAGAACATGCAGCCGGCGATGACGGACAACGTGGGGCCAATGTTTAACTGTTAGGAAAGCATCATGATTACCAACGCCCACCGCACCACCTCAGTTGGGGCAGCAGAACTCAACGAGCTCAAGGAACGGTGGAACGACTACCGCGCCCTGATAAATCCCGGGATAGCTCTTCCCTTCGACCCTCTCGTTGCCTTGCGACTCTGCGGAGCCGTACTGAATGCGGTGCCAAGCGTGCTCGAAACCGCCGAATACACACCCAGCCATGACTGAAAGGCCAGCAGACGTCTGGAATGATTCCGACCCAAGCAAATTGTCGGACTGCACCAACAACTACTGCATCGACGGCTGGGACTGGGACATTGCAGAATCATTCCCAGAGCCTTGCTCCACCTGTTGGCCGGTAGGAGAACCAAATGAGAAAGCCAAAATTCCTACCACTCTTCGAGATTTCTTCGGCCGTGGTTAGAACCCCACATACAGCGCGAACACAAGGTACACCCCAACATAGCTTGGGTTCTAGCGGTAGCCGTCGGGAACAAGTACGAGATATGCCCGCACCACTACAAGGGGAGAATTATGGGCAGTCTGATCAAGACCGTCAAGACCGCAGTACAGCAGCACCACATCTCAAGCGCCACGCGACAGCTTGCTCGCATCACACAGATCTCACATCCCTCCGGTGCACCGGCCGGCGGTCCCCGTGTCTTCACCCCGGCAATGATAGCCGCATGGGCAGCAGGACTCGAGGACCGGGCAGAACTGTGCCTAGGAGTAAACGGCACGGACAGTTTCAAGCTCACCCTCTACGTCTGCCCATCTGACGCGGGAGCAAAAGTCACTGCGATCATCACCGGCCCGGGACTGGGCTGCTACATCAGTGCCCATCACGGTGGGTCAACGGAAGCTTGGGTTGCCTCCCTCATCCACGACGCCAACTACCTGAACGACGAAAAGGATTATCCCGATCCATCAGGATGCCGCGCCTGATTCTGGACCGACGCCTCTCCGCGAAGATGGCGGAGACGACGTCTTCGCGCAGGTAATAGCGGAGGCGTTCGGGGTGGTCCAGTGCATCCAGTCGGTCGTGGACCACGTAGAAGCCGCGGCCCTCGCCGGGGGCGCCGGCGCCGCAGTCGAGTGCATCGACCATGGCCCCGTCCAGGACCTGATCTGGACCGCGTCTTCGAAGGACAGCCAGATCTTCGGGCTGTAATGCGTCGATGAGTGCCGGGAGTGCCCTAACCGGTTGCGTCCACCTCGATTGTAGAACCCGAAGGATGAGCGCGGCCGGACCCTGACAACACCGCCCGGCCGGGCACGGGTCCGGTCACTACTTCCTAACATACGATGGTGCAGCGGGTGCCTGTTAGTCGGTCCCCTGCGGACAGCGTGGGCCGTCACCGAGACCTGTCAGCGGGTGTCCTGTCGTAAAGTTATTCTGTCAATTAGCAATGAGCTTGAACCGGATACCTAGCTACTCCGACCGGCTGCACTTCTCGGAATCCATCACGCAAGAACCATATCCATGGAGAAAAATTAATGTTCGAATCGTCAAACACGCGCGGGTCCCACATCAAAGTCAGTGTGCTTCTTCACTGCTACGGATGTCGCGGGACCGTCTCGTGCTCTCCCGGGTCCCTCAGCGAGGACGGAACTATCGAGTACCGCACATGCGAAGAGGGCCACACAGTACCGGACAAGGCACAATTTGGAAGCATGGAATAGAAAAATGCACGAAATTTCGCGGCTTGAGCCGGTACGTAAAGGGTGAGATTAACCCATGGTGTCGGATCAGTGGACGCATTCGTACCTCACAGGAACATCCCGCTTTGTTTCGATCCGTCCCGTGAAAAATCGAAAATCTCAGGGACAATAGCTCTCACGAGCTTCTACCCCGGTGTGTGGAGTGGAGCTACTTGGCGGCAACCTCTGCGGCAGCAGCTACTGACTTGTCGCCGAAGAGGCTCTGGTAACTCAGGCCAGCAATGGCTGCTCCGATGAGCGGGGCAACAATGAACAACCACACCTGGCCGAGTGCTTCGGGGCCCGCGAACCAGGCCACGCCGATGGAACGTGCCGGGTTAATGGAGGTGTTCGTGATCGGGATGGACACGAGGTGGATCGACGTCAGGGTGAGGCCGATCGAGAGACCGGCAAACCCCTTGGGTGCGCGCTTGTCCGTGGCGCCCAGGATGACGTACAGGAAGATGGCGGTCAGGATGATCTCGGCCAGTAGGGCGGAGATCATGTTGTAGCCATTGGGTGAACGGTCTCTGTATCCATTGGAAGCAAAGCCGGAGGTAACCGCGTCAAAGCCGTCCTCGCCGTCGCGTCCGTAGATGACCGTCCAATTCGTTACGGTTATGCGCAAAAGTAAGTCATGCTCTTGGGCGAGAGCTCTTCCGGTCTCTCCGTTGGCGTGGCGGCGCACGATCTCGATTTTTGGTCCCGAAATCGTACTGCCTTCGGTCTCTTGTCATCAGGGAACCTGGTCCCCTTAGTTGTCATCGTCGATACAATATTTGGACAGGGTGATCCGCGAGGTGAAGAGCCAACGCAACGGACTTCGCAGTGAATCCTTCCTCGAACAACTCGACGGCCGAGACAGCATCAGAACGATTCAACGTGCTTCGCAAATACAGGAGCGGACTCCTTTGAAAGATAGACACCTAATTTCAGAGTCCAACTTTCAGGGACCACTTCACCGCTGCGCCAGTATTTCCCCAAAGGCACTAATTTGAGCATCCACAGTGCTGAGGATCTTGACTGGGTCGGCGCTGAACCCAACGACAGACCACGCAAACGGCTAGAGTTCAAGAAACCGATCGAACTGATCGAACCCCTCCTGTTGCAATGACCTCCAGAATCTGCCGGGGCGAGTTCAGGTGGTGAGTGCAACACCTGAACTCGCCTGTGTGTGAATCACTAGTTATGAGACACCTTGGAGCTGCCCGTGACGAAACTAATCGGCTACGCGCGCAGATCAATGCGACAACAATCCACCAACCGGCAACAAGCTGGCCTTCTCACCGTCGGAGCCCGGGCCGATGACCTCTACATTGACTACGGCGTTTCTGGAGCATGAGAGTCGCGGCCTCAATTCGACCGCGCACTCGATGCACTAATCCCAGGAAATACCCTAATCATCACCACACTGGATTGGCTCGGGCGATCTACCCAGAACCTGCTCAACTTCGCGCAACGGCTGAACACCCCCCGGCGGGGGCTGCGGGTCCTCAATCTTGGCAGCGGCAACGTCGACCACCAAGTCCACAACACCATCCGCCTCATAGAAAGTTGAGAACCCACAGCCGTAGTCACCCGCGAACTCGGAATGTCACGCGCCACCTTCTACCAACGTGCACAAACTCTCGCCCTACCAAACCCAACGCGGAACACCAATGATGCCAACCCCACTCGGCTGAAAGTTACGCAAAGGCATTTAGCCCATACCGTATGATGCCCGCCAGAAAAGCTGAGCATCCGGCACAAGAAACCCCAAGTAGTGTTAGAACGTGAAACCTCTAGAACCGATTATGCAAGCTGTCGAATGGATCGATAGTACGGTCCAGGGACCTCATGGGCCTATACCTGTCCGATTGTATTCGCCGCAAACTGACACTAAACCGGTCAGTGCCACGCCGATCGTGTGGATCCACGGGGGAGGATTTTTCAAAGGTAACCTGGACCAATCGGAGTCTCACGCTGTCGGCCAAGCCATGTCCACAGCAGGATTCCGAGTCATCACCGTCGGGTATCAACTCGCAACCGTCTCGAGAGTTCGTCGGTCGACAAGTGGGTTGCGGTGGGGTCCTGCCGTCCACTATCCGGTACCGGTTGATGAAGTCGTTGCTGTTGTCCGGGAAGTGCAACGCGGGGCGCCCAACGGGGTGATTCTGGGCGGCGCAAGCGCCGGTGCGTGCTTATCGGCCGCAACAGTGCTTCGTTTGGTGCACGAGGGTGGTGACGCTCTAGCAGGCGTCTTCTTTGCGTACGGACTCTTCCACTCCGCCCTGCCAACTCGGTCGCGCGAATTGAGGCGCCGCCTTCGTGGTCTGCGCCGATTAGTCCACGCACCGATGATACTCAATCTAATGAATCTCCACTACGCAGGCCGGCAATCTGCCCTCTCGGAACCCGACGCATTTCCGGGCGGGCACCCTTTGCGGGGATTCCCGCCCGCGCTCATGATTGATGCCGATCACGACTCAATGCGCGCATCTGGCGGTAAGTTCGCCATGGAACTTTCCGCGGCCCGGATCGCAGTGGACTACCACGTACTGCCCGGGGCATGTCATTCCTTCCTTAACCGGCCACAAGACCCTAGCTTTGCAGACAGTCTAGATTTGTTTATCGATTGGGCCCGGGGACTATAAGACGTGATGCCGCGCCGGCTAAAACTGGCTTCAGAGCCAAGGTCGCGCAACTGCGCCAATGTTGGGCGCCGACTACGCCACCGTGCTCGGAGCGGCCATTCGAATTGGTTATAAGGGACGCCCGGATGGCGGCATGATCAATCACCACAGTAGCCGTGCCTTAGGAAGCCGGATGTTTCAGCTTGCGTGCCAAAAGTGACCTTTTCCGACACCATTTCAGGTAGACAGCAAGTTGCAAGTTCCATGTAGAGTCCTCTCATGAAACGAGTCCTAATCACTGGAGCTTCAAGCGGAATCGGTGAAGCTACCGCACGACTTTTCGCCAAACAAGGGTACGAACTTGTCCTCGCATCACGTTCGACGGCTAGACTTGATGCCCTCGTTGAGAGTGTGCGTTCTGTCGGCGGGATTGCCCATTCAATTGCCTGCGATCTATCGACACCAGAGGGCTGCGAGCGACTAGTACCTGAAGCTATGAGCCTAATGGGTGGCATAGATGCCTTGGTCAACTGCGCCGGGGCGACCGGTGCACACTCTATTGAGTCAAGCACGCAAGAGGTTCAGTATCTAATAAACCTGAATTTGACCGCACCGATTCTCCTCATGCGCGACGCTATTGCTGCGTTCAAAATTCAGGGTCACGGGACGATTGTAAACGTCGGTTCGATGGCAGGTGAAATTGGAATCCGAGGAACATATTCAGCTTCTAAATTTGGCCTAAGAGGAGTTACAGACTCCGTTCGGCGGGAAGTCGCAGGAGACAACATCAACGTCTCCCTCGTAGTTCCGAACAGGGTCCTAACTTCCATGAGTTCAGGGCGAGGCCGCGGATTAGTTGGTGCCGAAGTGGTTGCTCGGGCCATTGAGCGGGGAATGCACCGCACGGCTCGCCGCATAGTGATTCCCCGTTCAAGGCGCCTTCAGATTCTTGTGGAAGCCGTTTGCCCTTGGCTAATCGACCTCGCCACCAACACGAGACCCACCAGAAAGACGCTAAGTCAATCCGACTTGTAGATGGAGCGATTGCTCAGGACCTCCCTCCAATCCTGCCGGTATAAGGGTGTCGCTACCGACTGGCAGAGAAATACCTGCACAAGGCCGACAGCGTGGCTGCGTCCTCGATAGCGCCAGCGGCTATTAGCCGGTGCACTTCGGCAACAGAAAGTAACTCGCTTTGCCAGTTCTCTCCAGGCTCAAGGGCAGACGATCCACGGGAAGTGATTTTTGCCTGGAAGATGTGGCACCGGGTAGAACTTATGGCAGGTACTTGTAATACGTGGCCTAACGACTGGGTTTCCGCCACGCAGTATCCGGTCTCCTCCCGGCACTCACGAATTGCGGCGTCCTCGGGATTCTCTCCCGTTTCCACTATTCCGCCTGGCAATTCATAGGATTCCCGAGGCCCACCTCCACGGCGCCCTCGTATGAAGAGGATCTTCTCGTTGTTCGTCGTGGCCAATACGACCGCAGTATCAGCGGCGTGAATTCTGAACCACGATAGATCTCCCTGTGATTGTTCGGTCACCCTGAACCAGGGGTTTTGATGTACTACGGTTTCCATCGAATTGATTCCTTTACGTTGTATCGGGAGCGAGACGCGACATGCTCTCGGGGCCCAGTGGACTAGACCTTGTCAGACCGCTATTCGAGGGTCGCTCGTCGGAGTGGTTTAAGGGTGAGGGCGTAGCAACCCGTCAGCGATACAAGAACCCCACTGCACAGAAAAGCAAAGCTTGCCCCTGCGAATTGCGTAATAAGTCCCGTTGCGGCGTACGCAATTGGTGCAGCGCCGATGCTTGCAAGTGTTACCACGCTCAAAACCCTGCCGAGTTGGGAAGGGTCCGACATTGTGATTACGAAGGTTTGGATCAACGTCCCACAAATACCACCGCAAAAGCCCAAAACTAATCCTGCTCCGGCTGAAAGCCAAACTTCCGCCGCAGCTCCAACGACGATAAGGGCCGGGCCCATGAGCACGACAGAACCTAGTGCGTAGAGACCTGGATGGGGTAGCTTTGGCCCGAAGGTTAAGTAAAGGGCAGTTGTCATCGCACCAATGCCAACACAGGCAAGGACAGTGCCTACTCCTTGCGCCCCCCAACCGCGGTCATCCGCAAGCGCAGGTATTCCGGCCGCGATTGGGCCGGCTATGGCAAGCTCCGAAAGGGCGATGATCATAAGCATTGGCCTTAGGACGGGATGCTTAGACACGTAATCCAGCCCCGTCCTAGCGTCGCGAATGAGGCTGATGCGCAGCATTCTGATCGTATTCTTGCTGCTTCTGGAACGGGGTGTTCCGCCTAGGCTGTCCCCGCAAGGTGTCTCAGCTTCCGACTTAGCTGCAGGCGAAGAAACGCGCGTAAAGAAGAGTAGACAAGTCGAAAGCGCGAGGATGGCCGAAAGTATAGCGAACGTAGCTCCCTGGTTAATATGCGCCAGGAGAAAACCAACCAAAGGAGGCCCCGTCGCCATGGCTAGCCGCTGAAGAAGCGACCGCGCGCCTTGTAGGCGACGCAAAGACGATCTATCAGCAATGTAGGCAGGGAGAGACGCGACAGCAGGGAGAAAGAGTGCGTCAGCGATTCCGAAGGCGGTTGTAAGCAGAACCAGCAGTGCAATATCAGAAGCGCCAGACGATAGGCTAATGGATATGGCTGCAATGACAACCGCACGTCCCGCGGAACTGACGAGCGCCGTCCACTTCGGACCGTATCGATCGGCGACGGCGCCGCCGAAGAGGAGCAGGAGTGCACGCGGTACCGCTCCAGCAGCAAGGAGAAAACCTACCTGAGCTGGCGTTGCGAATCGAGTGGCAGTCCAGGCTAGAGCGACGAAGTACATCTGATCACCAAGGACGCCGCTTCCGTAGCCGGCCAACCAGAGCACGATGTTGGTTCGCCGTGATCGCTTCCTCAGTTCAATATCTTGGCCTCTAGTGATGAGTGACCTCATCCATCCTACTAACTTGACTCGTTCTTCGGCTTCTTTTGGCTTTAGTGACTGCAGGTGCATCCGGGGCCTTCACGTCGTTCCAAGTGAGCATAAATCTGACTTTCATTTATTTCGCTGCCGTAACTAAGATGCGATTCCGTTTCGCTTTAGCGGACTCGATACTCAGCGCCGCTATGGTCTGCGTGGCGATATCATTGGGCAGCGATGGGGTACCGAACCTAGGTGAGAACGACCACGCAAAGACCCAGTCGGAAGCCTGTTTCTGGATCTTCAGCCGAATGGGAGTCAACGACGTGCCGCCTGACGGTTGATACTTTGGTTGAACCGGTGAGGCGGTAAATCCGTCAGACTTCCAATTAGCAGGATTAAATGAACCAAAGAAGTTTACGAACGCGTGTCCACTAATTTGTTGCTGAAGCGGCAGGTTTGGTTGGTTCCTTACCCTTTGAAAGCTTGCCGGCCATGAGTCCGCAGCCGCCTTCGTAGCTTCGACATCTGCTGCATGATTTGAATTGCTGAGGATGAACGGCAATGCATGAGCCACCCAGCCCCCGGCGCCTCGCCGCAGCGAATCATGACGGCCGTGCGCTGCAGCGTCAATACGAATAAGGTCTAACGAAGTGGACTCCTGTACGGCTTGTGCTAAAGCTGAAATTACAAGCCCCTCGTCGAAGTTTGACGCGATGACGGCTCCGTTGATCCTGTCGATACGTTGCATCGCAGCAGACCCCTGATTGTCATCAACCGTCTGGAGTTGCGGCATTTCCGAAATGCCGGCCCAAGGACGCTGCAACCACCAGTTCACATCCGCTCCAGGGGTTCGCAACCATTGGGACTCTAGCTCACTAAGAAACTCAACATAAGTATCTTTCATGCTTGGAGAGCATCGCTCCCGTGCGTACGAGCGCGTGAAAGTTCGCACAAATTGTGCTGCTGAGACGAGGTCTGCTAAGACATGATTGAAAACAAAGACAACATAGTCACGATTGTCGCCTCTAATATGAACAGTTCCCCACGTCTGGCCATCCACAACGTCGAACTGCTCAGCCATTGCTCGGACGTGTCGATCCATCACGTCTTGGATGTCGTCACCATCCGGAAATACGGAAACATGGATAGCCCGGCTTTGGCCACTGACGTGATCAGACACCACTTGCCGTGATAGAAACACAGATGTCAACGACGTCAGCGAAGTTCGAAGAGCCGGATGGCTTCTTTCCATGTTCTGAGCGGCGGCTTCAATCCGCCTACGGTCAAGATGTCCTGGTGCCGTAATTGCCATCGCTATGACATATCTGTTCGAGTAATCTGGGCCATATGTGCCGCGGACTAGATCTGACTGGCCTAATGTAAGTACTTCAATCCCCATTGTGAAATGGTAAAACAAAAATCGCCCTTAGTCATACCAAGAGCGCCCACAACCTAATTCATCTAAACGAGATGGCGCCAAATTAAGCTATACGGTTAAATTTTTCGCGAAATGTTAGTAAGAACACTATATTATCGATTCAAAAAAGTCGAATACTATCCCTTTGGATAGGTGGAGGGCTATAAGCGACTATCCGATTGGACATGTCTGACGGACATCTACCTGCGATATTACTGATAACGACTATCCTTTCGTTCAAATTATTTACGCTTCCAATTCCAAGAAAATGAATTTCCAGCTACCGTGTGGCATACTATGAACCCAACTACCGTTCTATAAAATCCGAATATCGAAGTACAATGGGTCCTGCGCGGAACACACCGCCGAAACGTAACGCACCAGTCAGGGCTAATTCACAACTCCCCATTTGGGCGCAGATGTGGTCAAAGGGCCAGTCTAGTGGGGGACTTGTCCGCATGACTGGGGCACTCTAGGCGGATAGGCGCGGTCTTTGAGCGTCATTGCTGGTGAGCGTAGATCAAGAGACCGAGTAAATTTTCCCTCTCCGATCCGCGATTCCACGCCAGCTATCCTAATGGTCACCCTATTCCGGGTCATCGCGTTTTTGGTCGCAGGAAAACTGGTCAGGAAACTCTTCGAGATTATTAAAATTTCCTACCTTGCGAGACAAAACCCACAAATCAAATGCGAAATAAACGAATGATCAGATTCGAAACACATAGGTCCACAGCTGATTCTAAATCACGCAATGTCAACACGCTTCGAACATTAGAGATGAGCTGGACCTTGGGGCAACACTTACGCTAGGCTCCTGATTCATGCGCTGAAAACGCCGATGTATTTACGGCGCTAGCTAAACGTAGACAAAGCACGCTCAATAAAAAATGGGGTAAAATGAGAAAGCACATGATTAAGATTAGCTACGCGGGGGTGGCTGCGGCAGTTTTGCTGGGTGCCGTTGGTATGACCCCCGCTACCGCAAGCAACAGTTTCGATCCGATTGAATCGATCCTCAATGCAGCACCCGAAGTTCTCAAAGATTCCACCACAGCTTCTTCCTCCGATCTCAATCGTGAGGTGGTAAGCCGTACAAATATTTCGACTGGGGCCAGCGTTGAGCTATCCGCGCAAGCATCCGCCGGAGTAACGCTCAAATCAAGCGATGGAACCTCGATTTCCATCGGGTTGCCGAGCACAGACAAAGAGCCGGTAGTTAAGAAAGTCCGAAACCAGATCGCGTATGACAACCGCGACGGCTCAACAACTGTGCCTATTCCGAAGGCCGACGGTTCGGTTCAGATTACGACCGTGCTGGCTGACTCCTCTGCGCCGCTGAGGTACGAATACGAGCTGGGCCTCCCCGAAGGTGCTCGTCTTCAGCTTGAGCCTTCAGGGAGTGTTTCCATCGTCAACAATGAAGGCATATTCGTTGGGGGTGTTTTGCCGGCATGGGCAAAGGACGCCAACGGTGAAAGCGTGGCTACAAACTATGAAGTATCGGGAAACAAGCTTGTTCAAGTGGTCACACTGAGCGGCAATGAAGTTTTTCCAGTCGTGGCAGATCCTTGGCTAGGAATCGGACTAATTGACAAGGTCGAGAAGAGCACTGTTGCGGGCATGGGTTCTAGATACCTAGTTCATCCAACCATCTGGGGCCGCGGCGGCGCCGGGATCGCAGCCCGTTGGGCTGCCTGGGGCGAAGCTGCGGAGAAAGGCGTGCCCCGGACCGCGACCTTGGAGAATCAATTCCTTTGTCACTACGACGCACGCCCTGTAACGACCTTCAAGTCGAGTTGGAACCTCGAAGCCTACACCCCCGACAAAGGCTACCTAGGTTTTGTCGGCAACATGTGCAACTGAGATGAGAGCCTGTTATGAAAACTGATGTGAAAAAAGTAGCCACTCCATGGATAATCGTTGTAATTCTTGCAATAGTGACCTTAGCGCTTGGTCTCGTCGCCGGATATGCGGCAGACGAAGTTGCAGGGTCGCCCATAGGCTCAGCTGAGTTGAATCCCCTCCTGAGTGCCTCTGTCTGGATCTTTCTCGCCGCGACTCTTCTAGCGCTGGTCTGGGCCATTTACAAGACAATACAATTTGCCTCGAAGAAGCCGGCCAACGGCTCGTAAATTGGTATGAGTGAGGGGCAGCTCCTCGCCCCAGCACGCCGTGGCGACCCTGTTTTCATGCCTGCAGACAAGGCATGAGAACAGGGTCGTTTTTTGGCGTTGGGCGCCACTACTCGCGCACGATCCCGTGCGGTTGCTGTCGCGGAATTTCCAAGAAGAATGATGCCAGCGGGAGTACAGTCGGCTAGATCCGTTCAGTTCGGGCTTCGTCTGGGACGGCTGGTTCGGCTGCCCAAGCTGTTTCGTGAGGGCGAGGATTTTTGACTCTGCAGAGGATGTAGGTTCGTTCTGAGCCACGGAATTCTAGAATCGCTCTGGCCACCTGATTGGTAAAGATGATCTCGATGACGGCAGGGGAAGAACTCCAAGTCGTATGAGCCCAGGACAGCCCCACTCACCCGCTCCCCCATGTACAAATGGGTTCACACCTAGGTAATCAACTTCTCAATCTTGGCCAGCGTTCCTTCTTACTGATGGCAACCGTATGTAGAGCCAGTAGTGCCATTTGAAAACAGGGCCACTGGTTGTGTTTCTCGCTGTACAGTCCGGACAAATCGTCCAGAACGGCTGGCTTACTTTTCGGCCAACACCGACACCCTTGAACATTCCATCGGCGCTTGCGCCCCTTTCCAGGAGCCCGTAGTCATCGGTCTGGCAAACATCACACCAGATACTCGAAGCGGAGATATCGTCCATGCTTAGTCACTCGGTTCTCGTCCGAGCAGGGCTTGGTACAAGAACTGGTGACGCCATTTTAGGACTCTAGGCTCACGCCTTCAAGACAACGCACTGCCACTTAACGGATAGGTGCAACTACCTCTCAGGTCGAACACTGACCAACCGAGCGCGCTCGGGCATTGTTCGTTTGAGCTGCTCGAAACCTTGGGTGTAGTTCTGGCATTCGACCGTTGTGGTCTCGATGGCGCCCGTCTCGATGGTCTCGAACATTGCTGTGATGATCATGCTCCAAGGATAGGGCAACCCGCCCACTATGTTCTATGTCAGACCATGAGCGCATAATGTTCTAGTGAATAAGTTCGATGCAGGCAACAACCTGATCCTGATGGCGATCATTGATGCCGAGACCCGCCACCCGAAACCATCCGACGGGCCGACTAAGCGCTTCCCGATTTGGAACAAACCCCTGGTGAAGGTCAACACGATCTACGGCCACGCTTTTGGCTACACGCACTCTTACGGGCTCATTGGATGGTGGGACAACACCGGTAAGCACCACCGGTAAGCACCACATGGAATGGTTCCCCGCCGACCTCATCCAGCGGGTCAAGCGTGCCGATTGGAATGGCACTGACTATGAGGGGCCAATAAGCTAGCGTGGACGCATGTTGCGCTGGGATATCTCGTTGCACCCGTCGTGGGATCGCATGTACAAGTCTGGGATGACCGTGCGTGAGATCTCCGACTTCACGGGCCGGCCGCTCTCGACCGTGCAACGTCACCTGCAGGTCCGGCAAACCTACGACGATGACATCCGTCCCATTCATGATGCAGCCAACGCGGCACGCGGCCCGGGCTGGCCCACCACACACTGGCAACGACGCTATAAAGCTACCCAAATCTTCCTTGCGGCAAACGGCAGGCTACCCGCTGTCGGTGGTGATGAGGAAGAACCTTCGTTGGCCCGTTGTGTCGCCCACCAGCGCGCTCTACATATCCGTGGCGAATTACCCGACATTCAAATCACGCTCATGGACAAGCTGCCCGGTTGGACACACCGGGAGCCCTCAGTGAATCGCGACGAGCATTGGCATGAACGTCTCGAAGATCTACACGCATTCGTCATGGAGACAGGTGCAATGCCACGCTACAAGCGCTACGACGGCGAAGAAGAGCATAGCCTCGGCGTTTGGCTCCACACCCAGCACCAGGGCCGAGCAGAAGGACGCCTAAAACAATGGCGCCTTGAAGCTCTCGATGCGGCCCTGCCGGGCTGGCGCAGCAGGATGTGAGCCACACTCCCCCGGAGCAGTACCATGCGTACATTGGCTAATTGGCACAAGTCTCGCCGGTCATGGACGTTTTGCAACCGTCGAAAATGTCATTTAGGGATACCCGCGACGCCAGCAAAAAGTCGCGTCGGTGACTGTTTCAGTCTCTGCGCTATAGACACCGAACAGCACATCCTGCGCCGACCGATTTAGTCGATCACCTCCAAGAGACTACGCCGAACGCAGATCCCCCAGTCTTTTCACTTCAAGCTCGAGCATGTTGACCTTTGTTGTCAATTCTTGGATGAGAACGAGCAATTGGTTGCTGTCAGGTGCCCCTTCCGGGACAGCCTGACGAGAGGAGGCGCTTTTCTTGGCGTGGGGAGTTGCAGAAACCCTGCGCGCCTTTAGTTCATCTCTGAGATTCTCAGTTACCGATACCAGTCCACCATTTTGTTGAATAAATTCAGACATGGCGGGGATGAGAACTTCGGCGTCCCACAGGAGGCGAACGAAGGGAACACCCTTCCCATCGAGATCAGGTTGCTCACGGGCCAGTCCCATCTCCAAGGCAGGCGCCGCACCAGGGCCTTCTGCGTCGCGAAGGCCCATCAGTCGTAGGCAGAGGCCGGCCTCATTCGAATTCCAGCCAAACCGTATACCCAAGTCAGTCATGACCAGCCAAGACTCCGAGACGTGACTACTTCCAGCAACCATTTCTTTTCCTTTCCTTCAACACCGATGAGGTCCCTCTCAACTTATCCGAGCACACCGACATTCCTCCGGGAAGTGGCAGGTTGGACTGCGAATCAGCAGCCCTCTACACGCAGAATCATGCTCGCCACGCGATCCCTTGTTCAGAGACACCAGATGATTCATCCTGGTGCATTCATCTGAAATACCGCGCTAAACCTGTCATTTGCACAAGGTCATTTGGTCCCCAACCGCGACAATATCTCAGCCGGAGAACATCCTCTTGGCCTTGAAGGAGCCCAATTTCTGGGATACCACCCATACTCGCTTCTCAGATAGGGCTGGGGACGCGGGCATGGCCATCTTTGCAGGACGCGGCCAGCTAGACGCAAGCTTCTTCCCTTCCCTCCGGGAAGTGCGACGAAGAAGGAAAAGGACTCCCTCGTGGCCATACCTGGTGACGGAGACGAAGCATCTAGCTCCAACCAAGACGATGAAAAGCCAGGCGTCAACCTCCACAGCTAGGACCAACCTAGATTGGCTTGCGGAAGAGTGGATCCCCTTTGCTACAGGAGGCCCTTAGCTCTTTCGACGGGACTGCCCCGGCCTTCGCTGACTCTTTAATTCAAACCTTGGGCCGACCCAGCAGAACACCATGGGTCCGAGAATGTGGCACCAACAGCAAACCGGGCCGCAGGGTATTCGAACCGATACTGCCGCAAGGGATAGTCAGTCGAAATTGCCCGCTCCAACGCATCTGAAAAACTATCGCCGCAGGTCAGCAGCGTATTTGGCACCTAACACTTCCTGACAGTTTTCAGCGCTTATACCCCCGCTTTACAAGTATCGGGTTGTTGCCACTTGACAATACCTTGCATTCGCCCATTTTTCCGCGGATATAGTGGAACAATGGCAGGTACTAAACACTCTCCAGTTTGCGTTGATTCTGGAGAGTTTATGGCGAGTCGGTTGAATTACCCTGTCGACAGTTATTCAGATTCCCCGTCCTAGCAAAAACTTCACCCATTCTTGCTCGTCCGAGGACTGGCCTCACTACTTTCGATGGCACCGCTTTTCCGCGAGGCGACGGCAGGATGCGTTGAACCAAACTCCGCCACGACAACAGGATCATCATCAACGGGCCACCTACCACCCCTTTGACCATGACGCCACGAATATATTCTTCGAGACCGTCTCAAGCCACTGCGAACGCGCCTCGATGGTCGTGGCCTGGAACCTGCCCTTCTCACGCAGAGGTGAGATCTTCAGATACCTTACTCAACGCCCCAGCTATGATTGATAGAATCTTTCACCACGCCGACGTGACCAACCTCAAAGGCAACATATGCCGACGACGAAGACACCAAACCGCCAAAACAACGACACAATAGAAAAACCAACGGCCCTGTTTTCACCTAGTACTCCATCCCTCTATTCTCAGGTAGCGTTGGCATTCAACAGCCTAGATTCCTCGCTCATCTTGTAGCCGCTATTCCCAGTGACGTCCGGAAACGCGAAAGAGTTGCCAATCATAAGGATATGTTTTGCTCCCATCATGGAGATCCTTTTCCCAGAGCGGCCAAGCTACATCAAGCATTTTCCGAAGCTGAGTTTGGTCGCGTGGGATTTTACGCTTCTCAGAGGCGTGACGCGCGATGGAATAGGAGTTCCAAATTGTTTGACCTCCGGAACGCGCGTGATGGAAAACGCAGGCAAAAAAACAAGCCACGGAGTCGTTCACTGGCGCTGACGTGGAAAGAACCGCGCGTGCGCCCTTCTCCAGAAATGCAATGTCCAGAGGAATAGTCTCCGCCAGCTGAAGTTCGTGGAAGGTGCCGCGGCCAGTTGAACAAGCAGATAGGTACACAAGATCTGTTGCAGATGCATCCAAGTCTAGGAGTATGCGGGCTGAAGACAACGGCTCGCTGGGGTGTATGGCTAGTCCAACTTCATAGCTCCGCGCGCCAGAATACCCGTGTCCAGCAAGATGCACTGTTCGAGGCAATTTGGTCGGTAGAAACTCTACCCGCGTTGAATGGTAGATGTTGTCTACGAAATCAAGCTCTGTGTCGACAGCTTTGATTAGGTCCTGCCCTTCGCCAGGAAAACCACACGTAACGCCGAAACCTTCTGCTGGACGTTCCCTATGCCTGAGACTCGCCGCACGGTGGGTATACGAAACCTCTATAAATCCGAGCCTCAGAAAGGCTTCATGATAAGTCAGATTGTAGGCCGTCGAGTGTGCATTCACAACCAATTTATTGATGCCAGCATCCAAGAGTTCCTTGAGCCCATCGAAGCCTTTCGAAAGTTCTTGATTTTGCTTTTCGTAGGACCACGATGTGTCGAAAGGACCTGCAAATTCGTGCGATACCACAGCTACGGTCAAATCCGCATTCAGGTAGGCAGCATTTGCGACTAGCAAGATAGGTGAATCTCGAGTCATTGTTATCTGGACATACCCGCGCCCCGGACCAAGTTCTGACAAGTCTAGTTCATCGATATGCTGACTTCCCGATGATGCGATGGCAATGAGAAATTCCTCTCGTGCCTCCCGTGGCGGATTGGGGTCTACAGGATATCCACTAAAAGTGGCCAAGGTCGTGGCATCGATTATCTCGAGATAGTGACGAAAAGCGGTATGGAGATCGGAGCCGGATTCTGACATGAGTCCTTGTCGGACCATCTCAAATGATTGCTGCTCGACGTGAGCCATGGAGCGTAGTCTCTGTATCTGACTCAGAGGCGTGAACATCTTGACGTCATCGATGTTGGGCTCGTTCTCGGCCAAGTGCTTGTACGCAATTCCCACAAGTTCAGGAGGAAGGCGGCAGCCAAATGAATAAACATACTCCAACGAGGCATGGGCATCAATTTTGTATATGTCAATTCGAACTGCGCCTATAGATAGTAAAGTCCTCAGGCTATTTAGACTCCTTGAGTCCTCAAGATCGAATGCCCAAGTGGCTCTAACCACATCGACAATGCCGGATAGAGTGAGAGGGATTCCAAGAAGCACTACATTTTCTCCATCGATGCCGTGAAAGAACGTAGGCTCATACGACCATTGACGAATGGCCTTCATCTGGTCCTCCGACTCAGCGACAATCAACCAACTGGGAACGAACCCTGATGATGCATCACATATCCGAGCGCCGCTAGTCGCAACTGTGTCCGCGACCCATCCTGGAATGCCGCTGGGTGCTGAATTTGGCCACCCTCCGTGCATACTCTTGGGCAGCAATATTTGATTGCTAGATGCTCGGAGCGCATCGCACTTCCACTCGTCTTCCGCATCATCAGGCCAACATGCAAGAAGCTCTAGCCAAGTAACATGTTTAGAAATACCGTCGCGATCCAATTTGAACAGCCCACGGAGCATAGACAGGTGACTTTCACTGCAGTCGAGATCGACGGAAATATCTTTGGGCAGCGGCAATGGGACAACTGGACCAATTACCAATAGATAACGAATTAATACGTCCGAATAATGTGGCTCGAGATTTACTTCCGTTGAACTTCGCTCCCGAGCACCAAGCTGCGATTGATGCAGGAGAACGAGAAGTTCAGGACGCACTTGTCCCAGATCCCGGCCCAAACGGTAGATGCTCTGCCAAAGAACGAGCAGATGAGTAGCGAGCCGGCGATCAAAATGACCCTCGCGCCAATGCCGGCTAATAATCTGCTCCACCTCTACCTTTGATAGAAACCCTGCAACTTCGGCATCACTGTCTAGAATTCCATAAATATGGCCAAGCCCAACATGAGTAGTCAGAAGCGCCATCTCCGCGGATGACAGGTTAGACACATTACTCGAGAAAGTCCTCCTAACGCGACTGTCTACGATTCGCTCCACTATAGCGTTAAACCAGACACGACGACCGCTAAGGAAATCATCAAGGGGAAATGAATTCATAAAACACCAACTTCGCCTACTTTAGCTCAAAAACCCGAACATTGCCTCACATCGAAACTGACTCCAGCCAGTCAAAGAGTCTGCAAATCGACGATCCATAGCCAGCGAAAATATCACTTCAAAAAATGGCTTGCATCCAAAATATTAGGCGGCGCTCCCGATATAGAAATATGAATTCCGGAACGGAGAATACCGCTTCAAGCGTCTACCTTCGAACGGCGAGGCAATTACATCCCATTATTCCGCAGTGGCAATTTCCCCGCAATTCCAGCATTAGAAATAGGCGGTCACTCTGGCGCCTTGGTTTCCGTCATGAATCATACTCGTCGATTTCAATCGTCTGATCAAATTCAGGAGAATCATAGTCACTCTTGTCCAATGCGGAAATAACTCGTGCATCAAGTTCACTTGTGTCCGTTATTCTATTATGAAGAAGTAGTCTAATTGAAGCCCGCGCATGGCTCGCCAAAGTATCGGACGACGAGCTAGTCACCAGCATTTCCGAAAATTCTACGAGAGTTGTAGATTCATCGCTCTCCAAGGAATTTTGAATTTGGATACGAGGCACATAGAAACTCTCATCCAAGGCATCGGTAACTGATGATATGTCCCCATAGATGTCGCCGGACTTTTCAGCTGAAATGGAAACCCGCCGAGACAGGCCATGTAGATCAACTGCTTTAATCTTGAATGACGGAAGTATTTCGGCCAGTTGCTCCCACTGAGGGATGGTCCCGCCAGACATACGGCCTTTCAGTTTGCGGGCGTCATCCGCAAACAGAATTCTCCAATCCTTGACGTCAAGGGCAACCAGTCCTCGCCAGAGCTTCCAAAGCGGTTCTTCATCAGGCTGGTGACCCTCGGAATCGCCTGCGCGCCCCGCAGCCACTTCACTAGGAGACGCCATATTCATGACTACCTGGCTGCGTTTCGCGGTCCACTTGGTGATGTTTGCATTAAGCAAGGGAGAAACATCCAGGGTTTCAAGGTCAACGGCTATGTCGAAAAGGTCTGATAGAGACATAACATCTCCAAGCTCCTCCCAAAGATGTTGCGTTTCACGCGCATCTGGATTGCCCAATAGAAGGGGGAGCACAGTCCGTAATTCAGCTTGGCTGAATTGTCCAGCGAGTGAGAGTTCAGCAAAATTGCCTCGCATGACATCCCGCACAAGTCCAGTCGATCGCTTCAGACGCAGTGCAGCATCTTCCATGAAAAACTGATCGATGGCACTGTCGAATTCTTCGAAGGATTCAGATGCATCAGAAAGGACGGACGCGGAAGAGATAGTCGCGGCTTCGTGCTGCCCTATATACCCGCGGCCTCCGCTCAAGAAATTTTGCCCGACAAGCTTCGAAAAGTCATAACCGTTTGTGAGATTTCCGCCCCTTGGTGTAAGCGTTTGGAGAGAACTAGTATCCGTGATTAGGAGATCCACACGTTTGATCTTCTGCTCCACTTGAATAGCTTCACGTGCCACTTGTCCAGAGCTGTGCTCATCGACAGCAATAATTAACGGAGATCGGGTAATCAATCCATGTATGTCAGCGGCTATACCCGCCGGGTCTGTGTCGGTGCGAACAAAAAGCGGTCGCTCTTTTCGCTTTCCCCCTTCTTTCCAAGTTAGAACCATATCCGGCATGTAGGAATGATTAAAGTAGTCAGTGAAAACGACATCCACTCGCTCGTCTAGCTCAATGAGCTTTTCAGCGACAGCAGTCTCGACACCCGTTATCACTGATTGTGGGGAGCTGTTATTAAGTGCTGATAGGACTTCCTGTTGGAAATCTCCTGACTTAGTCATGACGCCTTCCTCCCAAGTACTTCTTCAATGCGATTAAGCTCGGAAGCGGTGAGCATAAATCGCTCTTGGCGTTCATTAAGTATCAGAAGGTGAACAAGTTCTGATGTATCCTTCAATATGTTATCGTCAATCTCAGCACCATTAAGTACGCTACTAAACTCCCCAAGGCCTCTCTGATTCGAGAAGGTTTGAAGTTGTCCACCCATTTGCCGATTCCAAAAGGGTGGGTTGTAACGAACATAAATTCGGCACGCTCGGACGTGTTGTTTTTTTTCGCTAGAGCAGTCGCACTATAGGCGTGGGCCAAAAATTCCCTATAGTATGCGTCAAGTTTACTGGCATTTCCATCATAATTCTTTGCTTCAACATAGAGGGGTACATTCGATTCTCCAAAAATGAACCCAAACATATCAAAAAGTTTGCTTCCTTGGAGCAGTTGAACGCGACAGATGGAGTCGTTTCTGTATGCATTGAACGGAAGCTCAATCCAGGTCGTACTTTCAAGTCCCCGCTTCGCCAGTGCGACGCCATCAATGCCCTTCTGCTGTATAGGTTCAGCGGCTAGCCCCATTTGTGCCCCAATCGTTGACTCTAAGTAATTTGTCGTGAGTATACACTGAGTTGCGCCGACGTTAGTTGTTGATTTCTAGCCCCAGATTGTCCGCTAGAGCAGTGACTCGCACTTCACTTGGGTCCAAGTTTCTCTGTCCGCTGTTCTGTGCGAAGCTACGATGGAATGACCGTCGCGGCGACTGGACGGCTCAAAAACGAAATCTATCCCAAAGTTGCAGAGTTTGCCTCCTGCCAAGCATTGCCAGGCCCGAGGACAAGGAAGCTACACTACCGCCGGATATCCGCGACCACCTCACTGTGGACATCGAGCTGGGCCTTTTCCTCGCTCATCTACCTCTACTTGGCCGCCCCGACCATCGCAGCCGTCAAGCAGCACAACGGTGAAATCATCGGCCTCCCCATGAAGCACTTAGTTGGCAACACCCACGTCAGCTGCGGGCTGATCACCTTGGCCAAACCTGGCTGCCCGGTCGCCAAATATCTCGCCTCCTCAGCCATATCCGCCGCCATATCCCATACATCGCAAACTGCTGCTGACACGCCTACTGCCTCGAACGCCAATCTAGATTTGAGTTCACGTCCACTAGGCAGCGGCCAACGTAGGCGTTCCAGATCCCCAGCCGCCCTGGCATCATTATCGTTAGGCTGGGCTAGCTGGTAAAGACTTCTCATTACGTTTGGGAAAATAGCTCCCTACTCTCTTGGTCGTGGGTTCAATTCCCGCCCGGGGCACCATGTGATGTCTCGGGTCATAGTTCCCACTATGTCTCGAGACATCGTTCCCACCTCGTGTGGGAGCAATATTGGTTACACCTCGGTCTTCGGATCGGGGTGTTTCTTTTTTGCCGTCAGGCGTGTGGGGTGACGCCCAGGCAGCATGGAATCAGGCCCGCAATTGCTGGTGATACGGCCCTGGGTGACACCATGCTTGCCCATAACCTCTCCTTGCCATGAGGCGCTGGTACTGGTTCACGGCGATTGCGTCTAATCGCCGATCGAAAATGGTGGGAACTATGTCTCGAGAAATCGGGGAAGTATCACCTGGGAACTATGTCCTGAGATCACACACCGCCCGGGGCACCAAAAAGTGGCTCTGACCTGCAGTTTCATTCCGCAGGCCAGAGGCGCTTAAGGCCAAAATCGGCCCAACTCCCCCTTTACTCCCCCAATTCAGCAAAATTTTCTTCAGAAATCACTCCCCCTTTTCAGCAGGGTGAGCTCCCCCTTTTCATCCGTACGTCGTCGTCTCCGACGCCCTTGACAGCCTATGCGCTCAAAGGCGGGAATATCATGCACCTTGTCTCTAGCCACCGCCGCCGCCAGACTCTGGGCTCGTCTGCTTCGCCCTCAAGATTCACCCAATCCGAACTGGGATTAGCATTTTCCTGCCCTTAGGTCCCTGTCGGTGTCATGACGCCGTCTGAATTCACTCCAGGCGCACCGATTCGTGACGCAAACTGACCTCAGGTAGTAGCGCAAGATCAATGCAACTGTTCACTACGTGCGGCCAGCTCGATTTCCTGTCTCTGCCTCGCCCAAGGACCATACCCTGACCGCGAACTTAGAATCTGTTGATCCGTCTGGTCCCGCGCGAGGAAGCCAGAAAGTACGAAGGGGAGTTTGAGCCGGTCCCGCCGCGCCGTCTTGGAGACCGCCTACGAAGCCGTAGGGTCGTTGTGGCAGGAACGCTCCGACTGGATCGACGTCGCCGACTCCACGCGAGAACGGGAGTTCGGGGCATGGAAAGGTGACAGCACGAGTGTCATCTCTGCTTTCATCAATCCCCTAGTAACATCAGACAAGTCGCCCACCATACAACTGATAGAAGCAGGAAAATGCATGAGTAATCTGGGTCCTTTCGTCTGGTCAATTGCTGACCAGCTCCGCGGGGTCTACAAGCCCCACCAGTACGGCAGCGTCGTCCTGCCGTTCACGATCTTGCGACGGCTGGACGCGATGATGGGCTCCAGCCGGGACAAGATGCGTACGCTGGCGACGAAGCACACGGGTGGGATTCTAGATGCGCAGATGCGCAAGGCCACGAGGTTGTCGTTCTACAACACGAGCCATTATGACTTCGCGCGCCTGTTGGAGGATCCAGACCAGTTGCGTGAGAACCTCATCGAGTACGTCACGAGCTTCTCGGCAAACATCGATGTGTTCGAGCAGTTCGGGTTCGAACAGGTCGTCAACACACTCGATGAGAGCAACCGGCTATACCTTGTAGTGGAGAAATTCGCGGGTGTGAACCTGCACCCCAAGGTGGTCTCCAACGCCGAGATGGGGGACCTGTACGAGCACCTCATCTACAAGTTCGCTGAGGCCTCGAACGAGGAAGCTGGCGAACACTACACACCCCGCGATGCGATTCGCTTGCTCGTGGATCTACTGTTCGCCGAGGAGCAGGAATCCCTCATGGGCGACGGTGTCGTTCGCACTGTCTATGACCCGACAGCGGGTACCGGCGGTATGTTATCGGTCGCCGAGGAAAGGCTGCACGAGCGCAACCCGAACGCGAGGCTGACGCTGTACGGGCAGGAGATCAATGGCCAGTCGTACGCGATCTGCAAGTCCGACATGATCTCCAAGGGCCAGGACATCGGCAACATCCGTCGCGGCGACACCCTGATCGAGGACAAGTTCTACGGACGCACCTTCGACTTCTGCCTGTCCAACCCGCCGTACGGCGTTGATTGGAAAGCCGCGGAGAGCCTCGTGAAAGAAGAGCACAGCACTGGCGTACTGGGTCGGTTCAAAGCGGGCCTTCCGCCTGTCAGCGACGGACAGATGCTCTTCCTCCAGCACCTCGTCAGCAAGATGCGACCGGCACACGAAGGCGGCGGCCGTGCTGGCATCGTCTTGAACGGGTCCCCTCTTTTCACTGGTGCCGCCGAGTCCGGGCCGAGCAAGATCCGCCAGTGGCTGTTGGAAGAAGACCTCGTGGACGCGATCATTGCCCTCCCGTCGGACATGTTCTTCAACACCGGTATCGCAACCTACATTTGGGTACTCGACAACAAGAAACAAAAGGAACGCAAAGGCACAGTCCAGCTACTTGACGCTACAGGGATGTGGAAGAAGATGCGCAAGGGCATGGGCTCGAAGCGTCGTGAGATTCCTGGAAAGCGCCGTGACGAAGTCGTCTCGCTCTACGACGCCCACGAAGACAGCGAGAAGTCGAAGATCCTCTCCACGAACGAGTTCGGTTACTGGACGATCACCGTCCAACGGCCCTTGCTAGATGAGAACAAAGAGATTGAGCGCGACCAGAAAGGCAACCCCAAGCCCGACAGCAAGAAGCGCGACACGGAAAACGTGCCGTTCACCTACGGCGGCAACACCGCCGGAGCCAGCGGAAAAGACTCGACCATCGAGGCGTACTTCGCCGCCGAGGTGGCCCCGCATGTCCCTGATGCCTGGGTGGACCATAAGAAGACCAAGGTCGGCTACGAGATCCCCTTCACGAGGATCTTCTACAAGTACGTCCCACCTCGCCCGCTCGAGGAGATCGACCGAGACCTCGAGGCGCGGATCGCAAAAATCCTCACCCTGCTCAAGGCGGTTGAGGCGTGACAGTCGTGAGGTGGCCCGCGGTCACGGGCTTCGAGGAGATCGCATTCGGTCGCATCTTCGAGAAAATTGAGCGCCCAGCAGCAATTGGAGCACCAATGGTGACTGCATATACCGATGGTGAAGTCACACTTCGCTCGCGACGTGACAAAATCGGTTACCACGAAGCAGCCAACATGGACGGTTACCAGGGCGTGGAACCTGGCGATTTTGCCGTCCATGGGCTTGACATCCTGCGTGGTTCCGTCGGCATTTCTGATTCCTCCGGGGCGATCACAAAAGTCTGCTCGATCTGTCGGCCGATAAAGCGCGTTGACCTTAGGTTCGTCGCACATGCGATTCGGGCCCAGGCACGCAGTGGATTCATACGTGCAATGGCCCGGGGAATTCGAGAAGGCGGCGCTGACTTCCGCCGCTGGGGAACTCTCGCTGAACTCCCGATTCCGTTCCCTCCCTTCTCCGAGCAACAGGCGATTGCTGACTACCTCGACCGCGAGACTCAGCAGATCGACGAGCTAATTGCCGAGCAGCATGGCCTCATCAATACACTGCGGGAACGCCGAGAGGCCGTGGTCGACTCTGTATTCGGCGTTCACGACGCGAATAGTCGTATGTACGCCGCATGTATCGATGTGGTGGACTGTCCCCACACGACACCGGAGGTCGAAGTAGATGGCGGGTATGAAGCCGTTCGTACCGCTTCAGTGCGAAGCGGAAGATTCAAGGCGGGCCAAGGGATTCGAGTATCAGAATCCACGTGGAGCGACCGAAACGCTGCGGGTGCACCACAGATGGGCGATGTACTGTTTACTCGCGAAGCTCCCGCAGGCGAAGCCTGCATGGTTCCGGAGACGAACGTCTGCCTCGGGCAACGGATGGTGCTACTCCGCGTGGACCATTCGCGGGTAGAAGGTCGGTTCCTAATGTGGCAGATCTACGGACGGGTTGTGCAGGACTACTTCCGGACTCACTCGAACGGGTCGACGGTGAGCAATGTTCGGCTACCGATCCTTCGTGGTTTGCCTATTTGGTTGCCATCGCTTGACGAGCAGCGCAAGGTCGCCGCTTACCTCGATGACCAGACGTCCCTCATCGACGGGCTCATCGCGGAGTCCGAGGACCTGATCACACTCTCGCAGGAGCGGCGCGCGGCACTGATCACCGCAGCGGTGACGGGCCAGATCAAAGTAAGGACGGTGGTGTAATGGCGCAGCACAATGAGATCGAGTTCGAGCGCGAGCTGTGTGAGTACCTTGCAGCGAACGGCTGGTTGTACTCCGAGAACGATGATCTGTATGACGTTGAGCGTGCGCTCATCCCCGAGGACGTGTTCGCCTGGCTGCAGGAGACGCAGCAGGTAGCGTTCGATAGGTTCGTGAAACTGGGTTCGCCGGATGAGGCAAAGCTCCGGCGGCTGCTGCTGGACCGTCTTGCGGCCAGCCTGGACAAGCAGATGACCGACCGCGAGGGTGCGCTCCGCACTCTCCGCAAAGGCTTCAACGTGGCAGGCATGGGTGCCGGGTCAGCGAAGTTCGATATGATGCAGGCCCGACCTGAGACAGCGCTCAACCCAGCGACGCATATCCGGTACGACGCGAACCGTCTACGCGTGATGCGCCAGGTGCACTACGGCGATGGCAACAAGTCAATCGACCTGGTGTTCTTCCTAAACGGCGTGCCGGTAGCGACCGCGGAGGTCAAGACCGAGAACACCCAGACTGTCGAGAACGCGAAGGCTCAGTACAAGGCCCGCTCGCTGGGTGAAAAGGGGAGGAAGCCCTACGCGCTGCTCGGTAACGGTACGCGTGCGCTGGTGCACTTCGCCTTGTCCGAGGACGAGGTCTGGATGACCACGAAGCTCGACCGGCTAAAGACCCGGTTCCTGCCGTTCAACCGTGGGACCGAAGACGGTGGTGCCGGCAATGCGCTGAACCCGCATGGACAGAGGACTGCGTACTTCTGGGAGCAGGTGTTGCAGCGCGACGCATGGCTCGCGATCCTGTCGCGGTTCATCTGGATTTCCGAGTCCCGCACCAAAGATCAGACGGGCCGTCAGAAGCGCTCCTACACGCTGATCTTCCCGCGCTTCCATCAGTGGGATGTCGTGGAGAAGCTCGAACGCGCTGTGACTGCACCGGATCCCGACCGCCGATTCCTCATCCAGCACTCGGCCGGGTCTGGCAAGACGAACTCGATCGCTTGGACCGCGCACCGCTTGGCCCGACTGCAAGTCGACAACCAAAAGCTGTTCGATTCGGTCATCGTCGTCACCGACCGAAATGTGCTTGACGCGCAGCTGCAGGAAGCCATCCGGCAGATCGACACCGACAACCAGTCGATCGTCGCCACGATCGACGACAAGACCATCCGTGACTCCGGCACCGGGTCTAAATCCGGCGCTCTTGCGCAAGCACTGGAGTCGGGCAAGCTGATCGTCGTCGTCACGATCCAGACTTTTCCGTTCATCCTCGACCAGCTACAGAGCGCCGATGCGTTTGCGGGCAAGAAGTTCGCAGTTCTCGCCGATGAGGCGCACTCGTCCCAGTCGGGTCAGACCGCTGCGAGGCTAAAAAGCGTCTTGACCGCCGAGCAACAGGAAGAGCTCGCCGAGACCGGCGAGGTCGAAGTCGATGCCGAGCAGATGATGATTGATCGGTTGCTCGCCGGTGACATGAAGGCTAGGGCGAGCCACGAAGGTATCTCGTTCTTCGCGTTCACGGCGACGCCGAAGAAAAAGACACTTGAACTCTTCGGGCATAGTGATGGTGACGAGGCCGAACCGAAGCCGTTCCACCTGTATTCGATGAAGCAGGCGATCGAAGAGGAGTTCATCCTCGATGTGCTGCGGGGGTACCGAACGTACAAGATGTACTTCGATCTCGCTGAGCGCATCGAAGGCGCTCTGGACACCGAAGTTGACGAATCGAAGGCGAAAAAGGCCGTCATGCAGTGGGTGCGGGTTAATCCGACCACGATTGCGCAGAAGGCGGCGATCATCGTCGAGCACTTCCGTGAGAACGTTGCCCATCTGCTCGACGGGTCCGCCAAGGCGATGGTTGTCTCACCGAGCCGGCTGGGCGCGGTCCGCTACAAGCGAGAGATCGACAGGTACATCAAGGCGCAAGGCCTAGACTACGGAACGCTCGTGGCGTTCTCCGGCACAGTCGAGGACGGATCAACCAGTGCCGAGCTTGGTCTGGAGAATCTGACCGAGGCCACCATGAATGGTGCTGCGCGTGACCTTCGCCAGGCGTTCAAGAGTGACCAGTACAGGATCATGATCGTCGCCAACAAGTTCCAGACGGGCTTCGACCAGCCTCTGCTCTCCGCGATGTATGTCGACAAGAAGCTCTCGGGCATCACTGCGGTGCAGACCCTCTCTCGGTTGAATCGCACCCACACGACGACGGTGGGGACAAAGAAGACCGCGATGACGACGCAGGTCGTGGACTTCGTGAACGACCCGGCCGACATCCAAGAGGCGTTCGAGCCTTACTACAATGTCGCTCGTATCGATGAGTCAACAGACCCGAACCTAATCTGGGACATCCTGTCTAGACTCGATGCCGCAGACATCTACGAGGCTGAGGAGATCGAACAGGTCGCACACGCGTTCCTCCTCGAGGGCACGGGGAAGGGATCAAAAGTCAACGGAAAGATCGCCGCTGGCTTAGGGCCTGCAAAGAAGCGCTACAGAGAACGGTTGAAGCATGCCCGGCTGCGAGGGGACCGGATCGAGCTAAATGAGCTCGAACTGTTCCGCAAGAACGTGACCTCCTTCCTGAGCTTCTACGACTTCATCACACAAGTCGTCGATTACGAGGATCTCGACTTGGCGAAGAAGGCGATCTATCTGCGACTGCTCGCATCGAACCTGCACGACGTCGAGGTGTCAGCGTCGATCGACCTCTCAGATGTCGAGCTGACCAGGTTGCAGCTCGTTGAAGAACAGCCCGTCGACATCGACATATCCGCGGGCGGCACGGTTACCGGTGCGTCAGCGGTCGCAAGTGCCGAGGCTCGGGATCCGAATATGGTCGCTCTGTTGGAGGTTGTGCGGGAGTTGTCAGCACTGATCGGAGAATCGGAACAGACGACCAGTGGCGCGGTGGCGACTATCATGTCGAAGCTCGGCGAAGACGAAACACTCGTGAAGCAGGCGCGCACGAACAGTGAGAGCCAGTTCGAGGAGAGCCCCGACCTTCATGCAGGAACCGATGACGCTGTCCTTGCGGCCGGTGATGTGCTGAGCCGCTTCAGCGAGGTTATTTTTGCCGGAAACGAGGCCTCTGAACGAGCCCGGCATTTGATCGCACGGGCTTTTTACAGGACCCAAAACTCCGATTTGTCCGTCGTGAACGAAGTGGCAAGCTCAGCGGGCCATCGACGGCTTGTTGAATAGCGCCCTTATTGATCGCCAGAAAACGACACTGTTGTACAGAGCACTACCAGTCTAGGCAGGTCAAAATGGGCGAACGATTCGGCTGACGAGTGCATGTCAGTACTGTCCGATATCGTGACGCGTGTAGAAGTTAACGACAAGAGGAAAGGGGAATGGACCATGACCGATCTGGAATTCATCAAGCAGATCGAAGCCGTGATCCAGGCAGAGGAGGACGCCAAGTCGAATGCAATGCGGTGTCCCTCAAGCGGTCAAGACGTTGGTCGGATAATCGAGAATTTCATCAGCGACAAATGGAAGATTTAATGTCCGACCTGCGGATGCTGGTGGTCTGGTGGAAGCACGGTTCTGGCCGATCACGACCGCCGCAATTGACGAAATGTGTAAGAAATGACGCTTCGCGATAGCTAGATCAGAGCGCTTCCGATTCAACGTCCAATAACGACACTGCGGCTACGCCTAAGTCCTTGGCTAACGCATCCACTGATCCAGCGTCAGATTCCGCTACGCGCGCTCGATCCCATCCAGATTGTCGACGCCTACCGGCCCTTCTACGGGTTGACTCACGGCATGATGGTGTCTATCGGTGAAGATACCCCATGGAAATAGTCTCCTTGAGGCCGCTTCACTTGAGGAGCTCTCATATGTTGGTGACGCGAATTACTTCCGGAACTTCGTGTGTCTCGTGTCTGGTTCAATCTGACACGCACATGAAATTTCAGAAGTTTTTCGCCATGGCTACCCTCAGCATCCGTTGCAGGTCCAGGTTGCCCGCCATAGATTTACTGAGCAAGGGTTTGGAAGACTCCCATCCTGGAGCGTGTGCAACGAATTCTCTGGCTGCGTAGACGCTGTCCCGATTGAAAGCTTCTGCTTTGAGTGCCTTTTTTGTTGTTCCACGATGTAGGTAAACACCTAATGTCGGCGTAAGCGCCATGGTTACTCTCGCGCTTTCGTTTAGAGGCACCCCAATTCCATGTTTTGCCCAATTCTTTTGTACTGGATGATATTTGTGCCGTTGTTCGACCCGGATTCCACTCTGAGCGGCGAAGGCGTCAGAGACCACTAAGCTTGGCTGTTTGAATCTCACCAAGTCCCATCTGAAGGCCATGAGCTCGCTTCCAAAGGGACTATATCTATCCTTGTAGTGAGAATCAGGATCTTTACTGGCCATCCATGCGTCAAGGTGGGATCGTGTGGATGCCATCAAGAGACCAGTCTGAGTCTCTTCTCGGGTCAGTCCAATTGGCCCACCTTCCTGTTCGGCTTGTCTGGAAATATAGCCGAACGTGAATCTGCTGCGAGCTGTCTGAAGGCCAGCAAACCACCGGAGAACGTGTCTGTGTTCCTCAGATAATTCGGAAGCTCCTGCTGGCGATGCCAGCTCGGAAATTACCAAAGCGGCTTTGGCTTCCAGTCCGCTCATCATCGATTCGAGGGTGGTACGATCTTTACCCCCGTCAAAGCTTGGACCGTAGAGGGTATGTCCATCATTCCGGTGGCCTGTCTTCAGTACCACGGCTGGAAAGCTCCCACTTTGATCGAGCCGATGGACGACCAATTGCTCTTTGGCATCGGCAAAATTTCGCAATAGAAACTGCGGGACGTAGTGGTGCTTGACTGGGGCTTTCACATTTCTCCTTCTTTGAGATAACCATTGCTCAAGTCCGCACCAAGTCGGTGTAACCATGGACCAATATTCGCCTACTCGCCTGGGCTATCAATCCAAGTAACCGGCGCCTGCGGTATTCGTCAAGTATTCAATATTCGCCGCCATGAGATTCTGGCTGCACCTCTGAAAGAAACTTCGAATGAGGAGCTAGGCCATTCAATCGCCGCCAAAGTGAAATGATTTGCGGCCATGGCCCTGCCGTGGATCACCAGCGTGTATGACCCGACAAACGGTGAGCAGACGACCTCTACCCTGAGCCGCGAGACTTTCGCTGAACGGCTCAAGGTTACACTCGACCAAGAACTGAAGCACACGACCTCTTGAACGACGAAGTGTCGGCCTCAGTTGAACTTGCCTTGGATCATCAGATCGAAGGATCGGAATAAATAGTGACGGCCGTAGTCGCCAGTTCGGCACGTCGAGGCTGAGTTTCCATGGGGTCTCCAGCCGGCATGGCGCCGTGCTGAAGGATCATTCCCATGGGTATCCACAGACTCCCCATATTTTCTTATTGGCCGCCCCATGCATGTCATGCAGTTGCTGGGGAAAATCCTCCCCAGCGCTCATTACCTCTATTGCTTGCTGCCAGAAGTCTGCCTGCTCGGCAAAGCCATCTCCCAAGACACCGTCGATGCTTTTGGAGAAATCTAGTAGGTAACCCACTTGGTACCGCCCTGCCGCCTCGGACACCGCTCCACGGTCAGGGCTGTTGACATACATGTCCTTGTACGCCCGGCAGGCCTCACTGGTGCTCATTGACTCAGGGGCACAGGATGCCAGGAACGCGGCCAACAACACGATGGTGCCCGCGACAACCGACTTCCTGCCCCAACTGAAAAGATTCATGTCCTCAGGCCATCCGGTGGGCGTGGCTCTTGCCGGCAGGGGTAGACGCGTCGCGAACTGGTACTGACCCCTCCCCACGGGTTCGCTTCGTGCTACCCGCCAGCGCAGGTCCCCGACCTTCAGCTTCGCGCTGCATCCCACGAATTTCCAGCCAAGCCACAGTAACCAGAAAATCCTTCACAAATCTTTCACCCAGAGCGCTTATCTCTTTTACTTCGATATCCAGGCGGCCAGCAATGTTGCAGAAGCTAGCCAGGCCCATGAACATGTGCGAAAGCGAACAGGCGATCACAGCGGCAGTGCCGTCGATGGACGTCAAGCGGTCAGCCCAGAAGAATGCCTTCGTCAATGGAGCCATATGAACACATGCCGATCCACGTTGTGCCTTCTGGTACCCCATCATCGCTGGGCGGGTCCTCCACGCAACCAGGGCGCTGCGCGCCGGCCACTCCTCCAAAAATTCTTCCTCGGCGCTCCTGCGTCGCTTATTTCCTCGAAACAATTTTTGCCCCGTGCCCGGTACCCCAAGTTGCCCTCCGACCCCTAAAACCCAGCGGTGATTCCTCTTACCAGAAGACACCAACAGAGCAGGCGGCCGCGAACAACCAGCCACCGATCACCGAAGAGGAGCAAGGCAATGGAACCAATCAGAATCAGCAGCCCGGCCGACGCCATCAGCTACATCGGCCACAGCCTCGGCTACTGGCCCAAGGAAAGCCTCGTCTGCGTCGCCCTCGACGGCAAGACATTGGGCCCCACTCTCCGCGTCAGCCTCCCCGGCACCGAAGACGTCAGTGAGAGCTACGCCGAGCGGGTCGCCCACGCCGTCGGCTTCGACCTCGACGCCACCGCCGTCCTCATCGCCCTGTTCACCCACCAGCCATGGGGCCCAGAACACCCCAAGCCCTTCGCTGCCATGATCCAGAGACTGAAGCGGCGGCTCATGGCCACCGGGCTGTTCGTCCATGAGGTGTGGATCGTCGGTCCCGAATCCTTCGCCACCTACGACGGCGCCAGCCCCGCCTCGTGTGGCCAGGAGACCCCGCTGGCTGCCATTGATTCCTGCCTCCTGAACGCCGAGCTGGTCTACCAGGGCAGCGCCGTCGCACAGAGCGAGCCACCCACCATTCCGGAGTTGTTCACCGCTGTCGACCACGACGCCGTCGAGTCAGCACTGCAGGACATGGCTACCAACCCGGGCAAGTGCCTTGACGCGGCCTACCGGTTGTGGACGGAACTCATTGACCACGGTACCGAACCCACCCACGAGCAGCTGGCAGAGGTCCTGGCCGGGCTGCAGCATGTCGGGCTCAGGGACCAGATCCTGGCCGATATGCCCGGCATCGATGAGCCCATGGGAGCAACGCTCTTCGGCGCCACGGACGAAGCCCCGCAATGGCACCGGATCGACAACTCAGAAAAGCTGCTGCGCCAGCTGGTCACCATCGCAGCCCCCACCCACGCGGCAGCGCCGTTGACGATGCTCGGCCACATCTGCTGGTGGAAGGGCAGGGGAACGGCGGCCGCGAACTACCTGCACGTCGCCCTGACCTTTGACCCCGATTACCACCTGGCCAGGCTGCTGGACCAGCTGCTTGGCGCCGGCGTTGTGTCTGGCTGGGCGCAACACAAGAACACCGCGTACCGGAACAACCACCAGTGATTCCACGCGATCCAGCACCGGAAGAATCAGAAAGTGAGGTGAGGGCCATGAACGTCACGGTCTACAGCAAGCCCGGATGTCAGCAATGCAAGTTCACCTGCCTGTCCCTGGACCATGCCGGCATCCCCTACGATGTCGTCGACCTGACCACCACCGCCGCCGCACTCGAATACGTCCAGGACCTCGGGTATTCCCAGGCCCCGATCGTCGTGGTCAGCGATCACCACCACTGGTCAGGATTTAACCCCACCGAAATCGAGCGCCTCAAGCAAGCGATCCAATAATCACCCCCAGTAGGAGATCTAGTGCAGCATGAAAACTTCATGCGGCACTCCCCTGCGCCACCACAAACCCACGAATTTTTCCCCCACCCAGCACCGCAGCCAAATACCACCAAGGCCAGTCACTCTCAACAATTTCGCCCCACCCCACCTGGAATTGCCGTACCAAAAACTCGTTCACACATCTGGCATCCAAGGTTTCGGCGTCGTTTTAGAGCACGTCGCTGACTGATGCCGACCTTCAAATGGCCGTGAGTTTCTCGTCGGGATTTGATGCCCACATGGGGAGCACCAGTCTCGGAACACAACGAGCCGCGCCTTCTGCCCACTGAGCTGCAAGGGGAACTCGTTGGCTTGTTCGGCCGCTCAGAGAGCAATTCGCTTACGCAATGTCCGTCTATGACCAGCCAAGTCACCACGAGTAGAATCCGCATAAATGACGTCGTTTAGCCTACGAGACACCATGAACAGGGTACGAAGGAAACCAGAGGAGGCTGACATGTATGAGCAAGTAGTAGCTGCTGATCCGAC
Source organism: Arthrobacter alpinus (assembly GCF_900105965.1). NCBI lineage: Bacteria > Bacillati > Actinomycetota > Actinomycetes > Micrococcales > Micrococcaceae > Arthrobacter > Arthrobacter alpinus. Next base: position 2,749,616 of record NZ_FNTV01000001.1, read on the forward strand.
CACGGCAACAATGGATGAGTGGCTGACGCCAAAGGAGATCTGCAGTCTGTTGCAAATCCCGGAACAGACGTTTTACCAGTGGCGAGCCAAGGGTGTGGGACCGCATGCATACCGGATCGGCCGGCATTTGCGCGTCACACGACAGGATCTGAATGCGTGGCTCGCCCAGCGTTCGGAATCCTAACCGCACCGAATAGGTGGTCCAACGATGAGCAGACAACCGCTCCCCCTCGGCGCGTGGGGAACCATCCACACCAAACGCACATCGGCCAAGACTTCGCTCGCTGAGACCCGCTATCGTGACCTGGACGGAAAAGTCCGACGGGTGGAGGCACGTGGCCCGTCCGCGGCTGCCGCCCGCCGGGCATTGCAACAGAAGCTCGCCAACCGCAAGACGCCGCGCTTCGGTCTGATCACCAGTACCGACAAGATCGACCGCCTAATTGAGATATTTCTTGTGGATCTGGAGTCGTCCGAAAGGGCTGCACGCACCAAGGACAAATACGTCTATATGGTGAACAAGCACATCTCGCCCAAGATCGGCTCGATCAGAGTAGGCGAGGCAACCTCTGGTCTTGTTGACCATTTCATTCGCTCCGTTGTTGAGGACTCGGGGCCTTCCACTGCCAGGACTTGCGGCGCCGTGCTCTCCTGGATGTTCAAGGTTGCCTTGCGCCACGACGCTGTGGTCGTGAACCCGGTTCTCGGGGTATCGATTCCCCGGCTTCGGACGAAGAAACCTCAGGCTCTGGATGTCGTGCAATATCAGGACCTCCGGAAGAAACTCATTGCGTGGGAACAAGCGCCCGCACTCGGCAGGCCACGTTCACAGGAACTCCACGAAATAGCGGACGGCTTGGTCGCCCTGGGTGTCCGTCCAGGAGAACTCTTCTCACTTCTCTGGGAAGACCTTGATTTGGAGGCCAAACCGCCCACCATCTTTGTCCACACCACTGTCATCAGGACCTCCAACGGCGGAGTCACAATCCAGGACCATCCAAAAACCAGACACGGCATCCGCCAGTTAACGGTCCCTGACTTCTTGGTCCAGCAACTTCGTGATCGCCGCCTCCGGCAGACAAAATCAGCGGTACCCAACCCGCTGGGCTTGATTTTTCCGTCCTCCACCGGCACTGTGACCGATGCGAACAACGTTGGAAAAATCTGGCGCGAAGCTTCGGACTCGATCGGCTATGACTGGGTGACACTGAAGACGTTCAGGAAAACTAATGCGACACTCATTGCCAGGACTCTAGGCCCCGAGGCCGCCGCCTACCAGGCGGGTCACTCGAAGGTTTCCATGACGCAGGAACACTATATTGAAGAACGCCGCGGGGCGCTGGACACCAGAGCCGTGATCGACGCCTTCAAGCCAAAGGACGGGTCTCGACAGGCTCCGCCAGCGGAGCATCCAGCCCCGAAAGCTGGGGCGCAAGGTCTCACCGCCGCAGGCTGACAAGTCTCCACTTTTGGAGGATCATGAGCCTCATGAAGACCCTCCAAAAACAGCGGAAACTAGCGGCAAACAACGAAAGTGGAGAGTCAATCTGGAGAGTTTGTGGAGAGTTAAGGACGAATGGCCCCTTTCGGGGCCATTCTCACATCCAAAATCCCTGTAAATCCGGGCTTTTTGGGCCCCCTATCAGATTCGAACTGATGACCCCCGCTTTACAAGAGCGGTGCTCTGGCCAGCTGAGCTAAGGAGGCAAACGCAATCAAGCGCTAGACAAGGCTACCGTACGCTTTGTTGAAAATGAAAACCGGCTCCCCCAGGTAGCAAAACCACCCAGGAAAGCCGGTTTCACGCCGTCGGCGTCAACGCCGTCGTAAGCGACGCCGTCGTCAATAACTGCGAGCGCCCACACAACGTGCACGGCCCGCAATCAATACAAGTTACTTCTTTGCAGCCAAGATCCGTGCGGAGAAGTCTTCGAACTTCTCAGTTGAAACCCACTGCTCGCCGTCCATGAACACCGTGGGTGTTGCAGAGACGCCGTGGGCGGATGCCAGCCCCGTGGTGTTCGCAACGTACGGGCGGAACGTCTTCTCATCAACACAGGAGCTGATGTCCGCCGCACCTACTTCGGTGGCGTACTGCTTCAGCTTCGCGTTATCCAGGCCCTTGCTGTTTTCAGCGGGCTGGTTGGCGAACAAGGTGTCCAGGAATGCCTGGTACTTATTGGGCGTGGTCTCGGCGACACAGGCCGCAGCAGCACCTGCACGTGAGGAGTAGTTGGTGCCACCGGAGAAGCGGTCAAGGAAGCCCAGTGCGCGGTACTCGACAGTGATCTTTTCCTCGTTGGCCAGCGCCTTCAGCTGAGCGCCGTAACTCGTCTCAAACTGGTTGCAGAACGGGCACATGAAGTCGAAGTAAATGACCATCTGGACGGGCTCGCCGGTGCCGGTTGCCTTGATGCCGATCGCCTCCGGGTCAATAACCTTCTCAGCAGCAGCCGTAGGAGCAGCAGGCAGGTTGTTGATGTCCACGGTCTTTTCCGTGGTGGTCGGTGCAATAACCGCACCATCCTTGCCCAGCGTGATTCCACCGTAAGTGTTCATGTTGGTGGGCACCGGGCCGCTATCGGCAACAGGCGTGTTGGCCTTCTGGGTGTTGATAACAATCAGGGCAATGATGACAACAATGGCCACGGCCGCTACCAGCACACCGCCCTTGATCAGCCAGCCGTTGCGCTTTTGCTTCTTCAGCTGGGCATCGCGAATAATCCGTGCCTGTTCGCGGGCTTGTGCCGTCCGCTCAGCTTTGGACAACCGCGGTTCATTGTTGGGGCTCATAGTTCCTCAAGTCTTTGGGCATGAAAAAGGGCCGAATAACGGCAAGTTCTCCCTCATCCTAGGTGAGAAACCTTGGAGAATACCCAAAGATTGCGCCCCTGCATGGCCGTTCCGGATTACCAACCCCAACGCACGTAACCCACACCACAGGCTAAGCTGGCACAAACCCGAGTTCTACCCAGGGAGTTGCACGTGCCAGAAGAAAAGATCGGCAAACCGGCCCTCCACCCCGGCAGTTCCGATTTCATTGTTGTCTCCAACCGCCTGCCCGTGGACAGGATTTCCACAGAAGATTCCGACGCCGGATGGCGCCGTTCCCCCGGTGGCCTCGTCACCGCCTTGGCCCCCGTCATGGCCACGCGCGACGGCGCCTGGGTCGGCTGGCACGGCGCCGCAGACGAAGAGCTGGAACCCTTCCACCACGAAGGCATGGACCTGATCCCGGTCCCCCTGTCCGCGGACGAGGTTGAGCTTTATTACGAGGGCTTCTCCAACGCCTCCCTCTGGCCGCTCTACCACGACGTCATTGCCCCTCCGGAGTTCCACCGCACCTGGTGGGACGCCTACCGCACTGTCAACCGGCGCTTCGCTGCGGCCGCGGCCGGGGCGGCAGCCCCCAACGCCACCGTCTGGGTGCAGGATTACCAGCTCCAATTGGTTCCCCGCTACCTCCGCCAGTTGCGACCCGATCTGCGCATCGGCTTCTTCAACCACATCCCCTTCCCTCCCCCGGAGATCTTCGCCCAGCTTCCTTGGCGTCGCGAGATCATTTCCGGGCTGCTCGAGGCCGATCTCATCGGCTTCCAGCGCCCCAGCGACTCGGCCAACTTCCTGCGTTCAGCCCGCCGGTTTGTCGGTGCCGGCGTCAAGGCTGCCCAAGTCCAGATCAAGGACCTCGACGGCAAGGTGGTGCACATTTCCCGCGCCGCCCCGTTCCCCATCTCCATCGACGTCGCCAAGATTCAGGAATTGGCCGTCCGCCCGGACGTGATTGCGCGCTCCAAGCAAATTCGCGAGGACCTGGGCAACCCCGAAACCATCCTGTTGGGCGTGGACCGGCTCGATTACACCAAGGGCATCACCCACCGCCTCAAGGCATACGGTGAACTCCTCACCGACGGCGCCATCACCGTCGAGGACGCCGCCCTGATCCAGGTGGCAAGCCCCAGCCGCGAGCGCGTGGAGTCCTACCGCCTGCTGCGCGATGAGGTTGACGGCATGGTGGGCCGCATCAACGGCCAGTTCGACACCACCTCCAACACCGCCATCCGCTACCTCCACCACAGCTACCCTGTGGAGGAAATGGTGGCGCTCTACCTGGCCTCCGACGTCATGCTTGTCACCTCCCTGCGCGACGGCATGAACCTCGTGGCCAAGGAATACGTCGCCGCCCGCGGCAACAACACCGGCGCCCTGGTCCTGAGTGAATTCACGGGTGCCGCCGATCAGCTCAAGTCCGCCCTTCTGGTCAACCCGCACGACATCGACGGCCTCAAAACCGCCATCATGCGCGCCGTCCGCCTCTCCCCCGGCGAGTCCAGCCGCCGCATGCGCGCCATGCGCCGGCAGGTCCTGGCCCACGACGTCCAGCGCTGGAGCGAAGAGTTCCTCTCTACCCTGGCAATGAAGGCCGAACCACAATGAGGCAACCTCTGGCACAGTTGCCAGCCGAGCTCGAATCCGCCATCCACCGCATCGCCCAAACGCCGCACCTTTTGCTAGCCCTGGATTTCGACGGCACCATGGCCCCCATCGTGGAGCACGCCGCGGACGCCCGCCCCCTCCCACGCACGGCGGCAGCCCTGGCTGCCCTGTCGGCTTTGGAAGGTACGACGACGGCCCTCGTCTCGGGGCGCGCGCTGGGAAGTTTGCGCATGGTCGCCGCTCCTCCGGCGCCAACACTCTTGGTGGGCAGCCACGGCGCGGAAACCTGGCTGGGGCCGGACTCCCCGCCGCTGGTGCTCACCGCCGAACAGTCGGCAACGCTGGAACTGGCCCGCGCCGCCGTCGCCCAGGCCACCTCCCTCTATAAGGGGACGGTGGCCGAGGACAAGCCGGCCGGCGTCGCACTTCACTACAGGCTGGCCAGCAAGGCCGACGGGCACGCCGCCGTCGAGCTTGTCATGGAAGCCCTCTCCGGTAACCCGGCCATCCACATCTCCACGGGCAAAAAGGTGCTGGAGATTTCCGTGATCAAGGCCAACAAGGGGCAGAGCCTGGCCGCACTGCGGGAGTACACGCAGGCAACAGCCACGTTGTTCGCCGGCGACGATGTCACTGACGAACACGGCTTTGAGGTGCTGCGGCCCGGCGATGTAGGCATCAAGGTTGGCAAGAGCCAGACCCACGCCGAGTTCCGCATACCGAAGCCGCAGGATTTGCCCATGGTTCTTGAACTCCTCCTTGCGGCCCGCTCAAACGGCCGCCCACACACCACCTGAAAGGCGCAACCTTGTCATCCTCCACCATTCGTGAAGTCCGCCCGTGGGGTGGGGAACTCAGCGATCTCACCGTGACAGACGGCCACATCAGTGCTGTGACAGCGCACAACCCGTCCGCCGTTGCCGCCGGAACGGTCGTTGAAGGCCGCGGCCGGTTGCTGTTGCCGAGCTTCTCCGACGTCCACGTACATCTGGACTCCACCCGCCTGGGACTGCCGTTTCGTGAACACACGGGCGGCCCCGGCGTCTGGGCCATGATGATGAACGACCGCAACAACTGGCGCAACGCAGAGGTGCCCATCGGCGAGCGCGCCGAGACCACGTTGCGCATGATGATCGAACGCGGCACCACCCGCGTCCGCAGCTACGCCCAGGTGGACGCAGACTGCGGGCTGGAACGCTTTGAGGCGGTGGCCGCGGCCCGCGAAACCCACAAGGATCGCGCCGAGGTCAAGATCATTGCCTTCCCCCAGGCGGGCCTGCTGTTGGAGAAGGGTTCCGCCGAGGTGCTGGAGGAGGCACTCAAGGCGGGCGCCGACGTCGTGGGCGGCATTGATCCCTGTTCTCTGGACCGCGACCCCGTACAGCACCTGGACATAGTGTTTGGCCTGGCCGAGAAGTACCAGCTGCCCATCGACATCCACCTGCACGAACCAGGTGAGCTGGGACTCTTCAGCGCCGACCTCATCGCCGAGCGCACCCGCGCCCTTGGCATGCAGGGCAACGTGACCATCTCCCACGGCTACCCGCTCTGGGGTGTGAGCGAGGCCCACACACGCAAGCTCATCGAGACCTGGGCGGAGCTGGACATTTCCACGGCAACGGTTGCTCCGGGCACGGGCCACCGCCCTCCCCTGGCGCAACTGGTTGAGGCCGGCGTTCGCGTGGGCCTGGGCGAGGATGGCCAGCGCGATTATTGGTCGCCCTACGGAAACGCCGACATGCTTTCCCGGACGTGGCAGCTGGCCTTCGTCAATGGTTTCCGTGCCGATGAGCTCATTGAACACGCGGTAGCCGTGGCAACCATGGGCGGGGCATCCATCCTCGACCGTTCCACACCCAGGCTGCGCTCGGTTAGCGACAGGCCGGGAACCCAGGTGTCCGACGTCGCAAGCTTCGTCCTGGTGCCCGGAGACTCCGTGGCGGCGGCAGTCATGGACAAGTCCGAGGACCGCACGGTGCTGCATCGCGGTCGCGTAGTCGCGGATCAGCTTCAGCTCGTGTAGTAATGAAGGTGCAGGAAGTAATAAATGGGAGAAGACACCTTTTGTGACATCGGTCATAGAAAATATGTGTCATACTTCATAAGTCAGCCCACCAACTGCCTTGGTGGTTTTTGGGCTGCTGCAACACCAACCATTCACAACGGATCGTTCGGCACGTACCTGCCGATGAAGGGATTTATTGCTGTGGCTACAGTAACTTTTGACAATGCAACCCGAATTTACCCGGGAACCACCAAACCCGCTGTTGACAAGCTCAACATCGACATCGCCGATGGCGAATTCTTGGTTCTCGTTGGACCCTCCGGTTGCGGTAAGTCCACCTCACTTCGCATGCTTGCCGGCCTGGAAGATGTCAACGCCGGCCGCATCCTGATCGGCGACCGCGACGTCACTGACGTTCCGCCGAAGGACCGCGACATCGCCATGGTTTTCCAGAACTACGCGCTGTACCCCCACATGAGCGTTGCCGACAACATGGGCTTCGCCCTGAAGATCGCCGGCGTCTCCAAGGAAGAGCGCGCCAAGCGCGTCAAGGAAGCCGCAAAGCTTCTTGACCTCGAGGCATACCTTGACCGCAAGCCGAAGGCACTCTCCGGTGGCCAGCGTCAGCGTGTTGCCATGGGTCGCGCCATTGTGCGTAACCCCCAGGTGTTCCTCATGGATGAGCCCCTCTCCAACTTGGATGCCAAGCTCCGCGTGCAGACTCGTACGCAGATCGCATCCTTGACCCGCCGCCTGGGCGTCACCACTGTTTACGTGACCCACGACCAGGTTGAGGCCATGACCATGGGTGACCGCGTTGCAGTCCTCAAGGACGGCCTGCTGATGCAGGTTGACACCCCGCGCAACCTCTACGATGCCCCTCAGAACGTGTTCGTTGCCGGCTTCATTGGCTCCCCCGCCATGAACCTGCTGGAACTGCCCGTTGTTGATGGCGGCGTGAAGTTCGGTGGATCAATTTACCCCGTACAGAGCGCAGTCCTCGGCGAAGCCGCAGGCAACACGGTCACCGTTGGTGTTCGTCCCGAAGACCTCGAGATTGTTGGCGCCGGCGAAGGCCTGGCAGTAGAGGCCGACGTCGTTGAAGAACTCGGTGCCGATGCTTACGTTTACGGCCACGCAGTGATCGACGGCAACGAGCGCGACATGGTTGTTCGCGTTGACGGCCGCCGCCCACCGATGAAGGGCGACACCATCCACGTCCGCCCGCAGGTTGGCCACGTCCACCTCTTCGACGCAACCTCCGGCGCCCGTTTGGGCGACAAGTCTGTAACCCGCAGCTAGTCCCCACCTGGGCCCCAGCCTCGTAGCTCGGCTGGGGCCCAGTCGACTGAGGCGCGGCCGTTTGCTGGATATTTCCAGCAGGCGGCCGCGCTTCATCATTTAAGAGAGAATTTGTATTATGACTGAGCAACCAGGCGCCAAGTGGAACCACGAGCCCACCGACTTTGACCAGATCGGCAAGCTCCCGCGGCAAAGTGCCCCGCCAGCGGCCGTAATGGGTTCGCTGAACATCACGGCCGCCAGCGCCGATCCCGGCCTGCTGGACCTGCCTTGGCACATCCGCCTTGAGGAGTGGCCGTCGGAAAACCTTGCCGCCCTGCCGCGCGGCATCTCCCGCCACGTGGTCCGCTTTGCCCACCTCGACGGCTCCGTCATCGCCATCAAGGAAACGTCCGAGCACGTTGCCCGCCACGAGTACCACATGCTGCGCAAGCTGGCCCGGCTCGATGTTCCCTGCGTGGAACCCGTCGCCGTCATCACGGGCCGCACCACACCCAGCGGCGCCCCCCTGGACCCGGTGCTTGTTACCCGGCACCTGAAGTTCTCGCTGCCGTACCGTGCACTGTTCTCACAGAAGCTGCGCCGCGACACCCTGACCCGCCTCATCGATGCCCAGGCCCTGCTGCTGGTGCGCCTGCACCTGGTCGGTTTCTACTGGGGCGATGTCTCCCTCTCCAACACCTTGTTCCGCCGCGACGCCGGCGCCTTCGCCGCTTACCTCGTTGATGCCGAAACGGGCGAGCTGTACCCGGATCTGTCCACGGGCCAGCGCGAATACGATCTCGAGATCGCCCGCGTGAATATTGCCGGTGAACTCATGGACCTGCTCGAGGGCGGGCTCATCGAGGAAAAAGTGGATCCCGTGGCCACCAGCGAGCTCATCATGGAAAGCTACCGCCGCCTGTGGGCAGAGCTCACGGAGAAGGAATCCTTCGAGCTGGAGGACAGGTGGCGCGTGGGTGCCCGCATCCGCCGCCTGAACGAGCTGGGCTTCGATGTCGAGGAATACGCCATCAAGACCACTCCGGACGGCTCCACCATCCAGCTGCAGCCCAAGGTGGTCGACGCCGGCCACCACCAGCGCCGCCTGTTGCGCCTGACCGGCCTGGACGCGCAGGAAAACCAGGCCCGGCGCCTGCTCAACGACATGGACTCGTTCCGCAACGACGTTGCCCCTGACAAGGACGAGGAGATCAGCGCCCACGAATGGGTCAGCTCCGTCTTTGAGCCCATTGTCCGCTCCATTCCGCGCGAGCTCGGCGGCAAGCTGGAACCGGCCGAGGTGGTGCACGAGGTTCTGGAGCACCGCTGGTTCAAGTCAAAGGATGAGGAGCGCAACGTCCCGCTGGCCGAGGCCGTGCAGTCCTATGTGGACAACATCCTGCGCTTCCGCCGCGATGAGGACGCCATCATGCTCAGCACCGACACGGACACCATCAAGATGCTGGAAGGCGGAGTCCTCCCCGACGCCGCCTTCGGAGAATAGCCCCCCTCTTTCGACGCTCGCTCACATCCGGGGCTTTTTCTCCCGACGCTCGCTCGCTAGAGGGGCACTTTTCGGAAACGCTCGCTCACCAACGACTCCGTTAGTGAGCGAGCGTTCTGCATCGTCGCCCCGAAGGTGAGGGAGCGTCTATTGAAACCGCCCCGTATCTGCGCAAGCGTCTATGAAGCTGCGGGGATGGCCTTGCCTGGGTTGAGGATTCCTTGTGGGTCGAACAACGCCTTGATGCTCCGCTGCAGTTCAAGCACCTCTTTGGCCTGCTCCAGCGGCAGCCACCTCAGCTTGTACTGGCCAACACCGTGTTCGCCCGTGATGGTGCCCCCCAGCTCCAGGGCCTTGTCGATCGACTCGTCCAGGGCCGCATTCAGCGCCTTGATCCCGGCCGGCTCAAACGTTGGCACCGAGAACGTTGGGTGCAGATTCCCGTCGCCGGCATGCGCAATAACCTGCAGCTCCACCCCGTGCCGCACCGCCATCTCCTCCAGCGCCGTGATGTAGTGGACCAGCTGCGAGCGCGGCACGGCCACATCCTCGCCCACCCGGTTTTCGGCGTCCACGTCCAAGCCGCGGTTGTTGCGCCGCAGCTCAACCAATCGTTGCGCCTCGGCCGGGTTTTCCCTGCTGACGAACCCGCCCAGCTTTTCAAGTTCGACGGCGGCGATCGCCTCTTCCGCTTCGGCCGCCAAGCCGTCGAACTGGATCAGCAGCAGGGCATTCCCCCGTTGCGAGAGCGTGCTGCCGTTGCGGAAATCAAGCTCCTTGAGCGAGGGCCCGTCCAGCAATTCCAAAATGCAGGGCTGTACGCGCGCAGCACCCACGGCCAACACCCCGGCGGCAGCCTGCTGCACCGACGGGAAGAACACAGCCAGTGTGCGCACAATGGCTGGCAAGTACCGCAGCCGGACCGTGGCACCCACAACAATGCCAAGGGTCCCCTCGGATCCCACAAAGAGTCCCGTCAGGTCGTACCCTGCCACGCCTTTAAACGTCCTGTGACCGGTGTGGATCAAGGAACCGTCGGCCATGACCACGTCCAGGGACAAAACGGCGTCTCGCGTCACCCCGTACTTGGCGCAGCGCAGACCGCCCGCGTTTGTGGCGATGTTCCCGCCGATCGTGGAGATCTTGAAGCTGGCCGGATCCGGGGCAAACATCAGCCCATAAGCGGCAACAGCATCGTTGAGGTCTCCGTTGATGACGCCCGGTTCAACGCGAGCAATCTCATCATCCGGATTGATCTCAAGGATTTGGTTCATCCGAGTTAAATTAAGCACCACGGATCCTGCGGTAGCGTGGGCGCCGCCGGACACCCCGGTTCCGGCACCACGGGTCACCAGCGGTACCTTGTGCGTTGCGGCCGCCCGCACCACGGCTTGAACATCGGCCACGCTCTCGGCCCACACCACTGCCACCGGCTGCTGATAGTCCGTGACGGGGCCTTGGTCGATCGCGTACGTCTGCAGATCTGCCGCGTCGACGCTGATCTGGCCCTCCTGCAAGGACGTCCGCAGAGCGTCCAAGAAGTGAGGATCCAAGAGAGTAACGTGTGCGTTCATGTGCTGTGCAGCCCTTCCGTCAATGCCGTGTGTGCCACTTCAGTCTAGGAGCTGCACACCCGGCCAACGGTCGGGGCACCCGCTGCGGTCAGGCGGGGACGTTGATCCCCGGCAGCCGCCACACCTGAACGCCCGGGCCCTGCAGCTCGAGCTCCGTGGCATACACGGCAAAGCCACCCACGCTGAACGCGGGGGCCGCCTTGAGCGACTCATTGCTCCTGGCATCCAAGCCGAGCAGCGCAATCTCCACCCGGGAATCGGCCCGCGTCGCAATGAGCAGCAACGATTCCTCGGGCGATTCGCGCACAAAGGCGAGCACATCGCCGTCGGCCATCAGCCAGCGCATGCCGCCCTCGGACACGGCGGGGCTCTCATGGCGCAACGTCGTCAACGCCGAGTACGCACCGCGCAGGTCCGTGACAACACGCCCCGGCTCGTCCCACGGAATCGGCGTGCGCGCAGCCTCGCCCACATCGCCTTCCAAGCCAAACTCATCGCCGGCAAAAATCACGGGAATACCCGGCAGCAGCATCGACATCGCCGCAGCCACCACGGGCCCGCCAGGAATCATGACGCTCGCCGCCCGCGCCGTGTCATGCGTGTTCAGCGCGTTCATGGTGGCGTTGCGCACGGGCCAGCTGAAGGCGCTGGAAAGATCACGATGCGTGGCAAGTACGACGTCGGCACTCACCTTGTTTGGGCCCGGCAGCGGGGTGCCAAAGAAGTCCACGCGGGCGTCCGGGCTGCCCAACCATTGCCACAGTGGGCGGGTGAAGTTGGAGTACGTCATGGCGCCCTGCCAGCCGAAGCCGTCCACGTCCGCGCCGGCGTCGGAGGTTTCCTCACCCAACAGCAGCGCGTCCGGGTTGATGTCCAGGATCCGCGCCTGGATGAGCGCAGCCACTTCCTTGTTGATGTCCTGGGCGCCCAAACGCCCGGTCATGTTCCCCACATCGATCCGCCATCCGTCAAGATTGAACGGCGGCTTGAGCCAATGCGCCACGACGGAGTCCTCGCCCGTGACAAACGCTTCGCGCAGGGCAGGTGAGGCCCAATTCAGCTTGGGGAGGGACTTTACGCCCCACCAGCTCTCGTAATCGCTATGGTCCTCGTTGAAGTAAAAGTAGCCGCCCTCAACGCTGGACGGGTCCGCCTGTGCACGCGTGAACCATTCATGGGCATCGCCGGTGTGGTTCGCGGTGAGATCACCCATGACCTTCATGCCCCGGGCATGAGCCGCGTCAACCAAGCGGATGAGGGCTTCGTCGCCACCCAACAGCGGGTCCACCTCCATGAACGTTGAGGCGTCATAGCGGTGGTTGGAGCGGCCGGGGAAGAACGGTGTCAGGTAGACAATGTCGGCGCCGAGGGCGAGCAGTTCGTCAAGCTTTTCGGTGACGCCGTCGAGGTCGCCACCATAGAACTGGCGGGCAACATCCGGGCCCCGCCCTTGGACCGGCGTATCCCACGTGCACGCCACAGCCCAATCGGGTGTGGGGCGCCCATCCGCCTGTGCGGACCGCGCAAAACGGTCGGGGAACACCTGGTACATGACGGCTTCGCGCGACCACTCCGGGGCAGCAACGGCCGTGGTGATGCGGAAATCGTTGTAGTCCGAGGTGTCGCGGTTGTGCAGGCCGGCGTTGTTGAGGTGCCAGTAGCTGGCTCCCCCGCCTTCATCACCGGCCACTTCAATGACAAATCGGTACAGAGCCACGGGGTTCACATGGAGCATGGAGGCTTCCCACCAGGTCCAACCGCCATCGGAGCCAACAACTGTGGCCTCGTCATACCGGGGTTCGGCGTCCTGGACGCTGCGCACCCAGACCCTCGAGGCGGTTCCCCAATCTTGAGGCACTCGCAACCGCAAGGTGCAGCGTTCACCAAGTTTCGGCGTCGAGCTTCCCACATAAAGTGCCGAACCATCGTGATGCGGTTGATTAGCTGCCATGTTTACCCCTTTACTCCACCTTGAACCAAACCACTGACAATGTACCGCTGAAGGAACAGGAACAGGGCCATGACAGGCACTGCGGCCAAAACTGCTCCGGCGGAGAATACGCCCCAGTTCTTGGACCGGGTATCAGCAACGAAGGAATACAAGCCCACGGCCAGGGTCTGCGAATCGGGATCGGTCAGGACCACGGAGGCAATCACAAACTCGCTGGAAATGCCGATGAAGGAGAGCAGCGCCACCACGGCCAGGATGGGTGTCACCAGGCGCAGGATGATGCCGAAGAAGATCTGCACGTGGGATGCGCCGTCGATCTTCGCAGCCTCATCCAGCGATTGCGGAATCGTGTTGAAGAAGCCGTACATGAGGTACGTATTCACGCCCAGTGCGCCGCCCAGATAAACCATGATCAGGCCCATCTGGCTGCCCAACCCCAGTGCGGGGATGATCTCGGAGATGCCGCTGAGCAACAGGAAGATTGCGACCACGGCAAGCAACTGCGGGAACATCTGCAGCAGGAGCAGCGAAAGCAGGCCCATCCGCCGGCCCTTGAACCTCATGCGTGAGAAGGCGTAGGCGGCCATGGCACCCAAAAAGACTGTGGCAGCCGAGGTGACCACGCCGATCACCAAGGTGTTGATGAACCAGCGGCCAAAGGGGCGGGCGGGATCATTGAACAGCTTGACGAAGTTTCCAACGTCAACCTGGGTGAACAGGCCCTTCGTGCCAGCCAGCGTGCCATTGGAATTCAAGGCCGCCGAGAGCACATACAGCAGGGGGAAGATGGCGAACAGCGTGACGACCACACCAACGAGGTGACGCCAACCCTTGTCCTTGAACCACACACCGAAGGGACGCCGCTTCGCTTTCGGCAGCTCGGTTACTGTTTGCACGTCAATGGTGGTGGTGCTCATCGGTTCACTTCCTCAAGTGCCTTGGTCTGCTTGAAGCTGATGGCGGAAACGGTGGCCACGATCAGGAAGATGACGATTGCCAGCGCGCTGGCCAGACCGTAGTCACGCCCCGTGCCCTGCCCGAACGCCACCTTGTACACGAGTGTGATGAGGATGTCCGTGGAGCCAATGTCCCGGGTGGTGTCCTCAAAACGCGGCCCGCCGCCGGTCAGCATGTAGATGACATTGAAGTTGTTGAAGTTGAACGCGAACGAGGCAATCAGCAACGGTGCGATCGAGACCAGGAGCAGCGGCAACTTGATGGAACGGAAAACCCGCCACGCTCCGGCACCGTCCACCCGGGCTGCTTCATCGAGTTCGGTGGGCAGCGATTGCAGGGCACCCGTGCACACCAGGAACATGTAGGGGAAGCCCAGCCACAGGTTGACCACCAGGACGCTGATCTTGGCCAGCACCGGATCCGTCAGCCACCCGATCTCGGCCCCGCCCAGCAGCGTCTGGTTCAGCCAGCCGAATTGAGGGTTCAAGATACCTGACCACACCAGGCCCGAGAGGAACGCCGGGAAGGCATAGGGCAGGATCATCAAAACCCGGTAGACCTTCTTGCCGCGCAGATCGTCACGATTAAAGGTGATGGCCAGGAACAGGCCCAGGCTAAAGGTCAGGATCACCGAGGCGATGGCGAAGGTGAACGTCCACGCCACCACGTTCAGCAGCGGTGCCCGCAGGTTGGGATCGGTAAAGGCACGGACAAAGTTGTCGAACCCCACGTTGATCTTCCAGCCGGTGGCCAGCCGGTCACCGTTTGCGTTCGCAAAGGCGCCCTCGCCGTTGTCTGTGAAGGTGTCTCCGGTTTCGGTGTCCGTAAAGGTGTCAGTGTTCGAGTCGTAAACCATGTTGGGTTTGAACGCGTAGGCAGTGCTGCCGTCGGCCGTGCGTAGGCTGCCTTCGGCCGGGTCGTCGGAAGCCGGGACCGAAATACTCAAGATGTCCGTCTGGTTTGCCACGATCTGGGCAAAGTTCAGGGTTTCAAAGCCCGGGAGTGATGCTGCTTTTCCGGTGCTGTCGAGCGTTGCATCGGTGACAGTGGTCAGCGGTTCCGTTGCGGACCCCACGCTGACAGTGCCATCAGGTGCAGTAAACAAGAGGAAGAGTTCACCGTCCTTTTGAAGCACGGCTGTCTTAAATGCTGTCGAATCCGGAACGCGCTTTTGCGCCGTCATCTGGATGGCCGAGATGGCATCCTCTTTGGAGCTGTTGTGCCCGTCGCCATAATTGGTGAAGGCAATGTAGCCGGAGTAAAAGACCACAAACACTTGAAAGATCACCAGAAAGAACACGCCTGGGGCCAGATACTTTGCCGGCAATCCACCTTTGCGAAGGTAGATCCAGTTGACCAGCAGCGTGACAGCGGCTGCAATGGCAAGGATGGCCCATGATTCGCCCAGGAACAGCGTGATCATGACGAAGACGGCAAAAGCATCAACCAACCCCAGGAGCACCACCTTGGCCAGGGTGCCCTTGAGGGAGTCCATGCTGTGTGTCTTCTTCGTTGCCCGCTGTTGTGGCGGTTGCTGGCCGCGGGTCACCCGGGGTGCGGGTCCGGCGTCGTTGGTGGTGGAAACTCGTGTCACGTGGCTGTCCTCTTGCAGGGGTTCAAGCTGGTCAAAACGGTGTGTGGCGCGAAGGCATGGAACCTTTGCGCCACACACCGGTGCAGGCAATGGTGCTTATGCGGCGATCTTGGACTTGATGGCTTCTGCCATCTTGGGCCAATCCGCGGTGGGATCGCCCTTGCCCTTGATCAAGTCCAGCTCGGTGGCTCCCCAGTCGTTCCAGACGGCATCCATTTCCGGAATTGCCGGCATGGGGACGCCGATTTCACCGATGGCACCGAAGGCGGCCACGATGGGGTCCGAGGACGCCTTCTCGAATGACGCCTTCAGGGCTGGCGGACGCCCACCCGTGGCGAACATGGAATCCTGTGCGGCTTCGGTGGTCAGGTAGTTCGTGACGAATTCCGTGGTGGCCAGCGCGTTGGCGCTCTTGGCGCTGATGAAGAAACCGTTGACGCCGACAAAAGGCTGCGCGGGCTTGTCGCCCGCGGTGGGCAGCGGGTCAACGGCCAGCTTGATACCGGCCTTCTGGATCTCCGGGACGTTCCACGGTCCGGTCAGGTAGTAAGGGCTCTTCCCTGCCTTGAACTCTTCCTTGGCAATGTCACCGGTGATGTTGGAGTTCAGAACCTTGGAACCGGCATCTCCCCATTCCACCAACTTCTTGGCGAAGGCAACACCCTCGGGACTTCCGATGAGGAGGTTCTTGGGGTCGTAGCCGCCTTCGGCGTCCAGACCAAAAACAGCCGAACCCATGGAGGTCTGCAGCGGGTACAGGTGGTACGGATCGCCCTGCTTCGGATCCAGCCCCACCAGGAAGGGGTAGTTGGCCTTGCCTGCCTCGACAAGGCCCTGGCCGGCAGCCACCGCCTCGTCGAAGGTCTTGACAGCGTCGGGCAGCAGAGCCGTGTTGCGCAGCAATGCGATGTTTTCAACCGAGTACGGGACGCCATAGGTTGAGCCCTTGAACGTCATGGCCTTGATCGCCGTGGCCGAGAAAGCCGAGGTCTTCTCACCCAGCTCAATGGGCGCAATGACACCGTTTTGTACAAACTTGCCTACCCAGTCATGCGGGCCAACAATCAGGTCCGGGCCCTTGCCGGTGGGAACCTGCGTGATGAAGTCATCCCGCACAGCGGCGAAGTCCTTGACTACGAGCTTCACTTCGATGCCGGTGTCAGCCTTGAACTTTGCTGCGATGTCCTTCAGCGCCGGGGAACGCTCCGCGTCAACCCACATGGTGATGGTTGCTGCGCCGCCGGCAGCCAGGTCTTGTGCCGTGGCTGAGGCGCTGCTTGAGGCCTTGGTATCACCACCGCAGGCACTGAGCGCGAGAGCTCCCACTGCGGATAGTGCGCCAACGGCAAAGACGCGACGGCTGACCGGGGTGGCACTTGTATTTGGCAACTTCATTGGTGTCCCTTTCTTGAGCCCTTACGCCCCTTGAGTGCGGGTTCGGGCAAAAATCACATAAGTGGCCTACCTCACAGAGCGTAAGCATTTTCAAAGATACATGAAAACGGTTCCAAAAAGAAGAGCAACTTGTTCGGAGCTACATTCTGGCGCTCAAATGGCCGAAAAACACTGATTTTCAGGCGGACTTAACACTCGACACGGAATCCACTCATCGCGGGAAATCTTGTTACCCAACAGTATTTTAAGATGACGGTCACCATTTTTGAGAACGTTTACATTCTTGCTTCCAGTCCTTAGAGTAGTAAGCATGTCTGTCTTCTCCCCGGACCTCGTTGTCCCTTCCTCCACAGCTGCAGCAACAACCTCGGCACCCTTTGCCGGCCAATTGACGCCGGTTCATCTGGCCATTGCCGAGAACAAACGGCACTGGTCGGCCGATTCCGTGATCTATCAGGTTTATCCGCGCTCATTCCGTGACAGCAATGGCGACGGCGTGGGAGACCTGGCTGGCATCACGCTTGAATTGGGCCAATTGGCCGATCTTGGTGTTGACGCCGTGTGGCTCTCGCCGTTTTACAGCTCGCCACAACGCGACGCCGGCTACGACGTCTCCGATTATTGCCAGGTCGACCCGCTCTTTGGCACCCTCACCGACTTCGAAAACCTCATGGAGACGGCTGACTCACTGGGCCTGCGCGTGATCATCGATCTGGTCCCGAACCACTGCTCCGATCAGCATGCCCTCTTCCAGGCAGCCCTCTCCGCCGCCCCCGGCAGCCAGGAGCGGGACATGTTCATCTTCCGCGATGGACAAGGCAGCGACGGCTCCCTGCCGCCCAACAACTGGCAGTCCCACTTTGGCGGCCCGGCCTGGACCCGCACAACGAATCTCGACGGCACTCTCGGCCAGTGGTACCTGCACCTTTTCGATTCAACCCAGCCCGATTTCAACTGGGACAACTCCGCCGTCCACACAGAATTTGAACGCATCCTGCGGTTCTGGCTCGATCGCGGCGTTCACGGCTTCCGCGTCGACGTGGCCCACGCCCTGGTCAAGGCCCCAGGCCTGCCCAATTGGGGCGGCACGGCATGGGGTGGCAGCTCAGAGGGCTTCCCCGGGCATCTGGCTCCCATGTTTGGCCAGCCGGCCCTGCACGACATCTACCGCCGCTGGCGCGAGGTCCTGGCAGACTACGGCCCGGACAAGATCCTGTGCGCCGAGGCCAACGTCGATCCGCTTGAGCGTATGGCGGATTGGGTCCGCCCCGATCAAATGCACCAAGCATTCAACTTCCCCTACCTGACCACCGGATTCTCGGCACCCGCCCTGCGCAACGTGGTCCAGTCGTCACTGAACGCCTTCGACGCCGTGGGCGCCACCAGCACCTGGGTGCTCTCCAACCACGACGTCGTCCGCCACGCCACCCGGTTCGGGTACGACGGCGCCGGCCCCCGGGACGGCGACGGCGTCGGCTCAGGTGACGCACAGCCCAACCTCCCGCTGGGCCGCCAACGTGCGGCCGCGGCGTCGTTGTTCATGCTGGCCCTGCCCGGTGCCTGCTACCTCTACCAGGGCGAGGAGCTGGGTCTTCCCGACCACACGACGCTCCCCCATGACGCTCGCCAAGACCCAACCTTTGCCCGCACTGGTGGTGAACGGCTTGGCCGCGACGGTTGCCGCATCCCGCTGCCATGGCGCGCCGACAGCCACGCGGCCGGGTTCAGCGACGGTGCCACGGAACCAGCCGCACCTTGGCTCCCCCAGCCCGCCGACTGGCAAAGCTACGCCCGCGACACCCAAGCCGGCGATCCGGCGTCGCACCTTGCGCTGTACAGCAACGCTCTCAAGCTGCGGCGCGAGCTCAAGCTGGGCACCGGGTCGCTGCAGTGGGCCGAGGAATTCTGCACGGAGCATTCGCTGGCATTCCTGAACGGATCCACCTTGGTGCTGCTCAATACCGGCACCGAACCCTTGCAGTTGCCCGGCGGCACCATCCTTGCGCGGTCACTTCCCGAACTCGGCGACAGTGCTCAACTAGAATCGTCCGAGGCTATCTGGCTTAAACTGTGACATCTGGACCGAGAGGCAATAAAGTGGCGGGCATCAAAGAGGTGGCGGAACTTTCCGGGCTGTCCATAGCTACCGTGTCTCGTGCGCTGGGCGGCAAGGGAAGCGTCTCCGAGAAAAGCAGGAAACTTGCCCAAGAAGCGGCCGCAGAACTTGGATTCGTACTGTCTTATGCAGCGTCCAGCCTCGCCTCCGGTCGAAACCACAACATTGGCATTGTTGTGCCCAGTGTGGATCGCTGGTTCTATTCATCGGTGATTGACGGCGCCTCCTCGGAACTCATCGAGGCCGGCTACGATCTCACCCTGTACACCACGAGCCAGAACGAGAGTCACCGCGCAACCATCCTCACCGATTTCCTCCTGCGCAAAAGGCTCGACGCCGTCATCGCCGTTTCGCTGGAACTCACCGAGTCGGAGGTCAGCCAGCTATTGGCAATCCACCGACCGGTGCTGGGAATCGGTGGACCCCTGCCCGGTGCTGACAGCCTTCGTGTGGATGATTTCCAACTTGCAAAAAGGGCCACCGAACACCTGATCGGGCTTGGCCACACACGCATTGCCCATATTGGTGGCGACCTCGAGTATGACTCAGACTTCAAATTGCCCGGGACCAGGCGCAGTGGCTACCAAATGGCCATGAAGGAGGCCAGGCTGCCCACCTCTGAAGCATGGCAGCAGAGCTCAGACTTTACTGTTCAAGGCGCTTACGCGACGGCACGGGGGCTCTTGGGCGCCGGCAGGATCCGGCCCACAGCTGTTTTCGCGGCCTCCGATGAGATGGCCATAGGAACCATCCTCGCGGCCCGAGACTTTGGTCTGCGTGTCCCCGAGGAACTCTCGGTCATCGGAATTGACGGCCACGAGCTCGGCGAGGTCTTTGGGCTGACAACCTTCGACCAGAATCCACGCGGCCAGGGGGCCCTTGCAGCCCAACGGATTTTGGCTAGGTTGGATCAGTCTGGGCGGGGCGAGGGTGTTGTTTTCGAGCCGGTTGCGGAGGAGTTTCCTACTTTTTTGGTGGTGCGGCGGAGCACGGCCGTTCCGGCGGCGGAGTGAGTGGCGTTTGTCTAAGTAGTTACCCGGTGGTGTTTTGTTTGTTAAGTGAGGGAGGCCCCGCACCATTGCTGGTGTGGGGCCTCGACCTTCTTTTTACGTGTTGTCCGGCGGTGTCCTACTCTCCCACATCCTCACGAATGCAGTACCATCGGCGCTGTGGGTCTTAGCTTCCGGGTTCGGAATGGGACCGGGCGTTTCCCCCACGCTATGACCACCGTAACTCGTTCCCCTGAACCGTCAGCTGTTGCTGGGGTTGGGTGGCTTGTTGGGTGTTCTTGTTATGGAACAACAGTATTTTATTGTACAGGGTCCTGGTGATGGTCCTTCACCACTGATGTGGTGGGGGTTCTCACAGGGGTACCCTGTTTTTTTGGTTTCAACGAACAAACGCCTGGGTTTGTTGGTTGGGAACCACATAGTGAACGCGAGCAATCTTTGTGTATAAAGATGTGTGTGTTGTGTAAGTTATCGGCCTATTAGTACCGGTCAGCTTCACGAGTCTTTAGTCCTCGCTTCCACATCCGGCCTATCAACCCAGTGGTCTAGCTGGGGGCCTCTCACACTTACGTGTATGGAAATCTCATCTTGAAGCGGGCTTCCCGCTTAGATGCTTTCAGCGGTTATCCCATCCGAACGTAGCTAATCAGCGATGCACTTGGCAGTACAACTGACACACCAGAGGTTCGTCCGTCCCGGTCCTCTCGTACTAAGGACAGCCCTTCTCAAATTTCCTGCGCGCGCAGCGGATAGGGACCGAACTGTCTCACGACGTTCTAAACCCAGCTCGCGTACCGCTTTAATGGGCGAACAGCCCAACCCTTGGGACCTACTCCAGCCCCAGGATGCGACGAGCCGACATCGAGGTGCCAAACCATGCCGTCGATATGGACTCTTGGGCAAGATCAGCCTGTTATCCCCGAGGTACCTTTTATCCGTTGAGCGACGGCCATTCCACAATGTGCCGCCGGATCACTAGTCCCGACTTTCGTCCCTGCTTGAGGTGTCCCTCTCACAGTCAAGCTCCCTTGTGCACTTACACTCGATACCTGATTGCCAACCAGGCTGAGGGAACCTTTGGGCGCCTCCGTTACTTTTTAGGAGGCAACCGCCCCAGTTAAACTACCCATCAGGCACTGTCCCTGACCCGGATTACGGGCCGAAGTTAGATGTCCAAAGTGACCAGAGTGGTATTTCAACGATGACTCCATCACAACTAGCGTCGTGACTTCACAGTCTCCCACCTATCCTACACAAGCCACTCCGAACACCAATACCAAACTATAGTAAAGGTCTCGGGGTCTTTCCGTCCTGCTGCGCGTAACGAGCATCTTTACTCGTACTGCAATTTCGCCGAGTTTATGGTTGAGACAGCGGGGAAGTCGTTACTCCATTCGTGCAGGTCGGAACTTACCCGACAAGGAATTTCGCTACCTTAGGATGGTTATAGTTACCACCGCCGTTTACTGGGGCTTAAATTCTCAGCTTCGCTCAACAAGTTGAGCTAACCGGTCCTCTTAACCTTCCAGCACCGGGCAGGAGTCAGTCCGTATACATCGTCTTGCGACTTCGCACGGACCTGTGTTTTTAGTAAACAGTCGCTTCCCCCTGGTCTCTGCGGCCCACACCCGCTCATGAAGAGTAAATCTTCTTCACGGGGCAGGCCCCCCTTCTCCCGAAGTTACGGGGGCATTTTGCCGAGTTCCTTAACCATAATTCTCTCGATCGCCTTAGTATTCTCTACCTGATCACCTGTGTCGGTTTGGGGTACGGGCAGTTTGAACCTCACGTCGATGCTTTTCTAGGCAGCATAGGATCACCGAATTCCCCCCTACGGGGGTCCCATCAGATCTCAGAATCGTCATTGAAGACAACACGACGGATTTGCCTATCGTGTTTCCTACGTCCTTAGACCGGGACAACCATCGCCCGGCTCGGCTACCTTCCTGCGTCACACCTGTTAATACGTTTACCTCCCTAAGTCAGGTCCCACGCTCCCCACACAATCCTGGCCCGAAGGCACGCAATTAGTGGTTTGGGTGGTTAGTATCCTTAGTTCAATATGGGCGGTTCTTCACCGGTACGGGAATATCAACCCGTTGTCCATCGACTACGCCTGTCGGCCTCGCCTTAGGTCCCGACTTACCCAGGGCAGATTAGCTTGACCCTGGAACCCTTGATCATTCGGCGGACGGGTTTCTCACCCGTCTTTCGCTACTCATGCCTGCATTCTCACTCGTGTAGGCTCCACCGCTAGTTCACACTGCGACTTCAATGCCTACACGACGCTCCCCTACCACTCCAAACCCCTGAACCACAGGACGAACCTAATGGCTAGGGCAATGTTTGAAATCCACAACTTCGGCGGTGTACTTGAGCCCCGCTACATTGTCGGCGCGGAATCACTTGACCAGTGAGCTATTACGCACTCTTTTAAGGATGGCTGCTTCTAAGCCAACCTCCTGGTTGTCTAAGCAATCCCACATCCTTTCCCACTTAGCACACGCTTAGGGGCCTTAGTTGGTGGTCTGGGCTGTTTCCCTCTCGACTATGAAGCTTATCCCCCACAGTCTCACTGCTACGCTCTGACTTACCGGCATTCGGAGTTTGGCTGACGTCAGTAACCTTGTAGGGCCCATTAGCCATCCAGTAGCTCTACCTCCGGTAAGAAACACGCAACGCTGCACCTAAATGCATTTCGGGGAGAACCAGCTATCACGAAGTTTGATTGGCCTTTCACCCCTACCCACAGCTCATCCCCTCCATTTTCAACTGAAGTGGGTTCGGTCCTCCACGCGCTCTTACACGCGCTTCAACCTGGCCATGGGTAGATCACTTCGCTTCGGGTCTAGATCACGCCACTACACTCGCCCTATTCAGACTCGCTTTCGCTACGGCTTCCCCACACGGGTTAACCTCGCGACGTAACACTAACTCGCAGGCTCATTCTTCAAAAGGCACGCCATCACAAGAACAACTACACCAAGGTGCACGCTTGCTCTGACGGATTGTAAGCACACGGTTTCAGGTACTATTTCACTCCCCTCCCGGGGTACTTTTCACCTTTCCCTCACGGTACTTGTCCGCTATCGGTCATTAGGTAGTATTTAGGCTTATCAGGTGGTCCTGACAGATTCACACGGGATTTCTCGGGCCCCGTGCTACTTGGGATACTCACCTAAGGGAGTGCACTGCATTTCAGTTACGGGACTCTCACCCTCTACGGTCGGCCATTCAAAACCGTTCACCTATACATGCACCATTCCCCTCAACGAACCGGCAGATCCGTCACGGTAAGTCCCACAACCCCGCACCATGCAACGCCCGCCGGCTATCACACATGACACGGTTTAGCCTGTTCCGCGTTCGCTCGCCACTACTAACGGAATCACTTTTGTTTTCTCTTCCTGTGGGTACTGAGATGTTTCACTTCCCCACGTTCCCTCCACACATCCTATATATTCAGATGCGGGTCACCACCTGGTCTTGCAACCGGTGGCGGGGTTCCCCCATTCGGACACCCTCGGATCAAAGTTTGGTTATCAACTCCCGAGGCTTATCGCAGATTCCTACGTCCTTCTTCGGCTCCTAATGCCAAGGCATTCACCGTGTGCCCTTAAAAACTTGACAACACACAAGTTGTCACTCTTACTTATCGAGAGAACCATGAAAACCGCTACCACCACACCCAAAAGGTGTACCAGCATCAGATCCAGGTTCTAATTATCTCAAAGAAATTGCTTCTTTATAAAGATGCTCGCGTTCACTATGTAGTTCTCAAACAACAACCCCACCACACACATCCCCACCCAACAACACGCAAAAGTGTTTCATCGGTGGATCCGTTGTGTGCGGGAAACCAGAAACACACCAACCCCTTCAACCACACACCCCACAGGGGTGCGGATCGAAACAGTTGTTGTTTCAGGACCCAACAGTGTGCCAAACACATAACAACCAGAAAACCCTCAACCCGAAAGGTTCGTTCCTCACACCCCCAAAAGAGGTGTTGTACTTGAACCAGGCTAAGCGTGACCGATCATCGGCTATTTTATTGATATTCCACCCTTGAGCAACTCACCCAGAAACATACGTTCTGGCAATGAGTCTTTACTCCTCACACCACCAACACAACCCATGCGGGCCATCTCGTGGCGTTTGGTGCTCCTTAGAAAGGAGGTGATCCAGCCGCACCTTCCGGTACGGCTACCTTGTTACGACTTAGTCCCAATCGCCAGTCCCACCTTCGACAGCTCCCTCCCCACAAGGGGTTAGGCCACCGGCTTCGGGTGTTACCAACTTTCGTGACTTGACGGGCGGTGTGTACAAGGCCCGGGAACGTATTCACCGCAGCGTTGCTGATCTGCGATTACTAGCGACTCCGACTTCATGGGGTCGAGTTGCAGACCCCAATCCGAACTGAGACCGGCTTTTTGGGATTAGCTCCACCTCACAGTATCGCAACCCATTGTACCGGCCATTGTAGCATGCGTGAAGCCCAAGACATAAGGGGCATGATGATTTGACGTCGTCCTCACCTTCCTCCGAGTTGACCCCGGCAGTCTCCTATGAGTCCCCACCATTACGTGCTGGCAACATAGAACGAGGGTTGCGCTCGTTGCGGGACTTAACCCAACATCTCACGACACGAGCTGACGACAACCATGCACCACCTGTAAACCGACCGCAAGCGGGGCACTTGTTTCCAAGCGTTTCCAGTTCATGTCAAGCCTTGGTAAGGTTCTTCGCGTTGCATCGAATTAATCCGCATGCTCCGCCGCTTGTGCGGGCCCCCGTCAATTCCTTTGAGTTTTAGCCTTGCGGCCGTACTCCCCAGGCGGGGCACTTAATGCGTTAGCTACGGCGCGGAAAACGTGGAATGTCCCCCACACCTAGTGCCCAACGTTTACGGCATGGACTACCAGGGTATCTAATCCTGTTCGCTCCCCATGCTTTCGCTCCTCAGCGTCAGTTAATGCCCAGAGACCTGCCTTCGCCATCGGTGTTCCTCCTGATATCTGCGCATTTCACCGCTACACCAGGAATTCCAGTCTCCCCTACATCACTCTAGTCTGCCCGTACCCACCGCAGATCCGGAGTTGAGCCCCGGACTTTCACGGCAGACGCGACAAACCGCCTACGAGCTCTTTACGCCCAATAATTCCGGATAACGCTTGCGCCCTACGTATTACCGCGGCTGCTGGCACGTAGTTAGCCGGCGCTTCTTCTGCAAGTACCCTCAACCAGACAACGTCTGGCCTTGTTCCCTACTGAAAGAGGTTTACAACCCGAAGGCCGTCATCCCTCACGCGGCGTCGCTGCATCAGGCTTTCGCCCATTGTGCAATATTCCCCACTGCTGCCTCCCGTAGGAGTCTGGGCCGTGTCTCAGTCCCAGTGTGGCCGGTCACCCTCTCAGGCCGGCTACCCGTCGTCGCCTTGGTGAGCCATTACCTCACCAACAAGCTGATAGGCCGCGAGTCCATCCAAAACCAATAAATCTTTCAACCAATCCCCATGCGAGGAAAAGTCAATATCCAGTATTAGACCTCGTTTCCAAGGCTTATCCCAGAGTTAAGGGCAGGTTACTCACGTGTTACTCACCCGTTCGCCACTAATCCCCAGTGCAAGCACCGGTTCATCGTTCGACTTGCATGTGTTAAGCACGCCGCCAGCGTTCATCCTGAGCCAGGATCAAACTCTCCGTTAATAACTAAACAGACACACACATTCACACCGGAAAAAGGTAATGAACACATGCACTAAATTCGAAACCAGCTAAACGATCAGCCATCACCACAGGGGCGGCAACAACCAATCAAATAACCAATTCAATATAAATAAATTGGTATCAATAAAACTTGGCACACTATTGAGTTCTCAAACAACAACCACACCCAGCCACACACTCGAACCAACTTTTCGTCAGTCCGCCATGATCAGTACCAGGGCAACCCACCAAAGACCAGTAAACCTGGCATCTTGGTGGGGGTTTTTCGTTCCCCCAACGAGCGGGGCAACTCGAAAAACAATACACACCTTTTCGCCAACACGCAAACCACACAGCCCCCTCAAGGCCCCATACGGGCCCCACCGGCCCCTAATGGCAGCGCCACCCCGGCACAACTTCCTTGAGATAGCACCAATTTTGGGCCCCTAAAACTCCGCAATGAGACGTAGCCTACACCCGCCCCAACGGCAACAAAAAGCCACCCAACACACCCCGCCCACCCCTGAAAAAAGGGAAAGAATCCACCCCGAGCAACCACCAGCAAGCAACCCACACACCCTGGCCCGCTCTCAGCCGGCACAAGAGCACCACTTTCTCAGCTCACATGAACACGCAATGACACCCCGGCGAGCACTACCGCCCGGCCCCACGTCTTCATCACGGCCAGGAACCCCACCACCACGCCGGCAAAAGCAACAACAACTGGAGCTGCAGCTACAGCTGTTGTTGCTGTGGCGCCTTGGCGAAAGGCAGCTGGGACGAAGGTGTCTTTGCCGACTCGACCACCCACCACCACACTCCCACCCTGACCACGCCCCCCTATCCCTCACAAACCACACCAGCACCATCCCGGCACCGCCCGTGGAGCCGGCATGATCACACGGCCTCCCCCTCTGACCAGGCCGGCCGCCCCCAGGGGTGTCGGGGAGATCCACGAGCGGGCTGACTCGGGGGGGTGCACTGGCGGGTTAAACAGTGGTGGCCGCCCCTGGTGTGGGGTGGCCATGGTGTGGTGCGGGAAGGCTGCACCGTCCTGCCCTGTCCCAGCAGCGGTGCCCTGCCGCGGTGCTGTGTTGTATCCGTGCACTGCTGCTGCGCGGTGCTGGTGGTGGGATGCAGTGCTGCTGCGCCGTCCAGTGTTCTCGTGCAGTGTTGTCGTGTGGGTGTCTGTTAAACATGTGTGGCCACCTGGTGGGGTGGCCGTTGCGTGGTGGGTATGTCTTAGTGGTGGCGGGTGGTGCTGGCCGTTGCGTTGGGTGGTGGTGGGTTTGGTGTTTTGTTTGTTAAGTGAGGGAGGCCCCGCACCATTGCTGGTGTGGGGCCTCGACCTTCTTTTTACGTGTTGTCCGGCGGTGTCCTACTCTCCCACATCCTCACGAATGCAGTACCATCGGCGCTGTGGGTCTTAGCTTCCGGGTTCGGAATGGGACCGGGCGTTTCCCCCACGCTATGACCACCGTAACTCGTTCCCCTGAACCGTCAGCTGTTGCTGGGGTTGGGTGGCTTGTTGGGTGTTCTTGTTATGGAACAACAGTATTTTATTGTACAGGGTCCTGGTGATGGTCCTTCACCACTGATGTGGTGGGGGTTCTCACAGGGGTACCCTGTTTTTTTGGTTTCAACGAACAAACGCCTGGGTTTGTTGGTTGGGAACCACATAGTGAACGCGAGCAATCTTTGTGTATAAAGATGTGTGTGTTGTGTAAGTTATCGGCCTATTAGTACCGGTCAGCTTCACGAGTCTTTAGTCCTCGCTTCCACATCCGGCCTATCAACCCAGTGGTCTAGCTGGGGGCCTCTCACACTTACGTGTATGGAAATCTCATCTTGAAGCGGGCTTCCCGCTTAGATGCTTTCAGCGGTTATCCCATCCGAACGTAGCTAATCAGCGATGCACTTGGCAGTACAACTGACACACCAGAGGTTCGTCCGTCCCGGTCCTCTCGTACTAAGGACAGCCCTTCTCAAATTTCCTGCGCGCGCAGCGGATAGGGACCGAACTGTCTCACGACGTTCTAAACCCAGCTCGCGTACCGCTTTAATGGGCGAACAGCCCAACCCTTGGGACCTACTCCAGCCCCAGGATGCGACGAGCCGACATCGAGGTGCCAAACCATGCCGTCGATATGGACTCTTGGCAAGATCAGCCTGTTATCCCCGAGGTACCTTTTATCCGTTGAGCGACGGCCATTCCACAATGTGCCGCCGGATCACTAGTCCCGACTTTCGTCCCTGCTTGAGGTGTCCCTCTCACAGTCAAGCTCCCTTGTGCACTTACACTCGATACCTGATTGCCAACCAGGCTGAGGGAACCTTTGGGCGCCTCCGTTACTTTTTAGGAGGCAACCGCCCCAGTTAAACTACCCATCAGGCACTGTCCCTGACCCGGATTACGGGCCGAAGTTAGATGTCCAAAGTGACCAGAGTGGTATTTCAACGATGACTCCATCACAACTAGCGTCGTGACTTCACAGTCTCCCACCTATCCTACACAAGCCACTCCGAACACCAATACCAAACTATAGTAAAGGTCTCGGGGTCTTTCCGTCCTGCTGCGCGTAACGAGCATCTTTACTCGTACTGCAATTTCGCCGAGTTTATGGTTGAGACAGCGGGGAAGTCGTTACTCCATTCGTGCAGGTCGGAACTTACCCGACAAGGAATTTCGCTACCTTAGGATGGTTATAGTTACCACCGCCGTTTACTGGGGCTTAAATTCTCAGCTTCGCTCAACAAGTTGAGCTAACCGGTCCTCTTAACCTTCCAGCACCGGGCAGGAGTCAGTCCGTATACATCGTCTTGCGACTTCGCACGGACCTGTGTTTTTAGTAAACAGTCGCTTCCCCCTGGTCTCTGCGGCCCACACCCGCTCATGAAGAGTAAATCTTCTTCACGGGGCAGGCCCCCTTCTCCCGAAGTTACGGGGGCATTTTGCCGAGTTCCTTAACCATAATTCTCTCGATCGCCTTAGTATTCTCTACCTGATCACCTGTGTCGGTTTGGGGTACGGGCAGTTTGAACCTCACGTCGATGCTTTTCTAGGCAGCATAGGATCACCGAATTCCCCCCTACGGGGGTCCCATCAGATCTCAGAATCGTCATTGAAGACAACACGACGGATTTGCCTATCGTGTTTCCTACGTCCTTAGACCGGGACAACCATCGCCCGGCTCGGCTACCTTCCTGCGTCACACCTGTTAATACGTTTACCTCCCTAAGTCAGGTCCCACGCTCCCCACACAATCCTGGCCCGAAGGCACGCAATTAGTGGTTTGGGTGGTTAGTATCCTTAGTTCAATATGGGCGGTTCTTCACCGGTACGGGAATATCAACCCGTTGTCCATCGACTACGCCTGTCGGCCTCGCCTTAGGTCCCGACTTACCCAGGGCAGATTAGCTTGACCCTGGAACCCTTGATCATTCGGCGGACGGGTTTCTCACCCGTCTTTCGCTACTCATGCCTGCATTCTCACTCGTGTAGGCTCCACCGCTAGTTCACACTGCGACTTCAATGCCTACACGACGCTCCCCTACCACTCCAAACCCCTGAACCACAGGACGAACCTAATGGCTAGGGCAATGTTTGAAATCCACAACTTCGGCGGTGTACTTGAGCCCCGCTACATTGTCGGCGCGGAATCACTTGACCAGTGAGCTATTACGCACTCTTTTAAGGATGGCTGCTTCTAAGCCAACCTCCTGGTTGTCTAAGCAATCCCACATCCTTTCCCACTTAGCACACGCTTAGGGGCCTTAGTTGGTGGTCTGGGCTGTTTCCCTCTCGACTATGAAGCTTATCCCCCACAGTCTCACTGCTACGCTCTGACTTACCGGCATTCGGAGTTTGGCTGACGTCAGTAACCTTGTAGGGCCCATTAGCCATCCAGTAGCTCTACCTCCGGTAAGAAACACGCAACGCTGCACCTAAATGCATTTCGGGGAGAACCAGCTATCACGAAGTTTGATTGGCCTTTCACCCCTACCCACAGCTCATCCCCTCCATTTTCAACTGAAGTGGGTTCGGTCCTCCACGCGCTCTTACACGCGCTTCAACCTGGCCATGGGTAGATCACTTCGCTTCGGGTCTAGATCACGCCACTACACTCGCCCTATTCAGACTCGCTTTCGCTACGGCTTCCCCACACGGGTTAACCTCGCGACGTAACACTAACTCGCAGGCTCATTCTTCAAAAGGCACGCCATCACAAGAACAACTACACCAAGGTGCACGCTTGCTCTGACGGATTGTAAGCACACGGTTTCAGGTACTATTTCACTCCCCTCCCGGGGTACTTTTCACCTTTCCCTCACGGTACTTGTCCGCTATCGGTCATTAGGTAGTATTTAGGCTTATCAGGTGGTCCTGACAGATTCACACGGGATTTCTCGGGCCCCGTGCTACTTGGGATACTCACCTAAGGGAGTGCACTGCATTTCAGTTACGGGACTCTCACCCTCTACGGTCGGCCATTCAAAACCGTTCACCTATACATGCACCATTCCCCTCAACGAACCGGCAGATCCGTCACGGTAAGTCCCACAACCCCGCACCATGCAACGCCCGCCGGCTATCACACATGACACGGTTTAGCCTGTTCCGCGTTCGCTCGCCACTACTAACGGAATCACTTTTGTTTTCTCTTCCTGTGGGTACTGAGATGTTTCACTTCCCCACGTTCCCTCCACACATCCTATATATTCAGATGCGGGTCACCACCTGGTCTTGCAACCGGTGGCGGGGTTCCCCCATTCGGACACCCTCGGATCAAAGTTTGGTTATCAACTCCCCGAGGCTTATCGCAGATTCCTACGTCCTTCTTCGGCTCCTAATGCCAAGGCATTCACCGTGTGCCCTTAAAAACTTGACAACACACAAGTTGTCACTCTTACTTATCGAGAGAACCATGAAAACCGCTACCACCACACCCAAAAGGTGTACCAGCATCAGATCCAGGTTCTAATTATCTCAAAGAAATTGCTTCTTTATAAAGATGCTCGCGTTCACTATGTAGTTCTCAAACAACAACCCCACCACACACATCCCCACCCAACAACACGCAAAAGTGTTTCATCGGTGGATCCGTTGTGTGCGGGAAACCAGAAACACACCAACCCCTTCAACCACACACCCCACAGGGGTGCGGATCGAAACAGTTGTTGTTTCAGGACCCAACAGTGTGCCAAACACATAACAACCAGAAAACCCTCAACCCGAAAGGTTCGTTCCTCACACCCCCAAAAGAGGTGTTGTACTTGAACCAGGCTAAGCGTGACCGATCATCGGCTATTTTATTGATATTCCACCCTTGAGCAACTCACCCAGAA
Source organism: Arthrobacter alpinus (assembly GCF_900105965.1). Taxonomy (NCBI): domain Bacteria; kingdom Bacillati; phylum Actinomycetota; class Actinomycetes; order Micrococcales; family Micrococcaceae; genus Arthrobacter; species Arthrobacter alpinus. The sequence continues at coordinate 2,780,498 of NZ_FNTV01000001.1, forward strand.
ACATACGTTCTGGCAATGAGTCTTTACTCCTCACACCACCAACACAACCCATGCGGGCCATCTCGTGGCGTTTGGTGCTCCTTAGAAAGGAGGTGATCCAGCCGCACCTTCCGGTACGGCTACCTTGTTACGACTTAGTCCCAATCGCCAGTCCCACCTTCGACAGCTCCCTCCCCACAAGGGGGTTAGGCCACCGGCTTCGGGTGTTACCAACTTTCGTGACTTGACGGGCGGTGTGTACAAGGCCCGGGAACGTATTCACCGCAGCGTTGCTGATCTGCGATTACTAGCGACTCCGACTTCATGGGGTCGAGTTGCAGACCCCAATCCGAACTGAGACCGGCTTTTTGGGATTAGCTCCACCTCACAGTATCGCAACCCATTGTACCGGCCATTGTAGCATGCGTGAAGCCCAAGACATAAGGGGCATGATGATTTGACGTCGTCCTCACCTTCCTCCGAGTTGACCCCGGCAGTCTCCTATGAGTCCCCACCATTACGTGCTGGCAACATAGAACGAGGGTTGCGCTCGTTGCGGGACTTAACCCAACATCTCACGACACGAGCTGACGACAACCATGCACCACCTGTAAACCGACCGCAAGCGGGGCACTTGTTTCCAAGCGTTTCCAGTTCATGTCAAGCCTTGGTAAGGTTCTTCGCGTTGCATCGAATTAATCCGCATGCTCCGCCGCTTGTGCGGGCCCCCGTCAATTCCTTTGAGTTTTAGCCTTGCGGCCGTACTCCCCAGGCGGGGCACTTAATGCGTTAGCTACGGCGCGGAAAACGTGGAATGTCCCCCACACCTAGTGCCCAACGTTTACGGCATGGACTACCAGGGTATCTAATCCTGTTCGCTCCCCATGCTTTCGCTCCTCAGCGTCAGTTAATGCCCAGAGACCTGCCTTCGCCATCGGTGTTCCTCCTGATATCTGCGCATTTCACCGCTACACCAGGAATTCCAGTCTCCCCTACATCACTCTAGTCTGCCCGTACCCACCGCAGATCCGGAGTTGAGCCCCGGACTTTCACGGCAGACGCGACAAACCGCCTACGAGCTCTTTACGCCCAATAATTCCGGATAACGCTTGCGCCCTACGTATTACCGCGGCTGCTGGCACGTAGTTAGCCGGCGCTTCTTCTGCAAGTACCCTCAACCAGACAACGTCTGGCCTTGTTCCCTACTGAAAGAGGTTTACAACCCGAAGGCCGTCATCCCTCACGCGGCGTCGCTGCATCAGGCTTTCGCCCATTGTGCAATATTCCCCACTGCTGCCTCCCGTAGGAGTCTGGGCCGTGTCTCAGTCCCAGTGTGGCCGGTCACCCTCTCAGGCCGGCTACCCGTCGTCGCCTTGGTGAGCCATTACCTCACCAACAAGCTGATAGGCCGCGAGTCCATCCAAAACCAATAAATCTTTCAACCAATCCCCATGCGAGGAAAAGTCAATATCCAGTATTAGACCTCGTTTCCAAGGCTTATCCCAGAGTTAAGGGCAGGTTACTCACGTGTTACTCACCCGTTCGCCACTAATCCCCAGTGCAAGCACCGGTTCATCGTTCGACTTGCATGTGTTAAGCACGCCGCCAGCGTTCATCCTGAGCCAGGATCAAACTCTCCGTTAATAACTAAACAGACACACACATTCACACCGGAAAAAGGTAATGAACACATGCACTAAATTCGAAACCAGCTAAACGATCAGCCATCACCACAGGGGCGGCAACAACCAATCAAATAACCAATTCAATATAAATAAATTGGTATCAATAAAACTTGGCACACTATTGAGTTCTCAAACAACAACCACACCCAGCCACACACTCGAACCAACTTTTCGTCAGTCCGCCATGATCAGTACCAGGGCAACCCACCAAAGACCAGTAAACCTGGCATCTTGGTGGGGGTTTTTCGTTCCCCCAACGAGCGGGGCAACTCGAAAAACAATACACACCTTTTCGCCAACACGCAAACCACACAGCCCCCTCAAGGCCCCATACGGGCCCCACCGGCCCCTAATGGCAGCGCCACCCCGGCACAACTTCCTTGAGATAGCACCAATTTTGGGCCCCTAAAACTCCGCAATGAGACGTAGCCTACACCCGCCCCAACGGCAACAAAAAGCCACCCAACACACCCCGCCCACCCCTGAAAAAAGGGAAAGAATCCACCCCGAGCAACCACCAGCAAGCAACCCACACACCCTGGCCCGCTCTCAGCCGGCACAAGAGCACCACTTTCTCAGCTCACATGAACACGCAATGACACCCCGGCGAGCACTACCGCCCGGCCCCACGTCTTCATCACGGCCAGGAACCCCACCACCACGCCGGCAAAAGCAACAACAACTGGAGCTGCAGCTACAGCTGTTGTTGCTGTGGCGCCTTGGCGAAAGGCAGCTGGGACGAAGGTGTCTTTGCCGACTCGACCACCCACCACCACACTCCCACCCTGACCACGCCCCCCTATCCCTCACAAACCACACCAGCACCATCCCGGCACCGCCCGTGGAGCCGGCATGATCACACGGCCTCCCCCTCTGACCAGGCCGGCCGCCCCCAGGGGTGTCGGGGAGATCCACGAGCGGGCTGACTCGGGGGGTGCACTGGCGGGTTAAACAGTGGTGGCCGCCCCTGGTGTGGGGTGGCCATGGTGTGGTGCGGGAAGGCTGCACCGTCCTGCCCTGTCCCAGCAGCGGTGCCCTGCCGCGGTGCTGTGTTGTATCCGTGCACTGCTGCTGCGCGGTGCTGGTGGTGGGATGCAGTGCTGCTGCGCCGTCCAGTGTTCTCGTGCAGTGTTGTCGTGTGGGTGTCTGTTAAACATGTGTGGCCACCTGGTGGGGTGGCCGTTGCGTGGTGGGTATGTCTTAGTGGTGGCGGGTGGTGCTGGCCGTTGCGTTGGGTGGTGGTGGGTTTGGTGTTTTGTTTGTTAAGTGAGGGAGGCCCCGCACCATTGCTGGTGTGGGGCCTCGACCTTCTTTTTACGTGTTGTCCGGCGGTGTCCTACTCTCCCACATCCTCACGAATGCAGTACCATCGGCGCTGTGGGTCTTAGCTTCCGGGTTCGGAATGGGACCGGGCGTTTCCCCCACGCTATGACCACCGTAACTCGTTCCCCTGAACCGTCAGCTGTTGCTGGGGTTGGGTGGCTTGTTGGGTGTTCTTGTTATGGAACAACAGTATTTTATTGTACAGGGTCCTGGTGATGGTCCTTCACCACTGATGTGGTGGGGGTTCTCACAGGGGTACCCTGTTTTTTTGGTTTCAACGAACAAACGCCTGGGTTTGTTGGTTGGGAACCACATAGTGAACGCGAGCAATCTTTGTGTATAAAGATGTGTGTGTTGTGTAAGTTATCGGCCTATTAGTACCGGTCAGCTTCACGAGTCTTTAGTCCTCGCTTCCACATCCGGCCTATCAACCCAGTGGTCTAGCTGGGGGCCTCTCACACTTACGTGTATGGAAATCTCATCTTGAAGCGGGCTTCCCGCTTAGATGCTTTCAGCGGTTATCCCATCCGAACGTAGCTAATCAGCGATGCACTTGGCAGTACAACTGACACACCAGAGGTTCGTCCGTCCCGGTCCTCTCGTACTAAGGACAGCCCTTCTCAAATTTCCTGCGCGCGCAGCGGATAGGGACCGAACTGTCTCACGACGTTCTAAACCCAGCTCGCGTACCGCTTTAATGGGCGAACAGCCCAACCCTTGGGACCTACTCCAGCCCCAGGATGCGACGAGCCGACATCGAGGTGCCAAACCATGCCGTCGATATGGACTCTTGGGCAAGATCAGCCTGTTATCCCCGAGGTACCTTTTATCCGTTGAGCGACGGCCATTCCACAATGTGCCGCCGGATCACTAGTCCCGACTTTCGTCCCTGCTTGAGGTGTCCCTCTCACAGTCAAGCTCCCTTGTGCACTTACACTCGATACCTGATTGCCAACCAGGCTGAGGGAACCTTTGGGCGCCTCCGTTACTTTTTAGGAGGCAACCGCCCCAGTTAAACTACCCATCAGGCACTGTCCCTGACCCGGATTACGGGCCGAAGTTAGATGTCCAAAGTGACCAGAGTGGTATTTCAACGATGACTCCATCACAACTAGCGTCGTGACTTCACAGTCTCCCACCTATCCTACACAAGCCACTCCGAACACCAATACCAAACTATAGTAAAGGTCTCGGGGTCTTTCCGTCCTGCTGCGCGTAACGAGCATCTTTACTCGTACTGCAATTTCGCCGAGTTTATGGTTGAGACAGCGGGGAAGTCGTTACTCCATTCGTGCAGGTCGGAACTTACCCGACAAGGAATTTCGCTACCTTAGGATGGTTATAGTTACCACCGCCGTTTACTGGGGCTTAAATTCTCAGCTTCGCTCAACAAGTTGAGCTAACCGGTCCTCTTAACCTTCCAGCACCGGGCAGGAGTCAGTCCGTATACATCGTCTTGCGACTTCGCACGGACCTGTGTTTTTAGTAAACAGTCGCTTCCCCCTGGTCTCTGCGGCCCACACCCGCTCATGAAGAGTAAATCTTCTTCACGGGGCAGGCCCCCCTTCTCCCGAAGTTACGGGGGCATTTTGCCGAGTTCCTTAACCATAATTCTCTCGATCGCCTTAGTATTCTCTACCTGATCACCTGTGTCGGTTTGGGGTACGGGCAGTTTGAACCTCACGTCGATGCTTTTCTAGGCAGCATAGGATCACCGAATTCCCCCCTACGGGGGTCCCATCAGATCTCAGAATCGTCATTGAAGACAACACGACGGATTTGCCTATCGTGTTTCCTACGTCCTTAGACCGGGACAACCATCGCCCGGCTCGGCTACCTTCCTGCGTCACACCTGTTAATACGTTTACCTCCCTAAGTCAGGTCCCACGCTCCCCACACAATCCTGGCCCGAAGGCACGCAATTAGTGGTTTGGGTGGTTAGTATCCTTAGTTCAATATGGGCGGTTCTTCACCGGTACGGGAATATCAACCCGTTGTCCATCGACTACGCCTGTCGGCCTCGCCTTAGGTCCCGACTTACCCAGGGCAGATTAGCTTGACCCTGGAACCCTTGATCATTCGGCGGACGGGTTTCTCACCCGTCTTTCGCTACTCATGCCTGCATTCTCACTCGTGTAGGCTCCACCGCTAGTTCACACTGCGACTTCAATGCCTACACGACGCTCCCCTACCACTCCAAACCCCTGAACCACAGGACGAACCTAATGGCTAGGGCAATGTTTGAAATCCACAACTTCGGCGGTGTACTTGAGCCCCGCTACATTGTCGGCGCGGAATCACTTGACCAGTGAGCTATTACGCACTCTTTTAAGGATGGCTGCTTCTAAGCCAACCTCCTGGTTGTCTAAGCAATCCCACATCCTTTCCCACTTAGCACACGCTTAGGGGCCTTAGTTGGTGGTCTGGGCTGTTTCCCTCTCGACTATGAAGCTTATCCCCCACAGTCTCACTGCTACGCTCTGACTTACCGGCATTCGGAGTTTGGCTGACGTCAGTAACCTTGTAGGGCCCATTAGCCATCCAGTAGCTCTACCTCCGGTAAGAAACACGCAACGCTGCACCTAAATGCATTTCGGGGAGAACCAGCTATCACGAAGTTTGATTGGCCTTTCACCCCTACCCACAGCTCATCCCCTCCATTTTCAACTGAAGTGGGTTCGGTCCTCCACGCGCTCTTACACGCGCTTCAACCTGGCCATGGGTAGATCACTTCGCTTCGGGTCTAGATCACGCCACTACACTCGCCCTATTCAGACTCGCTTTCGCTACGGCTTCCCCACACGGGTTAACCTCGCGACGTAACACTAACTCGCAGGCTCATTCTTCAAAAGGCACGCCATCACAAGAACAACTACACCAAGGTGCACGCTTGCTCTGACGGATTGTAAGCACACGGTTTCAGGTACTATTTCACTCCCCTCCCGGGGTACTTTTCACCTTTCCCTCACGGTACTTGTCCGCTATCGGTCATTAGGTAGTATTTAGGCTTATCAGGTGGTCCTGACAGATTCACACGGGATTTCTCGGGCCCCGTGCTACTTGGGATACTCACCTAAGGGAGTGCACTGCATTTCAGTTACGGGACTCTCACCCTCTACGGTCGGCCATTCAAAACCGTTCACCTATACATGCACCATTCCCCTCAACGAACCGGCAGATCCGTCACGGTAAGTCCCACAACCCCGCACCATGCAACGCCCGCCGGCTATCACACATGACACGGTTTAGCCTGTTCCGCGTTCGCTCGCCACTACTAACGGAATCACTTTTGTTTTCTCTTCCTGTGGGTACTGAGATGTTTCACTTCCCCACGTTCCCTCCACACATCCTATATATTCAGATGCGGGTCACCACCTGGTCTTGCAACCGGTGGCGGGGTTCCCCCATTCGGACACCCTCGGATCAAAGTTTGGTTATCAACTCCCCGAGGCTTATCGCAGATTCCTACGTCCTTCTTCGGCTCCTAATGCCAAGGCATTCACCGTGTGCCCTTAAAAACTTGACAACACACAAGTTGTCACTCTTACTTATCGAGAGAACCATGAAAACCGCTACCACCACACCCAAAAGGTGTACCAGCATCAGATCCAGGTTCTAATTATCTCAAAGAAATTGCTTCTTTATAAAGATGCTCGCGTTCACTATGTAGTTCTCAAACAACAACCCCACCACACACATCCCCACCCAACAACACGCAAAAGTGTTTCATCGGTGGATCCGTTGTGTGCGGGAAACCAGAAACACACCAACCCCTTCAACCACACACCCCACAGGGGTGCGGATCGAAACAGTTGTTGTTTCAGGACCCAACAGTGTGCCAAACACATAACAACCAGAAAACCCTCAACCCGAAAGGTTCGTTCCTCACACCCCCAAAAGAGGTGTTGTACTTGAACCAGGCTAAGCGTGACCGATCATCGGCTATTTTATTGATATTCCACCCTTGAGCAACTCACCCAGAAACATACGTTCTGGCAATGAGTCTTTACTCCTCACACCACCAACACAACCCATGCGGGCCATCTCGTGGCGTTTGGTGCTCCTTAGAAAGGAGGTGATCCAGCCGCACCTTCCGGTACGGCTACCTTGTTACGACTTAGTCCCAATCGCCAGTCCCACCTTCGACAGCTCCCTCCCCACAAGGGGGTTAGGCCACCGGCTTCGGGTGTTACCAACTTTCGTGACTTGACGGGCGGTGTGTACAAGGCCCGGGAACGTATTCACCGCAGCGTTGCTGATCTGCGATTACTAGCGACTCCGACTTCATGGGGTCGAGTTGCAGACCCCAATCCGAACTGAGACCGGCTTTTTGGGATTAGCTCCACCTCACAGTATCGCAACCCATTGTACCGGCCATTGTAGCATGCGTGAAGCCCAAGACATAAGGGGCATGATGATTTGACGTCGTCCTCACCTTCCTCCGAGTTGACCCCGGCAGTCTCCTATGAGTCCCCACCATTACGTGCTGGCAACATAGAACGAGGGTTGCGCTCGTTGCGGGACTTAACCCAACATCTCACGACACGAGCTGACGACAACCATGCACCACCTGTAAACCGACCGCAAGCGGGGCACTTGTTTCCAAGCGTTTCCAGTTCATGTCAAGCCTTGGTAAGGTTCTTCGCGTTGCATCGAATTAATCCGCATGCTCCGCCGCTTGTGCGGGCCCCCGTCAATTCCTTTGAGTTTTAGCCTTGCGGCCGTACTCCCCAGGCGGGGCACTTAATGCGTTAGCTACGGCGCGGAAAACGTGGAATGTCCCCCACACCTAGTGCCCAACGTTTACGGCATGGACTACCAGGGTATCTAATCCTGTTCGCTCCCCATGCTTTCGCTCCTCAGCGTCAGTTAATGCCCAGAGACCTGCCTTCGCCATCGGTGTTCCTCCTGATATCTGCGCATTTCACCGCTACACCAGGAATTCCAGTCTCCCCTACATCACTCTAGTCTGCCCGTACCCACCGCAGATCCGGAGTTGAGCCCCGGACTTTCACGGCAGACGCGACAAACCGCCTACGAGCTCTTTACGCCCAATAATTCCGGATAACGCTTGCGCCCTACGTATTACCGCGGCTGCTGGCACGTAGTTAGCCGGCGCTTCTTCTGCAAGTACCCTCAACCAGACAACGTCTGGCCTTGTTCCCTACTGAAAGAGGTTTACAACCCGAAGGCCGTCATCCCTCACGCGGCGTCGCTGCATCAGGCTTTCGCCCATTGTGCAATATTCCCCACTGCTGCCTCCCGTAGGAGTCTGGGCCGTGTCTCAGTCCCAGTGTGGCCGGTCACCCTCTCAGGCCGGCTACCCGTCGTCGCCTTGGTGAGCCATTACCTCACCAACAAGCTGATAGGCCGCGAGTCCATCCAAAACCAATAAATCTTTCAACCAATCCCCATGCGAGGAAAAGTCAATATCCAGTATTAGACCTCGTTTCCAAGGCTTATCCCAGAGTTAAGGGCAGGTTACTCACGTGTTACTCACCCGTTCGCCACTAATCCCCAGTGCAAGCACCGGTTCATCGTTCGACTTGCATGTGTTAAGCACGCCGCCAGCGTTCATCCTGAGCCAGGATCAAACTCTCCGTTAATAACTAAACAGACACACACATTCACACCGGAAAAAGGTAATGAACACATGCACTAAATTCGAAACCAGCTAAACGATCAGCCATCACCACAGGGGCGGCAACAACCAATCAAATAACCAATTCAATATAAATAAATTGGTATCAATAAAACTTGGCACACTATTGAGTTCTCAAACAACAACCACACCCAGCCACACACCAACAACAACCCGTAAACAACAGGTAAATCCTTGACGATCAGCACCAGGGCAACTTCATAATCATACCCGCATGAATTCTCGGAAGTCAAATCCTTGATTTCGACTAAATTCAAATTTTTCATTTGAACACAAAACAAAAAAACCTATTTTCGAGGTCATTGTTTTGGTCTTGTCCGGATCCGAACCGTTCGTTCAGCGGAGTACTAACAATAGCACCTGTTTGCCGTGAGAACAAACGGCAAACAGGTGCTGAAGTTAAGGTGTACAGCTACCGGCTAGTAGTCTGCTGGCGCCAGGTAGAGAGCGCCCAGCGGCGGAACCCGCAACCTCAAAGATGAACTCTGCCCATCCCAAGGAAGGGCTTCCGCTTCCAAGAGTCCGGTGTTCCTGACATCGGACCCGCCGTAGACGGCAAGATCTGTGTTGAGAACTTCTTGCCACTGACCGGCCGCCGGCAAGCCAACGCGGTAGCCCTCGTAAGCCAATCCGGCAAAGTTGATGATGCAGACCAATGGATTGCCTGCTTTGTCCCAACGAACAAACGACACCACGTTGTTCTCTGTATCCCCGCCGTTGAGCCAGGTGAAGCCTTCAGGAACGTTGTCCAGTTCGTGAAGAGCAGGAATGGCTGAATAATTCTGGTTCAAATCCTTGACCAGCGTCTGAATTGCACTGTGTGAAGGATTCTCTGCCAACCACCAATCGAGACCGTGTTCTTCGCTCCATTCTGATTCCTGGCCAAACTCGGTCCCCATGAAGATTAGCTGCTTACCCGGATGCGCCCATTGGAAAGCTAGGTAGGCTCTCAGGTTGGCGAGCTGTTGCCACCTGTCCCCTGGCATCTTGCGCAACAAGGAACCCTTCCCATGAACCACCTCGTCATGGCTGATGGGTAAAAGGAAGTTTTCCGTAAAGGCGTAAACCATCGAGAACGTGATCTGGTTGTGGTGCCAGCCTCGGTTAACCGGGTCTTCTGACATGTACGTCAGAGAATCGTGCATCCACCCCATGTTCCACTTGATGCCGAATCCCAAGCCGCCTTCGCTGGTTGGGGCCGTGACACCGGGGAACGCAGTGGACTCTTCTGCGATGGTGACAATTCCAGGGTTGCGCCGGTACGCGGTTGCGTTCATCTCCTGCAGGAAACTGATTGCTTCCAGGTTCTCCCGGCCGCCAAAGCGGTTGGGGCTCCAAGCACCGTCATCGCGTGAGTAGTCCAGATACAACATGGACGCCACGGCATCAACCCGCAGCCCGTCAATGTGAAATTCCTCGATCCAATAGAGCGCGTTGGCCACCAGGAAATTCCGCACTTCATTGCGGCCAAAGTCAAAGATCAGCGTTCCCCAGTCCGGGTGCTCGCCTAGTTGTGGGTTGGCGTGCTCGTATTGAGCCCCGCCGTTGAAATTGGCCAGCGCCCATTCGTCCTTGGGAAAGTGGGCCGGAACCCAGTCCATGATGACGCCCACGCCAGCCTGGTGCAGGGAATCCACAAGGAAACGGAACTCATCCGGGTGACCAAAGCGAGAGGTGGGTGCGTAATACGAGGTGACCTGATAGCCCCATGAACCACCAAAGGGGTGTTCCGAGACCGGCATGAGTTCAATGTGCGTGAATCCGAGCTCCTGAACATAGTCAACTAGTTCAGTGGCGAGCTCTGTGTAATTCAATCCGGGGCGCCACGAACCCAGGTGCACTTCATAAACGCTCATGGGCGAATTGTGCGGATCGCCTTTTGCGCGCTTCGCCATCCAGTCGCTGTCCTGGAAGGAGTACTTGGATTCAACAACACGCGAGGCCGTCAGCGGCGGCACCTCAGTGCCATAGGCCATGGGGTCGGCCTTTTCCAGCCAGTCACCGCTCTCGGTGAGAACCTCAAATTTGTAGCGGTCACCCGCGGCCACATCCGGGATAAAGAGTTCCCACAAGCCACTGTTGCCCAAGCTGCGCATGGCAGTTGAACGGCCATCCCAGCCATTGAACTCGCCGGTGACTCGAACGGCCTGGACCGCTGGCACCCAAACGGCAAAGCTGACGCCGGAAACGTCACCCAATTCGGAGTGGTAGCGCTGAACGTGCGCACCCAGTACCGTCCACAACGTTTCATGCCGGCCTTCGGCGATGAGGTGCATGTCAAGCTCACCGACCGTTGGCAGGTACCGATAGGGATCGTCGCTGCGATGCACGCCATCTGCGTAGGTGACATCGAGGCGGTAATCCGGAACATGCCCCGGCTCTTGAGCCGGCAGTACGGCTACCCAAATGCCGCCGTGCTCGTGCGTCATGGGAATCACGCCCTGTGCGGTAACCAGGTCCACCGCTTCAGCCAAATGCCGCAGTGCACGCACGGTCACGTATCCGTCACTATCCAAATGTGCCCCGAGCACAGAGTGCGGGGCGTAATAGGTGCCCTCGGAAATTCGTGCCAACACACCCGCATTGACTGCCAGAGGGGCCATTTTATTTAGTCCCATGTCCACACCACTTTCAATTGATTCAAACAGTTCCCGCACAGCATTCACCGGCACCCACGTCCAGGTAGGTCGGTTTTGCAATTCATATACAACCTCGTAGAGAGCCTTATCCAGCCACAATGCCACGAAAAGTGCACTATTACGCGAATACGTCTCCCCCGAGCCGCTTTCGTAGCCGGCCATGAAAGCATCGGCATTTCTTTTGGCCCATTTCGCGCCTTGACCGCGTGTCAGCGCGCCAGTACCGGCGGCTTGGGCGCCAGCGTAGTCAAAGGACCGCAGCATGCCAGCCAAATCTCGGATCGTCACGTCGGGCCGAGCCCGTTCGCGCAGGGGCCGGAGGGGTTCGCCTTCAAAGTCCAGGAAGAACCAATCCGGTGTCTGAGCCGAGTCTTTAAGAACGAGCTGGCCCAGGTGCAGATCACCGTGGATTCGCTGAATCTGCGGCACCACATCTATTTCGCGCAACCGAGCCAAAATATTGCGGAACTGTTTGTCATAAGGCCCGACCACGGGGCGGGCGATGCCCCAGGCCCATTCCAACCGGGCGGCAATGGCCTCGACGAACACCCTTGCCTCGGATTCTTCGGCCTGATGAGAGCCCATCCCTGTACGCAGATTGGCGTGGACTCGGGCTAACGCAACACCAATTGCATGGGCGTTTTCGGTGAAGTCCGCATCCGAGCCGGCCACATTCAGGGCCAGCGCCCACCCATCCTGCGCACCTTCGATGAAATCGTGAACTACGCAGAGGATGGTGCCTGAGCTGCCGTACTCCACGACAGCCTGCAGCGTCGGAACGTTGCTGACAGGGGCTTCGGTTGCCACCGAGGCCAGCGCTCGTCCCACTTCAACCTCGGGATGCGCCCCGGCGTGGAGCACCCTAAAGAACTTGGCGATCTGAGCGCGTCCGCCCTGGCGGAAAACGACAGAAGAGTTGGATTGCTCCGAGTCGAGCACTCGAACCTCGGACAAGGTGTCCGTTGGCTGGACCCGGAGTTCAGGGTTGCGCCATATGTGCACGCTGCCGTCACTGGCGAATGCTTCCCCAGCCAGGGATCCTGAACCCGTCAAGGCTGAAAGCCAGACTCGCAGGAAGACGGGATCGGCCAACCCATCACGCACACGCCCGCCGGGCCATCCATCACTCGACGCGACGGCACCCAGCTCTCCGCCCTGCATCGCGGCAGTAGCGGCGAAAACAGGAGAAACGGGAGAACCCACCTCATTTAACACAGCCGCGCCATCTCTATGAAAACTCAGCGGAAGCTGCAGCGTCAGGCGCTGTCCGACGTCGTCCTCGGGGCCAGTGCCGTCGGCAGCCGGGAAATCGACGGCAAGCAACACCACCAAAAGTGTGACATCGGGGTCAGGGGACGGCAGCTCAAAGCGTTCGGCAACAGCCAACCGTGCACCAATGCCGGCGCTGCCTTTGCGGGGGTACCAGCGCTGGTGCGGAAGCCAATCTGCAAGGAGGTCCAGGAGCGTGGCGGCCATCAGTATCCGTACACCGATCCATCGATCACAGGCAGGGCCTGCGTCTGATTTGAGAGAACGTTGGAGGACTGCGAACGCACCCTGAGCCAAAAGAAATCGTATGATCCAAGGGTCAGGGTCAGGTGACCGTCTCCTTCGATACCGGGGAAAATGTCGCCGCCAAAAATATCGCGCAGGCCACGGCCAGCCAGTGAAGGAATATCAAGTGTGGTGGCGGATGGGTGCTGGGAGAGGTTGTAGACGCAAAGGATGGATTCGGGCTCTTCGCTTTCCTCGTTACCCACGGGCAGAACGCGCAGGAACGCCAGAACCGATTCATGGGTGGACGGTACGTTCTCGTACCGCCCCAGCCCAAAGGTTGGATGGGCCTTGCGAACCCTCAGGATCTGCTTGTTCCAGTGCAGCAGGGAACTTGTGTGGGCCGTCTGCGCCTCAACGTTCACATGGTTGTAGTGATACACCAGCGATTGCACAACGGGCAGATACAGTTTGCCTGGATCGACGTGGGAGAAGCCGGCATTGCGGTCCGGATTCCATTGCATGGGTGTGCGGGACGCGTCGCGGTCATCCAGCCAGATATTGTCCCCCATGCCGATCTCGTCCCCGTAATACAAGAAGGGACTGCCCGGCAGAGCCAACAACAGGGCGTTAATGAGCTCCATTTCGGCTCGTGAGTTATCCAGCAACGGGGCCAGCCGTCGTCGAATACCAATGTTGGCGCGCATGCGTGAATCCGGGGCGTACCACCCGAGCATTGCCTCGCGCTCATTGGGCGTGACCATCTCCAGCGTCAGCTCATCGTGGTTACGCAGGAAAGTCCCCCATTGCGCACCGCGAGGAATCTCCGGTGTGGTGGCCATCGTGTCAATAATTGGCGCGGCTTTTTGATCCCTCAGAGCGTAGTAGAGGCGGGGCATGATGGGAAAATGGAACGCCATGTGGCATTCGGGATCTTCCGGCGTGCCGAAGTAGTCGACAACCTCATGGGGCATCTGGTTGGCCTCGGCGATGATGATTCGTCCGGGGAATTCTGAGTCCACCATGGCGCGCAGTTCCTGCAAAAAGTGATGCGTGGCCGGGAGATTCTCACAGTTGGTGCCGTCCTCGGCATAAAGGTAGGGGATGGCGTCTGCACGGAAACCATCGATCCCCTGCTCCAGCCAGAATCGCACCACCTCAAAGATGGCCTCGCGGACAGCAGGGTTCTCAAAGTTCAGATCCGGCTGGTGGCTGAAGAAACGGTGCCAGAAGAATTGGCGCCTGATCGGGTCAAAGGACCAGTTGGAGTCCTCGGTGTCGACAAAGATGACCCGCGCGTCCTTATACAGCTCGGTAGTGTCGCTCCACATGTAGAAATCGCCGAAGGGACCATCGGGATCCGCCCGGGAGGATTTGAACCACTGGTGCTGATCCGAGGTGTGGTTCATGGGCAGGTCGATAATGATCCGCATGCCCCGCTCATGGGCTTGGGTCACGAGCGACTTGAAATCTGAAATTGTTCCGTACGTTTCCATGACGGCCCTGAAGTCACGAACATCGTAGCCGCCGTCGTGCAAGGGCGAATCGAAGAACGGCGGCAACCACAGACAATCGATGCCCAGCCATTGGAGGTAGTCCAGGCGGGAGATCAGCCCCGAAAAATCGCCCGAACCATCACCGTTTGCGTCGGCAAAGCTTTGGACCAGGACCTCGTAGAACACGGCCTTCCGATACCAGTGCGGATCGTGGGCCAGCCCAGGCGCGTTCAGGTTGAACTGCGGTGCACTATTGGTATTGGGAAAGGCCATCTTTTAGCGCCTGATGTGCAAGATGTGAGCAGGTTCCATGTGTGCATCCAGACGGAAGTAATTCTTCTTGCCCCAGTTCCACGTTGCCCCCGTGACGAGATCGTCCACAATGAACGTTCCGTCCGAGGAAAGCCCGTCAAGCGCGAGAGCGTCAAGGTCCAGGGTGACTTGGCCTTCACGCATGCTGTGCGGGTCAACGTTGATCACCACGATGACGGTGTCCTTGCGTGCGGGTTCATCCGCGGTGGAGGCGATGTGCTTGTGTTTGCTGAACACAAGGGTGGCGTCGTCGGAGCTCTCATGCAGGCTTAGGTTTTGCAGATCAAGCAGGGCCGGGTGCTCGCGGCGAATCTTGTTCAGCTTTGTCACGAAGGGCGCCAAGGATTTTCCTTGCTCTTCCGCTGCGGCAAAGTCACGGTCCTTGAACTCATATTTTTCGTTGTCGATGTTCTCTTCAGAACCCGGGCGGGCCACATGCTCGAAAAGTTCATACCCGGCATACATGCCCCACAGCGGACTGCCCATGGCGGCAAGGATGGCGCGGATCTTGAATGCCGCAGGTCCACCATATTGCAGGTACTCGGTGAGGATGTCCGGGGTGTTGACGAAGAAATTGGGGCGGAAGTAGCCGGCCGATTCGCGGCTGACGTGGACGAGGTATTCCTCCAGCTCAGCCTTGGTGTTGCGCCACGTAAAGTAGCTGTACGACTGCTGGAAACCGGCCCTGCCCAAGGCCGCCATCATGGCCGGTCGGGTAAAGGCTTCGGCCAAAAATACGATGTCGGGGCGTTCGGCGTTGATGGTGCCGATGAGCCATTCCCAGAACCAGACAGGCTTGGTGTGGGGGTTGTCCACACGGAAAATACGGACGCCGCGGTCAACCCACAAACGCACAATGCGCAAAATCTCGTGTGAAAGTCCCGCCGGATCATTGTCAAAGTTCAGCGGATAAATGTCCTGGTACTTCTTCGGCGGATTTTCCGCGTACGCGATGGTGCCGTCAACCCGCGTGGTGAACCATTCGGGGTGCGCCTGCGCCCATGGGTGATCGGGAGCGCACTGAAGCGCCAGGTCCAGGGCAATCTCCAGGTTCAGCTCATTCGCTGCGGCCACGAAGGCGTCAAAGTCCTCGAATGATCCCAGCTCCGGATGGATCGCGTCATGTCCACCATCCGCCGATCCGATGGCCCATGGCGATCCGGGATCTCCCGGGCGCGTGGTCAGTGAATTGTTGGGTCCCTTGCGGTTGATGGTGCCAATGGGGTGGATGGGCGGCAGGTACAACACATCGAAGCCCATGTCTGCGACCGCTTGCAGCCGGTTCACGGCCGTGCGGAAGTTTCCGCTGGTCCATTCACCGGATTCAGGATTGCGGTAGGCGCCTTCCGAGCGCGGAAAGAATTCGTACCAAGCGCCGCGTCCGGCAGCGTCTCGCTCAACCAGCAGCGGGAAGGACCTGCTGCGTGTCACCAAATCCCGCAGTGGGAAGAGCGCGACGGCGGTGCGAACCTCACGGCCGGTTCCGGCGGCCAGGCGGTCGTTGACGTTCAGGGACGTATCTGTCAGGGTGTTCGCCGCATGCTTGAATACCTTGGCAGCCTCAGGTGCGGTTTCCTTCGCGGCCTTGGCCGCGTTGCCCAGGAGCAGCGCACCTTCGGCCAGCATGACGTCCACATCGACGTCGGCATTGATTTTGACCTGTGCGTTGTGAGCCCAGGTGGCGTAGAGATCAGTCCACCCCTCTACGGCAAAGCTCCAGTTGCCTTCGAAAGACGGAGTCAACACGCCTTCCCATGAATCGGTGCCCTTTGCACCCGGCTTGAGCCTTGCGTGCTGCGCCTCGCTGCCATCCGGGGCAAACAGGACGGCGGTGGCACCCAAAACATCGTGGCCTTCACGGAAAATCACGGCACTCACCCGGACATCGGCACCCCGAACGCCCTTGGCCGGGAATTTTCCGTCTTCCAACACGGGCTGGACGTTCGTGACAGGAATACGTCCAAACCGCAAACCTTGCTGCGGGTCCGAGGGCTCAGCCGCGGCTGAGCCTTGGGAGGATGCTGCGGCTGACGCTGTGGGTGAATGCTTGAATTTAGTCACAGACATGACGTTAGCGACTCCCTGCCCGGATTGCTAAGGTCTTCCGCCATATCGGCGCGTTGGGGCGTCACACGCGCGCGATTTAGACGCTTGTGTCCCGTGCCCGCGTAATGAATGGGCATTTTTTCACAAGTGCTGTAAACGTTCGCAGAACTTGGGTTAGGGTGACCGGCATGAAGGCAATTCGCAGATTTACAGTCCGCACCGTCGTCCCTGCCCAGATTTCCGCCCTGACCAGGCTGGCCACCAACCTGCGCTGGTCGTGGCATCTGCCCACCCGAACGCTGTTTGAATCGTTCAATCCCGAGCTCTGGGAAAAATCTCGACGCGACCCCTTGGCCATGCTGGCGTCCATGTCGCGAGAACAGCTACAGGAACTGGCCCACGACCCCGATGTAGTTGCCCGCGTCGCCGCCGCCGAAGAAAGCCTGAGCAGATACCTCACCGAACCCCGCTGGTACCAGGGCCTCGGGGCCGGCGCACCGGAATGCATCGCCTACTTCTCCCCTGAATTTGGTATTACCGAGGTACTCCCCCAGTATTCCGGCGGCCTGGGCATTCTGGCAGGTGACCACCTGAAGTCCGCATCCGACCTCGGGGTGCCGCTGATCGGCGTCGGACTGCTCTACCAGGCCGGCTACTTCAAGCAATCACTCTCGAAGGACGCCTGGCAACAGGAAAGCTACCCTCTGCTGGACCCCGACGCCTTGCCACTGACCTTGTTGCGTGAGGCGGACGGCACTCCGATTCAGATTCAGCTCCCGCTGCCCGGTGACAGGTTGCTGCGAGCCAATATTTGGCGCGCCGATGTGGGCCGCGTGCCCCTGCTGCTGCTGGATTCCAACGTTGCCGAGAATGACGACGCCGCCCGCGGCGTCACGGACCGGCTCTACGGAGGCGGCGGCGACCACCGGCTCTCGCAGGAACTGTTGCTGGGCATGGGCGGAGTCAAGGCGCTTCGCGTCTACGCCCGCCTCACCGGAACTGCCGCACCCGAGGTGTTCCACACCAACGAAGGCCACGCAGGATTCCTGGGGATCGAGCGCATCCGCGAACTGATGGACCCGGCTGCGACGGAATCCCCGTTGTCCTGGAGCGAGGCGCTTGCGGCCGGCCGCGCGTCGACCGTTTTCACCACTCACACGCCCGTTCCCGCCGGGATCGACAGGTTCCCGCGCAGCATGATCGAGCACTTCTTTGCCGGCAAACTGGCGCCCGGGGTCCCGGTGCCGGAAATCCTTGCGCTCGGTGCGGAAAACTACGACGGCGGTGATTCCGAGGTCTTCAACATGGCCGTCATGGGGCTGCGCCTGGCTCAGCGTGCCAACGGCGTGGCCAAGCTCCACGGAGTGGTCTCTCGGGGCATGTTCGCAGGACTGTGGCCAGGCTTTGACCAAGAGGATGTGCCGATCACCTCGGTCACAAACGGTGTCCACGTGCCGACCTGGGTTGACCCGGAGCTGGCTGCCTTGGCCCGGGACCGGTTTGGTGCCGAGGTGCTGGACGGGCCCGACTGGTCCAAGGTCTATGACGTGAGCGATGAGGACGTCTGGGCTCTTCGCCGCCGATTGCGTTCAGCCTTGGTGGAGGACGCTCGTGCCCGCCTGCGTGCCTCATGGAAAAAGCGCGGCGCCGCCGATGCCCAGCTCGCCTGGACGGATGCGGTTCTGGACCCGGACGTATTGACGATCGGATTTGCCCGACGCGTACCCACGTACAAGCGATTGACCCTGATGCTGCGCGACCCTGCCCGGCTCAAGGCGCTGCTGCTGCACCCCGAGCACCCCATCCAAATCATCATCGCCGGAAAGTCACACCCCGCCGACGATGCCGGCAAGAAGATGATTCAGGACCTGGTCCAGTTCACAGACGACCCGGAGGTTCGCCACCGGATTGTGTTCCTGCCCAACTACGACATCGCCATGGCCCGCACGCTCTTCCCGGGGTGCGACGTTTGGCTCAACAACCCGCTGCGGCCGCTGGAGGCTTGCGGCACTTCCGGTATGAAGGCGGCCATTAACGGCTCACTCAACCTGTCAGTCATGGATGGCTGGTGGGATGAAATGTACGACGGCGAAAACGGCTGGGCGATCCCCACGGCCAATGCCGGAACGAGCGATGAGGAACGCGACGATATTGAGGCCTCTGCCTTGTACGAGTTGCTCGAAACACAGGTGGCACCGCGGTTCTATGGTGAAGTGGTGGCTGCGGCCGCCGGGGCGGCCGGGCCTTCCCAGCCACACGACGGCACTCTTCCCTCGCACTGGATTTCGATGATCAAGCACACGCTGGCGCACCTTGGCCCTCAGGTCTCGGCCGACCGCATGGTGGCCGAATATGTGCAGCGCTTGTACCAGCCCGCTGCCATTGCCGGCCGGTTGGCCCGTGCCGACGACTTCGCCGCAACAAGGAACTTGGCGGCGTGGATTGATCATGTCCGGCCTGCATGGCATGAGGTCACTGTGGAACATGTGGAATCTTATGGCCTTCAGGACGAACCCCAAATTGGGGAATCTTTGCAGGTTCGCGCCCATGTGGACCTGGGGCAGCTGAATCCCAGCGATGTGCAGGTCAGCGTTGTCTATGGCACCGCTGGCGACACTGATGACCTCAGCGAAACCCGCAGCATTCCCTTGGACGAGGTTACTCCCGCGAAGGATGCCACGTCCGGCCGCTACCAGTTCTCCGCCGAACTCATGATCGACCGGTCTGGGAACTTTGGCTACGGCGTCCAGGTACTCCCCCGCCATGCCGCACTGGCAAATCCGGCAGAGCTGGGACTCATCACGACGGCATAGTGCTCCGGTGATCGAGCTTGTCGAGACCTGGGTCTCGACAAGCTCGATCACCGGAGGGCCACTCGCCCAACGAGGGGTGGCGGCTACTTGGCCGGTAGATCGTTTCGGTAGATCTGCACCGTGTTGGCGTCGACTCGCACCGTCTCGCCGGCCTTGACCACAGGGATGGTACGAGGCAGGCGGAAGGAGGGTTCGCCGTCGTCCGTCAGAGAGGGCTCGGCGGTGGTCATCCGCAACATGTAGGGCCGCGGTTCGGGCGCCTGAGCAGCGTCCGTCTCAGCTGACTCCACTCCCGCCGATTCCAGAGCTTGTGAATCCGCAGGCTCGTGGACAAAACGCGGATTGGCAGGCAGGACCACGTCCTCATTGGTGATGCCGGTGTTGAAAACAACCAAGCCGTCGACCTTGCCATCGGGCGAACCCATGAGCATGGTCAGAACACGTTCGTGCGGGTTCTTCCATTCCTCGGGCGACATGGGGCGACCATCGGCGCCATACCAGTGAATGAAGGATTGCCCGCCACGGGTGGGATAGCTGCTGGGCTGGGCGGCCAGGAAGTCTTTACGAATCTTCAGCAGGCGACGCGTGGCGGCCAGCATTGTTTTCGCTTCCTCGTCCATGGACCAGTCAACCCAGGCGATCTCATTGTCCTGGCAGTAAACGTTGTTATTTCCGCCCTGGCTGCGACCCAACTCGTCACCCGCGGTAAGCATGGGCACGCCGAGCGCCATCAGCATGGTGGCCATCAAGTTACGGCTGCTTCGTGCCCGCTGGGCCAGGACAGTCTTGTTGTTGGTAATACCCTCAACACCGTGGTTCCAGCTGCGGTTGTTGCCGGTGCCGTCCCTGTTTTCTTCCTGGTTGTCCAGATTGTGTTTGTAGTTGTAGGCCGTCAGGTCAGCCAGCGTGAAGCCGTCATGAGCCGTGATGAAGTTGATCGAGGCCATGCGGCTGCGTCCGGAATCGGCAAACAGCTGTGCCGAGCCGCCCAAGGCGTCGCCAAACTTGGCCAGCCCGTTGTGGTGGTAGCCCGCGAGCATGGTGGCCCGATCAGTCAGCCACACTTCGCGCAGGGTGTCGCGGAAAGAATCGTTCCAGTCCGCCCATCCCGTGGGGAAGTTGCCTGTCTGCCAACCCCCGTAGCCAACATCCCACGGCTCCGAGATGAGCTTCGTTGAAGAGAGCACACCGTCAGCGGCCGCCGCCAACAAAAACGGGTGCTGATTATCGAATTCATGCTCACCGTTGCGGGCCAGCGAGACGGCCAAGTCAAAGCGGAACCCGTCAATGTGGAACTCTTCGACCCAGTACCGCAATGAATCCAAGGCCATTTTCATGACCTGTGCATTTCCAAAGTTCAAGGTGTTGCCACAGCCTGTGGTGTCGTAGTACTGGCCGTCACGCATCCGGTAGTACTGCTCTTCAGCCAAACCGCGCCAGCTCAACGACGGGCCGCCCCGGCCACCCTCAGCCGTATGGTTGTACACCACGTCCAGAATGACCTCGATGCCGGCCATATGCAGCAGCTTGATCATGCCCTTGAGCTCTGCCTGGACCGCGGCAGGACCGGCCTCGCGCGCCTCGGCGCTGGCGTAGTCCACATGCGGAGCAAAGAAACCAAGGGTGTTGTAGCCCCAATAGTTGCTCATCCCGGTGCCGTGCAAATGCGGCTCGTCAATGTGGAAGTGAACGGGCAAAAGCTCGACGGCTGTCACGCCCAGATCCTTCAGGTGCGCAATCATGACGGGGTGAGCCATGCCGGCGTACGTTCCACGAATTTCTTCGGGAATATCCGGGTGCAGCATTGTCTGCCCGCGCACATGCGCCTCATAGATGACGGTTTCACGCCACGGGGTGTTGGGCCTGGCCACGGTGCCCCAGTCGAAACCGGAGTCCATGCGCACCGAGAGGTAACTTTCCGCTCCGTCAGGACGTTCAGACTGGTCGATGTAGCGTCCATGAGGGTCCAACAAAAGCTGCACGGCCTCGGGGTCGATCAGCAGCAATTCCTCGCGGGTTGCCTCGAGATCGGTGTAGAAACCGTAGCGGGTGCCAACGGGCATGTCCTCCACGAAAACGTGGTGCACGCCGTCGGTCTTGTCAGGCAGCAGCACCGCCTTCCAGACATCCCCGGGGCCCTGAAAACACAGCACCACGTTTCGGTGAGCAGGAGCATAGACAGCAACATTGGCTGCATGACCGGGACCGTCATTGGGAACGTCACTGACTCCCAACGGAAAATGACGCGACAAAGCCGCCCCCAGCGTACTGATGGCCTCCACCACGGTTTCCGGCATGGTTA
Organism: Arthrobacter alpinus; assembly: GCF_900105965.1. Lineage (NCBI taxonomy): Bacteria > Bacillati > Actinomycetota > Actinomycetes > Micrococcales > Micrococcaceae > Arthrobacter > Arthrobacter alpinus. The sequence goes on from NZ_FNTV01000001.1 coordinate 2,802,249, forward strand.
CGCCTTGACCGCGCGTTGCCTCGAGATCTCGTACAGGCTGATGCCGACTGCCATGGAGGCGTTCAGGGATTCCATGGCGGAGTTGATCGGGATGGAGACAATCTGGTCGCAGTTTTCGCGCACCAGACGGGACAGGCCCTTGCCTTCAGAGCCGACCACGATGCACACCGGCTCCTGAGCCAAGGTGAGATCGGGCAACGCAACGTCGCCGTCGCCGTCGAGCCCCAGGACAAAGAAGCCCATCTTCTGGAACGCGCCGATGGCGCGGTTCAGGTTGGGAGCCTTGGCAACGGGCACGCGCACGGCGGCACCGGCGCTGGTCTTCCAGGCAGCGGCCGTCACACCGGCGCTGCGGCGCTCCGGGACAATCACGGCGTGGCCGGAGAAAGCGGAAACGCTGCGGATGATGGCACCAAGGTTGCGGGTGTCGGTGATGCCGTCAAGTGCCACGATGAGCGGCGCGTTGGCGATATGGCCCTTCTTCCACTTGGCGATGATCTCGCTGGCCGTATCAACGGCGTCCTCGTATTCGTACGGAGGAATCTGCAGAACCAGGCCCTGGTGGATGGCGTCTTCGGTGAGACGGTCCAGCTCCGGCTTGTGGGCTTCCAACAGCGGGATGCCGCGCGCGGTAGCCAGCTTGATGGACTCGCGAACGCGCTCGTCCATGTCTACGCGGACAGCAACGTAGAGGGCCTTGGCGGGAATGCCCGCGCGCAGCGCCTCGACGACCGAGTTACGGCCGGTCACGAGCTCCTCGGTAGCCTTGCCCTTGGGACCGCTGTTGCGGCGCGGGGAGTTGCTGGTGCCGGCACCGCGCTTGGCGGCTGAACGCTCGGCCAGCTCCTGGTTCTTGTATGCCTTGTGGTAGGTGCGCTCGGCAGCCTTGGGAGTGGGGCCCTTGCCTTCAAGAGCCTTCCGGCCATGGCCGCCTGTGCCGACGCTGGGGCCCTTCTTGAGCTTGCGTACTGCCCCGCGGTGTGAATCATTGGCCATGGTGAAACCCTTACGATTGGTGCGGCGCCCTGTGTTTCCATGGCCCCGAAGTTCGTCAAATCAAATCTAGTCGCATGCGCTTTTAGGCACGCAAGATTACGGGAAACAAAAGACCCGTAGCTACCAGCTTACGGCCTGAACACAAATTTCGGGGTGCAGAGCCGAAAAAGTGCGCATTCTCACCGCTCGGCCTGCGGTGAGTGCGAGAGCGCTTTGCGAAAACGGACGTTTGGTGAGTGCGGCGTCTGAGTGGCTAGCGCTTGAGCGACCAGGTGGAGCCGGTGGCGGAATCCGCAATCTCGACGCCGGCCGCGGCCAGGGTGTCGCGGATCCGGTCCGATTCCGCCCAATTCTTCTCGGCCCGGGCCTGAGCCCGAGCATCCAGCTGTGCCTTGACCAGCACGTCGAGCGCCGCCAACTCAGCCCCTGAACCACCGCCTTGTTGCCATTGCGCGTCCAGCGGATTGATGCCCAAGGCAGATGTCATGGCCACGGCTGATGCCAATGCCGCCGCTGCCCCGCCGTTGTCATTGCCGGCCAGCGCGGTGTTTCCTGCGCGAACTGTCTCGTGAAGAACGGCAAGAGCGGCGGGGATGTTCAGGTCATCGTCCATTGCGGCACGGAAGGCTGAGGGCAACTCGATGTTGCCCGATTGGCCGAAGGATCCGTCAGGGTGAACCTTGACAAGGGCAGCATTCACGAACGTCTCAATGCGTTCGACGGCGGCCGCGGCCTCCTCGAGCGAGCCCGGACGGTAGTCCAGCACGGAACGGTAGTGGGCCTGACCCAAGTAGTAACGGACCACCAAGGGTCGGGCAATTTCAAGCATTTCGCGCGGGTTGATCGTGTTGCCGATGGACTTGGACATTTTTTCACCCTGGTAAGTGACCATGCCGTTGTGCATCCAAAAGTTGGCGAAGCCGTGGCCCGCAGCCTGCGACTGGGCCATCTCATTTTCGTGGTGCGGGAAGCGCAGGTCGAGCCCGCCACCGTGGATGTCAAACTCAGTGCCAAGGTATTTGGTGACCATGGCGGAGCACTCAAGGTGCCAACCGGGGCGGCCGGCGCCCCACGGCGAGTCCCAACGGGCGGTCTCGGGATCGCCGTCCTTGTGACCTTTCCACAGCGCAAAGTCGCGGGGATCGCGCTTGCCGCGCGGATCGGCGTCGGGCGCGGCCTGCATGTCGTCAATATTTTGGTTGGTCAAGGAGCCGTAGGCCGGCCAGGAGCGGACATCGAAGTAGACGTCGCCGGAATCATCCAGTGCCGGGTAAGCGTGGCCGCGCTCAATGAGCGTGGCGATCAGCGCGTGCATTTCGGGGATGTGGCCCGTGGCGCGAGGTTCATACGTGGGCTTGAGAATGCCAAGGGCCGCGTAAGCGTCGGCAAAAGCCTGCTCAAAACGGTAAGCCAGTCCCCACCAGGGCTCGTTGTTCTCGGCAGCCTTAACCAGGATCTTGTCGTCAATGTCCGTCACGTTGCGCACTACTGTGACCTCGTAGCCGCTGGTCTGCAACCAGCGGGTCAGCTGGTCAAAGGCAAGGGCGGAACGGACGTGGCCAATGTGTGGCTCGCCTTGGACCGTGGCGCCGCAGTAGTACAGCGAAGCCCGCCCCTCTTTGAGCGGGACGAAGTCGCGTACGGCGGCGGAGGCAGAGTCATGGAAGCGCAGGGTCACGGCTCTAGGTTATCCCGTTGCCCAGCGTCATGGGGTGCACGGGCAACCACCAATGCCGTGGCGTAGGCGGTGATCCCCTCATCGCGGCCGGGGAAGCCGAGTCCGTCGGACGTGGTTGCGCTGACGGAGACGGGCGCTCCGGCGGCTTCGCTGAGTGCCGCCTCTGCCTCGAGACGGCGTGGACTGAATTTGGGCCGATTGCCCACAAATTGCACGGCGATGTTGCCAATCTCAAAGCCTGCCGCACGCACAATTCGGGCAGCTTCGGCCAACAGCCGAACACCTGAGGCGCCCTGGTATTCAGGGCGGTCGGTGCCAAAGTGGGTACCAAGATCACCCACCCCCGCTGCGGAAAACAAGGCATCGGCGGCGGCATGGGCCACGGCATCGCCGTCCGAATGGCCGCTCAGGCCGCGTTCGCCTTCCCAGAGGAGACCTGCGAGCCACAGCGGCGCGGGGCTGTCCTCGGATGCGAACGCGTGAATGTCGACACCAATTCCGGTACGGGGCAACATCATGGGCCTAACCTTCAATCCAGCGCGGACGCAGCGGCCCTGCCAACATGGCCTCGGCCAACAACAAGTCCATGGGTGTGGTGATTTTCAGGCTGTGGGTTGATCCCTGCACCACAAAGACCACCTCGCCCAGGGCTTCCACGAGCATGGCGTCATCAGTGATGCGCGAGGCCGCCGCGGCATCCAGCGTCGACAGGTATTCATGAGCCCGGCGCAGCGTCTCCAACTGGAACCCCTGCGGCGTTTGCACGGCACGGAGTTGGTTGCGTGGCGGAGTGTCAACGACCTTTTCCAGGCCGGCTCCCGTGGCGGGGAGGCTGGCGGGGACAACGGTTTTGATGGTGTCGGTGACGGCCAACGCCGGGATCACCGCGGAGGCGCCGTCGCGCAAGGCTCCGGCCACACGGTTGAAAACGCCCGACGGCGTGAGCGGCCTGGCACCGTCGTGAATCATGACGGTAGTGATCCCGGTGGCGATCGCTTCAAGGGCTGCGCTCACGGATGCCGATCTCTCCGCGCCACCCTCCACGATGGTGAAGAGAACACCGGCTGTGGCGGCCTCGGCACCCACGTTCCGGCAGATGGCGTCCAACTCTGGATCGTCTGCCGGGATGGCGACACAAATTTGCGCAGCCACGCCAGCTTTGATCACGCCGCGGACGGCATGAACCAGCATGGCGTGCCCGCCCAGCGGCACGCGTGCTTTAGGTACCCCGTGTCCGAGTCTCTGCCCGGATCCAGCTGCAACCACCACGACGGCGCACGAGCCGTCCTTCACCTCAGTCATGGACTCCACTTTAGTCCGCCCCGGGTGCAGCTAGGGCGCGCTGCGCGTGCGCATGCGTTGTGCTGTCGAGATCAACTTCGAAGAAGACGCGAAAAAGCCCCCATACCGGACGGTACAGGGGCTCTCGAGGATGGAAGCTATGAAGCCAAAACCTCGTCAAGAACCTCGGAGGCCTTGTCTTCGTCTGTTTTCTCAGCCAAGGCAAGTTCCGAAATCAGGATCTGACGGGCCTTTGCCAGCAGACGCTTCTCACCGGCAGAAACACCGCGATCGTTATCACGGCGCCAGAGGTCGCGAACAACTTCTGCAACCTTGATTACGTCACCGGAAGCAAGCTTTTCCAAGTTTGCCTTGTAACGGCGGGACCAGTTGGCGGGTTCCTCCGTAAACTCTGCACGAAGAACGTCGAAAACGTGCTCCAGGCCTTCCTTGCCTACGACATCGCGCACTCCCACAAGGTCAACGTTCTCAGCGGGAACTTCGATCGTAAGATCCCCCTGGGCAACCTTGAGCTTGAGATACATTTTCTCTTCCCCGCGAATGGTGCGCATCTTGATCTCTTCGATCTTTGCCGCACCATGATGTGGGTAAACTACTGTCTCGCCGACCTCAAAAAGCATGTGGATTCTCCCTTTCCAATACTCCTAGTTTACCACGGTTAACTCTCCACTCCCTTGAGTTTCCGCAGGTCAGAGGTCCAGAAACTACGCTGACCGCGCAATTGTTCCAACAATTGGAGATTACCCACCCCCTTGACTATTGGCTGTTGGGATGCATCTCACCGGTGACCGCGCCAGCAACAAAGTTGCCCGCTTGAGCACCGAAGCGCACATTTGCCGCAATTATGGATAAGCTGGACAAAGATATTTTGTCTTTTCCATGAGGAGTTACTGACGTGAGAATCGCTGCCGGCATCCGCGGTACCAAACGAGCGCAACGCTTGAGCCTGATTGCAGCCATCGGCATTGGCGCCATGGCGTTCACCGGTTGCAGTGCCATCAACGAGCAAAGCACCACCCGCGTGTACTCGGCATCGGACGGTGTCCGCCTTGACATGGGCCAGCTGGAATTGCGCAACGTGCTGATCGTTGCCGAAGCCGCTGACGGTCCGGGCCGCGTGACCGGAACGTTCTACAACCAATCAGAATCCGACATCACCTTGACCATTAGTGGTGCTCAGGGAGCTCAGACGGAGATCACCGTCAAGCCCGGAGCCCCCACAGTCCTGAACAGCACCGCCGACAGCTCCATCCTGAGCACGGTAGCCAGCGCCCCCGGCGCCGTTGAAACCGTTGAGTTGCGCACCTCGGGTAGCTCCAGCGAATCGGCTACCTTGCAGGTTCCCGTCATGAACGGAACACTCAAGGAATACAACAAGTCGCTTCCCACCCAGGCCCCGAGCGTCGAGGCCACCGCAGAAGCAACAGCATCAGCAACTGCAGATGCCGAGCACAGCGCTGAGGCGACCACTGCTCCGTAAGCAGGCACAAAAGTGGGGCCCGTTGCTTGACTGCAACGGGCCCCACTTTTTTGTCCCCACAACGTCCTGACCACCTCAGGATTGGCGAGCAATTTGTTGTGTATGTAGCCAAATGGAGTTGTTGCTGATGGCTGGCCGTACGACGACGCTTCGCCAAAAACACTCCGGCTGCCAGGGACGCCTGTAAAAACGACGAAGGGCTTAGGGCTCGAACTTGTAACCCAAGCCGCGCACTGTAACCAGGAACTTCGGAGCCGCCGGATCGGGTTCGATCTTGCTGCGCAATCGTTTGATGTGCACATCGAGCGTCTTGGTATCGCCCACGTAGTCCGATCCCCAGACCCGATCGATCAGCTGGCCACGGGTGAGAACCTTGCCCGCATTGCGCAGCAACATTTCGAGCAGCTCGAATTCCTTCAAGGGGAACGCCACGGTGTCGCCGAGGACACTCACCACATGACGCTCCACATCCATGCGGACCGGACCGGCATGCACCGTGGAATCCATGAGCTCTTCCGGTTCCGCCTGGCGCCGCAGCACGGCACGAATCCGCGCGATCAGCTCACGGGAAGAATAGGGCTTGGTCACGTAGTCATCCGCACCCAATTCCAGCCCCACTACCTTGTCAATCTCAGAATCCTTGGCCGTCAGCATGATGATGGGCACGCTGGAGCGCTGGCGCAAGTGCTTGCACACCTCGGTGCCACTCATACCGGGCAGCTGCAGGTCCAACAGGACCAAATCGGCACCGTTGCGTTCAAATTCCACGAGGGCGTCCAGGCCGTTGTCCACGACCTGCACCTCATACCCCTCTTTGCCAAGAAGGAATGACAGGGGGTCGCTGATGGACTCCTCGTCTTCAACAATCAAGATTCTGCTCACGCTCGTTGCGCTCCTTTAGATCAAGCCGTGGTGCCGCTGCGCGCGGTGGTGCGTGCCGCCGTCGGACGTTGGTGTGGAAAGTTGGGGAAGCCGGACGGTGAAGGTTGAACCCATCTTCGGGGCCGACCACAATGTCACCTCACCGCCATGGTTGCTCACAATGTGTTTGACAATGCTCAGACCCAATCCAGTGCCGCCGGTGTGGCGTGAGCGGGCGGCATCAACCCGGTAGAAGCGCTCGAAGATTCGGTCCTGCTCCTGTGGAGAGAGGCCATCGCCTTGATCCGAGATGCTGACGGAGACAACGCCGCCACTGACCTGCAGGCCTATGCCCACCTGGGTGTTGTCCGGCGAGTAGCGCACAGCATTGTCAATCAGGTTGCGCAGCGCGGTCACCAATTGCGCCTGGTCGCCATAAACCTCGGCCGGTTGGGCGGCACCGACTGCGAGCTTGATGTTCTTGCTCTGCGCGGGCAGCCGTGTCCGGTCCACGGCCTCGGCAATCACGGCGTTCATGTCCACCTCCGTGGCAACACGGGCTACGTCCTTGCCCTGCAGCCGGGACAACTCGATGATGTCCTGGACCAGAGCCGCCAGCCGGGCCGACTCGGTCATCATATGGGAGGCGAAGCGGCGCACAGTAGCCTGATCCTCCGGCGCAGACTCGAGCGCCTCCGCCAACAGGGAAATGGCACCAACGGGAGTCTTGAGCTCATGGGATACGTTGGCCACAAAGTCATTGCGGACGGCCTCAGTGCGGGCGATCTCGGTGCGGTCATCCGCCAGTAGCAGGATGTATTCCTCGGTCAGCGGCGCCACACGGACCTGAATGACAAGGGTTCCCTGGCCTGGGGCACCGTGGGCGCCCATGGGGTCAGCGACGGTGTGGGGTTCGGCGTGGCTGGAACCGGCGGAATCGGCCGCTTCGTGGTTTGAATTGACCGTAACCTTGGCGGCTGCCGGCAGGGCACCGCGGGCCAGGATGAGGTCCCTTTCCTCAATGACGCCATCTCGGCGCACCCGGTGGGCCAGGTCAAGAAGCTCCTTGTGAACCAGCGTGTGCCCGCGCACCAGACCGTAGGCGTAGGCGCCCGGGCTTGCGCGCACCACGCCGTCGACCGTGTCAATGACGATGTAGGCCTTACCAACCACGGAAAGCACCTCTGCAGCGCCGTCGGGCAAGGTTGGCTCGGTAATGTCCGGGGTGAGTCGGCGCGAACGGTCGCTGATACTGAACGCGAACATGCCAAATATGCCCAAGGCCAGGCCAATGAGCCCTGCTACCAGTCCAATTACCAAGGGATCCACGGAACCAGCCTAAGCTCTGCCCGCGCGAAAATGATCAAAACAGGTGCATGGCGGCACCCGTTCAACTAACGTTCACCTTTAGGTGCTGCCCCGTTTACCTTTGAATGTCATGCTGAGACGTAGTTAGGGCCCCTTTTGCCCTGCCCATGAAAGGACACACGCGTGCGTAAAGTTTTCCAGGCCGAACTTCACCAGATTGGCGAAGGACTCATCGAGATCTCCGACCTGGTTGGAGAAGCCGTTACCAAGGCCTCTGCAGCCTTTGCCGCGGCCGATCTCCAAGCGGCTCAGGAAGTTATCGCCGCGGACGCCCGCATTGACTTCCTGCAGAACGATTTGGACGAGCGCGCCATCGACGTTTTGGCGTTGCAGGGACCGGTTGCCAGTGATCTGCGCATGATCGTCGGATCGTTGCGCATGAGTGCTTCGCTTGAGCGCATGGGTGATCTGGCCCGGCACATTGCCCAGCTGACCCGCCTGCGTTTCCCGAACATCGTCATCCCGGCCCAGCTGACCGAAACATTCGCCGAGCTGGCCCGCCAGGACATGATCATTGCCGCCAAGGTTTCCGAGCTTCTCGAATCCCGGAATCTGGAACTCGTGGCCGATATTTCCACGGCCAAGATCGAGATCAACAAGCTGCACAAGAGCGTGTTCTCCACCATGGCCTCACCGGAATGGACGGAAACCCCGGCCACCACTGTGGATGTCACCCTGGCCAGCCGCTACTTCGAGCGCTTCGGCGATCACGGCGTGTCCGTTGCCCGCAAGGTTTCCTACCTGGTCACCGGCGAATGGCAGCCCGAGGACTTCCTCGCCAGCTAATTTTCCCGGTGGCGTTGCAAAAATGCGCCCGCCTCCCACTAATGAACCCCGTCTACGGGGCGCATTCTTGGGAGGCGGGCGCATTTTTTCATTGGGCCGCACTCCTCGGGGTGGGAGTGCGTGGGGAACGACGACGGCGGGTCACCCTTTCATCAAGGGTGACCCGCCGTCGTTAGTACTTTAAGCGTTGGTTACTTCTTGCCCTGGTTGGCAACGGCCTGGATGGATGCTGCTGCTGCTTCCGGATCCAGGTACTTGCCGCCGGGGGTGATGGGAGCGAAGTTCTCATCGAGTTCGTAAACCAGCGGGATGCCCGTGGGGATGTTCAGGGACGCAATGGCCTCATCGGAGATGCCGTCCAGGTGCTTGACCAGGGCGCGCAGCGAGTTGCCGTGAGCCGTGACCAGAACCGTCTTGCCAGCCTTCAGGTCAACCTTGATGTCTGATTCCCAGTACGGGAGCAGGCGGACAAGGACGTCCTTAAGGCACTCGGTGCGCGGGAGGGCGTCGCCCAAGTCCGCGTAACGGGGATCGTGGGCCTGCGAGAATTCACTGTCGTCGGAGAGTGCCGGCGGCGGGGTGTCGTAGCTGCGGCGCCATTCCATGAACTGCTCCTCGCCGTATTCGGCCAGGGTCTGGGCCTTGTCCTTGCCCTGCAGTGCACCGTAGTGGCGCTCGTTCAGGCGCCAGTCGCGCTTGACGTCGATCCAGCCGCGGTCAGCAACATCGAGGGCGAGGTTCGCGGTGTTGATGGCACGCTTGAGGCGTGAGGTGTACAGCACGTCGGGGAGAATATTGTTCTCAACCAACAGCTCACCGCCACGTGCGGCTTCGGCGCGGCCCTGATCATTCAGGTCTACGTCCACCCATCCGGTGAACAGGTTCTTGGCGTTCCACTCACTGTGGCCATGGCGTAGCAAAATCAACGTATAAGTCATGCTTTCATCCTACCGGGCGGTGCTGGGCGGCCCGAATTGCTACGCGGCGGGGCTACTTCACGACGCGCCCGCGTGCCGTGAAGCTATGCGTGGAATTCACCACGAGTTCAGCGCATTTGTTCACAGCAGCGCCCACCCGCTGTCAGGATTTGGTGCGGGCGCGCCTAAACTTGATGTGTGGTTCAACGTGCGCAGCGGGTCAAGGGTGCCTCCAGCGACCCCGCAACACAGGCGGCGCGCCAGCGCAACAAACCATTTGGCAATGTCACTCGCGGCACCACCAACCCCAACCGCTTGCGTCGAGTTGACCGGTGGCTGGCCGGCCCACAGGCCTGGCGACTCTCCACGGAAGCAAACCCGCTGGTGGTTGACCTGGGCTACGGCGGCTCCCCTGCCACCGCCGTCGAGCTCTATTCACGCATCCACGCAGTATGTCCCAGTGCCCACGTGACGGGCATCGAAATTGAGCCCGAACGCGTCCGCATCGCCAAACATTTAGAACATGAGGGCCTTGACTTCCGGGTTGGCGGCTTTGAAATTCCGGTTCCTGGCAACGCGACCATGGTGCGCGCCTTCAATGTCCTGCGCCAATATGACGAGGCCGATGTCCGCCTTATTTGGGCCACCGTCTGTTCCCGCCTGACACCGCTTGGCATCTTCGTTGACGGCACGTGCGATGAGATCGGCCGCCGCAGCACATGGGTTGCCCTGGGCGTTGACGGCCCGCAATCGCTAACCGTTTCCATGCGTTTTGGTGCCTTCGAGCTGCCCTCCGACGTTGCGGAACGGCTGCCCAAGGCCCTGATCCACCACAACATGCCGGGTGAAAAAATCCACGGATTCCTGCAGTCCATGGATAAGCATTGGCTCGCCGGCGCCTCGCTGGCGCCCTTCGGCTACCGACAGCGCTGGCTGCGCATGTGCAAAGCTATGTACGACGACGGATGGCCAGTTGTGCGCGCACCCTCCCGTTGGCGTTTGGGCGAGTTGACCGTGGCGTGGTCTGCCGTAGATCCGGACCCCATGGAGAGAGGCTCAGCCTAGCCGTGCCGCACCACGTGAAAACAGGAACGGAGCAGGTCATGAGCGATGCAGTAATTCCAGAGGTTCTCCATCTCGCCGCGTTCGCCGATGGCCCCGGAGGCGGCAATTTGGCTGGCGTGGTGTTGGACGCCATGGAGCTCAGCGATGAACAAATGCTTGAGGTGGCCCGGGACGTGGGCTACTCGGAGACTGCTTTTGTCACCACAGCTCTTGACGCCAAGAGGAGTGCCAGTATCAGGTACTTCTCCCCCGGCGCCGAGGTGCCTTTTTGCGGCCACGCCACGGTAGCGACGGCCGTTGCCCTGGCTGAAAAATATGGTCCCGGCACCTTTTCGCTTGCCACTCAGGCCGGTGAAATAGTACTGCAGACAACCCCGTCCGAGCATGGCATGACGGCCTCATTCACGAGCCTTGAACCCTCCGTCACCGAGATCGCACCAACCGTACTGACACGCTTATTAGACTTGCTGGGGCTGGACGCCGAGCAGCTGCACCCCGGGTTTCCGGCCAAGTTGGCCTTTGCCGGAAACACGCATCCGATGATCGTTGTGCGTGACAGGGCGGATTTAGACAGTTTCACCTTTGATGCGCAGGGCCTGCGAACTCTGATGGATGAACAAGGCTGGGCCGGCACCGTCACAGTCATGTGGGTCGACAAAGACGGTGATCACGTACCGGTTTCGCTGGAGATCGAATCCCGGAACTTGTTCCCGGTTGGAAATATCAGGGAGGACCCGGCAACGGGTTCGGCCGCCGCGTCAACCGGCGCCTATCTGCGCTCCATAGGGGCTGTTCGCACGCCGGCGTCGCTGGTTATCCGGCAAGGGCGGCACGTGGGCAGGCCGTGCATTTTGCATGCCAGTGTTCCAGCCCAGGGCGGCATTACGGTGACGGGAACTGCCACGCAGGTGGCGTGATCGCCACACTCGACGGCATCAGTGCACGCGGGCCATACCGTGTGGTGCTTACCAGGAAGAGCCGCGGTTTTGCTGTCCCCGACCACGGCCGCGGACCTCGACCAACGCCGGGCGAACATCGGCCAGATAAACGCCAGCTGCCGTCGCTCCGGCCAGGCTCAAGATCAGCCCCATGCCAATCGAAGGAACACTCAGGGTCATGAGCGGACCAATGATGTACAGGAAGCCGAAGAACACGGCACCGCCGGTCAGGGCCAGCCAAAAACCCTTGGTCCTCTTGTAAACACGCTCAAAATCGCTGGACGAGGTGCGCACGCAATCGATTAGCGCCCACACCTGAATACCCAGCACCACCAGGCCCAGGGCAACCAGAATGAAAAACTCTACAACGTTCAAAAAAGTGAGCACACTTCAAGCTTACAGGGCGCCGTGATGGATGGAAGTGACCACCACCACCGGGGAAGACCCACCCGGCGCCCTGGGCGCTACTCGGACGCAGTCACCGTGGTCAGTGCCTGATCCAGATCGGCCCAGAGGTCTTCAACGTTTTCAATGCCAACACTCAGGCGCAGCAGATTCGCCGGTACGGAGATGGGCTCATTTGCATGCCGACGGCGGCGTTCAATGAGTGATTCCACGCCTCCCAGCGAGGTGGCCGGCGTCCATAGGCGCAGCGCCTCAACCACGGCCTCGGCGACTGCCTCGCCACCTTCAACCTCAATGCACAGGATCGAGCCGAAGCCGGTCATCTGCGCCTGCGCCCTGAGGTGACCGGGGTCGGAAGGCAGGCCGGGGAACAAAACTCGGCTGACGCCGTCGTGCGCGTCAAGACGGCTGGCCAGCTCCATGGCACTTGCCTGCGAGCGCTCTACCCGCAAGGCCAGGGTGCGCAGTCCACGCAAGGCCAGCCAGGCCTCGAAGGGTCCGGCGATGGCGCCATGGATGGAGCGGTGGTGCAGAAGGGCATTGCGCAGCTCTGGGTTTGAGGTCAGCAAGGCCCCCATGATGACATCCGAGTGCCCCGAGAGGTATTTGGTGACCGAGTGCAGCACGATGTCCGAGCCGAGCTCCAACGGCTTTTGCACCAGAGGCGTTGAGAAGGTGTTGTCAGTGACCACCACGGCGCCAACTGCCTGCGCGGAGCGGCACAGGCCGTGGATGTCGGCCACCTCCAGCATGGGGTTTGTGGGGCTCTCCAACCACAGCATGTCCGCAGCCTTCTCCCCTGCCCCGGTGAGTGCGGCAATGACCTCATCGTTATTGGCGATGTCAACGGTCCGCAGCGTGAACAACCCCTTGGCCTCCAGCTCCTGCGCCATGACCAGTGCACCCTGATACGAGTGGATCGGCATCACGAGGATCCCGCCTGCCGGAATCAAGGACAAGGCGGCGGAAACCGCGGCAAGGCCCGAACTGAAGATCAGGCCCGGGAGCGTAGCGCCTTCCAGCTGGGACAGTGCTTCTTCCAACGGATCCCAGGTGGGGTTCGAGTAGCGACCGTACGCCCTGTCTCCATCAACTACCGTCCCCGTGCCCACATAGGTCGAGGACAGGACGATCGGCGGGTTCACTGGGGCGTCATGCTCGCGCGCGGGTCTTCCTGCGGCCACCACAACGGTGTCGGGGTGGAGATTGTCGGGATGCGAGGAAGGCTGGTGCGTCATACCGTCCAGCGTAGACCGCGTACGTCGCCGCCGGGCTCAATATGACACAGGTGTTCAATATTTGGGACGCTCCCTTGTGGACAACGCGTTCCGGGGTCAAGGGTCCATACAGCTTGGGCCGGTAGGGTGGTGGAGTGACTCTTTCTACTGCCGCGCAGCCGGGCCTCTTCATTGCTTTTGAAGGTGGCGACGGTGCCGGAAAATCCACCCAGGCCGCCTTGCTCACCCAGGCCCTGTCCGACGCCGGACGCACAGTTTTGCGAACCCGTGAACCGGGCGGGACTCCCGTGGGCGAAAAGCTGAGATCGTTGGTGCTCGAACACGGCCAGGGAGAGATTGATGCCAAGACGGAGGCGTTGATCTTTGCCGCTGCCCGAGCTGCGCACGCCACACAGGTGATTACACCGGCCGTTGCGCGCGGTGAGATTGTTATTAGTGACCGCTACGCAGACTCCTCGATCGCATACCAGGGTGCCGGACGCGGTCTTGGCACGGAGGCAATCGTCAAGCTCAACGATTGGGCCACGAGCGGGCTCTGGCCGGACCTGACAGTTTTGCTGGACGTCTCCCCTGCCGAGGGCCGCGAACGCCGAACCGCTGGGGAAGCTGCGGAGGACAGGATGGAGTCCGAGCCCGACGACTTCCACGCCACGATTCGCGCTGCCTTCCTGGAACTGGCCGCCGCAAATCCACAGCGCTACTTGGTTCTCCCCGCCGACGGCTCCGTCACGGAGCTCTCGAAAGCAATTCAAGAACGCGTCTCCTCACTTATTGGCGTTTCATGAGCGTCTGGGTTGACCTGCAGGGGCAGGAATCCGTGGTGGCGCAGCTGCGCCGGGCCGCGCAGTCCGGCTCCCCTACGCACGCGTGGCTTTTGACCGGCCCACCCGGTTCGGGGCGTTCCAATGCGGCGTTGGCCTTTGCCGCCGCGCTTGTGTGCGAGCAGCCCGAACTGGCCGCGCGTGGTTGCGGGGCATGCAAGGCCTGCCACACCACCATGAGCGGCACCAATGCTGACGTGACCTTTGTGGCAACGGAGAAAACGACCATCACGATCGAGGAGTCGCGGGCCCTTGTGCGCAAGGCGCACGACAGCCCCTCCTCGGCTCGCTGGCGCGTCATGATCGTCGGAGATGCGGACCGCATGGCAGAGCGCACCACGAACGTGCTCCTGAAGGCGATCGAGGAGCCGCCGCCGCGCACCATCTGGATTCTGTGTGCCCCCAGCCCTGCCGATGTCCTCGTCACGATCCGTTCGCGCTGCCGCACCCTGACCCTGCGACTGCCTCCCGTGGCCGATGTTGCCGCGCTCCTGGTCCGCCGTGACGGGATTGACCCCGAGCTGGCACTGACGGCCGCCCGCGCCGCCCAAAGCCACATTGGCATTGCCCGCCGCCTGGCCACTGACTCCGGAGCCAGGGAGCGCCGCGATGCCACTGTCAGGCTCCCGCTGAACCTGCGTGATGTCACCACTGCAGTCATGGCCGCTGCGTCCCTGCTGGAATTGGCCCAGGCCGAGGCTGCCTCCTCCAATGAAGAGCGCGACGCCGTTGAAAAGGCCACGTTGCTGCGAAACCTTGGCGCCCCCGAGACCGGGACGCTTCCGCCATCCCTGCGCAGCCAGGTCCGTGCCTTGGAAGAGGACCAAAAACGCCGTGCCAAGCGTTCCGTGACGGACCACCTGGACCGTGCCCTGACGGACCTGTTGTCCTTCTACCGGGATGTGTTGGTTCTGCAGTTGGACGCCCGGGGAGGGTCCGGCGATGGGCCCGCATCGGTTGAACTGGTCAATGAACCACTGCGCACGGCGCTGGTGGAATTTGCCGCCCGCGCCCGCCCCGAATCCACTCTCGAGCGGCTGGACGCCATCAACGCGGCCCGCCGCCGACTCACCACCACCAATGTTGCCCCGCTGCTGGCCCTTGAGGCCATGGCAGTCAGCCTGCTCTAACCTGTGAAGGACTTCCGTATGCCTGCTGCTCATGTTCGACGGCGCCACCGCCTGATTCTCACGGTTGCGGCCAGCATCGGGGCTCTTTTGCTGAGCTCCTGCTCCGTGTTGGCTCCGGAGAAGAATACGGAGACCTCTGCTTCGGCCGAGATTGTGGGCGATGTTCCCGCCGAGCTGAAGGACTTTTACACGCAGCCGGTCACCTGGACCACCTGCAACGGCGGTTTTCAATGTGCCGAGGTGAAGGTGCCCCTGGACTATGAAAAGCCCGGCGATGACTCCATCAAGCTCTCCGCGATCCGGCTGCCGGCCAGTGGCAAGAGGCTTGGCGCCATGCTGGTCAATCCCGGCGGGCCGGGCGGATCCGGGGTGAACATGGTCAAGGACGGCGCACAGACGTATTTCTCTGACAAACTTCGCGGCGCCTATGACGTGGTGGGTTTTGATCCACGAGGAGTACAGCGTTCGGCCGGCGTGAAATGTCTGGACGACGCCCAGACGGATGCCGCCCGGCAGCAAGACTTCGATCTCTCCACTGATGCAGGCTTTGCCGCCGCCGAGGCCGAGACGAAAAAGCAGTCGGAACTATGCCAAAAAAATTCCGGATCTGAGCTGGCTCACATCGACACGGTAAGCTCCGCCCGGGACTTGGATATTTTGCGTGCCATCGTGGGCGATAAGCAGCTGAACTACATGGGCTTCTCCTACGGCACCAAACTTGGCGCAACCTACGCCGGGCTGTTCCCGGACCGGGTGGGGAAGTTCTCCCTTGACGGCGCGATGGACCCGTCCCTGGATATCGATGGGGTGTCCATGGGGCAGGCTGTTGGCTTTGAAAACGCGCTGCGGGCCTGGGCTGCCGATTGCCTCACCGGCACCGATTGCCCTGTGTCAGGAACCGTGGATGACGCCATGGGGCAGATCCAGGAATTGAACGGCGTCTACGCCGCAACTCCGCAACAAACACCAGAAGGCCGGGTTGTGACGGGCACCGAGTTCACCGGCGCCTTGGCCTTTGGTATGTACTCCACGGACTTGTGGGAGCCGCTGAAGGGGGCGTTGACGCAGGCCTTTGCCGGTGACGCCTCCGGCATGCTCATGCTGGCCGACTTCTCCGCCGATCGTGATTCAAGCGGCGTGTACAACTCCAACACCTCCGCCGCGTTCACGGCTATCAACTGTCTCGATTACCCCATGAACTCGGACACGGCACATATGCGCGAACAAGCCGAACTCTTGAAGAAGGCCGCACCGACCTTTGGCGATCTGTTGTCCTACTCGGGATTGACCTGCAAATACTGGCCCTACAAGGCAACAGGAAAACCCGCCCCGATCTCTGCAGCGGGGGCCGGCCCCATTCTGGTTATTGGCACCACCGGGGACCCGGCAACACCCTACCCCTGGGCGCAGGATCTGGCGAAGCAGCTGGATTCGGGCGTTCTTGTCACGTGGAAGGGCGAGGGGCACACGGCCTATGGCCGCTCCAACGAATGCCTGACGTCCACGGTGGATGCCTACTTTGTGGATGGCAAGGTTCCGGCATCCGGGACCAGTTGCTGAAATAAGCATGAGCGCGGGCCTGCCGATTTTGTACATCAGGCCCGCGCATATTAGAGTTGTTACTTGTGTTCAGCACGTCAACCCGGTTCGGGTTGTAGCAGGACACAGGCCTCCATAGCTCAGTTGGTAGAGCGTTTCACTCGTAATGAAAAGGTCAACAGTTCGATTCTGTTTGGAGGCTCCACTAAAACCCCGCCACGGCGGGGTTTTTTGGTTTAACGCTTGGTTTTATGCGGTGGGTGAGTGCCTAGAGATTGCGCAGCAAGGCGGCAACGGCAGCCAGATAGGCCGCATCGTCCCGAGTCCCCGCCATGGGAACCTTAAAAAGCCAGCCCTGCATCAAGGCAAGTACCGCAGGAAGAATTGCCGTTGCCGCCCGCATTCCAGCCTCAGCATCCAAACCCTGGGTTTCCCGGTACCAGGTAGCCAAATAGCCTGCCAGGTGCTCCACCATCTGGTCATAGGAGTCGCGGGCGATGGCGCCGATGGATTCCGAATGCGAGGACAGACCCCAGATCTGAACCACCAGTCCGCCGTCGCGCATGGGGCCGGAGACCGTGTCCATGAACTCCAGCAACGCCTCAGCCGGGTGGGGCACGGGTACACGGGCAGCCATCCGGTCCAGGACGGCCACCCTGCCACCAACCAAACGAGTGGCCAAGGCGGCAAGGATCTCATCCTTGCCCTTGTAGTACCCGTAGATGGCGCCGGCGGAAAGCCCGGATTCGGCGATGATGTCAGCCATGGACATGACAGCCAAGCCCTTGCGATGGGCGCACTCCAAGGCAGCCTGCTCGATTCGCAGGGCCATTGCTTGTCTGTGTTCATCACTTACACGGGGCATGTGATGCAGACTATCAGGAAAAAAGAACGATCGTTCTTGACACGGAAGCACTGAACTGCCTTAATAAAGAACGATCATTCGTTTTCTTTCGAGCTGCCCCAAGGAGCACCCATGTCAACCATCACACCACCCCACACCCGTTGGGGGCTGACTCTCGCAACGGCTGTGGGGGCAGCAGCTCTTGTGGCCGTCGTCCTGCTGGCCTTCCTATGGCCCACGGTGACCTCCAGCGTTCACAACCTTCCCGTCGTCATCACAGGCAACGGCCCGGCCACAGCCACGCTGACCACCCAGCTCGAGAAGTCTGGCGCCTTCGCGATCAACTCCGCCGGAGACCGGGCCGCCGCCGTCAACGCCGTAGAGACCCGGTCCGCCTATGGCGCGTTCGTGGTTGCCGAGGATGGCTCGGGCGTTGAAGTGGTGACGGCCTCCGCCGCCAGCCCCGTGGTTGTTCAGATCATGAACCAGGCTGCCACCGGCATTTCCCAGGCCCTGGCACAACAGGGCGCCGGTGCGCAGGCCGCCGCGGTACAAGCGGCGCTGGCCGCCGGAGACCTGCGGGCCGTCGCAGCAGCAGTAGCGCCAGTCAGTGCACCCAAGGTAAGCCTGACCGACGTCGCACCCCTGAATCCTGCGGATCCCCGCGGCACGGGACTGGCTTTGCTGGGCCTGCCCCTGGCCATGGGCGGCATGATTGGTGGCGTCCTAATTTCACTGGTGGTGACCGGATTCCGACGCCGGCTGACGGCGGCCGCCGCGTACGGCGTGGCGGGCGGGCTCGGCCTGGTCGGCATCCTGCAGGGCTGGCTTGGAATCCTGTCCGGACCATACTTGCTCAACGCCTTGGCGATGGGGCTGGGCCTCTTTGCCATCGCCATCACGATTGTTGGGCTTGAGTCGCTGCTGGGCAAGCCGGGCATTCCGGTCGGCGCCGTGCTGACCATGTTCATCGGCAACCCGATCTCCTCCCTGGCATCTCCCAAGGAGTTCCTTCCGGGACCGTGGGGCGAGATCGGCCAGTGGTTCGTCCCCGGCGCCACGGGCACCCTGCTGCGGGACCTGTCCTACTTCCCGGACGCAGCGATGGGCATCCACTGGCTGGTGCTGCTGGTGTGGTCGGCGGCCGGCATTGCCCTGGCAGTCCTTGGTCGCCACCGCGATGAGGAAGCTGTTCACCTGCCCTCTACCCTGGAGCTTTCACCGTCCGACGCCGAATCCGGCACCGCACCAAGCCTCAGCAACGCCACCGCCTAGCTGGGCCGAGTTTGGCATCTTCATCCTGCTCAGCATGACGCTTCCTGCCGTGGCGCTGCTGGCACCGACCGGCTATGGCGAATTAAGAGTTCGACGGTGGTTGATCTGGACAGGCCCGGCCACCGCGGCGTCAGCTGTCCAGCGGGAAAACGACTCCCTCACCGACGACCTTCAGAGATAGCTCCGTACCCGGGCGGGCGAGCATGGCGTTCCAATGCCTGATGCTGATGATCTCCCCGCCGACCGGCTGGTGCGGATCGAGGGGATGCTCGGCGTCGCCCTGGATCGGCGCGAGCTGGATGCGGACGGTAGTTTCGGGGCCAAAGTAGTCCGTGTCCACCACTCGCCCGCGAATGGGCCCGCCGCTGGCGATCCGGATTTGCTCGGGGCGCAGCATCAAATGGACTTTGCCTTGGGCGGGCGGGCGCCGAACAGGGATGCCGCCCAAGGAGCACAGTGCAAGGGAGCCTTCCATCCACGCTTCGAGGATGACGGCGTCACCCAAGAATTCGGCCGTGGCCCGGTCAATGGGGCGCGTATAAACAACGAACGGGCTGCCGATCTGTGCCAGCTTTCCGTCGCGCATGACGGCCACTTGATCGGCGAAGCTCAAGGCCTCGGCTTGATCGTGGGTCACCAAAATGGTGGTGACACCGGCCTGTTCCAAGGTTTGGGACACGGCCCGGCGTGTAGACACACGCAGGCCCGCGTCCAGGGCGCTAAAAGGCTCATCCAGCAGCATGAGCTCAGGCTGCCTGGCCAGTGCACGGGCGAGGGCCACGCGTTGTTGTTGGCCACCGGATAGCTGATGTGGGCGGCGTTTGGCGTAGGAGCGGTCCATGGAAACCATCTCCAGCAGCTCCCCCACTCGCAGCGCCGCTGCCTTGCCGCGCAGAGGCAGACCGAAGGCAATGTTGGCACCAACGCTCAGGTGTGGGAACAAGGCCCCATCCTGCGCAACGTAACCCACGCTGCGCTTGTGGGCAGGAACCCACTGGGCTGCGCCAGCAACCTCCGAGCCGCCCAAGGCAATCCGGCCGGAATCCGGCGCCGAGAATCCCGCGATCAGCCGCAAGAGGGTTGTCTTGCCCGAGCCTGAGGGCCCCACAATGGCCGTGGTACGTCCGGGGGCAACCCCAAGGTCCACACCCTTGAGCACCTCGGTGCCACCAAAGCTCTTACGAATATCACGGACCTGCAGGTGGTCGCGGGTGTTGCTGGGCGAGGTGTTCATTGTCCTGCGGCTTTCTTGGATTGCACAAAGAGTAAGTACGTCATGGGCGCCGAGAGCACGATCATCAGCAAGGCGTACGGTGCCGCCCCCATGTAATCAATTTCGCTGCTCAGCGACCAAAACTCGGTGGCCAGCGTGCGAGTCCCGTTGGGCGCCAACAAGAGCGTGGCCGTCAGTTCGTTCACGATTCCCAAAAACACCAGGGCCGCACCACCGGCGGCAGCCGGAGCAGAAAGTCGCAGGGTGACCAGCAAGAAGGCCAACAGGGGTGGTTTGCCCAGCGCTTGTGCGGCTTCATCCAGCTGAACCGGCGCCTGTGCCAGCCCGGCTCGGAGGTTCACCAACGCTCGCGGCATGAAGAGCAACGCGTACGCGGCCACCAGAACAACAGAGGTTTGGTAGATCGCCGGAACGTTGTGGACGGTAATCGTGACGAGCGCCAGTGCCACCACAATGCCGGGCATGGAACTGGAGATGTAGTTGACAGCTTCTAAGAGTTTGCTAAACGGTCCGGGGTGCCGGATCACCAAATACGCCAGGGGGAAGGCCAACACCGTTGTCAGCACGGCTCCTGCCAAGCCGTAGCCAAGTGTCTGCAACAAAGCGTTCATGAGCGCGGGGGCTTCCCAGATGGCGGCGCCACCGGCAATGACCCAGCGGCCCACATGCCACAGCGGCACGCCGAGGGCAAGCGCCGAAATTCCGATCAGCAAGAGCTGGCCGGGAAATTGGTACCAGCCTAAGGACAAGCGGCGCGGGTTGGCTTGAGCGCCCGAACCTACGCGGGCGTAACGGGCACTTCCGCGTGATTTGGATTCTGCCAGCAACAGCAGCAAGCAAAAAAGCACCAGCACGCTCGCCAACATATTGGCCGCAGCCCCATTAAACGTTGACCGGAATTGGTCGTAGATGGCCGTGGTGAAGGTGTCGAAAGCAATCATGGCGAACGCGCCATATTCGGCCAGCAGATGCAGTGACACCAGCAGGGCCCCACCAGCTGTTGCGATGCGCAACTGCGGCAGCACCACCCGGAAGAAGACGTGCCAAGGCCCCAAGCCGAGGGATGCCGCGGATTGTTCCAGGGCCGGGTCCAAGCGGCTCAGCACAGCGGCGACGGGAATATAGACCAGCGGGAAGTATGAAAGGACGGAGATCAGCACCCCGCCGAAAATGCCGCCTAGGGACGGGATTGCGCTGACCCAGGCGTAGCTGTTCACAAACGCCGGAATGGCCAGCGGCGCGGCCAGCAGCACAGCCCAGGCCTTGTGCCCAGCCAGCCGGGTGCGTTCAACAAGCCATGCCCCGCCAACGCCAATCACCACACACAACGGCACGGTGATCAGAACCAGCGCCAGGGTGTTAAACAGCAATTCGCCAACACGGGGCGGAACACCAAAGTCATGATGGTGTCCAACCCCGTATTGGCGGTGGCTGCCACAACGTATCCCAGTGGAAGCAGGGAGAACGCCGCGATCAGTACGCAAAGGACCACGACGGGCCAGGGGCCGAGGCGTGAGCCCCGGCCCCTGGCCGTGTGACGTAAATTTTTGGAACTCGGCGCGCCAGCCGCCTTCGTACTTTGTTGTGGAGTCATTGAAACTAGAGTAGCCCGGCCGCCGTCATGAGCTCGGTGACCTTGCTCGAGTTCAGCTTGGCGGCATCAACCGCGGGTGCCTGCAATTCCGTCAGCGGGACCAGCTTGTCGTTGGCGGGAACGTCGGATCCAACCGGGTATTCAAAGCTGGTACCGGTCTGCAGAATGCCCTGGCCACCCTTGCCCGTCACAAATTCAAGGAACTTCGCGGCACTGTCCTGGTGCGTGCTGGAAGCCAAAACGCCACCACCGGAAACGGAGACAAACGCACCTGGATCCTGGTTCTTGAAGTAGTGCAGTCCTACGTTCTTGGAGTTCTCGCCGGTTTTGTTCTGATCACCGAACCAGTAGTAGTGGTAGATGACAGCGCCTTCAATTTCACCGGCGTTGACAGCCTTCATGGCCGTGGAGTTGCCCTTGTAAGCCTTGGAATTGTCCTTCATGGCCTTGAGCCAATCAGCCGTGGCGGCCTCACCCTTGAGCTCGAGCATGGCAGAGACAATGGCCTGGAAATCGGCACCGGAGGGTGAAGCTGCCCAGCGGCCCTTCCACTCCGGCAGGGCCAGATCCATGACGGACTTGGGCAGCTGGTCTTCGCTCAGCTTGGTCTTGTCGTAGGCGAAGACGGTGCTGCGGGCGGCAATGCCGGTCCACTTGTTGGTGGATGGGCGGTACTCGGCCGGGACCTGCTCCTGGACCTTGGCGCTGATGTCGGCAAACAGGCCAGCGTTTTCAACCTGCGTCATGGCGGGCGAGTTTTCGGTGAGGAAAACATCGGCCGGCGACTTGGCGCCTTCAGCGATGATCTGGTTGCTCAGCTCAAGATCGTCGCCGTTGCGCACGGTTACCTTGATGCCGGTTTCCTTTGTGAATTCGTCAACCCACGCCTGTGTGAGTGATTCATGCTGTGCGTTGTACACCGTGATGGAGTCCTGTGCACCTGCCGCGGCGCTGGTGCCATCCGCGGGGCGGTGGAGCCGCCACAGGCGGCAAGTGTCAAGACTGATGCGCCGGCCAGCACGGCCACGGCGGTCTTGCTGAACTGCTTCTTGGTAAACCAGGTCTTCATGGGAGCCCTTCGGCGTCAATAATAATTAGCGAATGCAAATTGATCGTAATCGACGCCAGGGCAGGCTGCCCTCACTCAGATATGATTTGTGATGCAGATCACGTCATTTTGTGCCCCGTGGACCTGAACAAGCTGCTACCCGCCGGTAGATTTCCTTGTGTTGAGCAGTTCGGCGGCCCGGTCCACCTGCTGGTGCACAAGTGCTGCCTTAAGCTCCACCCCGGACACCTCGCCCGCACCCAATCGCAGCAAGGCGAGCGCTTCCGCTGTAGCTGCAAGGGCATTGCCGGCCCGCGAAAGTTCGCGGTGGACGTCATTGAGATAACCGCCGGTACCAGTGGGAATTTCCATACCCTCGCTGGGGCCAGCAATTTGTGCACCCATCGCGATGGCGCGCACGGCGGGAAGCAGTTCTGCGAGATTGTTGGCCACAATCACCATTGCCTGATAATTCGCAGCAGCCTGCTCTTGGCTCTGGTTGGGTGCGGCACCGGCCTCTTCCAGACCTTCGAGCATCTGGTGGAAGCGGTCAAGTCCACGGCGGAACCTATCGTGTGTGCGGCGCCAAACGCCCTTACCGAGCTCGGCGTCGTCGCGCTTGGCTTGGCGAGAGGAAGTGAAAAGTCCTTTGAGCACGCCGGTCATAGATATTGCCCTGGATCGCTGGAATCACGCCGACCAAAGCCTGGATCGCCGGTGCCCGCAGCATGCTGTTGACCCGACGGCGCACGCTGGGGTTCGCCGTTTTCGCCCACAACCACTCCCGGGGCAATCACCGTTCCAGGTGGCAGTTGGCGCTGTGCCAGCCGGGCGGCCGTTTGCTGATTGGCCATGGCTTGAACAGCCAACGCCGTTTGAATGCCGTGGAACAAACCTTCCAGCCAGCCAACCAGCTGCGCTTGGGCAATGCGCAGCTCTGCGTCTGAGGGCGCGCTCTCTTCCGTGAATGGCAAACTAAGTCGGTGAAGTTCCTCAACCAGTTCCGGTGCCAGGCCATCTTCAAGCTCCTTGATGGAGGCTTGGTGGATTTCCGCGAGGCGGAACCGGGCGGCGTCGTCCAAAGGTGCGCTCTTGACCTCATCAAGCAGTTGCTTGATCATGGTCCCGATTCGCATCACCTTGTCCGGCTGATCCACCATCTCGGCCACGTTGCTCGGCTTTGGCGAACGTGCCGGGGCGGCCTCGTTTTGCACGCCATGTTGCGCGCCGCCCATCGTGGCGGCCGTGGGTGAGCTGTCCATAATTTTGCCTTCGGCCGGATGGTCAGTGGCCGGAATCTGCGCCTCGTCACTCATGATGTAAGTCTCTCACGGCGTTGCCGGATCCGTCCTGCACACAAGTGTTGCGCACGGGGTCGTGGCCACGACTCATTTCACCGCAAATGCCCTGTTAGCAGCAGCGTCCCTCCGGGTTGGCATCCTGGCGGTCCATCTTGTCCCGCCAAAACTCCTTGACAGTCAAGGGCGGCGCCGCGCAGCCAGTGGCTTGGTGGTGGTCAAGGTACTTCTCATAGGCGTCCTCCCCAAGACGCCTTTGAAGTACCGTCCCACGGATCCCAAGCCAATGACTGCACGGCGCACCACGTGCATGATTAGTGCCCGGCCCTTGCTGCTTGCTTGCCGGATTCGGCCCATTCCTTCATGAGAGCCTTTTCTGCCGCACTGGGCGCCATGGACGCCGGCGCGAAGATCCGCGAAGCCACGGCAGGATCCTCCTTGCTGGGACCACCACCGGCCCTGATGGAGCGCACGGTGACCAGAATCGCCGTCGTAATCACAACAAGTGAGAGGACAACGAAGATGATGGAGAGCGTGCCCTGAACCGTGGTGTTGCGGACAACAGCCTCCATGGCTGCAACGTTCTTGGCGCTGCCGAAGCTCGTCTTGCCATCCGCCAGCGCCTGCTTGAATGCGTTGTGCTGCGCCCAGTAGCCCACGGCAGGAACGGTGGAGAAGATCTTCTGGAAGGATGCCACCACGGTGACCACCGTGACGAAGACCAGCGGCAGCGCCACCATCCACAGGTACTTCACATGGGTGTTCTTGGAAACGATGACCAAGCAGACAGCCAGGGCTATGGCGGCTAGAAGCTGGTTTGCAATGCCGAACAGCGGGAACAAGGTGTTGATGCCACCGAGCGGGTCGGTGACACCCATGATCAGGATGGCACCCCAACCGGCAACCATGATGGCAGTGGTGATCCACGAACCCAGGCGCCAGGACGTGTCCTTGAACTTCGGCACAAAGTTGCCGATGGAATCCTGGAGCATGAAGCGGGCAACACGGGTTCCGGCGTCGACGGCTGTCAGGATGAAGAGAGCCTCGAACATGATGGCGAAGTGGTACCAGAAGCTCATCATGGCCTTGCCTCCGGCAACCTGCTGCATGATGTGCGCCAAGCCCACAGCCAAGGTCGGTGCGCCACCGGTGCGGGACACGATTGACTCTTCGCCGACGTCGGACGCAGTCTGGGCGAGTGTGGCCGGGTCAACGTGGACGCCGGTCAGGCCCAGCGAGTTCACGAACGCCGCGGCCCCCTCAACGGTGCCTCCGGTAGCCGCGCCGGATGCGTTCATGGCGAAGTAGATGCCACGGTCAATGGAGAGCGCGGCCACGAGGGCCATGATCGCAACGAAGGACTCCATCAGCATTCCGCCGTAGCCGATGTAGCGGGCCTGGCGTTCCTTTTCGATCAGCTTTGGCGTGGTGCCGGAGGCGATCAAGGCGTGGAAACCGGAGAGCGCACCGCAGGCGATCGTAACGAAGAGGAATGGGAACAAGGAACCGGAGAACACCGGACCGTCGGAGCGGCCGGCAAATTCGCTGAAGGCCGGGACGTTGATGGTGGGGCGAACCAACACGATGGATCCCGCCAGCATCACGATGGTGCCGATCTTCATGAACGTGGAAAGGTAATCGCGTGGTGCAAGCAACAGCCATACGGGCAGGATTGCGGCGATGAAACCGTAGACAATCACGCACCAGGCCAGGGTGGGCCGGTCAAGGTGAAATGCTGCCGCACCCCATTCGGTGGCCGCGACCATGCCACCGCCGATGATGGCAGCGAGCAGCAGGACCACACCGATCAGGGACACTTCCATGACCTTGCCCGGACGCAGGTAACGCAGGTAAACACCCATGAACAGGGCGATCGGGATGGTCATGGATACGGAGAACACACCCCATGGGGATTCTCCCAGGGCATTGACAACAACCAGGGCCAGAATGGCCACAATGATGATCATGATCAGCAGCGTGGCGATCAATGCCGCAGTACCGCCGATGACGCCGAGTTCTTCGCGGGCCATCTGGCCCAGGGAACGACCGCCACGGCGCATGGAGAAGAAGAGAACAAGGTAGTCCTGCACCGCACCAGCAAGGACGACGCCGACGATGATCCAGATAGTGCCGGGCAGGTAACCCATTTGGGCCGCCAGGATGGGTCCAACCAGTGGTCCGGCGCCTGCAATGGCGGCAAAGTGATGCCCGAACAGGACGTTGCGGTCAGTGGGGACAAAGTCCTTGCCATCGGCCTTGTATTCAGCAGGAGTGGCGCGCTTGTCGTTGGGCTTGAGGAGGAACTTCTCAATGACCTTGGAGTAAAAGCGGTAACCGATCAGGTATGTGCAGACCGCTGCAAAGACAAACCAAATGGCGTTGACGGTTTCACCGCGAACCACGGCCAGAACAACCCAAGCCACACCACCGAGGAGGGCGATGGCCGCCCAAATGGCAATCTTCAGCGGCGTCCATTTGTGGGTTTCCGCTTCGGCCTCGAGGTCCACGGCCACGGGCGGCAGCTCCGGATCCTGGACCAAGACATCGGCTGGATCGCCAGCCCGTTCTGACGGCACTGTCATGTTTTTCCCTACGCTAAGACTTCAAATACGGCCATTTGAGACTAGTCATAGGCTGCAGGTCACATTCTCACTGTGGCGTGAATCATGGCCGAAAATCTGCAGGCGGTAGTGATTTTGCGACGAACGGGGAACTGAGCCCGGTGACCCGGCTTGCCGGGAGCCGTCACGACGGCGAGTGGCCACTTTGCTGCTCGCCGTCTGGCACTACCGGGCCCACTAAAGCGTCAGCAGCACCTTGCCGACATGGGAACCTGAATCCAGGTATTCGTGCGCGGCAGCGACCCGTGCCAACGGGAAGGTCTTGTCCACCATGGGCTTGACGGCGCCGCTGGAGACCAGCGGCCATACATGGGCTCGAACTTCCTCCATGATGGCGCTTTTTTCCTCAACGGACCGGGCCCGGAGCGTAGTGCCGATGATGGCCGCACGCTTGGTGAGCAAAGCACCCAAGTTGAGTTCCGCCGTCGCACCTCCTTGGAGGCCAATGATGACCAGCCGGCCGTAGGTTGCCAGCGCATCGACGTTGCGGGCCAGATACTTGGCACCCACAACGTCCAAGATGACGTCGGCCCCGCGGCCCTCGGTGAACGCCTTGACCCGCTCCACAAAATCCTCGGTGCGGTAATTGACCGCTAGATCCGCTCCGAGGTAGCCGGTGAGCATGGCGACTTTCTCGTCGCTTCCGGCAGTGGCAATCACGCGTGCGCCGGCAGCCTTCGCCAGCTGAATGGCCATGGCACCAATGCCGCCGGCGCCGCCGTGAATGAGAACGGTTTCACCGGCCTGCAGCTGCGCCGTCATGAACAAGTTCGAGTGGACGGTGGCGGCGACCTCCGGCAGGGCTGCGGCCGAGATCACATCGATTCCCTCAGGCAATGCAAGCACCTGTCCTGCCGGAACTACAACCTGGGCGGCATATCCACCACCAGTGAGCAACGCCACAACTTTCTCGCCCAAGCTAAATGGCCGGGTCACATTCGGGCCGAAAGAAGCGATCCGCCCAGAGACTTCCAAGCCCAAAATGTTGGAGGCGCCCGGCGGTGGCGGGTAGAAACCGCGCCGCTGTTGCACGTCCGCGCGGTTGATTCCTGCGGCAATCACGTCAATGAGGACCTCGCCGGGGCCAGGCACGGGTGCCGAAACCTCAGCCAGTGCCAGCACCTCCGGTCCGCCTGCACCTGTTGTAACTATCGCCTTCATGACCTTCTCCATCGCCCGTTTTGCACCCAAGAATTCTAGCCGCGCCATTGCTCATTTTGGTGGCATGGCCCTGCCTATGAAACACTACTAGGGTAAGGAAGGTTGTCCGAGCGGCCGATGGAGCTGGTCTTGAAAACCAGTGTGCGGTAACCCCGTACCGCGAGTTCGAATCTCGC
Organism: Arthrobacter alpinus; assembly: GCF_900105965.1. Taxonomy (NCBI): domain Bacteria; kingdom Bacillati; phylum Actinomycetota; class Actinomycetes; order Micrococcales; family Micrococcaceae; genus Arthrobacter; species Arthrobacter alpinus. Next base: position 2,830,024 of record NZ_FNTV01000001.1, read on the forward strand.
ACCTTCCGCGCTTATGAAAGGAAGCGGTCTCATCACGAGATCGCTTCCTTTTGCGTTTAACATTCAGCTCCCACAGCTGTGGGCTGTTTCATAACAATCTCTTTCGTTTTCAAACAAAACCCCCATGTTTCCTTGACCGCAGCCAACCGTTCATGAAGGATTCACATCGATGTGTTTGGCTCAAACACGTTACCGCGATGCCGGTTGGGGGCGCGCCTATTGCCGACTTCCCTCCATTAAAATCTGCGGATCATCACTCACGGCGCCTGGGGGCGCCATACTTTTGAGAGTTGGAGACATGACGAGCAACACCTTCATCAAAGCCGGGTTGGGGGCCGCACTGGCCCTTGGCCTGGTGGTGGCACCGCTGGCGATCACGCCAGCGGTGGCCGCAGACGAACCGGCAACAACCATTGCCCCTAGTGAACAGGGCTCGACGCCGGAGCTTGCGTCGGGTGGGTCTCTGCCGGCCGCAGTCACCGCGGCAGGCACCCTTGCCGCACCGAATGTGATTATCAACGAGGCGTACCTCAATGGCGGCAGCGCAAACGCCGCCTACAAGAACAAGTATGTGGAGCTCTACAACCCCACCGGCGCCGACATCAGTTTGGCTGGCTGGTCGCTGCAGTACCGTTCCACTGGCGGGCAGGCCGCGCCCACGGGGCTGGCCACGCTGTCCGGCACGATCAAGGCCAATGACTACTACCTGATCAAGGGCAACTCCAATGGAGTTGTGGGCAGTGAACTGCCTGCCAGCGACGCCGACGCGAGCGGTTTCGCCTTTGCCGGTGGCGGCGGCACGCTCATCCTCTCCAACCAGGCATCACGGCTTCCCGCCGACCTCCCCACCGGATCATTGGTGGGAACCACCGGTGTGGTGGACTTGCTCGGTTACGGCTCCTCCAACACCTTTGAAACCGCGGCGTCCTCGGCTGCGAACGCTTCCTCCTCTCTGAACCGCACGGGCTTTGCAGATACGAACAGCAACGCGGCAGACTTCACCACCGCAGCTCCCTCGCCGGTTGGCACCGGTGGCGGCGATGAACCGCCTGCACCACCGGCGGATTCGGGCACCAAAACTATCGCCGAAATCCAAGGCGAAGGCGCCGCGAGCCCCCTCGTGGGCACCACCGTAACCACCAAGGGCAAGGTCACCGCGGCCTATCCCACGGGTGGTTTCAATGGCTACTTCATTCAGACTCCGGGTACTGGCGGCGACCTTGACCTGGCCACACACAATGCCTCCGACGGCGTCTTCGTCTACTCACCCTCCACCGTTGCCGACGTCAAGATTGGTGACTACGTCCAGGTCACTGGTCTGGTCAAGGAATTCGGCGGAGCCTCAGACACCGCAACCACCACAGAGATTGATGTTGCCGCTGGTGCAATGACCCAGCTCTCCGAAGCTGCCCCGGAAGTCAAGGCGGCCGTCATCACCGTGCCAGGATCCGTAGCGCGGCGCGAAACCCTTGAGGGCATGCTGGTTGCGCCTCAGGGTGACTTCACCATCACGGACAACTATTCACTGAACAATTACGGCGAGGTTGGCCTGGCCACGGGCACCGCACCGTTGGTTCAGCCCACGGCGGTGGCACCCTACGGCTCAGCCGAGTACACCGCTGCCGTTGCCGACAACGCTGCTCGCGGCATCAAGCTCGACGACGGCGCGAGCACCAATTTCCTCAGCGCCGCCGGGTCCCTAGTGGAACTTCCGTGGTTGAGTCAGGAAACGCCGATGCGGATCGGCTCCACCTCAGAATTTATGGCTCCGGTGATCTTTGACAACCGCAACAACGCCTACAAGTTCCAGCCCTTGGAAGCACTCACGCCTGCCAATGCCGGCACCGTGCAACCCATCGCTTTCGGGAACACCCGCGTAGACGCACCGAAGCCCGTTGGCGGCAACCTCAAGGTTGCCTCCTTCAACGTGCAGAACTACTTCACGGAGACCGGTGACAAGGACGGCTCCTGCCAGTTCTACACGGACTACAACGGCAACAAGATCAGCGTCAAGGGTGGCTGCGACCAGCGTGGTGCTGCCGACGCCGAGAACCTCAAACGCCAGCAAGACAAGATTGTGGCTGGCATCAATGCTTCCGGTGCCGACGTTCTCTCGCTGGAAGAAGTAGAAAACTCCGCCAAGTTTGGCAAGGACCGCGACAGCGCCTTGGCCACCTTGGTTGACGCTCTCAATGCCGCAACGCCGGGAATCTGGGACTACGTCCACTCCCCCGCAGCACGGCCCGACGTTGCGATTGAGGACGTCATCCGCACGGCGTACATCTACAAGAAGAATGTGGCCGCCCCCGTAGGCGAATCCGTGATTCTTGATGACAAGGCGTTCACCGGCATTGCCCGTCAGCCCTTGGCCCAGTCCTTCAAGCTTGTCGGTGCCGAAGATTCCACCAAGGTGCTGTTGATCGTCAACCACTTCAAGTCCAAGGGTTCAGCGATCGGCAATGATACCGATCAGGGACAGGGCAACTCCAACCTGGCCCGAACCGCCCAGGCCGAGGCGCTTGTCGAGTTCTCAACCAAGCTCCAGGACGAGCTGGACACCGACAAGGTGCTGCTCATGGGTGACTTCAACGCCTATGGTTTTGAAGATCCCATTAACGTCATGACCGAGGCCGGCTATGTGGACCAGGATCCCAAGACGGGCAAGCACTCCTACAGCTTTGGTGGCATGGTTGGCTCGCTTGACCATGTTCTTGCCTCACCCGCTGCCGAAAACATCATCACAGGCGCCGACATCTGGAACATCAACTCCGCGGAGTCCATTGCCATGGGCTACAGCCGGTACAAGTACAACGCCACGGATTTCTACACCCCGTCAGCGTTCTCTGCTTCCGACCACGATCCCGTGGTGGTTGGCCTGGACCTTGGCGGAGAGGATGAATCCACCAAGGAAATCAACCTCCTGAACATCAATGATTTCCACGGCCGCATCGACGCCAACACCGTGAAGTTTGCCGGCACAGTTGAGCAGCTTCGTGCAGCCGCCGGTGACGCCAACACGGCTTTCATCTCCGCCGGTGACAACATTGGGGCCAGCCTGTTTGCCTCCGCATCCCAGGAAGACAAGCCAACCATCGATGTGCTGAACGTGCTGGAACTGCAGGCATCCGCCGTCGGAAATCACGAGTTCGACAAGGGCTACGCGGACCTGGACGGCCGCGTCACTGCTGCAGCCGACTGGGACTATCTTGGCGCCAACGTATACGCCAAGGGCACCACCACTCCCGTCCTGGATGAATACAAGGTCATTACGGTCGACGGCGTGAAGGTCGCCATCATCGGCGCCATCACGCAGGAAACCCCCACCTTGGTTACCCCCTCCGGCATCTCCTTGTTGGATTTCGGCGACCCTGTTGAGGCGGTCAACCGCGTGGCCAAGAAGATCACCGACGGCAAGCTCGCCGATGTCATCGTGGCCGAATACCACGAGGGTGCCGGTGCCGGAACGCCCGAAAAGGCAACCTTGGAAGAGGAAGTCGCTGCAGAGGGCGCATTCAAGGAAATCGTGACGAAGACCAGCGGATCGGTCAACGCGATCTTTACCGGTCACACTCACAAGCAATACACCTGGGACGCCCCGATCCCCGGCGTTTCCGGTGACGCCGGGCTGAAGACCCGCCCCGTGCTCCAGACCGGAAGCTACGGCGAGTTCATCGGCCAAATCGTCCTGACGGTCGACGCGGACAACAAGGTTGTCTCGTACACACAGAAGAACGAACCCCGCACCAAGACCGACGACGCCGCACTGGTGGCCGAGTACCCACGCGTTGAAGAAGTCAAGACCATCACAGACAAGGCCCTGGCCGACGCCAAGATTGCCGGCAGCGTTCCCGTAGGCAAGATCTCCGCCGACATCACCACTGCACAAACCTTCGACGCCGCATCAGGCACGTATACACGCGATGACCGTGCCAGTGAGTCCGCCCTGGGCAATCTGGTCGGCAACTCCCTCCTGGACGCCCTCAAGGGTGAGCAGACCGGAGGAGCCGAGATCGGCGTCGTCAATCCCGGCGGACTCCGCGCCGACCTGCTGTACAAGAACGAAGGCTTCGACGATGGCGTGGTCACCTATGCCAACGCCAACGCCGTGCTGCCGTTCGTGAACAACCTGTGGACCACCTCGCTCACCGGCGCCCAGGTCAAGACCATGCTGGAGCAGCAGTGGCAGACCAACGCGGACGGCAGCATCCCCAGCCGCCCGTTCCTGAACCTTGGCCTGTCATCCAACGTGGATTACACCTTCGAATCCACCCGCAAGTTGGGCGACCACATCACCTCCGTGGTCATCAACGGCGCACCGCTGGATCCCGCACGGTCCTACCGCGTGGGCACGTTCAGCTTTCTGGCCACAGGCGGCGACAACTTCCGCGTCTTCACAGAAGGCACCAACACCAAGGATTCCGGTTTGATTGACCGGGATGCGTGGATCAAGTACCTGGGCGGGCAGTCCGCCACGGCACCCATTGCTCCCGACTTCTCCCGCCGCGGCGTGGATGTGGTCAACTCACCGGCAACTGTCACCGAGGGCCAGAAGGTCACCTTGGGCTTGAACAAGCTGGATCTCACTTCACTCGGAGCCACCAAGTCCAGCCAGGTGACAGTCCGCTACGAACCTTCGGGCAGTGGCGGAGGCACCGGTTTCGCGGTCCTCGCCGGTGTGGTTCTGCCGTCCGAGTTGGGCACATCGCCGGTGGCCAACGGTGCCGCAGCGTTGACCTTCGCAGTCCCTGAGAAGCTCAACGCGGGCCGTTTCACCATCACCACCGATGGCGGAACGTATGCCCGGCTGCCGATCACCATCCCGGTGACGGCGGATGTCGGGTCACCATCCACACCCGGAACAGGTACCCCGCCGGCCACCGCTGACCCGGGAACCTCGCCTTCAGCGAATCTCCCCGTGGGTGCCGGGGGATCCGGGGACCTCGCCTCAACAGGAACCAGCGCACTTCCGCTTGGACTGGGCGCCCTGGTCCTGTTGGGTGCTGGCGCAGCCGTTTCCATGGCGGCGCGCCGCAAGGCCGCACGCCACTAGGCACCGCCCCAAAGGACTCACCGCGCCCGTTCCCGCTTTTCGCCCCGTTCCGACGTGCGCGAAAAGCGGGACGGGCGCGGTGCGTTGCGGGTGGGCCTGGACAAGCTCGACCACCGGGGGCTAGTTCAGGATGTGGGCCGCGATCGCATCGGCGTCTCGGACCGTGCGGTAGCCGCTGCGATATTTAGCTGACGCTTCCGCCGCGATAGCCGTACCCCATTGCACCGAGGAGAGCTGCAAGCCCAAAACGTACAAGCCGCGCACCGGCTCACCCACACCGTCCACCGTCCGGTACGGCGGCGCCGAGACGTCCAAACCGCTCGTGACGACGGGCTCGCCGTCGGACGCCAACATGTGGCGCGGACGGGCCAGACCGTCCGTCAGAAGATTTTGCATCAACAAGGAGTCGGTCCGAGTGATGTTGTTGGCAGGGGCCAATGCTTCCACCAAATAACGCGCCTCCCATGGGGTGCCAGCCACCCATGGCGAACCGGCCGTGAAAAGCCCGTACTGGATCCGGAACAACGGATCGGGACCGGCAAAGTGCACAACACCGGCACGCACCAAAGCTGCCAGCTGTTCCATCCGGACCGCCGGCGGCCCACTAGCCAATCCCTCAACGAAGCCTTCAAACCAGCCACGCAACTCGCCGAGCCATGAGCCCTGCGTGATGCCACCATCGGCCACAAGGGACTTGATGATGGCCCGGCCCGCGTTCAAGGCGCCAATGGCCATCTTCACCGGATCGTCCTCGCCGCGGAACGACGCCGCAGAGTCGGCCACCAAGTACTCCAGAACCGCGGCATCCATGTCCGCATACGAATCAAAACGATGCCCCTCACCCGCCCGCAGCGGATGCCGGGCCAGCGGCCGCGCCAACCCTTGCAGGTCCAGGATGTGTCCCTCTTGCACGTGGCGGGCCAAAAGTTCCTTGAGTCGGGGCGCCCAACCTGGATCCCCGCCGTCGAGCCCTTCATGAAGCAGTGCATCCAGCTCCGGCAACAGCTCTGGCGACACTGTTTCCGGGCGGGTCCGGGCCAGCGTTGTGTAGTACGCCCAGAGTGTGTCGCGGTGCAGCAGCGGCCAAATATCGTGGTCGAAACCGGCGGTGGCACCCATGGCCCGAATAGCGGCAACGGCATCCTCGCCAAGGAACCGCAACGTGATGCTTTTCGGGTAGTAGCTGGCCATTTCGGCCTTGGCGCGGTACGGCGTGCCACGGCGCGAGGCCCCAACAATCACCGGTTCCCGCCCCGAGGCCACGTAGCGCAACGACTCCCCCGCAGGCTGTCCCGTGGCCTCGAAAACGCCGCCGCGTCCCTCGGTCAGCTGTCCCAGGACGTCAAAAAAGTTCAACCCCATGCCGCGCACCAGCACGGTTTCCCCCGCTGGCAGCAGATCCCAATTCACGTCGTTGGGCACGGCTGGCGGGAAATAGCTGAGCCCGTGGGTCCGGGCCTCATCGCGCAATTCCCGCTGGGCCGGACTGAGCTTGGATTCAACATGGCCCAAGGCCAGCACTACCTGATCAGCGTGCAGGCTTTCCCCGCCCTGAAGTACGACGCCGAACCCACCCTTCTCGTGGTCCCTCGCCACCCGCTTGGCCTCGGTGGGGTGGATGGTGAGACTTACGCCTTGCGGCAGGGCTTCGGTCAGCTGGTCAAAGCACCAGCTCAGGTAGCGGCCATAGAGTGCGCGGCTGGGGAAGTTAGTGGACTCGAGCCCAGCCAGTTCGGTTTTGTCGCCGTCGCTGAGCTTGTCCCAGGGCTGGTCCTGCTGCGCCGTACGCCATTCGTTGAAGCTGCAGCCAGTCAGGGCAGGGGCCTCAACGCCCTGATCGGGGATCAGCGTGGGGAAGAAACTTTGCGTGTTCATCAAGTACAGGCGCGACTGCTCCGTGCGCCAGACGTGGCCGGCCCCCGGCGGGAAGGGGTCCACCAGATGGATGTGGAGCTGCTTGACCCCGGCTGCTGCGTTTTTGGCGTGATGAGCCAGAAGGCGTTCCATGACGGAAGTCCCGCGGGGCCCCGCCCCCACAATGACAACACTCTGCACACCCATAGATTCCACACCTTGAGCTTAACCGATGGGCTCGATGCCTAGGATGGGGCTATGACTGAAGCTGGCGCACCCCTGAGAATTGCCGAACAACCCGAGGATGAGTTCCTGTGGCTCGAGGACATCCACGGCGACGACGCCATGGACTGGGTCCGCGAGCGCAATGCCCGCACGGATGCCGCGTTGGTGAACACAGCGTATTCGGATTTGGAGGCGTCGGTTCTGCAGGTGCTGGACTCGGCGGACCGGATTCCCATGGTGTCCAAGCGTGGCGGTTGGTATTACAACTTCTGGCGTGACGCCCAGAATCCCCGCGGGCTCTGGCGCCGAACCACGTGGGAGAGCTACCTCGGCCCTTCCCCGAAGTGGGATGTCTTGCTGGACATTGACGCCTTGTGCGCGTCGACTGGCGAGGACTGGTTCTGGGCTGGGGCATCACTCCTGCGCCCAGCTCCAGGGGAGGAATACAGGCACGTCATGGTGGCTCTCTCCCCGGATGGTGGCGACGCCGTGGCATACCGCGAGTTCGATCTCTCCTCCCTGAGTTTTGTAGTGGGTGGCTTTGAGCTTCCCTCAGCCAAGACACGCCTTGGCTGGTTGGACGTGGACACACTGTACGTGGGCACGGACACGGGCGCGGGTTCAATGACGGAATCCTCGTACCCCGCAGCAACGCGTGTTCTGCGCAGGGGCGAAACCTTGGAGCAGCTGGCGGAGAAGGAACCTCTATTCTCCGTCCCGCTGGACCACCTGAGCGGCGGTGTCTCACACAGCAGCACCCCCGGATTCGAACGCGACGTTGCCTACGATGTCCTGGACTTCTTCAACAGCCGCAGCTACCTGCGAGTTGGTGAGGACTGGGTGCACATTGAAGTGCCGGATGACATGAATGTCTCTCTGCACCACGAATGGCTGCTGCTGAGACCACGCACGGACTGGGCCGTCGCCGGAGCTGTCCATGCGGCGGGCGCTTTGCTCGTGATCGAGTTGGCCGCGTTCATGGCGGGCAGCCGGGAACTGCGGACCATCTTCGCCCCCGCGGCGGCACAGTCGCTCCAGTCCTGGAGCTGGACCAAGGATTTGTTGCTCCTGAATCTACTTTCCGATGTTTCCTCGAAGATCCTGGTGTTGGATCCAGCCGCGGGTTGGGCCGCCACCGAGTTGGACGCGTGCCCTCCACTGCATTCGGTGGACGCCTACGCCGTGGATTCCGAAGACCCGGAAGCCGGCAACGACTACTGGCTCGTCGCCACGGGATTCCTCACCCCTTCCACGGTGTACCGCGGCACGTTGGCTGTTCCCGCCGCCGGGGACAAGACCGACGGCCTGGCGACCGGTGCGGGCGCCGTCCTGGTGCGGGAGGCGCCGTCGTTCTTCACGGCGGAGAACTACAGCGTGGAGCAGCACTTCGCCACCTCGGCCGATGGCACGCGCGTGCCCTACTTCCAGGTGGGGCCAAAGGACCTGGTGCTCGACGGATCCAACCCCACCTTGTTGAGCGGGTACGGCGGATTCGAAGTGTCGCGTACCCCTGCGTACAGCGGCACAGTGGGACGCACCTGGCTGGAGCGTGGCGGCGTATTTGTGGTGGCCAACATCCGCGGCGGCGGCGAATACGGGCCAACATGGCACACGGCCGCGCTGCAGGAGAACCGGCACCGCGCGTACGACGACTTTGCCGCAGTGGCTCGCGATCTGTCGGCACGCAAGGTGACCTCGCCCTCGAAGTTGGGGTGCGCGGGTGGCAGTAACGGCGGGCTGCTGGTGGGCAATATGCTCACGCACTACCCCGAGTTGTTTGGGGCGGTCTCCTGCGGGGTGCCGCTGCTGGACATGCGGCGCTACACAAAGTTGTCGGCTGGCGCGTCGTGGATCGCCGAATACGGTGACCCAGACGTGCCCGAACAATGGGAATTCATCAAGACGTTCTCGCCGTACCACCTGCTGCGTTCCGGTATTGAGTATCCGGCGACGTTCATTTGGACCGCCACCTCGGACGACCGTGTAGGTCCGGTGCAGGCCCGGAAGATGGCCGCACGCATGGAATCGATGGGAATTGACGTCTGGTTCCACGAGGCGCTCGAGGGTGGGCACTCAGGCGCCGGGAACAACGAACAGGCCGCGCGGTTGCACACGGCATCGCACGAATTCCTGTGGCGCGCTCTGAACGGGAAGCTCTAAATTCATGCGGGAACGTTCCGGCACCGTGTGATTTTGCCTCTACCCCCGCCCTCGTTTTGCTTTGTGGGGCATCTACTGGGTAAAGTTTGGGATGCTGGTTAGGGGCTTCTACCTTAGCCAGTGCTGGAGACGTGCCAGAGCGGCCGAATGGGCTTCACTGCTAATGAAGTGTGGGGCACAACTCCACCGGGAGTTCAAATCTCCCCGTCTCCGCAGTAAAAATGCGCTCCCTGATGATTCATCGGGGGGCGCATTTTTTGTTTGCCCAAGCGTGGGCTGTGGCATCGGCAGCGAATCAAGCCGCCAACGGCTGCATGATTCGTCACACGGGCCAGCATTCCACGTCCATTCAAACATCAGACCATTAGACTTGGCGCATGGCCGTAACTGACGAAGCAATTACAAAAATCAAGGACATGATCATTTCCGGCGAGCTTTCCGCTGGGGACCGGTTGCCGCCGGAGAAGGAGCTCAGTGAGAAGCTGGGCCTGTCCCGCAGCTCCTTGCGTGAAGCCGTCAAGGCTCTTGAAATCATCAAGGTTCTCGACGTGCGCCGGGGCGACGGCACCTACGTGACCAGCCTGGAGCCCAAATTGCTCACGGAGGCCATGACGTTTATTGTGGATCTTCACCAGGATGAATCCATTATGGACATCTTTGAAGTTCGCCGGATCCTGGAACCCGCCGCCGCTGCCATGGCCGCCGGACGCATCACGGCCGAAGAAATCGCCGCACTGCGAGCCACCATGGAAAACATCGACGATTCAACCAGCGTTGAACAACTCGTTGAGCACGATCTCATCTTCCACCAGCTCATTACCTCCGCGGCGAACAATTCCTACCTCGCCAGCGTTCTGGACGCGCTCTCCAGCAGCACCGTCCGGGCCCGGATCTGGCGCGGCCTCACACAAGAGAAGGCTGTGGACCGCACGCTCTCCGAGCACGCGTCCATCATCGAGGCCCTGGAGCGCGGGGACGCCGAACTGGCCAAGGCCCTGCTGACTGTGCACATCAGCGGCGTTGAGCACTGGCTCCGCCAGGCGTTGTAGACGCGAAACACCCCTCACCCCCAGCTCACCGCATCTCACCGGGCTTGCCACACTAACTAGTTAGACATACGATCTAGCTATGAGTTCATCATCAGAAGAGCTGTGGCCCGGGGATTGGAACCGCGCGTCCTTGGGATTGTGCGCACTCCAAGCACTTAAGGACGGCCCCAGCTATGGTTACGCCATCATCACCGCGTTCGAGCGGGCGGGCCTTGGAACATTCAAGGGCGGCACCCTGTACCCACTCCTGACCCGCTTCGAAACGGCCGGCTGGGTCGAGGTCGAATGGCGGGCAGGCGAAAGCGGCCCGGGTAGAAAGTACTTCTCCCTGACCCCGGCCGGCGTGCTCGAGCTCGAACAGCAACGCAATCAATGGCTTGCCTTCACCCAAAGCACGACGGCGTTTCTCGCCGACGACAGCAACCGAGGAGTTTCGCTATGACCAAGGAGCAAACGATGAAGACCGCCACTCACAAGAAATGGCTCGATGAGCTGGCCTTGGAGCTGCGTTTGAACGACGTCCCCGGAAAGTCGATCGGGGACGCCCTTGCCACAGTTGAGGAGTTTCTTGCCGATTCCGGCCAGTCCCCCGAAGCGGCCTTTGGCACGCCCCGCGAGTATGCTGCACGGCTCGCCGCCGAGGGCGGCCGGCCCTCCAGAAAGGGCATGCGTGGGACCATCGCACTCAGCACCACCAGCCTGCTCGCGTTCCTTGTATTCACTGCGGCCCTGACCCCATCGCCCAACGGAGGGCAGATGCTTATTAGCGGATGGCAACTGGCCAGCATGTTGGTTTTGGCCGCCCTCGTGATTTCCCTGCCGCTCTATCTGACTCACCTGCTCCGGCACCTCTGGGCATTGATTGCCGTGCCTGTCGTTGGGTCGGCCGCAGGCGTGCTTTCGGCCGTACTGACCCCGAAGTCAGCCGATGACGCGTTTCTGGCACTCCCGCCGGCGCCGATCCTGCTGATCAGCGCCGCCCTGATACTTGCCCTGTCGATAGTCGGCACCATTATTGTTGTGCGCGGGGAACCGGATCCGGTAGTCAGCCCGCTGGACTCCACCCCCGCCCGCGCATGGAAGGCACGCTGGTTCGAGATCCTCACCCAGTGGCTGTTCCCTATCATCGCCGCACTCATGTTTGGCCTCACGGCGATGATCAAGGCCGGGTCCTGACCGCGCCGAACACCTCTGGCCGGTAACGGCGCTAGCTGTAGAGCGCCGGCGTGGACCCCAGAATCGCCGCCGCTCTAATCCCAATGCGTTGGCCTGCACGCCAGCTTCACAGCAGGCGGCGGTGGCGTAGCCACCCCAAGCTGACGAACCTGCGATTTCCATGCCGCCGGGACACCGGAAACGGTTGCGATCAGGAGCTTTGGGCGAAAGAAATCCTCGCCGTAAGCAGACATGTTATTGGACGCACTGAGTATGACCGGTCACCCACCCCGTGGCAGTCTTGCAGCTGGCCTCGGCCTGTGAAATCCCTGCCGTCATCCACAAGGGAGGCACCGGCGTCGGACGCTGCCTTGGCCGGGACACTTTGGACCAGGCGTGACGATGGCAATCCCAACTCCGGCACTCAGCCCCTGTTTTCCCCGGCCACACCATGACCGCGCACGCTCACGTCGATACTGAACCTGCCCGGAGAATTGCCGGTGAGGTAGGCGTGGCGGCCCGTCGTGGCATCCGTTGCGCCGAGAAACTCATAATCTTCACCCGGTGAGTATCCCGGCGCAACCGCTTGATTTCGGGCAGCATCTGAGGTGACCACCAATTCCGTCTCGCCAATACGGTAGACACCTGAACCATCAACAAAGTGCACGTCCCGGGAAGAAAGCGGGAGCCCACCGAGAAACGTGCCGTCCCCCCGAAAGGTAAGTTCGAGGACCCAAGGAGCCTTTGGGCCGGTCATGTCGATATCGATGTGGGCCCCGGCGTCTGTGGGTGTCACAACGATCTCGGTTTCCAGCTGGATCCGGTCACGCTCCCGCCGGGAGAAAGACATGGCAGCATGGAACCTGCCCTCGTCCTCCAACTGGTATTGTCCTTTGGTGCTGCGTTCGGACTCGGCAAGGGGCTGGTAGTAGCTGGCCCCAACCGCTTCACTCAGCGCGTAGCTCTCACCTCCCTCCCGGACCGTGAAGCCCGAGGCCCGAAATGGCCCGAGCCCAAAGAAGGTGCGCGACAGTCGGACAGCGTCAAGAACAGCTTCACCTGCAAACAGCCGCATGAACGTCGGGTTATTTGCCAAGCCCGAACGTACTCTGCCCGCCTGGGCATAGTCCGATCCTCCGTAGACTACGATCGTCCGCTCCGGTCGAGCGTCCACGGCAAGTTTCGAGTCAGGCCACAGCGACCGCCTGTGGGTTTCCGGGGCCTCACATGCTGGCAACTTTTGCGACAAGCCAGGGTTGAGCAGCAACTCCGCGATGATGGTTGACGCTCCGTCCAAGCCCGCCTCAAGCGCCTGTTCGGCCGCCCAGGAAAAATCACCACGTTGCCGCTCTATGGCGAACCGCCTATACGCCACCAGATAAGGGGACAGAGAGAAAGCGTCATTCTGATCCTGCCGGCGCGAGTGCACGGTTTCAACCATGCGGTCCGGCAGGATCAATTCGAGAGTGCTTGCAAGGTTGACCTCCACCACTTCATGAAGATCCGGCCGCTGCAGGACATCCCCAATAAGTATCAGGGACGGGTTTGAAACATGGGCCGCGTAATTGGCCGACCGCTCCGAATAACTCCCGTCCGCATTTACATCAATGCCTTCGGCCAACCACTCGAGAATACGGTCATAAAGCTGAGGAGAGGGTCGGCGTCGATATAGTCTCGCAAGGGCTGCACTCAGCTCCCAGCGGTGGTTTGGGGTATGGATCCCGCCGGCGACGAGCGCCGGCTCCGCTGCATCCGCAATCACCTCGAGTGCCTTTTTCACCCGGTTGAGCATCGGGGTGCTGCCCAGCGATTCAGCACGGCAAATGACCTCAATGGTGTCGCACACATCATTCACGGTGAACGCCGAGTCGGGCGGCGATGAAACATTGTCACCGCCATAGAACAAGCCATTTGGCGTTTGAAGGTCACGCAACGTCGAGGCAAGAGTCAGCGCGGCGGCCAACAACTCAACATTCTCGTGATAGCTGGATCCACCGAAAAGGTATGCCCCAACCAAGAGCTTCATGCGATCCATCAACTGCCTATGGGCCCAACCATTGAGGCCCTGTGGAACCTCAGCCAGTGTCTGTTCAACGGCTGTGTCGACCGCAGTGCCTACAGCCGCGAGGAATGGCATGTCCACATCCGCTGGCCTCATTCCTTCAATCCTGCATTGATGTCGGCATTCATGACGTATTTCTGGAAAACAATGAAGAGCAGGACGAGCGGAAGGATGGAAATAACGGAGGCAGACAACAGCACAGACCAGTTGACGTTATCCGCCCCCACGATCGATTGGATGGCGATCTGCAGCGTGAATTTGCCTGGGTCATTGATGACGATGAGCGGCCAAATGTAATCATTCCAGCGCCATTGGAAAGAAAAAATCGCCAAGGTGACGATAATGGGCTTGGCGATGGGAATCATGATGCGGGCAAAGATTCCCAACTCACTCGCACCGTCAATTCGGGCAGCTTCAACCAGCGAGTCCGGGACTGTGACAAAGAACTGGCGAAACATGAGGATTCCCGTTGCCGTGATGATTGATGGAACGATCAACCCTGCCAGCGAATCGTAAAGCCCGAGATCTCGAATGACAAGAAAAGTTGGTGAGAGGATTACTTCCGTCGGAAGCATGGTGGTGGCAAGAATGCAGACAAAGAAAACCTTCAACCATGGGTTCTTGTACTTAGCGAGCGCGTAGCCAGTGCAGGCACTGGCTACAACCGTCAGAATGGTGGTAATGACGGCGACGATGGTGGTATTCAAGAAGAATTTGTAAAAGTCGTAGCTTTCCCAGGCTTGGCTGTATCCGGTCACATCCCAGGATTCCGGAAACAGCGTCAGCGGGTAGGAAAAGAGGTCGCCGGCGGGTTTAAACGAACTCAGGGCAAACCACAGGACCGGGAAGCCAAACGCCACGGCCATAATCCACAGGACAGTGGATGCCGCGACAGCCTTGGTGCGTTCACCGGAACCGCGCAAAGCCGGCCGTGTCGATAAAGGCGCAGTGGGCTTGGTCTGCCCAGCTGATTTCTGACGAGTCATGTTACTCATGTTCAAGCTCCCTTGCGTTTATTGACCCACAGCTGCGCGAGAGCAATGACCATCAGGATTACCATCAAGATCATGGACGCCGCACTCGCGTATCCGATTTGACCGTTCTGAAATCCAGTGCGGTAGATGTACTGAACCAACAAGTTGTTCTCAGTGCCTGGCCCGCCATTATTAAGCGCCTGGATCATGGCGTATTCCTTTACTGCGCCAATCGTTGACAACAAGATAACGATGAACGACGTCGGGGCAATGCTTGGGAGCGTGATGTGTTTGAACTTCGCCCACGATCCGGCTCCATCAAGTTCAGCGGCCTCATAATAGGCCTGCGGCACATTCTTGATTGCCGCGATAAACAACAGCATGTTGAATGCGGTTCCTGCCCAGGATGCCGCAAAAACAACCACAATCAGTGATATGTCTGCATTGGACTGCCAAGGAACGGGTGCTCCACCAAGACTTGCGATCAGGAAATTCACGAGACCGAAGTTCTCGCCGAACATCCAGCGCCAAATTACGCCGGTAACGATCGGCGAGATCAGCCACGGAATAAAGAACACCACGCGGGCGATGGTCTTTCCGACAGCGTATTTGCTGACAAGGAGCGAGGCGATGGCGAGCGAAATAATGTAGCTGAGGGGCACCGCCATGACAGCAAAAAGCAGCGTCCGTGTCAGCGCTTGGTAGAAAGTGGGATCCGCCATGAGCTGGGAGTAGTTATCGAGTCCGACGAAATCGGCGTCACCCACACCCGTATAGTCCGTAAAAGAGTAAATCAACCCGATGGCGCCCGGCCAGGCAAAGAACAAGGCGAAGAGCAGTAGATTTGCAGAGATAAGTATTAGCGGTGCCAGAGAGTACCTATTGGACGTCTTGGAACGCCCCGAGTCGCCTTGGTCCGCGCCAGTAGGCTCACGGTTTGGTTGGCCACCTATTACTCGCCTCCGACTTGTTTGTCATACCCGGCGATGATGTTCGCAAGCGTGGTCTGGGCGTCCTGCTGCCCGTTGATGTAAGCCCCCATCTGCGAAACGGTGGGGTCATCAGCGAGTGCCTTGCCATTCAGAGCCCACTGAACCTGGGCCTCCGCGAAGGATCCCGAGATGGGATCCGCCAGCTCGATCTCACGGTTGTACAGCTCGAATCCATCGAGGGCCGCCTTGGACTCGAACGGATAGGACAGGTCAAGCCCGGTTTCCACGGAGAGGAAGCCGTTGGTCTCCGCAAGGACTTTGTAATTCTCCGGAGCATACATCCAGGCAACGAAATCATGGGCTGCCTTGCCCTTCGCATCTGAGTTGTCGAAGGCGACGGTAAGACCCCCATAGTTCAAGTCAGTTGCGTGCACGGGCTGCGCCGGAGACGGAACGGCGGCCCACTTGAAATTGGTGATGGTGCTCTCGAAATCTGCAATCTGCCAAACCCCTGAGAAGTAGGCCGCCACTTGACCACTCTTAAAGAGTGCGTTCGCGTCCGCTCCGCTGGTCCACACGGATTTTGGCATGATGGCGTCGTCGTTCATCTTCTTGAATGTCTCGTAAATGCCAACCGTCTTGTCGTTGGAGGCGAACGAGCCGCCCGTACCCTGAACCGCGTTGCCGCCCATCTGGTATTGGAAGGCTCGTAGCCGTGACGGCGATGAATCAAAAGTCAGGTTGTATTTTGCGCCGGCAGAATTGCGAACCTTGGTTGTCGCTTCAAGAAATTCGTCCCACGTCCAGGTGTCTTTGGGGTCGGTCGGGTAAGTTACGCCAGCGGCCTCGAACAGACTCGCATTGATGAACATTCCGGATGCCGTCACATCGGAAGGAATGCTCATCACGCTCCCATCGCTGTCGGTGATAACAAGGTCCTTATTGATCTTGTTTGCCTCATTGTTCACAATGTCGGCGAGATCCATGGTTGCCTTGGTCCAGATTGGATCGATACTTGCTACACGGGCCACGTCAGGAAGATCGTTGGCCTGGGCAGAACTGCGGAGCTTGGTGGCATAACCGTCGTAGGGGATGTTCACTACATTGATCTTTGTGCCTGTTTTCTCTTCGTAGGCCTTGGCAAGCTGGTCGTATCCTGCCTGCTGCTCCACACTCGTCGAGATCCAAAATGTCAACGATGAGGCGTCTCCGCCTGAGCCGCTCGAGCAGGCGGCAAGGCCGGTGACCATAGCCATAGACGTTAGAACTGCAGCCGATTTGAGCACAGATCGACGGGATACCGAGGGGCTGAGAGGGCTTGATTTCATCTTTGAGATCTCCTGTGAGGGGGTCCGTGCGGAACACCAGTGGTCATTCAGAAACTAAGTCCTTACATTAGGACATAGTTCACACTAGGACATAGATCACGTCTCGGCAAGCCCTTTCCCAAAGAAGCGGCTACACCGCGGAAAGGCCTTTCCAAGGTGTTTGGGAACGTGTAGCGTATCCCTCTAAGCGCAAGCAATGAGGCTCATTTAGTGACGCCGCCACGCCTATTCAGTGTCCCTGGGGTGTTCGTGACCCCAAGCGGCACTACCTATATCGCAGCTCTGCACCACCGGAAATTTGTCCGCAAAATTATTGTCAGGACGATATGTCAACAATGGCGGGTTCAGGGCGACGATTCATCCTTCATGGAAAGGTTCATCGTTGAATCCGCACTCACATACTTCCCGGCACCACAGAAAAATGCTTCCCATCTTCGGCACTCTTGCGGCAGTTTCCATCATCGCCAGCGGTTGTACGGGCGGGGTTGCAGAAACCACCACTGCACCTGTTGCTGCAACCCTGCCGTCGGAACCGTTTACTGATGCCCAGCTGAGCGCGAAGTATCCATCGGATCGCACGGTGGATTACGCACCGCTCCTCTCAAACTTTGAGACCATCAAATCGACGTTTCCGGAAGTTCTTGTCGAGAACTTGGACATGACTCTCGAGATTAATCAAAATGCCAACGAACAAGAATCCGAGATGGCCATTGTCGACGAGTATGGCGACATGTCCTACACCATGGGCGATGCCCTGGGGGAAAAGCTGGGCAAGCTTTATCAGGCAGCAGTTGACGACGGCCGGCTCCCCAAGACAACAGCCCTGATCCACAAGGATGGTGGCCGGGCCCAGAGTGAGTCAACCAATCCTTCCAAAGAGTATTTCAACTATCCTCGCCCCTATCTGCAGGCCCCGGAAGAGGTTGTCCACCGCGACAAGGAGGACGGTGACGCCTACGAATCTTCCAGCGGCTCGTACCCGAGCGGGCACACAAACCAGGCATATTGGCAAGGCACCTTGCTCGCAACCCTGCTTCCCGAGCTCGCTGACCAGATTCTTGCCCGAACATCCGAATCCGGAAACTACCGTGTCGTCATGGCGATGCACTACCCGCTGGACATTATCGGCGGTCGCATGATGGGCCAGGCCGCAATCGCCAAACGCTGGGCCGACCCCGAGTTCCGAACGCTCCTCCAAGCTGCCGGTGACGAGCTCCACGCCGTCTTGGAAGCAGACTGTGGCGCCCAGCTTGCTGAGTGCATCGCCGGTGATGTCCCGTATCTGGATCCGGAGGTCGCGGCCGAGACGTATCGGGACCGTCTGACTTACGGGTTCGAGCAAATCGGTGAAGCCGACATAGCAATGGATGTACCGCGCCTAGCAGCTTCTCTTCTCATCTCCAGCCATCCAGAACTCACGGAGATTCAGCGTCTACGAGTACTGGAAATAACGGCAATCGATTCCGGATACCCTCTTGATCTGAGCGTCCATTCAACCGCCTCATGGCAGCGTCTCGACTTGCTGGCCGCCATGGCCGCGAACGTCACCATCGACGGCTCCGGTGACGTAAAAATCAAGTAGCATCTCCCCCTGCACTCGGGAGCGTCTGGGGTTCAGACTTGGCGGCAGGGCCCGGAGCCAGGCCCCGGCGTCGTACGTTAAACACGAGCGCCCTGATGCGGCCACCAAGTGGCGGCCACATCAGGGAAGTCCCGGGAGAATCTACTCGTACAGGTTCGCGGCGATATCCGGATCCGCGATGTTGGTCTTGTCGTACCAGTAGAAGCCGGTGTCGATGACCTTTTCCACTTTTTCGCCCTTGATGGCGGCCACGGCGGCCTTGACCGTCTCGTAGCCAATCCCCACAGGGTTCTGCGTCACGGCGCCGGCCATGAGGCCTTCCTTGATGGCATCCATCTGCGCCTTTCCGGAGTCGAAGCCAACAATAGTCAGCTTGCCGGTCTTGCCAGCTTCCTTTACAGCGTTCACCACACCAATTGCGGCGCCCTCGTTAGTGCCGTACATGCCGGCCAGGTTGGGGTACGCAGTCATGATGGCCTTGGCGGCGTCGGTGGACTTGGCCTGGTCGCCGTCGGCGTACTGGATGTCAACAATCTTGATGTCCGGCGCGTTGGCCTTTAAGTAGTCAACGAAGCCGTCGCGGCGGTCGGTGCCGGAGGTGGCGGTCTGGGAGTGGCCCACGATCGCGATCTCGCCCTTGTTGCCCAGCAGCTCGGCCATGTGCTTGGCTGCTTCGGCAGCAGCAGCCTTATTGTCGGTGGAGGCCGTGGCAACGGGGATTTCGCTTTCAACACCGGAGTCGAAGGCGATCACAGGAATGTTCTTGCTCTTGGCATCCTGCAGAACACCCTCGGCAGCCTTGGAGTCCAAAGCCGCCAACGCCAGCGCCTGCGGGTTCTTGGCCATGGCATTGTTCAGCTGGTCCATCTGCTGCTGAACATTGGTTTCCTTGTCCGGGCCCTCGAAGGAGATCTCGACGTCGAATTCCTTGGCAGCCTTTTCCGCACCTTGCTTCACTGACTGCCAGAACTGGTGCTGGAAGCCCTTGGACACAATGGCGATATAGGTCTTGCCGCCGGCGGCCGGTGTTTCGGTTGCCGTGTCACAGGCGGCAAGGCCCAGAGACAGTGCAGTTACCGAGGCCAGGGCCAGGAATTTTCTTCTTTGCATGGGTTTAACTCCTTTGTATAAACGCAGTGAAAAAACTGATGGTGGAGAAACTTAGTTGGTGGCCCTCTTGCGGCGCATCATGTCCAGGTACACGGCGAGCAGGATCACCACGCCCACAGCTACCTGTTGCCATTCCTGCGGGATGGACAAGATGGACAAGCCGTTGGTCAGCACCGACATGATCAGCGCGCCAATGACGGTGCCGATGATGGAACCCTTGCCCCCGGCCAGGGATGTTCCGCCAATCACGACGGCGGCGATCGCCTGAAGTTCCAGGCCTGCACCTCCTGCGGGCTGGGCGGAGTTGAGGCGTGCCGTGGCAATGACGCCAGCCAGGCCCGTGAAGCAGCCGGCAATGGTGTAAATCAGCACGGTCCACTTGGTGACATTGACACCCGAGAGTGCCGTTGCCTGCATGTTGCTGCCAATGGAGTATGTGTACCGGCCAAGAATGGTTTTGGACAACAGCAGTCCGGCAATAATCGCCGCAGCGAACAAGATGAACACGGCATTGGGGATCACCAGCCCGGGGATTGACTTGCCGAGGGCGAATATCTTTTGGAATCCGGCAACTTCGTTGGTGTAGATCGGCTTGGTGCCGGAGATGACCAGGGCCAGGCCCGCGGCAACCATCATCATGGCGAGGGTGGCAATGAAGGAGGGAATCTTCATGAACGCCACGAGGAACCCGTTGATGCCACCCATGAGCGCACCAAACAAAACGCCGCACAAGACACCCACGATCATGGGCATGCCCAGTTGGGTCATGAAGACTGCCGTCATGACCGAGCACAGTGTCATGCCCGTACCGATGGACAGGTCAATGCCCCCGGTGATGATGACGAAGGTGGTGCCCAGCGCCAACAGCCCTGTCACCACGGTGGAGAGCAGGATGTTGGAAAGGTTTGCGGCCTGGTAAAAATTGGAGCTGGCCACGGAGAAAAACAGCACCAGCGCCAGGAGGCTGGCAAAAGCCAGAAGCTGCTGGAAGCTGGCCCGGAGCCGGGTGTTGAATTCGGATTGTTTGTTGCTGGCAACTTTGGCAGCCTGCGCAGCGTCCTTTGTAAGGGTCATCAGTTCGCCGTACTTTCTTACGTGGTGGAGCGCTGCGCGCTGGGTAGAGGCGCAAGGACTGCGCCAGTGGTGTTGTGGGTTGCCAACTCCATAATGTTTTCCTGGTTGGCCTCTTCGTTGGAGAGGAAGCCGGTGAGCCGACCCTCGCTCATCACGGCAATGCGATGGGACAGGCGCAGCACTTCCGGCAGTTCCGAGGAAATCATGATGATGGACTTGCCCTGAGCCACCAGATCATTCAGGAGTGCATAGATCTCCTCCTTGGCGCCGACGTCGATTCCCCGGGTTGGCTCGTCGAAGATCAAGATCTCGCAATCCTTCACGAGCCATTTGGCAATGACAATCTTCTGCTGGTTGCCACCCGAGAGGTTTTTGGCAACCTGGGCGCTGGAAGGCGTCTTGATGCGCAGTTTGTCGATGTAGCTTGAGGCCGTGGACTTCATGGCCTTGTCGTTGAGCACGCCCATCCGGCTGAACATTTTTAGCGAACTCAGCGCAATGTTGTCCTTGACGTCACGCTCCAGCAGCAGGCCAAGGTGTTTTCGGTCCTCGGAGAGGTACCCCACGCCCATGCTCGCGGCGATGGCGGGATTCCCAATCGAAACGGCAGTTCCCTTGAGCTCAATGGTCCCGGCCGAGATCCGGTCTGCGCCAACAATGGCACGGGCAATTTCGGTGCGCCCGGCCCCCATGAGACCCGCGAAGCCGAGGATCTCGCCGCGGTGCAGCTCGAAGTTGATGTCTCGCAGGAAATCCTTGGTCTCCAAGCCGCTGACCTTCAGCACCACCTCGTCCGACGGCGCTTGGGTTGCCGGACGCTGGTTGCCAGAGATTTCACGGCCCACCATGAGATTGATGACCTCACGCATGGTGGTGCTTTCGGTGTTAACCGTGTCAATGTAGGCGCCGTCGCGGATCACGGTAATGCGGTTGGAGATAGCCTTGAGCTCGTCCATGCGGTGCGAGATGTAGATGACGCCGGTCTGCTGGTTGGTGAAGTTGCGGATCAGATCATGCAACGTTGCCACTTCAGCGTCGTTGAGGGCTGCGGTGGGTTCATCCATGATCAAAATACGCGATTTGTAGGACAGCGCCTTGGCAATTTCGACCATCTGCTGCTTGGCCACGGTCAAGTCCCCCACGCACGCCTTGGGATCCAGATCAATGTTGATCTGGTCAAAAAGCAGCCGGGCTTTGCGGTTTAGGGTCCTTTCACTCAGGAAGATGCCGCCCCGCCGCGGCTCGCGCCCAATGTAAATGTTCTGGGCCACTGTCAGGTCCTGCATCAGGTTGAATTCCTGGTGGATGATGCTGATGCCAAGCTCTTGCGCGTGCTTGGTTCCGTTGATGAGGACTTCCTGGCCATTTATTTCAAAGGTGCCCGAATCCGGGACATAGATGCCCGAAAGCAACTTCATGAGGGTCGACTTGCCGGCACCGTTTTCGCCTACGAGAGCGAGAACCTCGTTGTGCCCTAAGTCCAGCTGCATGTCAGACAGGGCCTTGACACCAGGAAAGCTCTTGTTTACCCCGGAGATCCGAAGAAGTTTCTTACTCATGCTGCCCTCTCAAGGCTTCTACATTTGATCCGACATCAGACCTCTCTGGAGATCTGACACGGGTGGCTGACATTTTTGTCTTCACCATCAAAAACATGAAATGCGCCTACTTCCCGCCTACGTCTGCGTATGCGGGGGAATTCAACTTCCATCATGGTATGTTATCTGCGCCACAAATACACGCACATTCACAGAATACATCCGATGTTTACTTAAATGTTATCGAGAATAGATTCTTTGCGCCGTCCCGGACCAGATGGCCTGGCGATCAGCGGGGCTCAGCGAGGACAGCAAGGACTCCGCGATCCCTACCGTTTGCCGGTACTTGCCACCGAGCAGGCTTACCGGCCAGTCCCCACCAAACATGAGCCGGTCGGGACCAAAGGCAGAAAGTGCAGTGTTCCAGACGTCTTCTAAGGCTTGGGCCGAGTAGTCAGTTCCTCCGGCATGAAGGCCCGATACCTTCGCCGCGGTGTTCGGCAACGCTGCCACTGCCTGCAATTGCTGCTTCCACCGCGCCATCTCGTCTGTGCTCCCGTCGCGCGGCGGTTTACCAAGGTGGTCAATCACCACGGTCAGCTGCGGCAAAGCCTGGGCAAGTTCAACTACCTGGTTCAAATAGCGCGGGAAGGCATCCGGAACGTCAAAGGGCAGCCCGGCCTCGGCCACCATCGCCAGTGACTCACGCACGGACTTCAGTGCCAAGACATCTGGCCGGGGATCGTCGTGAATCAAGGTGCGCACCCCGCAATACACCGAATGGGCTCCCCACCGCTGGAGAAATGTTGCCGTGGCGGGCGGGTCCTCCAAAGGAAGCCAACCCACCACACCCGCTATCCAGTCATGCTTTTTCGCGGCCAATAACATGGCCTCATTATCGGCAGCCGTGTCATCGGCCTGCACCAGAATTGCCCGGTCCACACCGGCTGCAAAGAGCACCTCTTGGGCTTGTTCGGCCGTGAAGCTCCGGAACAAGATGCCGTGGGCAGGCTTCAACCAGGAATACTGCCCAGGAGCCAGTTCCCAAAGATGCAGATGCGCGTCAAGGCGGCTCACGGAGGCCCCCGGGGCGCCACCAACCGCCACAGCCGCCCGTCCGGCGTCGTGCCCTAATTCAGAATCAGGCGTGGACAAGGCGCTCGTCCAACAACCCGCGTGAAACCAGCGCAGTCCACAAGTCAGCAGGGATCTCCACAGCCATGCGCGCTGCCGTCTGGGACATCTGCTCGGCAGTGGAAGCTCCCACAACCACGGTTGCCACGGCTGGGTGACTGAGTGCGAACTGCAGAGCCGCGGCAGGAAGTTCCACGCCGAACTCATCACAACAGGCGGCGAGCGCCTTGGCCCGGGAAAGGATGTGCGCCGGGGCTGGCTCGTAGTTGTAGTGGGCGTTAGCCGAAACCACTGGGCGGGCCAGCAGGCCGGAGTTGTAGACACCGCAATTGGCGACCGCCACATGGCGTTCGCGACACAGCGGCAACAGGTCCGCGGCGGCCGGCTGCTCCAGGAGCGTGTATCTCCCGGCCAGCATGATGATGTCGAGATCGGCCGCGGCCACGCAATCGCGGAGCGCAGCGGCGGAGTTGGCACCCACCCCGATGGCCGTGATGAGCCCCTCCGCTCGAAGCTTTTCCAGCGCGGGCAGTGCTTGCTTGATGCCGGCGTCGAGATCGTAAACATCGGGGTCATGCAGGTACGCGATGTCGATCCGGTCCAGGCCGGTGCGCTCAAGTGAATCCTCAATGCTCCGCCGGATGCCTGCCTCGGAAGGATCCCAACGGCGGACAACATCGGCGGGCACATCGAAGCCTTGGGCATCCCGGTCGCCGGAGGGGTTCGCCACCGGTTCCAAGACTCGGCCCACCTTGGTGGAAATGACAAACTCTTCGCGAGGCTTGGCGGCCAAGAAGGCGCCAAGGCGGCGTTCGGAAAGGCCAAGACCATAGTGCGGAGCCGTGTCAAAGTACCTGACGCCCGCGTCCCAGCCGGCCGCGATGGTGGCGGTAGCAACGGCGTCGGGCATGGCTCGGTAAAGGTTGCCGATGCCGGCGGCACCGAAGCCCAACCGGCCCAGTTCGGGAAGGCTCATGGCAGTTCCCACACTTTCGCCAGTCCCGTGTCATCGCCTGAGTAGTCGTCCTCAACCTCGAGGAGTTCGGCCATGACGGCCTGCCAGGCAATATTGACCGGGTTCAGCGCCAATTCCTTCCGCATGGCCTGGTAGTCAGCTACCTCCACCACGTGGAAAAGCTCCCGTCCACTGCGCCAGATGTTCCATGTACTGACTCCTGCCGCGCGCAATGCGGCGTCCAACTCATCGCTGATGCGGGCGTGAACGGAATCGTACTCCGCCTCCTTGCCAGGCTTCAACCGGGTGTGCAGGGCAATTCTCTGGCTCATGACAAATCGCTTTCGGGGTGCAGGAAAAGTTCAATGACCGGAACGGCCACGCGTGGACGCTGGACGGGAAGTTTCAGCGTCAACGTACCGGGCGCCTGACCGGCAGGGGTCATATGACCGGCGGCCTGTCCGGGATCAAGGACGAGGAAGGGAATTTCGGACGCGTCGTTGAGCAGTTGCGCGTACCGAACCTTGCCAGCCAAACCGGGCAGGTGGACAAATTGAAATGGCCATGCAAACAGGTGCAGGTACAGGCGGTTCCCGCGCAGCGTGTAGCGGGCGTCCTGCGGCGCGGCCATCCCGGCAGCACCGGCACCGTAAATGGAGCGGCTGTGCAAGCGCATCCACTCGCCAATGCCTGCCAACGATTCACGGGCGCGCGGATCAATCTCGCCCCGCCCCGTGGGACCGACGTTCAAGAGCAGGTTGCCACCCTTGGAGACCCCGTCAATGAGCATGTGGATGAGTTGTTCCGGGGACTTGTAATCCAGGTTGTCCCGGTCATAGCCCCAACTGCCGTTGAGTGTCTGGCAGGCCTCCCAAGGAACTTCCTTGTCGCCGCTGATCATGGCGCCGGCGGGCTGGTATTGCTCCGGGGTCACAAAGTCACCGGGAACGTTGAGCCGGTCATTGACGATGATGCCCGGCTGCAGTTCCCGGATCAGCTCCATCAGCGCCACTGAACCCCAATCTTCGGCGCCCTTGCCGCGGAACTTGGGTTCGCCGTCGGGGTTGGCAGTAGCCTCATCCGGATAGGAGAAATCGAAGAAGAGGTAGTCGATCTGCCCATAATTGGTGAGCAGCTCACGCACCTGGCCGTGCAGGTATTCACGGTACCGGGCGCCGTCGCGAGTCTTGTTCAGTTCCTCCCAATCCGGGTTGTTCCGCGCGGCGTGGTTGCCGTCAATCGTGAAATCCGGGTGGTGCCAATCAATGACCGAATGGTAGAAACCAACCTTCAACCCGGCCTCGCGCAACGCCGCAACATACGGCGTGAGCAGATCCTGGCCGCAAGGGGTATTGGTGGCCTTGTAGTCAGTGAGCGCCGAATCCCACAGCGCAAAGCCATCGTGGTGCTTGGTGGTCAGCACCACGTACTTCATGCCGGCGCTCTTCGCCGCGGCCGCCCACTCGCTCGGGTCGTAAAGATCAGGGTCAAAATGGTCAAAATACTTGCTGTACTCCGCCGCATCCATGTTCTCCCGGTACATGACCCATTCATGGCGGGCAGCCAAGGAATACAGCCCCCAATGCACAAACATGCCGAGGCGATCTTCGGTGAACCACGGCGCGTGAGGGATGGCTACCTGGGTAGCGGGCGCTGTTGACATGTTGCTAGACCAATTCCTTCTGTGTTGCGACCTGTTCTGCAGCGTCTGCCAACCAGAAAGCGCCGTCGGGGAAAGTGTATTCAGCTACCGAG
The DNA here is from genome assembly GCF_900105965.1 of Arthrobacter alpinus. Lineage (NCBI taxonomy): Bacteria > Bacillati > Actinomycetota > Actinomycetes > Micrococcales > Micrococcaceae > Arthrobacter > Arthrobacter alpinus. Next base: position 2,855,961 of record NZ_FNTV01000001.1, read on the forward strand.
GCTGCATGCATCTCACTGCCGCCTCCCGGACTCAGCGGCGGCCAGTAGCAGCCGTCATGAACGTCGATCGGGGTGACGAAGTGTTCGTGCAGGTGGTCAACGAATTCAATCATGCGGTCTTCTTTTTTTCCGGACACAGCCACAAAGTCAAACATGGACAGGTGCTGGACGGCCTCGCAGAGTCCCACACCGCCAGCATGTGGGCAGACGCGGACACCGAACTTGGCGGCAAGGAGCAAGATGGCCACGTTTTCATTCACGCCGGCCACGCGGGCTGCATCGATCTGCAGCACCTGTAGCGCATCGGCCTGCAGCATCTGCTTGAACATCACCCGGTTTTGCACGTGTTCGCCGGTGGCCACGGGGATGGGTGCCACACCGCGGGCAATGGCTGCGTGGCCCAAGATGTCATCAGGGCTGGTGGGCTCTTCGATCCAGGCGATGTCGAACGGAGCCAAGTGGCTCATCCACTCAATAGCCTCGGCCACGTCCCAGCGCTGGTTGGCGTCAACGGCAATCTTGATATCGGGGCCCACGGCCGCCCGCGCCGTGCGCAACCGGCGCACGTCGTCGTCCAGATCGGCACCCACCTTGAGCTTGATCTGCTTGAAGCCGCTGGCGACAGCCTCACGAGCCAGCCGGGTCAGCTTCTCATCCGTGTACCCCAACCAGCCCGGTGTTGTGGTGTAGCCGGGGTACCCCTCGGCCAGCAAGGTGGCTGTGCGCTCTTCGCGTCCGGATTCGGCTGTGCGCAGGATGTCCAACGCTTCGTCGCGGGTCAGTGCATCGGTCAGGTAGCGGAAATCCACCAGGTCCACGAGCTCCTCAGGGCTCATGGTAGCCAGCAACTGCCACAGCGGCAATCCCGCACGCTTGGACTTGAGGTCCCATAATGCATTGACCACGGCACCGATGGCCATGTGCATCACACCCTTTTCCGGCCCCAACCAGCGGAGCTGGGAATCGTGGGCCAGCTCGCGCCATGTGCCACCCATATCTTCGAGCAGTTCCTCGGCATTGCGGCCCAGCAGGTAAGGGGTTAGCGCTTTGATCGCGGCCGTTTCTACATCATTTCCACGGCCAATCGTGAAGACGAAGCCGTGCCCCTCGTGGCCATCGCCACTATCCGTCACAACCCGCAGATACGCGGCCGAGTAGTCCGGGTCCGGATTCATGGCGTCAGAGCCATCTAGATCACGCGACGTTGGAAAACGGACGTCGCTGGTCTCGACGGCAATGATTGTACTCACGGGCTGCTCCTGGTTGGCGAAAGGCTAAAAAGTTATCTCAAGCTAAACATCGGATGTTTTCTGTGTCAATATTGGAAATGCTACTGAAATAGCCGTAGGGTGTGGATAAAACTACCTGAAAGCTCAGACGTTAAGGTTCCGCCAGGACTCCCTAACCACTACCGAACCGCCCGTTAGAGGTAAGAACTTCATGAAGATTGCACGCCTTGGTGAGCAGGGACGGGAAATTCCCGTTGTTATTGCCACCGACTCCACTGGTACTGAAATCAGCTATGACGCACGACCCGTCACGGCCACGATCGACGGCGCGTTCCTGGCCGGTGGCGGTATCGCCGCCCTGCGCGAAGCCGTGAACAACGGCACGCTTCCTGTTCTGGAAAACGCCACCCAGTTGCGTATTGGCTCCCCCATCGCCCGGCCCAACAATGTCATCTGCATCGGCATGAACTACGCCGCCCACGCGGCTGAGTCCGGAGCCCTGCCACCCACCATTCCGGTGGTTTTCCTCAAGCCGAACAACACCGTGGCCGGTCCCTTCGACGCCGCACCGATCCCGCCGTTGTCCGCCAAATACGACTGGGAGGTGGAGCTGGGCGTGGTCATTGGCCGAGAGGTCAGCTACCTGTCCACCCTCGCGGAGGCCGCCGACGCCGTGGCCGGTTACGTCATTGCCAATGATCTTTCCGAGCGCGAATACCAAATTCCTGGCGCCGCGGGCCAGTGGACCAAAGGCAAGTCCCTGCCCAAGTCCACGCCGCTGGGCCCGTGGTTGGTGCCCGCCGGCGACGTTGATGAGAACGGCCTCCAGCTCAAGAGCTGGGTCAATGGCGAACCGCGCCAGGACTCCAACACGGCCGATCTGATTTTTGACGTTCCCACGATCATTCACCATCTGAGCCAGTACATGGTTTTGGAGCCAGGGGATGTGGTGCTGACGGGCACTCCGGAAGGTGTCGCCCTCTCGGGGCGCTTCCCCTACATCCAGAACGGCGACATCGTGGAAGTTGAAATTGATGGGCTGGGACGCCAGCGCCAAGAATTCTTCCGTACAGGCACCGACACCGCCAACACCTCAGCACAGGAGGCCTAAGTGAGCCAGGATCTAGCAACTCTTACAGCCGTGGTCACGGGCGGCGCATCAGGAATCGGCGCCGCCATCGCCGCCAAATTGCAGGGCATGGGCGCACAGGTTGCCATCCTTGATCTGTTTCCGAAGGATCTCCCCGCAGGTCAGCTCGGCTTTGCCTGTGACGTGTCCGACGACGCTTCCGTCACCGCCGCGATTGCCGGCACAGTTGCGGCCTTCGGCGGCGTGGACATTGTGGTCAACAACGCCGGCATTGGCGCGATCGGCTCCGTGGAAGATAATGACGATGCCGAGTGGGCCCGCGTCTGGAACATCAACGTGGTGGGCATGGTTCGCGTTTCCCGCGCCGCCCTGCCGCACCTGCGCAAGTCCTCTGCCGGAGCAATCGTGAACATCTGCTCCATCGCAGCTACCGCCGGCCTGCCGCAGCGGGCCCTATATTCGGCCACGAAGGGCGCCGTTCTCTCACTGACCCAAGCCATGGCTGCGGACCATCTGCGGGAGGGTGTTCGCGTCAACTGCGTCAACCCGGGCACGGCCGATACCCCGTGGGTTGGTCGACTTCTCTCTCAGGCGGACGATCCTGCGGCCGAACGCGCCGCCTTGAACGCCCGCCAGCCGCATGGCCGGCTGGTGACGGCAGAGGAAGTTGCGGGCGCCGTGGCCTACTTGGCCAGCCCGCTTTCCGGTTCCACCTCCGGGACATCAATTGCAGTAGACGGCGGAATGCAGGCCCTGCGTCTGCGCCCCGTGGAGGCTTAGAACGAAATATGCGGCACTGGCTCGGCATTTTTCCGGCGACTATCCGACACATGGCAGAGGGCGGCCTTGGTGTCTCCTTTGCGTCGCCTACATGAAATGCCGGGCCACCGCCGTCCATCTCCCAGCGCGGCGCGCCACCTAAGTGATGCGACGTTGCCCAAAACACGCAGTTAAGTGATGCAGTGTTTGATTGGGGTTAGCCGGCTTGTGCCAGCACCAGCGGCAGGACCTGATCGGCACCGGCCTGGCGCAGCGCTCGTCCCGCCACTGTGAGTGACCATCGGCTGTCTACGAGGTCATCCAATAGCAGGACCGGCCCGGCCGGTCCTGCGGCAAGCGAGGCCTGAAGTTCAGCCCCCACGGAGAACCGCTCCCAGACTCCGGCGAGACGGTAGGCACTGTTGCCGCCTCGTGCGCCGGTGGGTCCGCCAAATTCAAGGGACATCTCCCCCAAATACGGCAACCGGCCAATCTCACAGATGGCCTGCGCAAAAGATTGCAAGAGCTGGGGCTTGGTGCGCGACGGCATCGACACAACGGCAACCGGGCGACCGGCACCCTCCCAACCGCCCTGTCCCCATTCGCGCAGGACCGCAACCACGGCGTGGGCCATGGCCGCATCAATGGGCGCATCCGGTGTTCCCTGGGCAAAGATGGATCGCAACGCATTGCCCCACCCAAGATCGGTGAGCCTGGCCAAGGCGCGGCCCGTTGCCACAAGCTCATCTGCTTTGAGCTTTCCCTTGATCGGCACACCAAGCCGGTCCATCCCCGTAGGCCACATGGCCCGCGGGTCAAGGGGCAGCCCTGCATGGCGAAGCGACTCGCCCGCAGCCTGCGCAGCAGCCGAGGCGACCTCCGCGTTGAACCAGCGTCCGGCACAGTTGTCGCACCGACCACAGGGCTCGGCCGTGGAATCGTCCAGCGCGGCTGCCAGATATTCCATGCGGCAACCTGACATGCGCTCGTATTCGATCATGGATTGTTGTTCATCCACCCGGGCCTGGGCAATGCGACTGTAGCGTTCCTCGTCATAGCTCCACGGCTGGCCTGTGGACTCCCATCCACCGGCAACCCGCCGTACGGCACCGTCCACGGCGAGGACTTTTAGCAACAGCTCCAGTGGCGTGCGGCGAAGGTCAACGCGGGCCTCCAGGGCCGGTGTTGACATGGGTTTGGGTGATTCGCCCAGTGCGGTCAGGACGGCCATCGCCTTGTCTTGGGCTGGCATCGACGCTGTGGCAAAATAACGCCAGATCTCTGCGTCTTCGCTGCCGGGCAACAACAAAACGTCAGCATTGGCACTGCCACGACCCGCACGACCCACCTGTTGGTAGTAGGCCACAGGGGACGACGGCGCACCAAGGTGAACAACGAACCCCAGGTCTGGTTTGTCGAACCCCATGCCCAAGGCGCTTGTGGCAACCAAGGCCTTCACCTGATTGTTTTTGAGGGCTTCTTCCAAGGATTCACGCTCCATGGTGTCGGTGCGTCCCGTGTACGCCTTGACCACGTGTCCGGCCTCAGCCAGAAGCCGGGCGGTATCCTCCGCGGCCGAGACTGTCAGCGTATAGATAATGCCGCTGCCGGGCAGCTCCGCCAGGTGTGTGAGCAGCCAGCCAAGTCGATCGCGGGAATCAGCCAGCCGCAAGACGCCCAAGCGCAGCGACTTGCGCGCCAGCGGTCCCCGAATCGTGAACACGCCGGTTCCCAATTGCTCCTCAATATCGGCAACCACGCGCGAATTGGCGGTGGCGGTGGTGGCCAGCACGGGTACCGAGTCCGGAAGCTGCGCAATGAGATCGGCGATCCGGCGGTAATCAGGGCGGAAATCGTGGCCCCAGTCCGAAATACAGTGAGCCTCATCAACCACCAGGAGACCCGTGCGGCGTATCAACGAGGGGAGCTGGTTCTCGCGGAAGGAGGGATTTGTGAGCCGTTCGGGCGAGACAAGCAGCACATCTACTTCATCAGCGGCCAGCGCGGCAGACACCTCACCCCACTCCGTTGCATTGGCGGAGTTAATGGCCATGGCTCGAACACCAGCGCGTTCGGCGGCGGCGACCTGGTCTCGCATGAGAGCCAGCAAGGGCGACACGATCAGCGTGGGGCCGGCGCCCCGGGCTCGCAGCAGCAATGATGCAACGAAATACACGGCCGACTTCCCCCAACCGGTTCGCTGGACCACCAAGGCTCGCCGGTTGGCGTCAACGAGGGCCTCGATTGCTTCGAACTGGCCATCGTGGAATACAGCGTCCTGCCGCCCCACCAGTGCCCGCAGCACCTCAAGTGCCTGTTCCTTGGTGTTGGGGTCGAATCCCTGCCCGTCCGGATATCCGGACGGTATGGCGGTGGATGTGCCTTGCGCTGGGTGCATTGTCATGCGTCCCAGTATTCCAGCGACCACCGACATCCCACGAGCCACTCTGGGTGCAACTGTGGATAACTGCGGCTTGGCCTAACATCGGCCGCGATTTCTCGGCGGTAGCATGGTGGGGTGACTACTGAAGATTTTTCGCCGGTTAATTTGTCCGATTCTTTCAAGGCTTATGACGTTCGCGGGATCGTGGGCGATTCCATCACCGCTGCCTCGGTGCAGGCCGTGGGTGCCGCGTTCGTGGAAGTTCTGGGCCTGAGTGGGCAGACGGTACTGGTTGGTGGCGATATGCGCCCCTCCTCCCCCGAGTTCTCCCAAGTCTTCGCTACCGGCGCCGCCAACCGCGGCGCGAACGTGAAACTCTTAGGCCTGATCTCCACCGACGAGCTCTACTTCGCCTCCGGAGTACTCAACGCCGCCGGCGTGGTCTTCACCGCCAGCCACAACCCTGCCGAATACAACGGCATGAAAATGACCAAGGCCGGAGCGGTCCCGCTCTCCTCCGAGACCGGGCTCACCGAGATCCGCGATCTCGCCCAGTCCTACCTGAACACCGGCCTGCCCGCCACCACCCCCGGCAGCGAAGGGACCATCAGCGAGGCCGACGTCTTGAAGGACTACGCCGAATTCCTGCGTTCCCTCGTAGACCTCACCAGCTCACGCCCCCTGAAGATCGTGGTCGACGCCGGTAACGGCATGGCCGGCCTGACCACCCCGGCCGTCCTGGGCGACGCGCTCCTGCCCGGACTACCCTTTGAGATCGTCCCGCTGTACTTCGAGCTCGACGGGACCTTCCCCAATCACCCCGCGAACCCGCTGGAACCGGCCAACCTCGTAGACCTCCAAGCCGCCGTCGTCCAGCACGGCGCGGACCTGGGCCTGGCCTTCGACGGCGACGCCGATCGCTGCTTCGTCATCGACGAACAAGGCGCCCCCGTCTCCCCCTCGGCCGTTACCGCATTGGTGGCCCGCCGCGAGATCGCCCGGGCCAAAGCCGGTGGTGAAGAACGCCCCACCGTGATCCACAACCTCATCACCTCCCGCGCCGTGCCCGAGCTCATCGAGCACGACGGCGCACGCGCCGTGCGCACCCGCGTGGGCCACTCCTTCATCAAAGCCACCATGGCAGAAGAAGGCGCCGTCTTCGGCGGTGAACACTCCGCGCACTACTACTTCCGCGACTTCTTCAACGCAGACACCGGCATGCTCGCCGCCATGCACGTCCTGGCCGCCCTCGGCGAACAAGACGAACCGCTCTCCGAGCTGGGACGCGAATACGAGCCCTACGTCTCCAGCGGCGAGATCAACTCCCAACTCGAGGACGTCCCGGCCGCCGTGACCCGCGTCCGCGACGCCTACACCCGCGATGACGTCACGATCGATGAACTCGACGGCCTCACCTTCACCGCTGCCAACGGCGACTGGTGGTTCAACCTCCGCGCCTCCAACACCGAACCCTTCCTGCGCCTCAACGCCGAAGCCATCAACACCACCACCATGACCACAATGCGCGACACCGTCCTGGACCTCATCCGCCAGTAACACCACCACAACCCACGGATACAACAGAAGTACAGAAGCCACGCAGGAGCATTGATGGACCACGAAGCAACAGAACCCACGCAGACAGAAATGGACAAGCTGGTCCAGGACGATCTGAACAAGTTGATCGGCACCGCCCTTGGCGTAGCAGCAGAGCAGCTGGAAGCACACGGCGCATTTTTGCCGGTGGGTCTGGTTCTCACCCACGACGACGAACTCAACATGATTGCAGTTGCCCCGAACACCGCCGATGGTGACGAGGAAAACGATCTTGACGCAGATGAGATGGTTGCGGACCTGTTTGAGGCGCTAGGGCAACAGCGCGAACAAAACCGGGCGGCCGCCGTGGTCTGTGACATCCACCTTCCTGAAGATGCCACGGATGCCATTCACGTCATGGCCGAACACAGCACGGGCGTTGCTGTCTCGGCAGTGCGCCCCTACCGCCAGAGCGAGCAGGGCTGGGACTACAGCGATCCCTTCCTGGAAGCCGGCGAGAAAGTGATCTGGCCTGCTTAGTGCGCATTAACAGCTTTTCTGATGTGAGTCTGAGGCTCCTCATGGTTTTGTGTGCCGCGCCAGGTGCGGAGTTGCCTACCACGCGTGAGCTCGCCGAGACCGTGAAGACCCCTTACCACCATGTCAGCAAGGCCGTCCTGAAGTTGCGGCAGATGGGTCTGGTTGAAGCCATTCGTGGCCGTAGCGGCGGCGTGCGAATCACCCCCGAAGGCAGAAAAGCCACGGTGGGTGGTGTGTTGCGTGTTTTGGATGATCACGCCGACGTCGCCGCATGCCAAACCGTCGCCGGTGAATGTCCGCTAATCCACGGCTGCGGACTGCGCGGCGCACTCAATCATGCACGGGAAGCCTTTTACGCGTCGCTGGACGATGTGACTGTCAGCAGCCTGGCTCCCCAAACCCAGACCGGGCCCGTCTCCGTGACGTTAAGCACTCGCCCACAGGGCTAATCCGCAGCATTTCGCGCTCTTTTCTACGAATCGTAGAAATTGCAGTCCTATTGGTGTCAAAAGTCGCATATCAAATGCTACTTTGGAAGTGTCACTCTGACTTTTATCCAAGGAGTAAAGATGCTTTCGGAAAAATCACGGCCCCTCATCGCCGCAACCCTCCCACTGGTGGGCTCACGGCTCGGCGCCATCACCCCGAACTTTTACAACCGGATGTTTGCCGCCCACCCCGAGCTCCTGAACGGCCTGTTCAGCCGTGCCAACCAAAACAACGGCGAGCAGCAGAAAGCCCTGGCCGGCTCCATTGCCGGCTTTGCCACCGCACTCGTGGCCAACCCAGACATGATTCCCGAACAGCTGCTCAGCCGAATTGCGCACAAACACACATCACTGGGCATCACCGAGGACCAGTACCAGATTGTTTACAAGTACCTCTTTGAAGCCATCGCCGAGGAACTCGCCGACGTCATCACCGCCGAGATTGCCGAGGCCTGGACGGAGGTCTACTGGCTCATGGCCAACGCCTTGATCAAGCTTGAAAAGGGCCTCTACGCCATCCAGGCCAATAACAAGATGTGGATGCCATGGACTGTTATCGAAAAGACTCCGGCGGGCACCGACGCCATGACCTTCGTCTTGGAACCGAGCGATGACACCGCCGTTACGATCGCACGGCCCGGCCAGTTTGTTTCCGTCAAGGTCGCCCTGCCGGACGGACTGTTGCAGTGCCGCCAATACTCGCTGTCCGCTGACGTGGATTCGACCACTCGTCGCGTTTTCACCACCAAGCGCGATGACGGTGGCGAGGTCTCACCAGTGCTGCACCGAGATATCAAGGTGGGGGACGTGGTCGAACTTTCCAATCCATACGGCGATGTGACCCTCGACGGCGACGGACCCGTGGTCTTTGCCACCGCAGGAATTGGTTGCACTCCCTCGGCCTCTGCCCTGCGATCCCTGGCCGCCAATGGCGCCAACCGTGAAGTCATGGTGCTGCACGCCGAAAGGAATCTGGCAGCCTGGGCCTTGCGCGATCAAATGACGACTGATGTTGCCTCGATTGACGGCGCGCAATTGCAGCTGTGGCTGGAAGAACCCGCGGAGGGCTTCCACAAGGGCTTCATGTCCTTGGAGGGCCTGGACCTCCCAGCCAATGCTTCCATGTACGTTTGCGGACCCCTGCCATTCATGAAGGCCATCCGCAATCAAGCCATTGAGGCGGGCATTCCCTCCGCGAAGATCCACTACGAGGTCTTCGGCCCGGATCTGTGGCTCGCCGGCACCGACGCGTAGGCTGCCAACGCAAAAGCAGGAGCCGAGGGTCCCGGAGCGGGGAAATCTTACTGCTCAGGGGGAGAACCTCGGCTCCTGCTTTTAACGACTAAGCGGCGAAGCGGGCCTTCAAGCTGGTCAACTCCGCAGCCATCGCTGCCGGCAGTGAGTCACCAAAGCGTGCGTACCACTCGTCGATTCCCGCCAGTTCGGTTTCCCATTCAGCGGGGACCACCTTGAGTGCGTCTTCCATGTCCGACGCCGGGACCGCCAACCCGTTCAGGTCCAGTGATCCTTCTGCCGGAACGAAGCCAATGGGGGTCTCGACGGCTTCAGCGGTGCCTTCGAGGCGTTCCACCACCCACTTGAGAACTCGGCTGTTCTCACCGAAACCTGGCCAGGCGAATCCACCACTGGAGTTGCGGCGGAACCAATTCACCAGGAAGATCTTCGGCAGGCGAGCCTGATCGGCCTTGGCGGAAAGCTCGATCCAGTGCTTGAGGTAGTCACCGGCGTCGTAGCCAATGAACGGAAGCATGGCCATGGGATCGCGGCGGACCACACCGACGGCGCCAGTTGCAGCCGCCGTAGTTTCCGAGGACAGCGTGGAACCCATGAAGATGCCGTTGGCCCAGTCGCGAGATTGCGTGACCAAAGGGATGGTGGTCTTGCGACGGCCACCAAACAAGATGGCGTTGATTTCCACGCCCTCAGGTGAGTAGTAGTCGTGCGAGAGCATGTCCACCTGATCGATGGGGGTGCAGAAGCGCGAGTTGGGGTGCGCAGCCGGGGTCTCGGAGTCAGGGGTCCAGCTGTTCCCCTGCCAATCCGTGAGGTGCCCGGGAACCTCGTCCGTCATGCCCTCCCACCAAACGCCGCCGTCGTCAGTCAAAGCAACATTGGTGAAAATGGAGTTGCCCTTGGCGATCGCAGCCATGGCGTTGGGGTTGGTGGACCAGCCAGTACCGGGGGCCACGCCAAAGAGACCTGCCTCAGGGTTGATTGCGCGCAGCTCGCCGTCCTTGCCGAAGCGCATCCAATTGATGTCATCTCCCAACGTCTCCGCCTTCCATCCGGGGATGGTGGGCTCGATCAGGGCCAGATTGGTCTTTCCACAGGCCGACGGGAATGCGGCAGCTACGTGGTAGTCCTTGTTCTCCGGGCTGGTGAGCTTGAGGATGAGCATGTGCTCAGCCAACCAGCCCTCATCGCGTGCCATGACGGAGGCGATGCGCAAGGCGAAGCACTTCTTGCCGAGCAAGGCGTTTCCGCCGTATCCGGAGCCGTAAGAGAAGATGGAGCGCTCTTCGGGGAAGTGCACAATCCACTTCTCATCGTTGCAAGGCCAGGCAACATCGCTCTGGCCGGGAGCCAGCGGCGCGCCTACCGAGTGCAGTGCCGGAACGAAGAACGCATTGGTGTCCTCGATCTTGTGCAGTACCTCGGTACCAATGTTGGCCATGATGCGCATGGAGGCAACCACGTAAGCAGAGTCGGTGATTTCGACGCCAAATTTGGGATCCTCGGCGTGCAGGGGGCCCATGACGAAAGGAATCACGTACATGGTGCGTCCACGCATTGAGCCGGCGAACTTCTCATCCAGGATCGCCTTCATGGCGGTCGGGTTCATCCAGTTGTTCGTGAATCCGGCATCCCGCTCTTTTTCGGAGCAGATGTAGGTCCGACCTTCAACTCGGGCCACATCTTTGGGGTCCGAGAATGCGGCGAACGATTTAGGGAACAGCTCCGGATTCAACCGCGTTAGAGTTCCGTCAACAACCAGCTGATCGGTCAGCTCTGCATATTCCCGTGCAGACCCGTCTACCCAGCGGATATGATCCGGCAAGGTCAAAGCCGCAACCTCAGCTACCCAGGCTGCCAAGCCCTCGTGGGTCGTCATTGCCTGCTCAACGTGTTCTTGCACTGGCGCGTGGCCCATCGTGTTTCCCTTCATCGGGTGGTAGGTGGTGTCTAAATGCTATGACCCGGAAATAGGCCGCCCCGGGTATCGGATATGGGATGTACCTAGGGTTGCTGGTACAGAAATCCCGGATTTCTGCGGATTACCACTTTTGTTATGGTCGACATTTGTGAGCTAGATCACCTAGACCGGTCTAGTGTCGGGGAACACTGCCAAATAGAGCCTTCCCGATTTGTACTCCGCGGCTAAGTTGGGTTAGAGTTATTCACGGCCCGAGGGTCAACAAAGAAACAAAGAAACAAAATATGCGTGCGTAGCTCAACGGATAGAGCACCTGACTACGGATCAGGAGGTTGGGGGTTCGAGTCCCTTCGCGCGCACTTCAAGAAAAAGTCCCAAACATTGCGTTTGGGACTTTTTCATTTAACTGCCCCACTCTTGGTCGCCGACCCAGGCGCCTGGGTCGCCACCGCCCCACGCGACGGGGCGGAAATCCGCTTGGGCCGCCGATTCCAACAACTCCCACCCCTCTCCGACCTTCGGTGCGCCACAGTGGCCCGCAGCGCTGTTTCGCGGAACCGGACATTCAATCCGAAGAAGCGCGTTACAAGACAAGAGTGTTGCCGATCACATTAGCTATGTGCTTTGATAATAAGAATCAGCCTATCAGGCCCGATTTTTAAGTCATATTTCACTAATAGCTATGAACTTTGTTCATATGTTACCGTTCTCATGATTCCCGATCGAACGTTCTGGGCCATGCAACCCATCGATGTAAGTTCCTCTGCACCTCGTCACTAGAAAAGGACATTTCTTATGGAGAAAGCAACTGAACCACAGCACCTTGATGTCGGAAATGCTGGGCTAACGCTCGGTCGTCGCGCTTTTGTCGGCGCTGCAGGCATGATGGCGCTCGCCTGCGCAGCCGCACCCGATGCCCTTGCCGCACCGAAGGGCACCAGCCCCGGTGGGCCGTCCGAACAAACCTGGCGTGAACTGTTCGCCGGCAAGACTCTCAACAAGGACCTGTGGGAGTACGAGCTTGGGAACATTCGCGGCAACGAACAGCAGCACTATTCCAGTGGCACAGACAATGTTCGAGTCAAGGATGGACAACTCGTCATCGCCGTAACGGATAGACCGGCTGCCGAGCAGTACCGCAATACCGCACGCCATGGCGCCAATGCACGTCTGGTCAAGTACAACTCCGGCAGCATCCGGACTCATGGCCGGAAGGACTTCCTCTACGGCAAACTCGAGATTCGCGCCCGCCTGCCCAAGGGCAAGGGCGCCTTCCCCGCCATTTGGATGCTGGGGCACGACTTTCATCTCGACGGTCGAATCTCCACATCTCAAGGAACTGGCTGGCCAAGCTGCGGCGAGCTCGACGTCGTCGAACTGATTGGCGCCCCCACCCTGGAAAGGGCAAGTCAAGGAGAAACGGCAAAGGCTGATGTCAGCAACCGCAAGATCTATGGCACCCCTCACTTTGCGTACCGATTGGGCGATGGGGACGGCGACGGCACTTACCGTCCTTACGCCCTCGGCGGAGCCAGCATGATCGCTACGGACTTCAACGACGACTTTCACGTTTTCGGCATCAACCGGACACCAGAGAAGCTCGAGTGGCTGCTCGACGGGGAGGTATACAAGACTCTCTTGTTCACCGACCCGGATCCACTGGAGAACGAGCGCCGCCAAGCCGCGGCTGCCGGCATGCTCCGCCCCATGTACTTGCAGATAAACCTCGCCACCGGCGGCAACTGGGCCGGCGACGCCGGAGACCACCTCGCCGAAGACGGCACCAGCATTGTCGTCGACTGGGTGAAGTATGAACAAACTCCCGAGCAGAAGGCGGCAGACACTGCGTACTACGCAGCGCTTCCGAAGCTCCAGGGCGTGGTCGACATCGCCATCCGGCAAGGCCAGCTCGTCGATCTGGCGAAGGAGGTTTCCGTGGATACCGCCGGATACGAGGCCGCATGGTCGGTTAACGACACCCCAATGTTCGTCAACGGCGGTGCGGCCGGTGGACGGAACGAGGTCCGAGTGGTGGCCAGCAGCCATGCCGGATCGCCGACCACGGCGGACCTTCCTGCTGGCGTTTACACGCTGTACTACACCGCTGTTCCGACGGGTACGTTCCTGGGCTCCAGCTACAAACTTGCCCCGACCGTGCCTACCCAACGCGCCCGTGCCGTACTTGCGGTCCTACCTGCCAACGGCATTACAGGCGAGCCACGCGGCAAGGTGGGAACTATTGACCTCCCGGATGGCTGGAACTTCACCAAGCCCTCCCTGAAAATCGCAAAGAACGAAGAGTTCGAGGTCACCTTCATCAATCCCTTGGACATGACGGTTCCCGCCGAGAAGCGCTTGCCCGTCACCTTCACGCTCGCCAGGGACGCCATTACCTTGTGAGGGGTGGACGTCAGTCCCGGTTCATCGACATAGTCATTGCCTGCGATGCAGGCCGGCGCCCTAGGTGCTAGGAAGCACGACGCCGGAGCGGCTGGTAGGGCGAAATCCTACCTAGGCCGGCTGTCCGGCGTCGTGCGTTAGCTAAGACTCTAGGCCTGGAGTGCGTGCGGGTGGCCAGCTTCAACGAACTCCTTGATCTTGGCGCGGATGCCATCGAAGTGGGAATTCAACAGGGCTGCCGCCCTTGGCGCATCTTGGGCGGCGACGGCCTCATAGATGCTTCTGTGTTCAGAAGCCGTGTGCATCAAATCGGTACCGCCGGTGCCAACCTGCAGGTGGATCTTGCGGTATACCTTCCAGAAGACACTCATGAGGTTCATGAGCAGATCGTTGCCCAAGGGTTCAAAGAGCAAGCGATGGAATTCCGCATCAGCTTCCGCGAACCCTTCTCCGCGCTCGGCAAGTTGCTCCATCTTCACCACGGCAGCCTCAATGAGAACCAGATGCTCCTTGGTGACCATGGCAATGCAGGCACCCATGAGACCGGCTTCGAGCGCTTGGCGAATATCAACAAGCTGCAATGCCTCAAGGCCCTCATGGCGCAGGGACAGCCGGCCGCGGAACGTCAGGCCGTCCGCGAGAGCATCAAAGTTGCTTGGCGCTACAAACATCCCAAAGCCATGGCGAATTTCAATGACACCCAGGGCCTGCAAAACCTTCAATGATTCGCGCAGGGTGTTTCGCCCAACGCCCAAAACTTCACAGAGTTCGCTTTCTGTAGGCATGGCATCGCCAGCATCAAGATCGCGGCTCAAAATGAGCTCCATGATGTCCGCCTGAAGTGCGCGAAGCCGAACCTGGGCACTAAACCGTGCCTTCGGCGTTATGGTCGAATTGGACAACAAAACTCCTCAGAAAATATGTATTGCAGGAACTCCGAATTCCGCACTTTAATGGTGTTATTGGGAGCATTTGCCCCAATGCATCCAACAGTTTGAATGTCTTCGTTCTGCGTCTTTCGGGCCGTGCCGCCACTCGCGAACCAACGTGATCTAAACCATAGAATATCGGATGTCCGACGACTTGCCTACAACCGACCCCGGGCCCTGCAATACCAAGTCGGCAATGAGTCACAGATGAGCACCTATTCAAGCATCAGCGAGTCGGGTTGACCGAGATCAAATCGAGACCATGCACACACTTGACCAACCGCTGTGATCACGATTACAGTTTCCTCATAAGCATCGGACGTCCTACATCCGATAACTACACTTTAGACGAAATGGTGAGTCAACAGAATGAGCAATACTCTTCAGAACCTGCCTTCCAGCCCCGCTTCACGGCGCACGTTCCTCAAGGCCGCTGGAGTCCTTGGAGCAGCAACCGCGTTCACGGCAACACTCGCAGCTTGCGGATCCTCGGATAAGGGCACGGAGACCAGTGGCTCCGCAGCCGCAGTCAACAAGGATCTCTCCATCGAGGCCGGCATCTCCTACTCGCTCTCCACGGGTTTCGACCCCATGAGCTCCTCAGGCGCCACCCCGCTGGCCGCCAACCTGCACATCTTCGAAGGCTTGGTTGAACTTCACCCGGCAACGCGTGAACCGTACAACGCGCTGGCCAAGGAAGACCCCAAGAAGATCGATGACCTGACCTACCAGGTTACGATTCGCGACGGCGCCAAGTTCCACGACGGCACCCCGGTCACCACCGAAGACGTTGCTTACTCCTTCGAACGCGTCATGGACCCGGCCAACAAGGCCCTGTTCGCACAGTTCATCTTCTTCATCGATTCCGTCAAGGTTGTCGACGAGAAGACTGTTGAGTTCAAGCTCAAGACCGCATTCGCCGGCTTCGGCCCCCGCATCTCCGTGGTCAAGGTTGTCCCCAAGGCCATTGCATCAGCCGACCAGAAGGCCTTCGACGCCAAGCCGATCGGCTCCGGCCCGTACAAGTTCGTTTCCGCAGCCAAGGACGACAAGATCGTCTTTGCTCGCAACGATGACTACAACGGCCCGAAGCCGGCCCTGGCCAAGGACATGACCTGGCTGCTCCTCTCGGATGCATCCGCCCGCGTTACGGCAATGCAGTCCGGCCGCGTTCAGGCCATCGAAGATGTTCCCTACCTGGATGTTGACGCCCTCAAGGGCAAGGTTGACGTTGAGTCCGTTCAGTCCTTCGGCCTGATGTTCCTCATGTTCAACACGACCAAGGCCCCCTTCGACAAGAAGGAAGTTCGCCAGGCCCTGCACTACGCCCTGGACAAGGAAGCCATCATCAAGACCGCCCTGCTGGGCAATGGAACGGCTGCTTCTTCCTACTTCCAGGAAGGAAGCCCCAACTACCAGAAGGCTTCCACCGTTTACGCCTTCGACGCAGACAAGGCCAAGTCGCTGCTCTCCGCGGCAGGCGTATCCGGCCTGAAGCTGACCCTGACCAGCACGGACACCGCCTGGGTCAAGGACGTCATCCCGCTCATCAAGAAGAACTGGGATGCCGTTGGCGTGGAAACCACGCTGGAGCCCTTGGCTTCCGCAGCTGTCTACGCACCCGAAAAGGTTGGCGGCCTGAACTACGACGTCGTCGCCGCTCCCGGCGATCCCTCCGTCTTCGGTAACGACGCTGACATCTTGCTCAGCTGGTTCTTCCGTGGCGACACCTGGGCCAAGAACCGCTTCGCATGGAGCGAAACCGCAGAGTACAAGGAAGTCCAGACCAAGCTGAACGCAGCACTGGCCGCTTCCGAGGCTGACGCCAAGAAGCTCTACAGCGAAATCATCAACATCATCGCTGAAGAAGCACCGCTGTACCCGATCTTCCACCGCAAGCTGCCTACGGCTTGGGATTCCAAGAAGCTCAGCGGCTTCGCACCGCTGCCCACCACCGGCGTTTCCTTCGTTGGCGTTGGACGCACCGAGTAATTTCGGCGCTTTGCTTCACTTTGCATGACAGATTCACCACGCATGACACACCCGGGGGGCTGTGGCCACTAGGCTGCGGCCCCTCAGGTCTCACACCATATTTCCTATGACGCAGCACACAGTTTCTTTTGACTCGAAGCTGCAATTAGAACCGGAGTAAGTACATTGGCAAATTTCTTGCGACTGCTTGGGCGCAGGCTCGCGGCACTGCCGTTGATGATCTTGGGTGTAACCCTGCTCGTCTTCGTGGTGCTGCAGTTCGCTCCCGGCGACCGTGCCGTTGCCGCACTTGGTGAAGGAGCCTCCCCGGAGGCTTTGGAACAGTACCGCCAGGTCAACGGCCTCAACGATCCCCTCTTCATTCAGTATTTTCAATATCTAGGCCGACTCATTACGGGCGACTTTGGATCTACCCTCCCGCCAGCAAAGCCCATCACTGAGGTCATTGCCAGCGCGTTCCCCGTAACTTTGCAGTTGACCTTTGTTGGCGTGATCATTGCGGTTGTTATTTCACTTATCTTCGGTGTTCTTGCAGCCCTCTACCGCGACACCTGGGTTGACCAGGTCATCCGCGTCTTCTCAATTGCTGCCATTGCAACCCCGTCGTTTTGGTTGGGCATCTTGTTGATCCAGTGGTTCGCCCTGGGCGATAACTCCTGGTTCCCCTCCGGCGGCATGGCCGATCCCGATGAAGGTTTCTCCGGGTGGATGAGCTCCATGGCCCTTCCTGCCCTGGCCTTGGCCATTCCCGTTTCGGCCTCGCTGATCCGCGTTGTTCGCACGTCCATGGTGGAAGAACTGGATAGGGACTACGTCCGTACGGCCATCGGCAACGGCGTCCCCTACACCACCGTTGTTTCCCGCAACGTCCTGCGCAACGCCCTTGTCACCCCCGTGACCGTGCTGGGTCTGCGCATCGGCTACCTGCTCGGCGGCGCCGTTGTGATTGAAATGATTTTCTCACTGCCGGGCATGGGTCAGCAGATCCTCAACGGCATCACGAACTCGGACACCAACCTGGTCCAAGGCGTGGTCCTGGTCATCGCCGTGACCTTCGTCCTGGTGAACATCCTGGTTGACCTTATCTACCTGCTCATCAACCCCCGAATCAGGACGGTCTAAGTCATGCGAAGCAAACTTGCCGAACGGCTAAGCGCGCCTGGTCTGCGCTTCAAGGCCCTTAACGTGGGCTCCAAACTGGCCCTGATCTTCCTGATCTTCATTGTTGTTGTGGCCATTCTGGCTCCGTGGATCGCCCCTCACGACCCACTGGAAACCGGCGACCCCGCCACGGCTCCCAACGGGGCCCACTGGTTTGGTACGGACCGCATTGGTCGCGACGTTCTCTCCCGCCTGATGTACGGCGCCCAGGCGTCGCTCATGATCGGTCTCGGCGCTGTTGCCCTGGCCATCATTGTTGGCGCGACCCTCGGTGCCCTCGCGGCGACGTCGTCCAAGGCCACCAACGAGATCATCATGCGCATCATGGACATCTTGATGGCATTCCCCGGTATCGCCCTGGCCGCTGTCTTGCTGACGGCCTTTGGCAACTCGGTGCCCACCATTATCTTGGCCATCGGCATCATTTACACCCCGCAGCTTGCCCGCGTGGTTCGAGCCAACGTGCTCTCCCAGTACGGTGAGGATTATGTCCGTGCCGAGCGTGTGATCGGCGCAGGCCGCGCGTACATCATGCTGAAGCACATTGTCCGCAACACCGCCGCCCCCGTGCTGGTGTTCGCTACCGTCATGGTGGCCGACGCCATCATCTTGGAGGCCTCGCTGTCCTTCCTTGGCGCAGGTATTCAGGATCCCGATCCCAGCTGGGGCAACGTCATCTCCTACGGGCGTAACCTGGTGCTCTCCGGCGGCTGGTGGGCAACCACCTTTGCCGGTCTGGTCATCTTGCTGACGGTGCTTTCGCTGAACATCCTGGCTGAAGGCCTCACAGACGCCATGGTCAACCCGAAGCTGAAGCGTGCCGCTCCAGTGAAGGACGACGACGGATCGGCAGCTGCCGCTCTCGAGCTCGCCAAGGCTGATGCTGCAGCCCGCGCCGCGATTGAAAATCCCTTCGCCGAGCTGGATAAGGAACTGCTCCTGCTGCAGGCTGTTGAAAAGTCCCGCAGCGACCGCCTCGAGCAGGTTGGCCCCGAGGCCCGCGTGATTCTGGAAGTAAAGAACCTTTCCATCCGCTTCCCGGCTCGCTTTGACGACACCCCCATTGTGGAAAACGTCTCCTTCACGGTTCGCGAAGGCGAAACCATGGGCCTGGTGGGCGAGTCCGGTTGTGGCAAGTCCATTACCTCCCTGGCCATCATGGGCTTGCTGCCCAAGACCGCTGTGGTCACCGGCTCCATCAAGTTTGACGGCAAGGAACTGCTGGACCCCGTAACGAAGCACAGCTCCGTGAAGGCGTATGAGGGCCTGCGCGGCGAGCAGATCGCCATGGTCTACCAGGATGCGTTGAGCTCCCTCAATCCGTCCATGTTGATCAAGGACCAGATGTTGCAGCTCACCCGCCGCAACGGCCGCAAGACCCCGGCCGAGTTGCTGGAACTGGTCAAGCTGGATCCCGTGCGCACGCTCAAGAGCTACCCGCACGAACTCTCCGGTGGCCAGCGTCAGCGCGTACTGATCGCCATGGCGCTTTCCCGGTCGCCCAAGATCGTGGTTGCCGATGAGCCCACCACCGCCTTGGACGTCACGGTTCAGAAGCAAGTTGTTGACCTGCTCAATGAACTGCGGGAGCAGCTTGGCTTTGCCATGGTGTTCGTGAGCCATGACTTGGCCCTGGTTGCCTCTCTGGCACACAAGATCACTGTCATGTACGCCGGCCAGGTAGTTGAATCTGCCCAGGCTGCGGAACTGCTCACGCACCCCACCCACGAATACACCCGTGGCCTGCTCGGCGCCGTGCTCTCCATTGAGTCCGACGCCGTCCGCCTCCACCAGATTCCCGGCACGGTTCCGTCACCGCGTGAATTCGCCTTCGGTGACAGGTTTGCCAGCCGTTCACAGCGTCCCGACGCTGATCCGAGCCAGAAGTTGGCTTTTGTTCCCATCACCCGTGATGGTGTGACAACCGATCACTTCTGGGCCAGCCACACGTCCGAGGATGCACTGGCAGTTTCCGGAACAGAAAAGGAAAACGCAAAATGAGCAAGCACACAGCGCCCGTTTCCGCGACGACCCCGGTCATCGAGCTGAAAGACCTGCACGTCCACCACAGGACGCGTTCCGGCGGCCTGTTCAAGCCCAGCTACGTCAAGGCCGTCAACGGCGTTGACTTCTCCATCAGCCGAGGCGAGACCGTTGGCATTGTGGGCGAATCCGGCTGTGGCAAGTCCACGCTGGCTTCGGTTCTGGTTGGTTTGCAGACACCCACCTCCGGTGAAGTGTTGTTCCACGGCAAGCCCGCCATCAAGCGCAACGCTGCCATGCGCAAGGAATTCGGCCGTTCCGTATCCGTGGTCTTCCAAGACCCTTCCACGGCGTTGAACCCGCGCATGACCATCCAGGACATCCTGCTCGATCCCCTGGTTATCCACGGCATCGGCAACGGCGCATCGCGCCTGGCCAAGGTCGCTGAACTGCTCTCGCTGGTTGGCTTGCCGCAGTCGGCAGCCGAGGTCACGCCGTCGCAGGTTTCCGGCGGACAGCGCCAGCGTGTGGCAATTGCCCGCGCGTTGGCCCTGGGCCCGGACATCATGGTGGCCGATGAGCCCACCTCCGCGCTGGACGTTTCCGTCCGCGCGCAGGTGTTGAACCTGCTCTCCGACCTGAAGAAGGAACTGAACCTGGGCATGGTCTTCATCAGCCATGACATCCAGACGGTTCGCTATGTTTCAGATCGAATCTGCGTCATGTACTACGGCGAGATTGTTGAACAGGGCTCGGCTGAGCAGATCTTCGACAACCCCACCAATGACTACACGAAGAAGCTTCTCGGCGCCGCGCCGTCGCTCCTCCACATCTAGTCCCCCCATCCTCCCGGGCTGGCGATGATTCGTCAGCCCGGGCGAGCGAACCCCTAGTTTTTCCACAATAATCAAGCACAAATTTGGAGTAATCCCGTGACTACCGTCGCTTCCCGTTTCCAGGGTGTCATTCCCCCCGTTTGCACCCCCCGCACCGCTGATGGCGCCATTGACGTCCCCT
Source organism: Arthrobacter alpinus (assembly GCF_900105965.1). NCBI lineage: Bacteria > Bacillati > Actinomycetota > Actinomycetes > Micrococcales > Micrococcaceae > Arthrobacter > Arthrobacter alpinus. Next base: position 2,876,643 of record NZ_FNTV01000001.1, read on the forward strand.
CACTGGAAAACCTGACCCGCCACCTGCTCGACGGCGGCGTGACCGGCCTGTTCGTCAACGGCTCCTCAGGTGAAGTCACCCACCAGACCAACGACGAGCGCGACACCGTGCTGAAGACCATTGCCGGCGTCAACGCCGGACAGGTCCCCCTGCTCGTTGGCGCTGTTGAGCAGACCACCAACCGCGTTGTTGAAGAAGCCCGCCGCATGGTCTCCTTGGGTGCCGACGCGATCGTAGCCACGAGCCAGTACTACGCCATCAGCAACGCTGAAGAGACCGGCCGCCACATCCGCACCGTAGCCGCCTCGGTGGATGTTCCGTTGTTCGTCTACGACGTTCCGGTCCGCACCCACTTCAAGATGCCTACCGACCTGCTGTTGGAGCTGGGCCGCGAAGGCATCATCGCCGGAGTCAAGGACTCCTCCGGTGACGATGTTTCCTTCCGCCAGCTGCTTATCGGCGCCAAGGACATCCCGAACTTCGACATCTTCACGGGTCACGAAGTTGTTGTTGACGGTGCACTGCTCGGCGGCGCCCAGGGTGTTGTTCCGGGTCTGGGTAACGTTGACCCGGCCGCTTACCGCCGCATGTACGACCTCTCCGTTGCCGGCGACTGGGCCGGTGTTGCAGCCGAGCAGGACCGCGTCGCCGATGTCTTCAACATCGTCTACACCCCTAAGGCTGGCCGTGTATCCGGCAACGCAGCAGGCCTGGGCGCGTTCAAGACCGCACTGGTCCTGATGGGCGTCATCAAGACGAACGTCATGAGTGCACCCATGCTCGCCTTGGATGAGGACGAGACCGCAGCCATCAAGGTCATCCTTGAGCGCACGGGCTTGATCTAATCCCCACGCCCTCCCCAACCGAATCCGCTGGCGCGAATTCGGTTGGGGCCCCTCGGGCGCGTGGGCCCAGGGACGCGGTTGGGGGAACACTCCGGCTCCGCTCCCTAGCCGAATCCGCTGTTGCGAATTCGGCTGGGGAGTGTTCGTTTTTGCTTGACCTAAACTTTCGAAGGATTTCTCAATGCGGTACGTAGTTGGCGTTGACCTTGGCGGAACCAAAACAGCTGCCGGCGTGGTGGCGCAGGACGGCTCGGTGCTGCTCACCGATCAGATCCCCACGTTGAACCGCGACGGCGGCGAAGCCATCCTGGACGCCACAGCAGCCATGGTGCGTTCCCTCATTGAACGCGCCGAAGCCCAAGGCGCAGTGGTGGACGCCGTTGGCGTAGGCTCCGCCGGCGTCATCGATGCCAGCGAAGGTACCGTGATTTCCGCCACCGACGCCATCCTCGGATGGACCGGAACGGCGATTACAGCGGGACTGACTCAGCGGCTGGGACTGCCGTCCGCCGTCGTCAATGATGTGCATGCCCACGCACTCGGCGAAGCTTGGCACGGTGCCGGGGAAGGCGCCACCACCGCACTGATGGTGGCCTTTGGCACCGGTGTTGGCGGCAGCTTTGTTGTCAACGGCCAACCCCTGCTGGGACACCATTTTGTGGGCGGGCACGTGGGCCACTTCGCCTCACCGTTGGCCGTCCACGAGGGCACGCCGTTACCCTGTTCCTGCGGACACGCGGGACATGTTGAGGCCATTTCATCGGGTCCGGCCATTCACGCGGCTTACCTTCGTTTGGGTGGCAGCGCCGCACTCCCCGATACCCGGGCCGTGTTCGATTCAGCACGGGCCGGAGATGACCTCGCCCTGCAGGCAATCGCCCATGCGGCAACCGCGGCAGGTCAAGCGGTGGGAGGATTGATCAATATCCTTGATCCTGCGGTGGTGGTCGTCTCGGGTGGCTTGGCAGATGCCGGGGAGCTTTGGTGGGACACTATGGAAGCGGCAGCACGTGTGGAACTACTAGCACCGCTGGCTTCCGTGCCGATCGTGAAGGCAGCCTTGGGCAACACAGCCGCGATTGTTGGCGCAGCTTCTTTGGTATTTGCGAAATAATTAGTTCTATTTTTTCTAGGAGTTACAGTGACGCTGAAATTGACCAACCTTGATGACCTTGCCGGTCAGCTTGTTGTCTCCGCCCAGGCCTACCCGGGCGAGCCCATGCGCGATCCCCGCACCATGGCACAGATCGCGGCATCAGCAGTAATCGGTGGCGCCGCAGCGATCCGTGTCCAAGGCATCGCCGACATCCAGTTTGCACGCGCCGCTGTTGAGGTTCCTGTCATTGGTCTCTGGAAGGACGGGCACGACGGCGTTTTCATCACCCCCACGCTGCGCCACGCCCTTTCCTGTGCCAGCGCCGGAGCCCACATCGTTGCCATCGACGGCACCCGCCGCCCCCGTCCAGACGGCCTAACACTGGCCGAAACCATTGCCGGCATTCACGCGAACTCCAACTCATTGGTGATGGCGGACTGTGGTTCCTTTGAGGACGCCGTTGCTGCCGCCGAGGCTGGCGCCGACCTGATCGGCACCACGTTGGCCGGCTACACGGGCGAACGCCCCAAGACTGATGGTCCAGATCTGGAGCTCATCGCCGAGATCGCTGCCGCCAGCCTGGGCAAGCCGCTGATCGCTGAAGGACGCATCCACTCCCCCGCCCAGGCCCGCGCGGCCCTGGACGCCGGCGCTTTTGCCGTGGTTGTTGGTACGGCCATCACCCACCCCTCAACGATCACCGGATGGTTTAGGGACGCACTGAGCGCCTAACGGCTCCCCAGCTTGCATGGCAAGGCGGTTTCCCCGAGGTTCAAATGGGGGAGCCGCCTTTTTGCGCTCCGAGCAACAGCTCCGCGCCCCGGCGCCGCATGTGCTGCAGATTGGAATTGAGGCATCGGGTGCGGGGCACCCTTGGGTTCAACTCGCCCATGTGGAAAAGTGGAACGTGATTCACCTCATGTTTACTTGTACTGACCGGTCAGTTCTTGGTATTTTATGGCAGCCCCTCCGGATGAAGGAACGTCAATGCTCACCACCAACCAGCTCCACATCGATGGTCGGCACCACACCTTGCTGCCCGCCACCACCGTTGAAGCCCGCCGTTCCGAAGTCCTACTAATTCAGGCCGATGGACAGGAACGCCGCACCGCTTTGGCGCTGGCCCTGACCGGACGAATGAAGCCCTCGGCCGGAACCGTGTCGATCGGCCACGACGCGTCGCTGGCAGGTTTACGCCGCCGCAGCGCCATCATCGATGCGCCGGAGGTCAATGCTCCGGAGAACCACCTCACGGTCAAATCCCTGGCATCAGAGGACTTGGCCCTGGTCCCGTACAAATTTCGGGATCGCACCCGCCCCACGGCATGGCTGGTCAAACATGGTTTTCGCGACATTCTCGATGAATGGATCGAAGCATTGGAGCCCACCCGGCTGCTCCATCTGCAGCTGGAGTTGGCCCTCGCCAACCGGGATGTTGACCTGGTGGTGGTTGATTCGCCCGACCGCCACACGGCAGACACTTCAGCCTGGCTGCCCCTCCTTGAACAGCTTGCCGCCGGCACCCTGGGCCGCGGCGAGGAAGTCAACGCGAGCACTCCGCTCCGCCCACTCGTGGTGGTGGGCGTCGTGGGCCGCATCCCCGATGAATGGGACGGTGCCGTGGACGTGGCTGGCAATGCGCTGCTGACACACGCGGACCGCGCCGATCTCCCACCTTCGCCCGATCCCGGCGGCGCTGGTGATGACCCAGGCGACGGCGACGAGGCTGGGCTAGGCGCTCAGGACGACGCCACCGAAACCTCCGAACTCCCCGCGCTTGTTGTTGAGGCGCAAGAACACGGCATCTCCGCAGCAGGCGAAGCTGACGAGGTAGACGAAACAATCAGTGCACCCGGAACCGAACAGGTCCCGTCACAGCAGGAAGAGGAAACCCGATGACCGTCTTCAGGCTGGCCATGTCCGAGCTCAAACGCATGACAGGCGGCATCCTGCCTAAGCTGACCATCGTGGCCATGGTCATGGTCCCCTTGCTGTACGGCGCCGTGTATCTCTATGCCAACTGGGATCCGTACGGCAACCTCGATCAGCTGCAGGCCGCCGTCGTTGTTCAGGACGAGGGTGCGCTCACCAAGGACGGCAAGGAGCTGAAGGTTGGTGAGGAAGTAGCCCAAACCCTCATAGACGGCCACAAGTTCGATTGGCAGGTCGTAGACACCCCGAGGAAGCCAGCGACGGCGTCCGGGACGGGCAATTTGCCTTTGCCCTGACCATCCCCAAGGATTTTTCGGCCAATCTGGCCTCACCCGAGAACTTTGATTCGGCCACGCAGGCCATGATGAGCGTGACCACCAGCGACGCCAACAACTACCTGCTGACTTCCATTGTGGACAAGGTGACCACGCAGGTCCACGAATCGGTGGCGCAACAGGTGGGTGAGCAAACCGCCAACTCGCTGCTGACCGGCTATGGCACCATTCACGCCCAGCTCGTAAAGGCGGCCGACGGCGCCCAACAGTTGGCCGATGGCGCCGCCACCCTGGATGGTGGGGTGGGGACGTTGAAAACCGGTACGGGAGATCTGGTAACCGGCACCAATGATCTGGTGGCCGGGCAGACTCAGCTGGTCACGGGCGCCAAAAAGTTGCAGGCTGGTGCTGCCGCCCTCAACAAGGGGTTGGGGCAGCTGGAAACGCAGACGGCCACCTTGCCTGATGACACCAAGCAGCTATCCGACGGCGCCACTGCGGTTTCCGACGGCAACGCGGCCCTGAATGCGAAGGTCCAAGAGGCGATCGGATCGGCCGACAAGCTCGATGATGCCGCTACGGCGGCCATCTCGGACAAACTTGGGTCCCTTGTGACTGATGGAACCCTCACATCTGAACAGGCCGGAAAGATTAGCGCAGCGCTGGCCAAGGATGCCGCGAGCCCCAGCATTACCGAACTCAAGGGCAAGCTGGCCACTGATGCCGCCGCTGTTCAAAAGCTAGCGGACGGTTCGGCCGCAGTTGCCGCGGGAGCGCAGAAGCTGGCAGGTGCCACGCCCACCCTCACCGCCGCGATTGGCCAGGCGCATGCCGGGGCCGGGGAGCTGACCACGGGTGCCGGAACACTGGCCGACGGACAGGAATCGGCCCTGGATGGGGCCAATCAACTGGCCGCCGGCGCAACGAAGCTGGACACCGGAGCAGGCGATCTCAAGGACGGTTCAAGCAAGCTCTCCACGGGCGCCGCAGAGCTGTCCAAGCAATTGCGCAGCGGTGCAGGTTCCGTCCCGGATCCCAATGACAAGGACAAGCAGAATGCCGCGGGAGTCATTGCCGATCCCATCCGCGTGGATTCGGTGTCCCAGGCCAAGGCTGCCAACTACGGCTCGGGACTGGCGCCGTTCTTCCTGGTGCTCGCACTGTGGATTGGTGCGTTCATGCTGGTGCAGGTCATGCGCCCGCTCACCGTACGGGCCCTGGCATCCAACGCACCGGCGTGGAAGATCGCCGTGGGCGGCTGGATTCCCTTTGCCACCGTTGCCACGGTGCAGGCCATTGTGCTGTATGCGGTGGTGCACTTTGGGCTTGGACTGGAGCCCAGCCATCCGTGGCTGACGCTGGGCCTGCTCCTGTTGGCCTCCATGGCTTTCACAGCCTTGATCCAGGGAATCGTGGCCCTCATGGGGACGCCAGGCAAGTTTGTGGTGCTGATCCTGCTGGTGCTCCAGCTGGTGTCCTCCGGCGGAACATTCCCGTGGCAGACCACACCGGAGCCACTGCACATCATGCACCAGATCCTGCCCATGGGGCATGTGGTGGAGGGTATGCGACACCTGATTTACGGTGCCGATCTAGCACCGCTGTTGCCCATTGTGCTCGGCCTGCTGGGCTACACCATCCTTGGTTTGCTGTTCGCCTGGGCCGCAGTGTCCAAGAAGAAGACGTGGACCTTGAAGGCGCTCATGCCAGAGATCGAGTCCTAAGCGCTCGCAGGTTAGCGCGGCACCACAAAACTGTTTAGCTGGGCATCCTGTCCGTCAAGGGATGCCCAGTCGCCGCTATGTTCCAACACCGCGAAGGCACTTGTGGGGAATCCGGACGCCAGGTCCATGTAAGCGTCCTGGTCCGAATCCCGTGACGCCAACCGCAGTGCCAAGGATTGAACACCTGGCATGTGGCTGATCACCATGAGCGTGTTGACGGTTTCCGGCACGTGATTGATGACCGAGAGCATGGACGTTGCCCCCGCCGCGTAAAGCCCCGATTCCAGCTTGGGCGTGGGCGCTTTATCGCCGAGCTGTTGGCACACCCACGTGCACGTCTGGCGGGTTCGCAGCGCCGAGGAACAAAGGATAAAGTCCGGCACCACGCCATTGTCCACGAGCCATTTGCCGGCCAGTGGCGCCTCGGTGTGGCCGCGCTGGGCCAGCGGCCTGTCGTGGTCGTCCACTCCCAGCGGGAAGGCCGCCTTGGCGTGGCGCATCAGGATCAGCCGTTTAATGTGGTGTTCGCTCATTCCCACAGTTTAGTGAGGTTTAAAGCAGTGCGACGGCGGATCGCCCAACTGAGGTGGGCGATCCGCCGTCGAACGTGGCATAACTACTCCGGTGCCGACAGGGGCCGCGTGCCCGAGGGCCCCACACCGGGCTTGCGAGGTGCGGGAGGGCGTGGGTGGGCCCACGCCGGCAGGGTTCCCTGGCCGAGGTACGAGGCTAGGGTGCCGACGGGGATTAGATGGAGTATTCCGGGGCGGCCCAGACAACCACTTCGGGGTGCTCGTAGAAGCGGTAACCTTCGCCACGGACGGTGCGCACCGTATTGGCCAGGCGGCCCAACTTCGAGCGCAGGCGGCGGATGTGGACGTCGATGGTGCGCTCGTTGGGGACCTCGTCCGCGTTGCTCCAGAGACTTTCAAGAAGTTCGTCGCGACCCACGGTGCGGGTGCCGTTTTCCACCAGGTAGTTCAGCAGCTCGAACTCCTTGAACGTCAGGTTCAGGGTGTCGCCGTCGAGGTGAACTTCGCGGCGAGCCAGATCGATCAGCACGCCGGTGGGGCGCTGATCCACGGCTGCCACACGGACGGTTTCCTGACGGGGGCGGGCGGCCACGGTGGGATCGCCGAAGGTGGAACGCACCACGTCCAGCGCGGTGCCAACAGCGTCCGACGGTGCAATGGCCACGGCCGCGTAGCTCTGGGCCTGCGGCACGAGGGACTGGGCGTAGGCCCTGATGTCCTGCGCCAGCTTGGCCAGCGAGGTGCCGGCAGCAGCAGCCGTGTCCTCGTCCACGCCTACGTACAGAACAAAGCCCCGGGCCACATTGTCGGGGCTGACGCCGCGCAATTTGTCGGCACCGGCAATGACGGGGGTGGGTGCGGTCATGGGGTTGATCTCACTCGCGGGAACGGCACGCAAGCGGGCAGCAGGAGCTACTGCCTCCGGGCGGTAGCTGTTGCCGTAGCCGGGGGCATCGACGTGGGAGGTGCGGGCCGAGGGGCCTGCGTTGCGGGCAACTGCCCTGGCGGCGTTGCGGACTGAGATGTGGACGTATCCGGATGCTACTGACATTGAACTACCTAAGTGTATGGCCGTACTCAACGGCGCGAATGCTTCCATGAGTCCTGAGGTTCCAGAACTATTTATGCCCCTACCGTCGGGGCGGGCCCATGGGCCAAGACTGGAGCCGCCACTAATTTGCCGTGCGTGGCGTCCAGGGTTGTGCGTTAGGCCTGCATTCGACAACCACAGATAAACCGTCCGGTGGTTCCGAGGCGGACAGCTGCTGCGGCTGCAGGATTCACTGAGTGGGTGTTCACGTAGCCAGTGTGCTACGTAACAAAGCGAACTTGCAAGTAACATAGGCTCAAAACGTCCACATTGTGGGATTGTGTACTAATTTGTGACGAACGACACTTTGTCATTTTGCTCTCAATTGACGAGCAAATGACGTAATGCGTCAAACTAAATGAGCTATGTGACGCCAAAAGTTGCCATAAATTCTATGAATAGTCGTTTTGAAAGAAAATAGTTCATTCACACAAAAAGCACGCTTATGATGCCCTCGGCAACTCGACTCGGGAACTCAGCGTACTCCCAGAGTTTGACGCTAAGGCAACAGCTGTTTACGTTATGCGCATGACGTAATCGGCCCTTTCGACCACATCCACCTAATTCACCTCGCGCCGCAAACCCGGCACCATAAACGACGGACGTAGATCTCGGATCTGATCGCGCAGCCGGACATGGTTGCGCCGGTTCATCAAGATGAGCGCGGTAAATCCGGCCACGACAGCAACTACTGCTCCCAAACCGAGCGACCATCTGGCGCCAAACTCAGTAGCAATCCACCCCACCAGCGGCGCACCGATGGGTGTCCCGCCCTGCAGGACAACCATGTAAACGGCGAGCACCCGTCCACGCATGGTCGCATCGGTGGTCAGCTGCACGGTGGTGTTGCACGCGTTCATGAACGTCAGGGACGCCAACCCTACGGGTACCAACGCCACCGCGTACCAAAAATAGCTGGGCATGATCGCTGCGACGGCCACAGTGACGCCGAAGGCCAAGGCGCCGCCCACAATGTAGAGCATTCGCATGTTTTTTCGCTTGGCCGCCAGAAGGGCAGCGGCCAGTGTGCCGATGGCCATGACCGAACCCAGCAAGCCGTACTCCCCCGGCCCCAGGTTGAAGACAGTCGTGGCCATGAGCGCGTTGGTGATCTGGAAATTCATGCCAAATGTGCCAACCACAAACACCAGGATCATAATCATCAGCAGATCGGGACGCTGGCGGATGTAGCGCAGCCCTTCCCGAATCTGGCCCTTGGCGCGTGGGACCCGAACGGGAGGAAGAAGTTCATTGACGCGCATTCTCCAGAGAGAGAAAATCGCGGCCACAAAGCTGGCGGCGTTGATCAAGAAGGCTGGACCGGTTCCCACCAGGGCAATGACAAGACCTGCCACACCAGGGCCGGCTAGACGGGCCAGATTGAATGATGCGCTATTCAGAGCGACGGCGTTGGGAACATCGGCCTTGCCGACCACTTCCGAGACAAATGCCTGCCGGGACGGAGCGTCAAAAGCGCTTGCCACACCCAGCAGAAGCGCCAGAGCATAAACATGCCACAGTTGTACAGACCCTGTGACTACTAAAATTCCCAACAAAAGCGCACAAAAACCCATGGCTGCCTGTGTAATCAGCAGCAATTTGCGCTTGTTGACCCGGTCACCGAGCAGCCCCGCGTAGGGTCCGAGGAAGATGATCGGCAGGAATTGCAGACCCGTGGTGATGCCGGCGGCCGTGCCTGAATGATTGGTCAGGACGGTCAGCACCAGCCAGTCCTGAGCGACACGCTGCATCCAGGTGCCGATATTGGAGACCAGCGCACCCGTCACCCAGAGTCGGTAATTGAATACCTTCAGCGCCCGGAACATTGAATTCATCTAGGCACTCATCTCCTGCAAAATGAGGGCCGCCTCGTGCAGCGTGGCGCGTTGCTGGGGCGTTAGGGCAGCAACGCGGCGTGCCAGCCATTCCGTCCGTTTGGAACGGGCCCGCAAGAGAGCGGCCGATCCCGAATCGGTGATGCGGACCAAGACCTGGCGTTTGTCCTGCGGGTTCTCTTCTCGAGCAACGAACGCCGCGTCCGCCAGCCCGTTGACAATCCGGGTCATGGACGGCGCCTGAATCTGTTCCCGCGCCGCGAGCTGGCCCACGGTCCTTGGCCCGTTCATGAGTGCGGCCAAGACCGAATACTGGCCGGGGCTGATCTCTCGTGAGGCTGCTTCGGCGCGAAGTCTGCGTGAGGTGCGCATGACGGCCACCCGCAGTTCCGCGGCCAGTGGTCCTGCGCCGATCCCCCGCGTGGACTTTCGCACTGGCGCCACGCGGTCCGGCGCCGGGCCTTCCGGCGCAAGGGGACCCGGGCCACACAGGCCGGGGTCCGGCGTCGTACTTGGCGGAGATTTTTTCGAGGCTGAGTCTGGGGGGAAAGTTTCGGTCATGGTCGCTGCGCTATCTACATCAAGAGTTTCGTATCGTCTGAAGCTAAGCCTAGATCGTTAGCAATGCTAAGTAAATACCCGTCTCGTCACTTGGTACAAAGGTTGTTACCAAAATGTGACATAAGGAAATGCTTCAGTTATTCTGACTAGAGTGCCCGCCTACCATTAACGGTTTTTGGCACCGATGGACGGTTCGCCGAGCTCTGCCGCCGACCATCTCCCTACACACCCCATGGCAGAGACGGGGGACCCAATCTTTACGGGCCCTTCCGCATGGAAGCCCTTGGGGTTAAGCCGACGCAGCCGAGCAGTGGAATCCACTGCCGATCTGGCGTTGACCGGATTCTCTAGTCCGTTCCCGACAGCTCACCTCGCAGGCGTAGAGAGGCAATAAAATCATGACCGCTGCACCGCAGCGCGGCAGACGCCGCGCAGAACAAGTACGCCGCCAGTCGCTTTTTGGGCTGAGCTTCGCCCGCACCGCCCGCATGGGAACCCATGCCGCCGGTGCCGCAACATCCCCGGTCACCAAGACCGCCAAGTGCATGGCCGCCGTAGCAGTTGTTGGCGGATTGGTAGCCGCAGGCGCAATTGCCCAGCAGGTAAACCACACCGTGGACCCGACCCTGGCGAGCATGGTTTCATCCGCCGAAACTTCGGCAGCACCTGAGTCCATTTCAGCCTCGGACAACGCCACCATCAGCTTCCCCGGCCTATCCGTCACCTCGAAAGCCTCGGCAAGCGCATCGCCCAGTGCCTCGGCAACACCGAGCGCTGCGGCGCTCGGTTCCGATGTCTTGCCCGCGGCCGCTGAGGTAACACCGGTGGCCCCGTCACCAACACCTGTCCCGGCAGTTGCTGTGGATGACCCCGCAGCAGCAAAAGCGTACGCCGCGACACAAGTGAGCGCCCGCGGCTGGGGCGCCGGCGAAATGAGTTGCCTGACCCAACTATGGGAACGGGAATCCAACTGGCGCACCACTGCAATGAATCCCGACGGCGGAGCTTACGGGATCGTGCAGTCGCTGCCAGCTGAGAAGATGGCCAGCGTTGGCGCTGACTATCTCACCAATTACGAGACCCAAATCAAGTGGGGCTTGAACTACATCACGGACACATACTCCACACCATGCGGCGCGTGGGCGCACTCAAATGCTGTGAACTGGTACTAACTTTCAAGGAGGGGCATGGATCGGCAGGAATATCTGGGCCTGGTTCCCATCCCCGGCGGCACCATCGCCATGCGCGACGCCCGTTCGGCAACCACCCGCGATGTCATGTTGCGCCCGTTTTCTCTGGGCCGGATCCAACTCACCCGGGCTGATTGGTCCGCAGTAATGGACGACGCCGGGACTCCACCTTCACTGCCTCGCCTGCCTATGCATCCCCTCACCTGGTTTGACGCCATCGATTGGTGCAACGCAGCGTCAGGGATGGCTGGCTTCCCGCCGGCCTATGCCGTAGATGGACGTGAAGTTCATTGGGATGTTGGTGCCGACGGTTACCGGCTTCCCACCGAGTCCGAGTGGGAGTGGGCTGCCAGGGCAGGAACAACCACCCCGGTCTACGGACCGTTGGCGGACATTGCCTGGACGGCGGCGGATGCTGTCGCGGGGCCGCAGCTCGTTGCCGGTAAGTTGGCGAATGACTTCGGCCTCTTCGACATGATCGGCAACGTTTGGGAGTGGTGCTGGGATTATGCGGACACTGCCCGCTACGGCGACTACAGGAGTTTGCGCGGAGCCGGCTGGGACGATCCCCACTGGAGCGCACGCGCCTCGGTCCGCCGGGGCAGCGCCCCCGATGCACTTCTGGAAGATGTGGGATTCCGGGTTGCCCGCGGAGCAGTTGGAGTTACTGGCACCTTGTCCGCGCAGGGCTGGTCAGCCGATGCGGACAAAACACGCGCCTCCATCAAGGGGCCCCGGCCCGTCGGCTGGACACCGTTGCGCAGCCTCTAAACCCCTTCGCAACGAAAAATGACACCGATTCCGCTTTACGACACCGGGATATCGGTGTCGTAAAGCGGAATCGGTGTCATTGGCTAAATTCTTTAGTCCACGACGCCGTAGAGGCGGTCGCCGGCGTCGCCCAGGCCCGGAACAATGTAGGAGTTCTCGTCGAGGCCCTCATCGATGGAGGCCAGGACAACGTGAACGTTGTCGCGGTCGCCGTGAGCGGCTTCGAGCTTGGCCAGACCCTCCGGCGCGGCAAGCAGGCAGATGCAGGTGATGTCCGCGGCGCCGCGATCAAAGAGGAACTTGAAGGCCTCGATCAAGGTTCCACCGGTGGCCAACATGGGATCGAGCACGTAGACCTGACGGCCCGTGAGGTCCTCCGGAAGGCGCTCGGCGTAGGTGATGGCCTCGAGGGTTTCCTCGTTGCGTGCCATGCCCAGAAAGCCGACTTCGGCGGTGGGCAGGAGGCGGGTCATGCCCTCGAGCATGCCGAGCCCGGCGCGCAGAATCGGCACGACCAAAGGCGTGGGCTTGACCAGTCCGGTGCCAATGGCGCTGGTAACGGGGGTTTCGATGTTGACCGGTTCCACACGCACTTGGCGGGTTGCTTCATAGGCCAACAACGTGACCAGTTCTTCGGTCAGCTGACGAAAAATGGGGGACGGAGTGTTCTTGTCCCGCAGAACGGTCAATTTGTGGGCAATAAGCGGATGATCCGCAACGAATACGCGCATAAATAAAAGCTACCATTGAGCCGTGCCCAATTCCCCTAAAATCCCGCGATTCGAGACCACCACCACGGCACTTCACGCCCAATGGATGGGCCTTGCACTCTCGGAAGCACAGCGCGCCTTATTGACGGCGGATGTGCCGATTGGCGCCGTCGTCATTGGACCGTCCGGGGAGATCCTTGGTTTGGGCCGCAACGAACGTGAAGCGCATGGGGATCCGACGGCGCACGCGGAGATTGTCGCGATCCGTGAGGCTGCCGCAAAATTGGGCGAATGGCGGCTGTCCGATTGCACGCTGGTCGTGACGCTTGAGCCGTGCACCATGTGTGCCGGGGCGATCGTGCTGGCGAGAATTCCGCGCGTCGTTTTCGGTGCGTGGGATGAAAAGGCGGGCGCGGCCGGGTCGGTCTTTGATGTGTTGCGCGAGCGCCGGCTAAATCACTGGGTTGAAGTATTTCCGGGAGTTCGCGAAGAGGAGTGCGCGGCGCTGCTCAAGGACTTTTTCGGCAACCACCGCTAGAGCTTGGGTGTGATGGTCAACGGCGCCGATGGCATGACACAAGAGACACGTTCGATGCCCGTTCCTGCTGCGAGGCCCACGCGGTTGTTCCGCCCGGTGTCATCACACCAATCCAGGTTGTGCGGATAAGCGCTCACCATTCCTGGGCCGGGGACGGCAGTGGCCGGGAGGTCAAGCATGATACTGAACCCGCCGGCGTCGTTCATGGGAGCGAGTTCCGTGACGATCGTGGCTCCGGAAGCGTCCATCACTTCCACCTGGATCTGGGCACCATCGCCGTATCGGGGATCGCATGTGGCGTCTTCGGCACTGATCGAGAGGCTCCCGCCGGCGCTGGCGGTGTCCTGACTCAAGGAAAACGGCGGCGGGAAGCACGCCTGCGACGCGGGAAACTGCGAACACGAGACCACCCCGGCTGCGGCAAGCAAGATTGTGCCTGCCGCCGCAGTAGTTCTCAGCCATCGCATGCGGGCCACCTTTACTTGTTGGCGTCGTTGATGGCGTCGATTCGCTTTTGCCGGCTCGCAGGAGAATCGAGGCTGAACGACCGAAAATCACCCAGATCCTCGCGAATGAAGTCCTCAACCTCCGCGATCCGCTTTGTCACGGCCTTTGTCGGGGCGTCGAAGAGCCAATGGGCAATGCGCTCGTGCCCGGGATCGTACTGCCACAGGCCGATGATGCGGCCGCGATCAACGATGGGGTGATCCGGCAAATCGGCCTGGAGCGCGAGCTTGGCGCTGAGCAGCTGGCGGTCCCGATCATCCTCGGCAAAGTGATTGGCGGCGTTGCGGCGCAGCAGGAAGAGGGAGTCGGTGCCCGCGAGCAACTGGATTTGCTCGTCCTTTGGGGCTACGAAGTTGGCTGATTCTTCCGCATCCGCAGGAAGCATCCACAAGCCGGGAGTGTCGGAGTCCGGGGATTCCACGGCCCCCGCGGCTGCGAGCGCGGCCTTGGTTTGGGCAACCGTGAAGGCCGTGAACCATTGGGTTTGGTTGAGCGTGGCGCCACCCGTCCAGCCCAGATACTTCTCCATCAGCTTCGCGCGGGACTGATCCGCTGTTTCCGCAGCCGGGCTCAGACCCCACATGGTGTAGGCGTAGCGCTGCTGGTCCATCCTCCCGTTGACGGGCACACGGCGTATCCTGCCGTCGGCTTGCAACAGTCCAAGGACCGTAGGGAGAGTTGTGGAGGCGCCCTTCTTCTTGCCTTCCTCCCCCAGACTGTGCACGGCATCGCCCAGCTGATCCTTGAGCTGCTTGGGATCCAGGGGCTGACCCGCATCCTGGAGAACCTGCAGTGTCTTGTCAGTCAGCTCCGTGACCTCGCCGCGTTCGACGCCGAGCTTGTCCAGAATCTTCACGGTCGCCTCGGCTGCCCCTTGGCCAAGCTTCAGCGCCCAGGCGAAGTCGCCTGCTCCCAGCACATAGGTGCAGCCCCGCGCCGTCGGAAGTTCATGGATGCGCAGGGCGGCCACATCGGCGTCGGCCTGTTCGCGCCGGATGCCTGCCCTGGAGAACAGCGTGAGGTACGGATTGGCGCCGCCCACCGATCGTGCCCACCCCGCTTTGGCGAACACCTCCGCGGCGTTGTTGCCCGAAAGCGAGCCGTCCAGGCCTTGTTTGTGCCAGCTCCAGGCACGTTGCGTTGCACTGTCCATGTGCTCATCCTGCCCTATTCATGAACGGGCGTCTTGGCTCATTTTTGATGTTGGGCTTTGAGCCGGTAAGGTTGACGCGTTGGTGACGTGTCCGAGCGGCCGAAGGTGCAACACTCGAAATGTTGTTCAGGTGAGAGCCTGACGTGGGTTCAAATCCCACCGTCACCGCGTAGAGTAACCCCGTAGATCCTTTGATCTACGGGGTTTTTCTTTGCCCCGAACGATCGGTGTTGACTCAGACGCCGGTTTTGTTGATTCATGCTCAAGGAGGCATTCGGTGGCAAGCATAAGAGTGAACACACTAAGGGACGGGACGCACACGTGGACGGTCCTGTGGCGAGACCCGATCAAGGGCCATAAATCCAAGACCTACCCGGTGGAGGAAAAGGCTGAAGAACTCGCTGAGTTTCTCACTGCGAACCGCAACAGCCACACTCTTGCCAACAAGGCGAAGGGCATCAAGAAATCCAAATCCCCCAACGTTGCTGAAATTATCAGCCGACACATCGACCAACTGGGCGGCGACGTAGAGCCTGGAACGAAGGGGACATACAGGGGCATGGTCCCCATCTATTTCCCTCAAGCAGGACTCGGCGGGACACCCATAGATAAGCTCACCGTCAAGGCTGTCAGGGATTGGTTTGACGCCATGGAGCGCGCACCCAAGACGAAGAAGAACGTTCATGCCCTACTATCAGCGGCCCTAAGAACTGAACTTCGGTCATCAGATCCCCGCATAACAAGCAACGTTGCTGAGGGCATCCGCACTCCAAAGTCCACCAAGAGGACCAAGGACCCGGTGTTCTTGACGAAACAAGAAGTCTCCGACTTGGTAGATGCCATGCCCGACGAGGTTTATAAGCGGATGGTGGATCTCATTGCCTATACCGGAATGCGCTTCGGTGAGGTTACGGCGCTACATGGACGCAACGTCAGCCACTACAGGGGACGTGTGCAAATTAGAGTTCGTGAGGCATGGAAGCGGCACGCTGGGAAGGATCTAGGGCAACCACTAGGCGCTCCAAAGACCTCCAAGGGAACGCGGACCATAACACTTGGCTCAAAGGCGGCAGAGCGCTTCCTGCCATGGGCGGAGGATATTGCGGATGACGAGCTGGTGTTCAAAGTTCCATCGACTGGGACGCACATAACGAGTTCCTACTTTGGGCGCATCGTCTGGAATCCCGCCGTCGAATCACTAATGGATACAAGCGATGGCAAGAAGAAGAAGCTGCACTCACGCCCTACCCCGCACGATTTGAGGCACACGCACGCGTCGATGCTGATAGAGCAAGGCAACGATCTGGTGGTTATCCAAGATCGGCTAGGGCATGAGTCGATCACCACAACGGTGGGAACATATGGACATCTGCGGATCGACGCAGACGCCAACGCTGCTGACTCACTCGACTAGTGCCGACATAATAGTGCGATGTCACACCCTGCATATAGACTGCAATTTCATACACTGGCACCACTTTATGGGGAACAAATGAAGAAGATCATCACGGCTCTGGCCATCGCCGCGGCGCTTGCGCTCACCGGCTGCTCAGCCGCCACGGACACCGCAGACTCTAGCAAGGCTGCAAGCTCAGAAACGAAGGCACCCGACGCGCCAGCCGCGGAAGAAAAGAAAGCTGACGATGTTCCGAGTGAATACAAGTCAGCACTAAAGAGTGCCGAGAACTACAACAAAATCATGCCGATGAGCAAGGCTGGCCTATTGGCACAACTGACCAGCGATGCTGGTGACAAGTTCTCTCCGGAGGCCGGACAGTATGCCGTTGACACCATCAAGGCAGACTGGAATGCGAACGCTCTGAAGTCTGCAAAGAACTACCAGGACATGATGTCAATGTCTCCCGAAGGTATTCGCGAGCAGTTGACTAGTGAGGCCGGAGACAAGTACACCGCCGAAGAAGCTGACTACGCCGTCTCGAATCTCGGCTGATTTCGGGCAACAAAAAATGGCGGCACCCGGTGAGGGGTGCCGCCATTGTTATGCGTCGTCGCGGGTTGCGAGGTGGTAAGTGTCCGTCAGGTTGGGTTCCGCTACATCGGTCTTGGGCTTCGGCTCAGCACCCAGCCCAACGCGCTGCAGGAGCTCGTTGACGTACGGGACGGCCATGAGTCGGGTGATTGCTGCGGACACGCCAAGGAAGACGGCCAGTGCGCCTCCTGCTGCTTCTGCCGAGTCGCCTGTGATCGCTGCGACCACGAGTGGGGCGGCGACTGCGAGGCCGATCACGAGCTGCAACACTGTCCGCGCCACAGCTTTCCATGGGTACTGTTCCTGTGTGGACACTGCCACCCGCCGGCCGGTCACTTGTCACCGCCAGCCACAGTTACGTCCACCTTCACGACAGACTCAGCAATGGAAGCCTTCACGGCGTCCTTGATCTGGTCCACCGTCGCACCATCAGATGCCGCTGCTGCTGCGACGGCCGCGAGAACTTGAATGACATGGTCATCGTTCCAGGCAATCATCAGCCCGAGTGAAGTCTTCCGGCCCTTCATGGCGCCGGCACTAGTCATGGGTCGGCTCATGACCTCATCGACAACACGCTTCACTCGGTCACCGCGGCCCCATGGCGTGCAGAGTTCCGCGTAAATATCTTCTTGCTGCTTATCTGTCAGTGCCATGAGAAAGCCTTCTTCCTTGATTGGTGTGATGTTCCCGGACTGCGGGTTGGCGGGCTGGAATTCTGATTCCCAGAGATCCCAGTCGGCGGGGCTGTTGTAGTCGGCGGGGTTGCCGGCCACAGCGTCGCCCCAGTAGTAGTCGAAGACGGCTGAGACGTGGATGTGGTCGCCGTGCCAGTCAGTTCCGGTGTAGGCGACCCACTCCCAGCCGGTGTGGTCGCCTGCGATTCGGCCACGATGGATGATGTAGGCGAGCCGGTCAGGATGGCCGGGGATTGAGCCGCGCTTGCCCTCGGCTCGGAGCCGTTCGGCAAGGTCGATGCCCTGCGCTTCGGTCAGGTTGCCGGGCCCGACAAAGATGTCCATGGCGTGGGCTTGCCCGTTCGCGTCGGCGTTGTGGCCGGAGACATTCCCTGCTGACTTGTAGCCGGTCACGAATTCGTAAGTGCGCGCCGGGTTGCCGTAGACCTTGCGCAGCTTCGAGGCAAGAACTGTGAGGCCACCATTCGGCCCTGCGTAGGGGATTAGAAGATTGACCATGCGCCCTCCTTAGGGGGTTGGTTCTGCTGTTGATTCGGGCTTTGATTCGACTTTGCAGGGACCGGATGAGTGGTCGGTGGTGCCGTCTGTGTAGGTGATCTGCCAATAGGACTCATCACCGTCACCCACACACTGGACGTCAGCAACCCCGCGCCCGTTGGCGCCAGTCGTTCCGGTCGCCCCCGTGGCTCCCGGTGCGCCGTCCTTACCTGCCGGTCCAGCTGGGCCGGGAACGCCTGGCTCACCCGCGTTGCCTGGTTGGCCTTGTATGGATTGACCATCGGTACCCGCGGCACCGGGAACGGTTGAATCTTTTCCGTCCTTGCCTGCCGGACCGCTGGGGCCTGGGACGGTGGAGTCCGCCCCATCTTCACCGTCGAGGCCGTCCTTGCCGGGATCACCCTTAGGCCCGGGGATCGCCTGCGAGGGGTCCTCCTGAACCTGCGTAGCCTTTTCGCACACGTCCCTGTCGTCAACGAGCAGCGTGCCGCTTGTGTCGCAAATGCGAATGATGTCCGCGGAAAGCGTTTGAGAGTTGGCCTGAGCTGTGCGGGTGTCGGACTGGGCTTTGAGCTGGAGGCCGACGGTCAGCATCACCCCGATGAGGATGATGCACCAGAACAGGATCGCCAACCACCTAGGCGGGAAAGGCCGTGCGTGATTTCCAGTGGAGTCATTCATACGGCACTTTCCTCGTCTCGGGTTCGGCGTTCCGCTTCGGCTTCCTTGAGGTCTTTCCGGAGTTGGTCGCGTTCCTCGCGGAGGGTTTTGTTGTCCTCGCGAAGAGACTCCCGCATCTCTGCTTCGAACTTCCGGTACAAGAGGTAGAAGCCAAGGACGCCTCCACCGCTAAGGACAGGCCCAACGACGGCCTTGAGAGTTTCCACAATCTGGGGGTCCACATTTAGCCCTCCTGGGACGGTCCGGTTGGCCAGTGCCCGGTCATTCCGTGGCCTTCAAAGGTGATTGCATGTGAGCCCCTTTCGGGCATAAAAAAGGGCCCGAGGTGGGCCATTGGAGATGGGGAAGATACCGGTCTTATCGGCCCCTTAGCACTTGGCTGCTATGCTTCCGCCATGGGGAAAATACCGCCGATCTACCGGCTACGCGCATGGTTCACCGAAGCTACAGCCGACAATGAGACACGCAATCCTCGCGAGTGCCGCTATGGCAAAGCATCGGGAGCCGTAGATAACTGCACCGAAGTAGTTCAGCCGGGCGCGGGCGTCATGTACTCCGGTGCAGTCTTCTGTTCAGAAGATCACGCGATCCTAGATCAGGCCGAAGCCCTCATCTAGGCCGCGTCGCTGTACACGGATCCAGTGGCAGCACAATAGGCCTGACCGGTGGCCGCGTGAAGTCCAGCCATGAGCCACGTGGCCGCGGTGTCAGTGAATTGGCCCTTGAGCGTTCCATCGATGTAGACCTTTAGCGCATTGGTCGTGGCATCGTAGTCGATCTCAATCATGGTTCGGACAGTTCCTGTGGCGGGAAATACGCCAGTGATTACCTGATCTACGATGCTCGTTGCCGAATCGAATGTTCGCAAGATTAGGTTTGCGCCATTGCGTAGGGCCAGGTACCCATACCGGATCAGAGCGCTATTGTCCGAGACGGATTGTGCGAGCATCGGACCGTCCGCACCTGTTCCCAGCGTGGCCTCGAACATCCACCGTGCAGGGATCTTTGTTGCACCATCACGCAAGCTGACGCCTGAGAGTGTGTCAATCATGGCATCCGATCCGGTGAGGGAGAACCGGTTGGCCACTCCACCGACTGGATGCAGTGCCAGTGCCTTGTACTTCTGGCTAATTGCGGCAGGCTGTGAGGGGCGTACTGCAACGAAAGTAATGGCGTCAATTTCGATTCGGCCAGCGGTGCACGTAATCGTGATGTTGTCCGGCCCCAATCCACGGTATTCGTGCAGTGGAACGTAGGCCCAATGATTGCCAGATGCTGTTGGTGGCGCGGTTAGTGTTACCCGCTTCGTGGCCTTGCCCAGCGCCCCGCCGTTGTAAATGATTTCGAAGGTTCCGAATCCTTCTTCCGCCCGGTACATGTACAACTTGAGTACAGGCGTTACAGGAGCTTGTACATCAATTGCTAGGGTCAGAGTCTGCCCAGCAATGACAGCAATGGTTTGGCCCGTGGCTGATCCCGTCAGCGTGGAGTGCGTACCGCCTACATGTGCGCGCTGCCGTGCAACGTATTTCATTCCTGGTGCTACACGGATTGGGTAAGCACCCTTGGGGCCGGTTAGTGCGGCCAGTCGGCGTCCGACTGTTCCATAAAAGGCCGGGGTCCCGTGAATGCCATCAGTCCAATAGGCGTCCAATTCAGGGAGACCCTGCACGAGCTCAGCGATATCGACGTACCGTGCCCCGTACCGCAGTGCGGTTGCTCGGTCCGCGGCGGCCGCGGCGAAGATCCTTCGTGCGTGTGCAGTGGTGGTTACCGGCGAACCGCCAACAACAATAACCTCAGCACCGCGGGCGTTGGCTCGGTCGATGAGGGCACGAAAGTTAGCCAAGGTTTGGGCGTCCGTAAGGATTCCGCCCCGGTTCCCGTAGTCCATGGCGTCGTTGGTGTCGAGCCAGAACAACTCTACGTCACCCGATTGCCCCGCTACCCATCGCGTGAGGGCTTGCTTGGTCTGGTCTCCGGGGTAGGACTGGTTTATGACACTGACCGCAGACGGGTTATTCAGTGTTGCTTGGGATTCGAAGGCCACGGTGGTTGGCGTGGATGAGCGGGCTTGGGTGGCACCGTTCGTGGCGGGGGTGGTTCCTGATGCGCTAACGTCCTGCCCGTACAACAACGAGTGCCCCGTTAGCGCAATGGTCTTGGTTGCCCCATCGGCGGACTTCTTGAGACCCTGACCTTCGGACGGTCGATCGAGGGCAACACCGTCTACGATGGCGGCGGTTAGGACGACTTCCGCAGCTCCCCCCGGACCGATTGCAGCGATTACCGCTGACCCTGCCGGCGCACCAACAAGACCTGCCGCTGCCTGTGCCGCAGCCTTGGCGGCTTCGGCCTGGGCCACCGTGGATGCGAGTTGTTCAGCCACAGCGTTAGCGGCATTTGTAGCCGCTGTCTGCGCGGCAACTCTCGATGCGTCCGCGTCGGCAGCCACGCCCGCAAGAGTCTCAGCGACCTCCCCAGCAGCGTTCGTAGCTGCCAGCGCAGCAGCACCAGCCGACGCATCTGCGGCACCCGCCGAAGCATTCGCAGCAGCAGCCGACGACTCAGCAGCATCCTTCATGCCCCGGTACGACTCGAAAGTGCCAGTGAAACCGCCACCATCCCACGCGACCTGGTCCAACGTGGCATGCCTGAACGCCGGGCCAAACCCATTGGCGTTAATCGCCACCGGGTTAGCAATCGTCAAGGAACCGCTAATATCAGTGATCGTCACCGGAGTCTTGGTCGGGTCGCCCGGAGCGTAGAGAAGAATCGTCCCACCCTTGGCAACATTTTCTGAGTTGTTCGGGTCAACCGCAAACATCTGCGTGAAGGTATAAGGTGCTGGCATTGAAGCCTCCTAAAGAAGTTGAGACAGAAAGGTCAAGAGACGGGAAGCTTCCATGCGATGGTTGCCGTGATGCGAGACCCGTTAGAAATTGGTGTGTTGCCGCCCGTTGAACGGACTGTCACAGTGCCAGCGAGGTTGACGCAGATGCCTACGCCACCCCATGACGGGCCAGAAACCACGCCAGCACCGAACACGGATGCATCAGCAGGCCGCCACCCAGCCGGGATGAGCGTGCCAGTTACCAGATTTCGCTCAGAAGCGGCCTCAATAGTGAACGCCGGGCCAGAGATGCGAACGACAAGGAGGCTCATAACGATCTGCGCTTCCTTGCCATCCACAGACAAAGTACGAGACAACCGAACCCCATACGCCCAACCAGTATCCGGGGCGCTAACAGCAATAACATCAGCACCAATCGAGTACGGCGCCGACCATGCCCACGTCCCATTCGGCCCCTGCGCAAACCGCCACGGGGTGGAGCCGATCATCACATCAGCACCCGGGCGAGCCAAGTAATTCAAGGCCAGAACATCAGCCGCAACCATGCCGCCATTACCAGCCCAGCAACGCAGGTCAATGATCTGGGAAGGAGTATTGACACCACCAACCCACTTGACCAAAGCAAGCGGCTGATCGTCCTCAACACCGGGGCCCTTGGTTCGTAGCGTCTCAATGTTCGGGGTTGTCGAGCCACCCTGAATAGCAACGAGCGTTGACGGTCCACCAAGCAAGGGTTGCCAGTTACGGCGCACCACAATCAGATCCCAACGAGTCCCGCTAGCAAGCGTGGAGCACTGGACCGTCTGCGTCGTCTCAGCCGTATCCGACACACCGTAACCGTGAGCCTTCCCGGCAGCAACGTTCAACGCATAGGGAATGGACGGGTGTGTGGCAACCATGAAATCACCCTCACCAATAACGCCATAGTCCGCGGCGCCAGCACGATTGGTTGCCCGGTCAGTCTCAGTCACCGGGCCGTCATAAAACTTGCTCACCAAAACCATTAGCGGGCCATCCTATCCATGTTGTCGCGCTTCAAATCGCGGATTCGTTTAGCAAGCTTCACGTCGGGATCGTCCGTGCGCTCGCCGATGATTGGGGTGGCAAGGTCGCCGTCTTTGTTCCAAGACAGCTGCACCTCGCGCAGGGTATCCGTGAATAGTTGGCCATTGATTCGGGCAGTCACCCTGTCCCCGATCCGCAGCCCATCACCGCCATAACGGAAGTGCGGCGTCTCGGAGAGCTCCAAGGACAGGCCCGACATGGGCGCCCCGTCGCCCAGTGCCTCGGCCGCACGTTCGGCGTACACGTCACCAACAGAAGAATCGCGAGCATCTTGGAACACCTCGATGATGTCCACCCACTCGGATTCACGGGCCCCATCTGAGAAGCCCTTGAAGGTGCGCGCAACTCCCTCGCCCTGTCCACCGACGACTACGCGGGTGGCTGTTGGCGCGGCGAGTGAGTATGTGCCACCAATTACGGTTCCGGATGCAGGGCTAAGAATGTGTGGGTAGTCGCGGGGTGTGTAGCAATCCAGCAGAAGCCCGTCACCGTCCTGTCGAACAGTTACGCCAATGCCTGCCTGATCGACTGCGGGAAACAGCCGGTCATAGGTGGGATGGAAGCGGAAGGTGTACGTTCCCACGGCGCCACGGCCAAGGTCAGGGGCAATGGTCAGCGGGTAGCCAAGGCGTGTAGCAGCCTCGGCCATGACCGTCTTGACTACCGTCTCGGCCGGGCCGGTGATCGTCCGATACTCCACGTTCTGCCCGGTCAGTGGCGCCGTTGGTTTCGGCCATGCCAGCCAGTTATGCAGGATGCGAAAGTCACCCTCGACGTTGAATGTCAGCACCGATGCCATGTTGAAATCGCCGGTAGCGAGTCGCACCGGGCCGGACATTTGAAACTCGCCATGGCGGTAGATCATGACCCGCGCACCCGGGGCCATGAGATCCGCGGCGCGCAGGTGATCGGAATCAATCGCGAACGTCGCCGTGGGCTTCATGTTGTGCCGTGGAGTTGGCTTCAAATCGATCGGGTTGCCCACCCAGCCCTTGAACGTCCAGCCCTGGTAGACCACGATTGAATACGGTGTCTCGTTAGCCATTAGCGGGCCCTCCAATACTTATTGCGAACTTCCGCAATGACCGCGCCTTGGCCGGTCATTGTGATTGTCAGGGCGCGATTCTGGCCGCGAGGAATAGCAACGAACTTTGATTCAGGGTCAAGGTCGCTGGTTCGGTCTACGGGGTCGGTGATCTTGCTGCCGTCCCATTCGCCGTACCAGAGCACCTGGCCGTTGATCGGGTCCGTGTCGATCTGCACCGCGTACCCCCCGGCGATGTCGAAGGGAACCGCGATATTGGAACCCTCAACACCGACAGAGACCGCCGTCGTAGGGCCAACCACCGTCCAGATCGGATAGGTGGGCACATCTCCATCGTTAGAGAACTTAGCGCTGCCCAAACTGCCACCAGCGGACAGGTAATGAATGACATCATCGGCGTACCCGTAAGTGATGCGGTCTTCTGCGGTGACGTAGTAGTTCCGCAAGTCACCCTGCGCCCACGAATTCCTGACCGTCTCACCCAACCAATAAGGCTGATCAGCAAGCAGGGTCACCCCATACTTTGCCCAACCCCGATACACCGAGTCATGCAAAGTCTCATCATCAGAGCTCACAAGGCGAAGGTTCAGAGTGCGCCGGCCGCCACCTGGAATGTGGCTAGTCCAAGTGCCCTCAAAGTCAGGATCGAGACTCCGCCAAAATGCCGAATCACGGGCCATGAACTCATCAGAACCAGTGTCCGAATAGAGGAACAGCGGCCAGAAGCACTCCCGATCATTCGTAGATGTGCCACGATGACGCGACCCAGCAACCATGGGAGACTTCGTTGACTGCCGCTCAAAGTCAGGCAGGTGCAAACCGCGCACACCCGGCATAAGGAACAGGCCAGACTTCGGGTTAGTCAGCTCCCACTCAGACCCATCCCACCCCCGCCACGACAAGTCCTGCGCCTGCCATGGCGGGGCTGGTGGCGCCGGAGGAACGTACGGCAACGCATAAGCAAAATTCACCATACTGGCCTCCTAGAAGTAGACACTGAAGGTGTCACGTCGCTTCGTTTCAATGCGGTTGGCAATCTCGTATGGATCCCAGCCAACGTTTCCGTTGAAGATGACGTCACCGCCGCCAGCCTTACCGCCCACGCCTTCTGGGAGGTGCTGTGAAAGCTTGGACAGTGGGATGACAGCCTCGGGCCCAGCCTCACCAACAACGGCGAGAGTGGGCCGGGTGATCACACCGCCCTCAGCGAGCATGGGGATGGATGGAACAGACCAGCCATTGCCGCCCACGCCAGGAACCCAGTCAGGAATCTTGAAGCTGATCTGCCCAACAGTGCCGTTCCAGAAGCCCGCGATGGCGTTGAATGCGTTCCGGAATGGGGACATGATCGAATTGGCGATGCTCTGGAAGATCCCAGACACAGTGCCAATGGCGCCACTGAAAAATCCAATGATTCCGTTCCAAGCGCCGGATACGAAAGAACTTATTCCGTTCCATGCGCCGGCCCAGATGGAGCTAATAGCACCAAGGACGTTTGAAATTACGGCTCGAACCGTGTTGATGTAGCCGGTTATGAAGCCGACTATTCCGCCCCAGATCGCAGAGGCCACGGAGCTGACCAGATTCCACGTATTGGCCCAGATCATCTGAGCCGCCATGACCCCGACGGTGATTATTGTCCGGATCGTGTTTATGTAGCCAGTTATGAAACCGACAATTCCGGACCAGACGGCCATTGCCACCGACGAAACAAAGCCCCATACAGCGGCCCATGTGGTACTAATCCAGCTCAGGACTGTTCCGATAAGGTTGCCGGCGTTGGTGATCGTGGCCTGAATGAACCCCCACACCGCGCTCCACACGTCTTGGAAGAATGTTGTCTGAGTTGCCAAGTAGATGATGCCTGCCACCAGCGCGACAATGATCAGAATGAGCCACGTGATCGGGTTCGCAAGCAGGGCTGCGTTCGCTGCCCAGATACTCGCTGTCCATGCAACAAAGGCACCCACGAGGGTGGCGCCAATAATTCCGGCAACCACGCCTAACACCCACGTGTTCTCGCTAAGCCATGCGCCGAATTGCTGCAACATGGGCATCGCGCCCGCTAGCGCCCCGGATATCTGACCGAAAACATTTGACGCCAAAGGCTCCAGGGCCAGCATTGCGTTGTTCTTGACAAGCTGCCACGACTCAGCAAAGTCGGCAGTGTCGGCGGCCGTTCCAAGGATGGAATCCGACGTCTGCCCAGCAGCCTTACTAAGGTCATCAAGGTTGATAGATCCGGACTTGAGTGCACCAACAAACTGTGATGCGCCCTTAGTTCCGAAGACCTTGGCCGCCAGATTGATCGCACCAGCCTCGTCACCGCTCGCGATGAAGCCTTGCAGCTCACCAGTCACGCGCTTGAACGCGTCCTTAGGTGCCTCGCCATCCTTCGCCAGTGTCACAAGTGACTTGCTCATGGATGCCATGACGGCGCTAGAGTTCAGGCCAGCCTTATCGAGTGAACCAACCAGCACGGCGGTCTCTTCGAAATTGAACCCAAGCGCCTGAACTGCCGGCGCATTCTTTTGCACCGACGCGGCAAGGTCATTCATGCCAACGCCGGTTGCCTGCGACACCTGAAAGAGGTGGTCCATGGCGCCGGAGACATCATCACCAGTGATCTTGAACGCGCTGAAAGCTGCCGATGTCTTTCCAATATCGACGGACTCCCCGAGGATGTTCCCGGCCTGCAGGTACTGTGACGCCACGGTTTGCAGTGTGTCCCCAGTGAGGCCCATGCGAGTGTTGATGTCAGCCACGGCAGTACCAATGTCACCAAATTCGGCAGGCACCGTCTTGCCAACGTTCTTGGCTACATCAACGAGGCCGTCCAGGGCCTCGCCTGTGGCTCCCGTTCCAATGCGGATCGTGTCAGCAACGTCATCAAATGATTCCGCAATCTTCCACAGGCCAGTGAATGCGCCAGTGACAGCGGCCGCCCCGGCAAGGGCCGCCAAGCCCTTGCCGAAACTGCCGGAGAACTTACTGCCAGCAGCGGAACCAGCCCCATCACCGGCCTTGGAGGCGCTAGGAATGAGGGCATCAGCAATCGCACCCTGACCACCCTCGAAAGACGGGATCAGATGGACATACGCCTTGGCAATATCAACGCCGTTCTCAGCCAACGTGACCCCCTTTTGGGCATAATGGTGATAGAATATATGTATGGCAAAAGAATGCAGTTTCGACGGATGCGAACGAGTTCACGAATCACGCGGCCTGTGCAAATCACACGCCCAACAGCAGCGCGAAGGGAGGTCATTAAAGCCCATCCACACGAAGACTTCCTCCAAGGAGGTGTTCTTTTGGGAACGTGTGGAAAAGTCCAGCGGGTGCTGGAACTGGACGGGAAAGAAGACAACCCATGGATACGGACAGATGAAGCACGGCGGAACCGTACGGGCCGCGCACCGGTACTCGTGGGAGCTAGCGCACGGGGAACTGGACGAGAATCTTTCGATTGATCACTTGTGCCATAACCCACCGTGCGTAAACCCTGATCATCTAAGGGCCGTAAGCCACCGGAGCAATATGGAGAACCGGATTTCTTCCCATAGCAATAGCAAGTCCGGAGTCAGGGGAGTTATGTGGGACGCCGAAAAGAAGAACTGGCGAGCCCGCGTAGCGTCGGACGGAAAGAAAATAAACGTCGGAAGATTTTCTAGTCTCGAAGAAGCCAATGCAGCTGCTCTAGAGGTGCGCGCAAAACTATTCGAAGTAACCGACTGATCGCCCCGACAGTCGGTTACTTCGGCAATAAAAAAGACCCCTAAAGGTCAGTTGGATTCCCACCAGTCATTGAATTGACTGATCGGTATTGGCTCACTGCCGAATGTTTTATCGCCAGATTCCACACCGGGCCGTTTGATCGGCTTCGGGTGCGGGGAATTCTTGCGCCCCGCTCGTTGCCAATTGCCCTCAGCGAGCATGTCTCCGATGAGGGCTAGTAGCTGTGCGTTGACTTCGCCATTCGCCCAGGCTGCCGTCTCTGGATGCATCACCCGAGCAATGGACGATGATGTGGGAGCGTGCCGAATGATCACCCATAGGTCACGCCACGACAAGGCCGGTGTGCCAAGGTCGCCAATGTGCTTCCCGATGGTCAGCAGATGGTACTCAATGGCCTCGCCGAACTCGTCTAGGAGTTGGACAAGGCCGAAGATTCCCCCAAGCTCACGGAAGACTCGTCACGGCTCTGTGACCATGCCGTCCAAATCTGAGTAATCTCATCCTGTGTGCCCACCATGAACGCGCCGGGTGCGTACTTGTCGAACACCTCACGCTGCAACACGACCACATTGGAAAGCGCCGACTGATCGAATGACTCGGGAAGAACAATTTCCTCGCCGGTCGCGTCAGCAATCGCCTTAGCCTTGTCGTAGATTTCTTTGCCGGCGTTGGCTGCCATTGCCGCGTTGGTCAGGCGTGATGCAAGATCCGCGTTCAAGTACTCCTTGGTCGGAAGGGTGTAAACCTTCTTCGGCGCACTGGCGAAACTAAACTCAAAAACGTTTTGCTTGAAGCTGGGAGTGAAAACCATTTGCGGGAACACCTTTCAAAGAATGGGATGGGAGCGCATGAGGGTGGAACGGCGGGCCGGGGAGCGCTCCCGCAAGAAGAAACCCCGGCCCGCCAGCTTGTTAGGCGACTTCCAGAACAGAAGCCGCTTTGTTTACGGACTCAACAACACTCGATGCGCGTGAGTTTTCCAGATATGAAATGGCAGTTGAAAGCGTGTCGATACTGTCGCCCAGCAAGCCAAGCGACATGTTGCACCGCTGGCACAAAAGCCCACGAACTCGACCGGTCTCATGGTCATGATCAACTGCTAGGCCCTTGTAACTTTCCTCTGGGAGGGTGCCGCATATCGCGCAGCAACCATTTTGCAGTTCAAGGATTGCGTCGTAAATTTCCGCCGTTATCCCGAAGTTGAACATCAGGTGACGCTCACGACGCTTATCGACGTTCGCAGCATTCCATGCGTTAGATGTGAGCCGAGCGCGCTCACGATTCTTGGACCGCCATTTGGCGTTGGTTTCTTTGCCCGCCGCATGAGCGCAAGGTTTGCACCTTGCTTGTCGCCCATCCGTCTTATTGTGCGGCGCCTTGTGGAACCGATCCAGTGGCTTAGTTTCCCCGCAGAGCTTGCATGTTTTCTCTGCAATGAGGGGACTATGCACTATAGATTCCATCGTCGGTGTAGATGTAGACATTGACGCCGGCCGCGTCAGGGAAAGTCTTGAGCGTGATCGGCCACGTGATAGCACCAGACTTGGTAAAAGCGATCTCGCCCTGCTCTGAAACCTGGGCATCAGGGACAACGATAAGGATCTTCGCTGCGCCATCCTTGACACGGAAGATCCATGACTTGCGCGGCATCTCAGTCGCGCCCATCGTGGCCTTAATGATCTTGCCGGACGTGGGAGTTGCCGCAGTGACAGTCACGTTGTCATCGCCGAAGTAGTTCTTCAACGCGGCCTCATTGGTTTCAAGATGAGCCCATGCCAGGGTGCCGTTGAATTCCTCCAACGTCTCCTTGACGGTCGCACCTGACCAGTCCTTGATCCCGGCCATGGAACGCTCAGGCGTCATGGTCAGACCGTCTTCGGAGATGTAACCCGAGTCATCAAACTCAGCACTGGGAGCTTCGGACGGCAATACGGGCAGGTCAGTTCCCAACGGCGCCGAAAGGATGGCGCCGGTAGTCGCCTGATCGGGACCACCTACTAGAACATTTTTGGCATCAACAGCCATGATTTTTACCCCTTCCGGGCGTTAGAGAACTTCGCCTCGTACCGCTAACTGGTACGTGGCTGTGAATCGTGCATGAGTTGGTGCGAGCGGGTCCGGGTCGTTGTAAGCGCCGGAGAATTCATTGACAGAATCAACTTGATTGCCGCCCAGAAGATTGCCCTCTAAGGCGTTCATAAGGGAGCGGACGAACTGGGCCACCCGGAACGCCAGCGACTCATCAGGCGAGCTCTTGGAGCGGCCGTAACACTCGATGGTGAGCTGGGGCTGATCGGTCACCATGTCCCGACGAGGCCCGCCCGTGCGGTGAATGTAAATGAACGACTCCGGCAAGGTCGCCGGCCGCTTTACATAGGAGGGTTGACCGAAGCCAAACCCCGGAAGAGTCGCATTGAAATGCTGCCGAAGATCATCCTCAACATCAGCGAACAGGACCAGATCACCCATCAGCCACGCCCCGCATCAATAGCCTTCGTAAGCACCTTGTCAGTAGCCTCGGCCTTGCGCGCCTCAGACGTGTTCGCAACCACCATCACACCCGAACGCTGTGGATTCTCCGTCTTGACGATGACAAACCCATCAACACCCGTCGCTTCTAAGATCCGCTCGGCACGCGCCAGCAGATCAGCGCGCACACCCTCAGAACGACGAACCGCATTGAACCCCTCAATATTGGGAACAATCTTGATCTTCGTAGCCATCAGCCCTCCCAATCCACAAGCTGCAAAGTGGTGTTCGAGACAGCACCAGAAGGAGACTTCCAGTAAGCGGCCGATCCAGAGAGTGAGTACCGGACGCCATCAAAGACAACCGCCACATGATCACCGACCGGAACAATCCGCTTGATGAACACCGTCCATCGGATCGTGTTCTGAGTACGGTTCTGCAGATCCTCCGACGACGCCCCAGGCTGCACAGAGCAACCATCAATAGGCGTCACCGAAACAGGGCTGTCAAAGTCAGGCCGCGGCGTGCCACGATCATCAACCCATGACGGATCAACCACCTGCACGGACTCACTGAAAATCATCAGACCCCCTTGAAGATCCGGTAACGATCCAACATGACCCGCTCGTGATCCATCAGCACGACGCCACCAGCAACCCCAGGGGCGACCAGCGAGAACGACACGGACACTTGGCCCGCTTGCTCCCGCGTGATGCCGCTAGGGGACAGTGACGCACGCCCAGCAATGGCGCGCACAATCTCGGCAACCTCGGGCACGGACTCAAAGCCATGCTCAACAGTCAGCCGCACACCACGCAGGCGTGAAGTCCAACAGCCATCAGCACGCAAGAAGCCAGCCTTCGACCACTCCAACGTCAACGGGTCCATGACCGCGCCGGCATTTGTTGCGGCCGTAATGTCCACGACACGCAACGACGGGATAGGTAGCGAGTAGGCGCCGTTACCGTCGATCACCATTTCCTCAGTGATCACCGGGGCAATATGCCAGCCGCAATAAGACCGAACGGCAGCCTCAGCAGCGGCCAAATAATCGGCCTCTCGGTCAGCGCTTGGTGCGGGTAGCAGGCTTTCCATCAGCCACCGCCTTATTGTCAGGCTCGACCGCCTTGTTCTCCGGCACGTCAGCCTTAGCCTCGGCGGCAGGCTCGATCTCCGGCACATCAACGACCGTTGCGGCGATTACTTCGAGTGCTCCATCCGGTACATCCTGGTCATCGAACTGGAAGGTGAGACCGTTCAATTCATAAATCTTCAACGCCATTTTGACTCCTTGGTAAAGGTGCTGCGCTGGGGACTCGAAAGCCCCCAGCGCAGCGTCCGGTTACGGGGTGGGCTCAGCCGCCGACAGGGTGACCTTGACGAATGCAGCCGGGTACTTGACCTGCAAGCCCAGGCGTTCGCGAACTCGGATCGTGATCTTGTCGTTCGTGAAGTCGTCAGCGTGGGAGTTGGTGGACTCAACGCGAACGCCTCCCTTGCGGAAGACCTTGGCGGAAGTGAACGCACCAACCAGCACGGTGCCGGCGGCAACGGCGTTGGTCACTACCGTGCGCAGACCCCACAGCGGGGGCTGCTCGATGATTCCGCCCTGGCCGTACTGGCCAGCGAAGAAGCCACCACCGAAGTACTGGCCGTTGCCGTCCTTACGCAGGCGCAATGCCTGGTAGTCCAGGGGGTTGATGACGATGCCATCAGCGGAGAAGATCGAGCCGAGACCGACCTTGGTCATGGCGCGGAAGATCGCGTCAGCGTTGTCCGTTTTGTCAGCCGAAGCTTCCACCTGGACACCGACACGGTTCAGCAGGCCGCGCAAATTCGGGCTGGTGCCGTTACCGGACAGCAGCGCCGCTTCTTCCTTGGAAGCCAGATCGTACAGCGCGGTCGAGTTGACCTCGGACACGACGTAAGGCAGATCCTCAGCCATGTCATCGCTGATCTTGAACCAGCCAGCGACCTCGCCGAGCGCGTCCGTGACCCAAGTCGGATCGGCAACGTGCATCTGTGGCTTCTGGCCACCCTCACCAACGGCGCCGGTTCCACCTTCGAGCGCGCCATAGACGGGGTAGGAGATCGCATTTCCGGAGACGTTGCCGCCACCCAGTAGGTCGGCGATAACAAGACGCTGTCGAACCGGCTTGACGAACTCGGTATCGATGTCCGTAACCAGCGGACCGTACGCGCCGCCGTTGCGTCCAACGAGCTGCGTGTCAGTTGCGGCCTTGAACTCCGGAGTAGCAATGGTGCCGGGAGTCTTGAGGCTGCGACCCTTGAGGGACTTCACAAAGTGATCACCCAAGGACTTCGCGCCAACCTCGTCCGGGCGAACCTCAGGATCGGCTTCACTCATGGACTTAACCAGAGCCTCGCCATCGGCGATTGCCTTCTCGTGAGCCTTTGCCTTCACGATGTCACCCTTGATGGATTCCATGCGTGCGGCCTGCTCGTCGGACAACTGACCGGACTTACCGGCAGCGACCAGGCCCTTGGCCTCGTTCATCAGTTCATCAAACTTAGACATTTGAAATTCCCCTTTCAAGGGATTCAGTTAGGAAAAAGGATTCAAACGACTTCGCATTGACGGACACCTCGGCGGCAGGTTCCTCGGACTTGACCTTGCCCAGTTCCTCAGGCTTATCGCCCTTGACCGCGCTCAGTTCCTCGTCCTTGACCTGGTGGCCGGTGCTGGTCTTGCCTTCGTCATTCGTTGCTGCATCAAGCAGCGCGGACAGGGCCAGTTTGGCCGCGTCCAAAGCGTCGATCGTCTTGGTGACAACCGCCGCGTTCTTGGCCGAGAGAACCCGGCCGGCCTTGACGCCATCAATGACGTCAAGAAGATCTGATTTTGCAGACAGCAAATCGGTCGCCTGATTTGCCCCGACGAGCGTTGGCCCAACCTCGTAAACCTTCAAGGCTCGAAGCTCGGTCGCATCCTTGCCACCCACTTTCGTGGGGCCGGAGTCTTCCACCGAGTAGGCGAAGGAGAACTGTGTGACACGGCGGGCCTTGAGTAGCTTGAAGACCTGGACCGCTTTCGGGTTATCCATGTCCAGCTGGGCTTTGACCTGTAGGCCGGCGTCGGTCTCGGACGCCTCAACGACGTGGCCGATGTGTGAGAACGGGTCACTGGAATCGTGCGACCACACCACGGGGATAGGGTCACCGCTGTCTGACCAGTCCTTCAACGTCGCAGCAAAGGCGCCCTTCACGATCACGTCCCCGTACGAGTCAATGTTTCCGAACACGGCCACAACAGCCTCAAATTCGCCAGCATCACCAGCCGCAGCCTTGACGCGGACGGGCATATTCTTCGTAAGCACTAGCCCTCCTTGGGCAATAAAAAAGACCCTCTCGGGTCACGGTTGATGATGCGGATTATGGGATAGTGATCTCGACTTCGCACATGCAATTTGCTACGCCCTCAGCACCGCCAGCCGGATCGCCCGGCCAGTTTTGTCCGGATGAGAAGGTGTCATTCATGCCCACCGTCTCGCCGTCCATCGCCGCATGTTCCGGCCTTGGATTGCCAGAGCTAGTCACCCATGTCTTCGTTGCCTGGTCACCGCCGCGCTGCTTGGCCGCCTCAGTAACAGCGAACCCGGCAAAGGTAGTCAGCAACGTTTGAGCGATACCCTTGCCTCGCCCTTCCTCCGCAACATCGAAGACATGCTCAGGCGAGTTGTCCTCACCCTCATAGTCCTCATCCTCGGAGTTATCAATGGCGTCCTGAACCTGGGCCTCGGTGGTCTGGTTGATCATCTCCGCCCGCGACTTAGCCACGGACTGCAAGAACTTCTGAGTGCGGCCCATGTCGTACGCATCAGGGTCATCCCCGATACTGTCCAACGTGTCCGCCGCGACCTGACCAGTCACGCTCACAGCCGCCTTGTACAGGTCGTCTGCAAGCTCCTTGTCCCAGCGCTCCTTGTCCCACCAAGCGGCCGAAGCTTTAGAGTTGATCTTCGCCAACACGCTCTTGCGCTGGCGCTTGAAGAACTGCGCTAACAACTGCTCGACGGTCTTCTCAGACTCACGAGTAGGCGCACCCTTCAACTTGATAGGGTCACGTTTCGTCAATACCCGGCCAGACTTAGGGGCCGAGTCACGCGGGGATGCCTGCCCACCAACAAGGACGTTCAACGGAGTCACAAGCGCAGCAGCATCGCCGCCCAACGCTGGCATATTCTCCAACGCCCGAGCCTCATCAGCAGTCATCCAAGGACGACCAACAGAAGACGAGAGAACCGCAGCCTGCTCATCGAACGATGCAGCAAGTTTGGCCTTCACATTGAACTCAACATAAGCGGCCGGATCTTCCCCAATCATGGGGATAAGGAACCGGTTGATGCGGTCCTGAATCATCTTGAGCCAGGGCCCAAGCGTTTCGCCGTACAGCATCTTGCGGAACTCGCGCACGTTCGCATAGGAGACACCGCCAGTAGCGCCCAGCATCGCCGGGTTGATATGGAAAGCACGAGCAACAGTCTCAAGAGCAAGCTGTGCAGCCTCGGCCCACTGCTCATCCTTGGCATTGAAGCGGGTTTGGTTGATCGTCATGCCGTCTTCAAGGACTGGCATCTTCCCTTCCTTGCCACCGCCACTGCTGTAGCCGGCCATGCCTTCCCTGAATCTGTCCGCTGCCTCAGCAGACCACGCCGCAGCATCCTTAGGACGGGTGATGTACTGGCTAATCTGTCCGCCGTTCTCCCACACCTTGAGCCGGAACTCTTGGGAAGCGACCTGCTCAGCCAGTACATCCCGCAACGTACGGACCGCGGGGGAAACCGTTCGGCCGTAGCCAGGGTCCCAGCCGCGGAAATGAAGTAGCTGCTCCTGCTCGATGACTAGCGGCTTATTACCGGTGCCCATCGAATAGGAGACAACAAGGTTCCCGTCGATCTCATACCCGGAAGTAATCGACACGCGGTCAACAGCCAGCGGGCGGATCTCCCAGCCACCCTCACGGGTCGGCCTAACCAGCCACCACGCCTCATCGAACAACGCCAGGTCAGACACCAGCGCAACCATCAAGTCATAGCCGGTCATCTGCGCATTAGGCGCGGACAACAACCGAGTCAACGGCGAATCACGCAACCGCTCACGGCCACCATCGCCAGCCATCTTGAACGACTGCAAACCAAGCTGGCCAATATTGCGCGAAAGGAAATCAACGACCATGCGGACGCTATGCTGCGTCTCCCACAACCGACGCGGGCCCATGCCCTTGATCGAATGAGCGAGAGCGCGCACCATCTCATCAGTAACCGTCGTCTGACCAGCCGGCAACTCAATGCTCATCATGCCCTGAGGCGCGAACGCACCAGCAGACTTCGCCTGATTGATAATCGAATCCTTACGGAACAAGTCACCGAGACCCATCAGACCACCACCAATCCACGTGTTTCATACGAGCTCACTGTTTGCTTACCTGCCCTAGTCTTCAAAATGGACAAGCCCCAACGAGCCTGCTCAACAGCAACCAGCGGGGCCACATCAACAGGGGACTTCGAACGGTTCAACACCTGAACATCCCCCAAATCCTTGACCACCGCAGCCGCAGCAGCCACGTTCAAAACATCCTGATCACCAACATGGAAGACATCACCAGAGCGCACAGCATCGAACATGCCGCCATGAACCGCAGCCAAGTCCGAACCCTCACACCGAGTCACCGGAATACCAGCAGCCTCAAGATGCTCGATCAGTGCAGACGCCGGAGCGCCGCGGCCCTGAACCACAATCGACTCAGCACCCAACTCATGGAAGTGTTCGGACAGATACGGCACAACCCACTCAGTGCCAGCACGTTGCAGAATGACTTCGACGTGAGTCTTGCCATCAGGTCGGAAACCAGCCACCGCCAGATACGCCATCGCCCTGTTATGAGAGACATCAACCGAAGCGACAATCTGCGAACCCTTCACGATCTCCGAAGTAGGATCACCCTGCGTCTCCCAGAACCCATCACCAAAGATTGCCGACACATCAGCCGTCACCCACTGGCAAAGATTCTCAGTACGGAACACATACTCAGGCACGCCATCCTCACCAGGCTTACCCACAAGGGCGGCCTTAGAGGCGAGCGTTTCCTCAGTGATTAGAGCGATGCCGTTCTCATCCTCATGGCCCATGGACGGGTTAGCCTCGGCCCACCCGTCACGGTCCCAGATGTCACAGCCATCAGGCGCCGACCACTCCATAAGGGCAAGGGTTGTGTCGTGCTGGTTAGCGAACGTCTCAGCGTCCATGAGGCCAGACTCAACGTACTTCTCCCAGTCCGCAATCCGGTCAAGCCCTTGCTTGCGCAAACCGCGCAGCACATCAGACTTAGCGGTGCCAGCGTTCGACACGGCCAATGTCTGTGAGGAATACCGGGCGTTCGTCGTGTTCGTCAGCGCAGACCAGGACTCCCAGTCACGCTGCTGCCGGAGCTCATCAAAGGCAAGATCCGTTACAGACAATCCGCGGCCACCATCGTCAGACGCAGCCTCGCACTTGTAACGGGAGCCGTTCGTAAGCTCCAAGTATTTGTTGCCGTTCACGTTCGACTTATGCGCAATGTACTTGCGCGCAGCAGACCGACGCAACGCCATCGTCGTCAAGTCAAGGATTTCCTCGGCCGCAGACAGCTTATGAGCGGCGCCAAGAATCAGAGGGGACTCAACCTCGGGCCCATCCCACATCAACATGCGCCAAAGAAGGCGGGTAGACATAATGAACGACTTGCCGTTCTGCCGGCTAACCAGCAACAGCACGGTCTTGAACCGCAGCTTCGGGAACTCGTCATAAGAGAACGATCCAAGAGCCAGCTCCAACGAATGAATCAGGAACCATTCCTGCCAAGGATGCAGGCGACGGCCAGCAATCTTCGCCGCCTCAATCGCCTCATAGCCAAGCGACGTATCCTCATTCAATTCACGCAGCGGCTTCGTGTGAATCCGCGGAACAGTCTTACCCAGACGCCGCTTGCTTCCGGCCCCGTCGCTTCTTGAGCTCGTCAACAGCATCACCCTCAGCCTTCACCTCGGCAACAAGTGCCCGTCGCGTGGCAGGCGTCAAGCCCAGCGCCTCGCAATATCGAAGGAACGTCGGAAGGGAAGTATTGTCATGCGCCGGGACAGTCGGCTTACGCTCAGACTCCGCAGCCTGCTCCATCGCAAGATCCACAATCTCGTCCCAAGCATCAATCTTCTTAGCCAAGGCCAGCATCGCCTCCACCGTGCCAGCATCAGCACCCACCCGATCCACATAAGGCGCCGAAGCAATAGCCATCAAAGTGGCCTCATGAACGCCCATGTCACATCCTTAGGTATAATCACGCACGCACACGCGGGCGACCCCAGGTAGAACTTGCAGGGGGAGAGATTAGTTTCGAGGTGGACCTTGCCGGTGTTTTGGGATTCTCAACATTGGGACGCCCCTACCCCTGCACTTACCCGCTGAACCATTTGCGTGAGAGGGTGCCTAGTCCGGTCACGTGTAGTTTGTTGCTGCGTGTGCGGTTGCATCCTCGGTGGCTAGCACGAAGCCCACCAGGATCTTCCGCATGCTGCGGGTGCGTAGAGCGCGGATACAGATGATCAGGTTCCCATACTCCATCGTCGTGTATGTCGACAATGGAGTAGTCGATGGTCATGCCGCAGAGCCAGCAGTTCGCGTCTTCTTCGATGCACTTGGCTTTGAATTGCGGGCGGATTACTTCGCGCCATCGCCTGCTTGTCTGTCCGTCGCCTGCCATACCCCACCCCCTAGGTAGTACCCCCGGGCGTTAGTAGTACCCGACGATGTCCCCACCCTTGATGGAGAGGGCCGGCCGGATCGTCATCATGTCGTCATGGCTGGTTCCGATTGGGACGATGGCGAGGGTTGCTGAGTATCCGCGGAACCGGTCAGCCGTGCGGACAAGTGCGATCTGTCCTCCCGAGTGGAACTCCATGCCTTCGCTGCCGTTTGTTCTGCGTGTGGTGTGTGCGAGTTCTTGGCCGCTGTTGTTCAGCAGGTCGGTAAGTACGTCACGTGGCTGCTTGGTGAGGATGACGACTAGGCCGCCTTGGTTGGCGACCTGCACGGCTTCCCATGCGATGAATGCTGGCAGTGTCACTGTGCCTCCGTAAGTAATACCCCTGATCTGCCCGCTGCATTGCTGCGCAATAGTGTGTCGGGGTCAGGGGAAGTGTTGGTGCAAGAGGGCCGGCGCATATGGGGATACGCCAGCCTTCTTGCTCGTGGATATGGGCTGAGTCGAACAGCCGCCAGTGCCCGCCTGACATACCCTTGCCGTCATCATCCCGACGATGGCGTGTGCGGCTAGACGCTTAGCATTACCTGAATTTTATTAGGGGCGATCGGAACCGGAACCTCTACGCGCTTAGCGGAGGCCCACTGATTCGCATTGTAAGACGCCAGATTGCCAGTTGCGCTGACCACGTGGAGGCGCCCATCGTCGTCAATGACCCAATTGGTGCCATCCGAGTAGCTGTCATCGTCAAGGTCTGGATGTTTGTTGACTGTAATTGCCACGGCTCTCCTATGGTTATTTTTATGATCATGCACCCCAAGGGGCTTAGCTGCTTGCTACAGCGTGGAACGGGTTGGAGTTGAACCAACGCACCTGCACGGCCTAAGCGGGCCCGCTTACCGTCAGAGCTCTAACCATCTGAGCTACCGTCCCTTGTGCCGCTGTCTCTCGACTGTGGCGGTGCGCGTGACCCTGCGCGGGAGATAAGCCTCCTAGGAGATCCATCCATGCCTGCCCACTGTGGATTTGGGCATAAAAATAACCTCGACCAGTTGATGCTGGTGAGGTTTATCAGAGACTTGTGGGCCTCTTTGGAACACTTTACATGGGTTTTTTAACACATGCAAGCTATGTTGCCATGCGATCCTTTCGTGCCTCTAAGACTTCATGCGGCCAGTAGGTGGGTGATGGGTCGCGGGTGACGGGTTTGAGGTAGCCGCGTTGTGCCCAGTGTCGTATCTGCTGGGAGGTGATGGTGATCTTAGAGTTCGTCCTGAGCCATGGCAGCAATTGCTTCGTGGTCATGGGTGGCGCAATCTCCTTGACCCTCTCAGCGTTGGCGGCGTG
Source organism: Arthrobacter alpinus (assembly GCF_900105965.1). NCBI lineage: Bacteria > Bacillati > Actinomycetota > Actinomycetes > Micrococcales > Micrococcaceae > Arthrobacter > Arthrobacter alpinus. The sequence goes on from NZ_FNTV01000001.1 coordinate 2,915,538, forward strand.
GTCGATGCGTGGTTCTTGTGGGCCGCTGATTATTGCTTCGGCTTTGGTTTCCCATTCGGCGATGATCCAGGCGGTTCCTGCTGCATGGTCCATGAGTGCGTACTGGGCGGCGGTGTTGGTGACTGTCAGCATTCGCGCCTTGAGTTCGATTGCGTCAAGGTTGGCGGGTGCTGCTGAGCCAGCATCGTTGCTGCTTTTGGTCTCCGGGTTGCCGGGCCTTGTCACATCCAGCCGCGCAATGGCCACGTCCATTTCTGGCAGTAGGAAGTGAATGCTATCGATACGCGCTTGCAGGTCGGATACGCAGGCGACACATAGGTAGGTTTCGGTCGGCTCTTCACAGTCTGGCGTGGTGCAATTCATTTGCCGCTGGCTCCTTGCCTTAGTAGTTCGATGGTGGCGAGTTCGGCGTTCGGAGCGCTCCATCCGGCTTTGATGAATTGGGCTTTCACTCCGGTGAGTGATGCGACGGCTGTTGCTACTTGTTCCTGCATCATCATCAGTTGCTCGACGTGGCTGGGCGCTTGGTTGGGCTTCATGTTCAGCCTTTCGTTTGGTATCGGTTGGTGCGTCCGCGTGTTCGGAGTGGCTCTGGTGCCGGCCCGGTGCCGCGGTGAAGTTGAGTCCAGAGCGCACGTTCTCGCGGGTCGGTTGGTGGTTGGGTTGCGATGACGCCGAGGTCTTGAAGGGCCTTGATGGTTGGCTGGACTGCTTCGGAGAGTTGCTGGAAAACGTCCGTGAATGCGTCCCAGATTCCCTGTGCTGCTTCTGCGAGTGTTGGCGGCTTGGGTTTGGCTGGCATCGGTATCCGCCCGTCCAGCAGGTCGCGGAATAGGTCGTTGGTCATGGCTTACTTTCCAGTTGCATGTCGTATTTTCGGGTAAGTCGGAGGAAGTGGTCGGCCCGTTCTTTGGCGGTTTCAAGTTCTTGCCAGATCCGTTGTCCGGCGTTGGCTTCACGTGCTCGTGGCCCAACTGGCGTGTTGAGCATGCCGTGGTCGAATGGGTGCCGGTTGGCTTCGCGGTTGTCGAGCTTGGCTTGCGTGCGCTCAACAGCGTCGGCCCACCATTTGGCGCGGTTCTCGGCTTGGTCCCGGAGTCGCTGGACTTCGTAACGTGACCTGCCACCGCGCTTGGGTTGCTGGGTCTTGTCTGGCGGGCAGCAGATCGCCGGGTGCTGGTCGGGCGTCCATCCTGCTGCGATTGCGTCCTTGGCTTGCTGTAGCCGCTCTGCTTCAACACGGGCGATGGTGGCGCCGAAAGTGTTCAGCTTCATCGTGTCTCCTTGGTTTCGGGCAATAAAAAAGCCCCGGTGCCGGGGCAGTGGTCGAGGTGGGTGGTTTGTCCGGTCCAGCCTCCGGGTATTGGTGTGAGTCGCATGGTGACGCCGCAGCATAGGTAGGTGTCAATGGGGTCCGTGGGTTGCGGTCTCGCTGCCCGGATGTTGACGCATGGCGGGCACGGGCAACCCTCGTAGTGTTCCTGTGGTTGGTGGCAGTCGCAGGGACACGGCACGGCATGCTCCGTTGCCTCGCACCATCCGTCTGTGCTGCATGCTTTGTGAGAACCATCCAAGCAGTCAGGACTCTTGAGGACGCTCATCTTCCATCTCCTTGCATACGTCGGCCATTGCTTTGTCTAGTGCGCGGTACAGAATTGCGGAGCGTTGTTGGTCGCGCTTATCGGTGCCATAAACGACCATGATGGCGAGGCCGCTGGTAATACGAACCGTGAAGCCCTTCATTCCCGTAAGCAGCAATGACAGGAATGCGCCACGGGTTCCTGATTTGCCTAGTGTCCATCCGTTCCAGCCCTTGGGGTCGCCATACTGAACGGGCATCTCGACGGGCGGTAGTTTTCGCCAACGCGCTTGGCTCCACTGGTCGATGAGATGCCATGCGCCGATGGTCGCTCCAACTGCTGCGGCTGCGGCCAGGACGATGATTGGGAGCGAGAGTACGCCCCACCAAAACTCGGTCATTTTGCTTTCCCTTTGAATTCGTCATTGAGTTTGTCGAGTTTGCGGAGGGCTTTGAGAGTTCGTCTGGACCATCGTTCAGCGCCCCGGAGTGTTGAGAATGGCTTTTGGTTGACGCGGATCCCGTTCGAGCGAAGTTCACCCCACCATGGGTATGTGCCGTCGTGCGGCACGATCCTTACTTCGTAGTCGTTCATCGTGCCCTCGTTGCGTAGGCGTGTGCCACCTGTACCCATCGAGCATCTTCCAAGGCGTCATGCTGGCCTGTCTTCTGCTGGGGTAGGTGTTTGTCTGGCAGGTAGTCGATGAGTGCGCGCAGGTCGTGCGTGTACATCGGGATGCCCTCGGGCAGGTCAAGCATGCGGCCGAACAGTTGTGATAGAACAACGTGATCATAGGCGGCAAACCATGCCCACAGCTCTGGCAGTGTGTCGGCCAACAGGAACGCTGTCACTTCTCGCTTGATCTGCTCCTTGGGCTTCCACTCGCCGGGGTGTGGCAGCTGATTGACGACGTTGGCAGCAAGCCAGTCATGCTTCTTGATTCGCGCCCAATCAGCCTCAGCGTTGACGGCGTAGTATTCGCGGCCATCCTCAGCGACGATCCCGATGCTGATGAGGTCGATGGTGTGGCCGTCATCGTGGAACTCAGTGTCGTAGAAGTACTTCATGCCTTGTTGCCTTTCGTTCGGTGTTGCTTGGCGATGTTGCCGCCGGCCCATTTGGGTTTCGGGAGTGGTGGTTTGGTGCGGGCTCCATTGTCGTGGTGGTCGCATTTGAACCCGACTGTTGGCTTTTCTTCTCGAAGCTCGTGCAGTCGGTGCGTGGGGCAATGGTCGTCAGGTGCCAGTCCGAGCTTCGTGAGGCAGTCGGGGCATACCGCGCAGATCAGGTTCATCCTCGTCCTTCTCTCATTGCGTTTAGGTAGACGTCATGGTTTTGCGGTTCGGGCAGTGGTTCGATCAGGTAGAGCCGCCCGTATCGTTCGGCGCATTTTCCGCATTCCTTGATGGTTAATGGCACCGTGTATGGGTTGCCGTCGTCGCTGGGGAATAGGACGGCTCGCAGGTACACGTCACCAGCGCGGATTACTCGACGGTCGCAGCTTGTGCATCGGTGACTCTTTCGCGCCTCAACCCGTCGCTCCTGGTAGGCGCTCATTCACTTTTCCCTTCGAGATGGTCAGCACGGCGCCGTAGTTCTTCGGCGTTTTCGTGGGTCATCTGCATGGCGGCGGCAACATCTCGGTCCTCGTTGCCGTCTGACTTGAGCTCGGCGCCATATGCCCAGCCAGCCTCAAGTGCGTCCGCAGCGTCCCGCAAAGCCTGCGCGGCGACGTAGGGTACTGCGGCACCAACTGCAGCCGTGGCGTCTCGGCGGTAGGAGCGCTTCCAGTTTGGCTGCACCTCGTCCCAGCCCTTGGTGTCAGCATGTCCACGGTTGACACTGCGGTAGATTGCCCGTGCTGCGGCTTCGATTGCTTCGGTGGGCGCGGTGCTCATTTTACTTCCTTTCGGTCGTGGTCGTTGTGAGTGAAAAGTTCATTTCGCTTGGCGATCGCGGCCCGTTCAGCATCGGCAGCAGTGCTGAACGTTCCGAGATTGACTTGTCGGCCGCAGTGCCTGACGCTGGCTATCCACGCATTTCTAGTGGGTGCCCAATAGACTCCCCGGATGCCTGATTTGCTGTTTTTCTGAGCGCCGATTCGATGCTCAGAGTTTTGCTTGTGGGTAACAAGTCTTAGGTGAACTGGCCTAACGCATTTCTCGTTGTGGCACCGGTGGTCAACGACCATGCCTGCCGGAACTTCGCCGTTCTCCATCTCAAAGGAACGAATATGTGCACGGATGAATTTTCCGTCAATCTTCAATCGGCCATACCCGCTCTTGTTGAATCCGCCTATCCAGTTCCAACAAGTTTCCGTCTTATCAACCTTTGACCAGAACCGTTCTTCAACTGAGGCCCAATGCCTCTTTTGCGCCAGCAGGTGACCATTGTCTTTCTTCCAGCGCTGGTAGTGCATAGTGCACATGCGCCTACAGATGGAAGGCTGTTCGCACTCTTTGACTAAGCATGTCGATGCCATGATTTTCCTTTCGAGTTCTGGGGGCGGGTGGTTACTTGGTGATGGCGAGGGCGATGAATTCGATCATCGACAACTCGGTTTCGTAGTCGTACATGAACACGTCCAGTTCGGGGCGGATCTCCGGGTGGCGATTGATGAGCACTTCGCAGATGGCGGCGCTTGTCATGCGCTCGACAGGTCCGGTGAGATTGTCAGCCAGAAGGGCCGCGCCGATCAGCACATCATCACTCTTGTTCTGATCGGTGATTACCTTGATGAGCTTCTGCGTGGCGTTCATGTTGACTCCTTGTTAGTGGCTTGCTCTTGATAGTTACTGTACACCAAGAACTAGGTTTATGTAAACCACTATCCACATGTTCTTGTAAACCTGTATCCTAGGAGCATGGAACCCAACAAAGGCGGACGCCCGCCACTTGAAAACGCCAAGAGCCGATCCCGCCAAATCCGCCTCACCAAAGAGCAGGACGACTACATCACCGAGCAGCTAGAGCCCGGCGAGTCATTCGCCGATTACGTGCGCGCCAAGATCCTGCCTAAGCGATTGCGGTAATCGTCAGCACCATTTGTTTTGGTTCGCCCGGTCGATAGACGATGCGCGGCATGTGCTTGACCATGAGATCCGGCGTGTCATCCTCTACGATCTTGTGATCTCCGGGTTTCGTGCCTGCCAGCGCGTCGCATAGCGGCTTTGTTGTCCAAACAAGGTTGTCTGCATCCCGCTTGATCTTGTCCGGCACGTACCAGGTCAGCACCACATCGCACCTGCCCAGCCATGGAATGCCCGCGCTTCTTGCGAGCAGGCCCATGGTTCGGCGGGTGCTTTTTACTTTGGCGGCGTGTGCGTAGATGTTTCCGTGGCCACCGTTGGGCTTCACGGGCGGCACTGACCATGGGAGGGTGATTTCCCATGAACGCACAGGAGGCGATTTAACGGGCTGGTTTTGGTCGGGGCCAACATCTCCCCGCTCAGCCTCTCCGGATGCGCTGGTGACGTCACCGGGCTTTAATGGCGGGGTCACTGTGCGGCCTCGGTTGTTGCGGGTTCCTCGGCGAGCACGAGGAAGTGTTCTTCGATGGGTCCGAACGCGATGCCGTTCACGACGATCACGTATTCCCACCAACGAACCCAGCGGCTGATGTTCCGAACCTGACCCACCTCGTCAAAGATGGTCGAATCTGCCCGGGTCACACGCACCCAGTTGCCGACGCTGAACTTGCTCATGATGCGTTCTCCTTGGGGAAGTGTTGGGCGAGTAGGTCCGGGCGGAAACCACTCCAATGCGTGTCTGCGTCGATCCAGATCACGGGGGCTTGTGCGTAGTTCAGTGCAACGATCTTGGCCAGTGCGTCGGTGTCCACGGTCACGTCAACGATGGGTAGCACGGTGCCGTTACGATCCAGCCACTTCTTCGTCATCGTGCACTGAACACACGCGGGCTTGGAGTAGAGGGTTGGGGTAGTCATTTGGCGGCCTCCGGGTTGTAGTCGAGGTCTAGGCGGGTGACTGTCTCGCCAATGAGCGCGTCGTAAACGGCATGGTTTCGGTAGTTCAGTGGGTTGCGCTTCTTCTCACCACCGTTCCTGCTAGATGTTGCAGATCCGAGGTGGTAGCCACGTCCACCGAACCAGACAACGGGGGTTCCCTCTGCGCTCTTCTTGATCTTGGATGGCTTCGGCAGTTCGTCATCCGGGACGGCGGCGAGAATGGCCTTGATCGCTTCAACTGCTGTTTCGTACTTCATTGCTTCTCCTTGGCATAGCAAAGGCCCCGACGTGCGCCGGAGCCTTGAGGTGGTTTTTATTTGGGCCTGCCATACAACTTCTGGCGTGTGGCTGGGTTGATCTCGGGTGCGCACCAGGGGAACGGGCCACCTTTTTCGAGCGTCTTGGGCCAGACTCGTTTGCGGTCTCGCTCTCCACGCCAACGCTGAACAATTGCATTGCCGTTCTCGTCTGGCGCTAGGCCGAATCCGAACTCTGGCCATCCCATGAGTGCGGCTGATCCTCGTGGGGAAAGGTCACGTGCAGCATTGGCCGATCCCTTGGGCGAGTGGCCTTCCATGACGAGCACCAATCCACGGTCCCTGAGTGAGTCAAGGGCCGTGATGAGTGGCGCCGCATCGTCATCGTTGCTGATGCCATGCGGGACCAACTTGTAAATCGGGCCAATGAACAACACGGAAGGCTTGTGAATGTCCACGAGCCGGTGAATCTCTCCCAGTGACGAGCCCTTGGTGATGTCCACCCGACCATTGCAGGACAGATGAAGGTTCTCCATAGGCGACACTGGGCCGTAGCCCTGTGCCGTCTTGGCCATGCCGCGGACCTCGTTGCGCCACTGCGATTCGGTGTTCTCAACGTCGATCACAAGAACTTTCTGCGGTTCGCAATGGTCCAGCGTGACCGGGTTGATGCCGGCCGCCATACAGATTGCCATCTGCCGTATCCAGGTCGTCTTGCCCAGACCCTCATATCCGGTAATGATCATCCGATCGCCACGCTCAAATAAGCCCTCGATAACCCAGTCGTACGAGTCCTCGACGGCTAGCAGGTCGCCTAGCGTGATGGTCTTCATGCCGTTGCCCGGTGAGTTGTCGCTGATGCCTGTGAGTGCCGTCATGGCTTCACTGAGAACCTGCGCTGATGGGACTGCTTCGTTCTGCGACTGCTGAATCATGGATTGGCCAGCACGAGCGATGGACCTGCGCACTGATGCTTCACGAACCAGCTTGGCGTAGAAGTCCACCGAATGAGATGAACCAACAGCTTCCATCCACTTGAACAACTCAGTAAAGCCGACGCCACGGATGCCAGCCTCAGCAACACCGGCCGTTACGCTTGCCGGCTCGATAGGTTTACCCGCGGCCCGCATAGCAACCATCACGTCAAACACGTTGCCAAGAACCATCGATGCGAAGTCGGTTGATTCGACGTGATCAACCGCAAACCTGATAGCCTCGCCATCCAGCAAGCAGGCACCGATGACTTGTTCCTCGTAGCCCATCAGTTAGCCCACCCATGCTGAGACGCAACCTGAGCGGGTGCGGCTGTCTGATTGTTGACCGCCTGGGCTTTGAGTTTCAACTGCTCGAACTTGGCGCGCAGTGTTGACATGGACATGATGTTGGTTTTCCAGAATGAATCGGTGGTCGCGTATCGGATGACAATCTTGATCTGTTCGACGGTGTACTTGTCGATGTCAATCAAGCGCCGGCCTTCGACGTGCCAGGACTTGCCTACTTTGAATCGCACGTCGTTCCTTTCAAGTGCTGCGGATAGGTAGTCGATGATTTCTTGGACATCGAAGCGGGGAGGAATCACATCGTCAGGACCGTCAGGTTCGGACGTAGTTTTCTTTTTAGTAGCTGTAGTAGTAGCTGTAGTAGTAGGCAGGGCTTGGGTTTGCCTCGCCGTTGGGGTAACCGGAAGGGTAAAGGCAGGGGTAACGCCAAGGGTAAATTCATCCATTGACCGACCTGGCTGCTTGAGCAATGTGAGAACCTTCGTATTCTCAAACGCCTTAGTCCCCGGCGCTTCTGCGTAGAGCCGATTGAGCTCATGCACGATGACCTCACGGATATTGTTTGACGACACCGCGGCATAAGCGTTGACCATTGAGATAGTCAGCTTGGGCTGCTTCAAGATCCCGTCGTGACGCAGGAAAGAACGGATCAGGACTTCTTCCGTGTCCTCATCAATGAAGATGAACCGCTCGGCCTGTAGCTCAGCGCCGATACGTTCAATCTCCTGCCGTGAAGTCCCGGCCGAGAACTGCATGAGCCTGCCCGGACGCCAATCAGATACGCCGGCATAGGAAAGTTCCGGGTGAGTCAGTAGGAGCTCGTACAACCACTGCTGATCACGGGTGAGCTGTCGCCAATGCGTATCCGTCCAAATGTTCGTGTTGATATTCGCTCTGTCGCGAGCCATTTACGGATCTCCTTTCTTGTTCATTGGTTAGTCATTCACCCAGTCGCGTTTGCGCATCTCGCGGTAGGTGGCACTGCTATACATGGAGTCGCCCCCCCTGGCTTCCTCGTCGTACGCGAGCATCCACCAGAGACCTACGCCGGGTGCGCGGTCGAGCACCTGCCATAGCCCGGGGTTAGTGGTTAGCCGGACGGTCATGCCGATGCGGGGCTTGATGTTTTCTACGAACTTCGATTGCGCGGTCATGTCATCTTCCTTTTTGCGTCGTAGTGGACTTGCCGGATGCCTTTTCGTGGGCCTTCGTTGATGCGTCTGACTGCGGTGGTGTAGTCGATGCACTCTTGTTTGGTCCACTGGCATCCGGGAAAGTGGCGGTTCAGGGTGTCTACATGGACGCCGGTTGTGCGGATAATTTCGGCGAATGAGCAACCGTCATCGAGTAGGGCTTTCACTTCTTGCCGGCGCTCGTCGGTGAACCAGTTCTGTGTCCCGGCGAATGGCGGCAGCTCTAGGCGCTTGTGCATGCGTGATGTTGTGGCCGGGTTGCATCCGAAGTGCGCGGTGAGTTCGGCGTGGTTTAGTCCCGCGTCGAACTGCCGGCGAAACTCGGTCCGGTCAACGTGCTTGTACGTCATATCCGCTTCCTTCCTCTTGTTCGGGCTCGCCGTTCGATGCGGTTTATTGCTTGGCCGGGGACTGGATCGTGGTAGTAGTGCTTGGTGATTGGAGCCTCTTGTGTGGGCAGTACGGGATCGTCCGAGTGGCAGGCGCATTGGCGTTTGGTGCTGCATGTGAATGGGTTCCAGCAGCAGCCGCGTTGGCACCGGGTTATCGGGTCACGCGTCGGGTTTAGTGGGTCATGCACGAAGTCTCCTTCCGAGTGCCCTGCGCAGATGGTGAGTCTGCGCAGGGCGGGTTTTGGGTACAAAAAAGACCCGCATGTGACGGGCCTAGAGGATGGTGGTGCGGTCGTGCTATTTACGCTTGCTTGGCGGTATCTTTCCAATCAGCCACGCGAGGCCGAAGCAGATGACGGCGATTGCGAACCATGGAACGTCGCTCATCAGAAGGGGGCCTCCGAAGTTTGTCCGTTGCCCCAGCCGCCGCTGTTCTGTTGCTGCTGTCCGCCGCCGAACCCTTGCTGCTGCGACTGCTGGCCTGGCTGCTGCTGCTGCTGGTAGCCGCCCTGGTTGTTCTGCTGTGCGAGCTGGCCGTTCTGCTGTTGGGGATTCTTTGGCACGAGTCCGACAAAATCAGCCACAACATCCAAGGATTGGCGCTGCTGGCCATCCTTTTCGTAGTCGCGGGTGTTCATCCGGCCAGCGAACGTCACTCGGCCCTTGCCCTGGTTCGCGGTGATCTGCAAGTCGAGCGCTTCGGATGCGCCGCCGAACAAGGTCACGTTGAACCAAGTCGTCCCGCCGTCCGTCCAGTTGCCGGACTGATCCTTGATGCGGGCAGTCTCGGCAGCTGAGAAGCTGATTCGCGCCTTGCCGTCCTGCCCGAACTTGAGCCCGTAGTACGTGCCGATGTTTGCTGTTGTTGCTATCTGCGCCATTAGTTGGCTTCTTTCAGTTGTGCTGCTCGGGTTTCGATGTCTGCTTGGAGGTTTTGTGGTGCTTGGCCCCAGAGTTGCTTGAGTCCGTCAATGTCGGCCGCCGCTATCTCAGCCGCCCAGTCACGCTGCCCGGGTTCGGCAAGGGGCTTGACAGTGAATGGCTTCCTGTTGCCTCGCGTGGCAGTAAGTTGCAAGGTCAACGCCTTGCCGATGTGGCTAAGGTGCGAGATCTCAACACCACCAAGCGTCTTGCCGCCATAGGTGACAGTCGGGTTGCCGAACAGTGTTAGTGCCCGGCCAACGTATGCGGCCGATTTGTCGCCCCATGCCTTGATAAGAACGCGCCTCATGGACTTGTTGGGCTTGAATGGTCGGCCCGGGTACTCGGCCAGCTCGATATGGACTGGCTGCTGATCTCCCTTGATTACCTTGACGCCAGTGACCGTTACCGTGCGTGGTCCAGTTTGGTAATCGTCAAAGCTCTGCTGGTCACTCTTTGGGTCTACTGTGTCGCCGATGTCAGCCATCAGAAAATCTCCATTTCTTCCCAGTGGTCGATGCGCTCAGTGGGCGGGTTACCCTCGGTCGCTTTCAGGTATTTGTCGAGCATGTCCTCGGCGTTGGTTTCGAACTGAACCAACGCTGCGATGATGGCGGCGAACCATTTTTGATCCGGGTACACGCGATGGACGAACGGTGGCATCCCACCTGTGTAGCTGAAGTAATCGAGCCAGTCACGGCCAGAGACGAGCAGCCCTGTTTGAATCTGGGCCATGTTCGCGCCGGGTACTTCATCGTCCAGGAACGTTGCGAGCTGGATCTTCTGCTTGCGTGACTTGATCTCAATGAGCCCATCTTCAGCAACTAAGCCATCTGGTGAATAGCCCAGTCGGTAGCCGTTGATCTCGCGCACCATGAACCCAACCTCAGTGACCGGCGCGTATCGTTCGCTGTAGACCTCACGGGCGTAGGGCTCGTCAAGGTTTCCGCGCTCCATGTCGCGTGTGGTGGCCATCGGTTCCACGTAGTTCGTGATCCGTTCGGCGGCCAGTGCCATCGTCAAGCTCTTTGATGTGAGGTTGTCGGCAACCTTTAGCCCCGCCGTGAGTAGTTGGTGAACCACGGACGCGGTAAGAACACCACAGCGCGCCTCGAACCATTCCGGCGTGCCCTGCTCCAACTCTTTGTAGACGGTGAGTTTGTCGGCAGGCAAGGAGAGCTTGGGTGGCACGTACGCTGGCATGTCCTTGTAGCTTGGTGAGTCGAACGGATCAGGCGCGGCGGGTGCTGGCTTGCTGGATACAACTGCGGGCGGCGTATCCACTTTCGGAGCCACCGCCCGCGCACCTGTCTTGATCATCATGCGAGTTCACCATCCGAGAAGAAGTACTCTTCGTCGCCCTTATCTTCCTTGACGATCTCGATGAAGATTTGGAAGTCAGTGGACTCTGCCATGTCCGTCAACAGCTCCATGCCTTCCATGTCGAGAACGTTTCCGTCACGGATTACGATGACGCGGATCTCAGGGTTGGTGGCCATGATCATGGCGCAGGAGACAATCAGCTGTTCGCGGCCCGATGCGCGGCTGAATGGTACGCCCTGGTAGAGCACACCTTCCTCATCGAACGTCAGCCCCTCGATGGGCATCTCAGCCGCGGCCAGTCCGTCAGCCTTGCGTTTGTCGATGGCTCCAAGTTCGGCAGTCAATTCTGTGTACTTCTCACGCAGGTTATGTTGGCGCTTGGCCTGCTGAATGGCTGCGTTGTTGGTGCGGATTGCCGCGTTGGATTCCTCGGCGCCGTCGATGCTGGCACGGATCGCTGGCACGTCAGGCATTGGAGCGTGGTTGCCGATCTTTTCCTTGAGTGAATCCACGTCCCTTTCGTGCGTGGACCGCAGCGCGATGAGATTGCCGATCTCGGCGTTGATCCGATCAATCTCGGCATGAGCTCCGGTGAGGCAGTCGCGATCATCTCGATGCGACTGCTCCAAAGCTTCGGCGGCGCGGTACTCTTCCAGCAAAGCGGCCACGCTGGTTTCTTCGGTCGGCAATGACTTGTCAAACACGACGTCACCGATTGCCTTGCCGTCGCGCCCAACGTTTGCGCGCTCATCAAACACGCGCTTGCGTTCGGCGTCCATCTCGGCGGGATCGAACGGCAGGTCCACGATGGACAGTAGCGCCTTGAGTTGATCCTTCTCGCCCATGCTGATGAACTTTCGGCCGTCGATACCCAGGCTGCTAATGCGTGCGTCAAGTTCCCTCTGCCCGAACTTGTTGCCCGCAGCATCAAGGCCCTTCAATGTGGTGCCAGACGGTGTGTAGCCGCGGATCAGTGTTGAGCCATCGGAAAGCTTGACCTCGATTGACGCCTTGCCATGTCCGTCCTTCACTGGCCGCTTGATGTTGCGACCATTGTGTCCGGTCAAGGTCGCTTCCAGGCCGTCGTTGGTGGACGTCTTGCCAGCGCCATTCTTGCCAGCCAGAACGACGAGGTTCCCAGTCGGTTCGATCTTGGCGTAGCTGACCTTCTGGAAGTTGTTCAGTTCTGCGGTAGTGATTTTCGTACTCATAGTGATTCTCCTAGTGAGTTGGTTTGTTGTCCCTCGGTGATGAGGTAGGCGAGGTGTTCGTTGCTGGCCCAAACAGTGCGTAGGGCTTGGTTGGTGCGTTTCCAGCTGTGCGCTGTGGTCTTCGTGAAGTGCCAGACGAACGGCTGATTCGCGAACCGGATATGGATCTGTGAGCCGATGGGCTTAGCGATCAGATCAACCTCAGTGCACACGCTCACGGGGTTGGCTGCTCTCGTAGGACCGTGATGGTTTCGTAGTCATCCAGAACGGAAATGACTGAGTATGTGATGAAGTGATTTCGCCATGCTGGCCTGCCTGCGAGATTGAGGACCAGAGTGAAAGTCTGATCGCCATCCCCTTCACCTGTTCGCTCGCCGGCGCAATGGATCACGTCGCCCAGATGTAGGGCCTTGAGCTCATCCTCAGTAGTGACTGTGCGTTCCTTGGTCCATCCGACGGCAATAAGCGCGGCAGCCATCTCCTTGTAGCGTTCGATGCGGATGGCGTACCGCGGCGTTTCCTCAAACCATTCCCAGTCCACGATTGATTGCTCTCGTGGCTGGTTGCTGTTGTCCGCGATGAAGATTTCGCGGGCTAGGTCGTCTCGTTGGGTGGTCATTGGGCTGCTGCTTTCTGTAGGTCGCGAAGTGTTTTGCGTTTGGTGTTGGCTGCGGTTCGGCATGGTTCGCAGTCGTCGTCGCCGCGTGCTTTGTGCTGCTGATATCCCCAGACGGTGCCGTGGGTGATTTCGCCTAGTACACGCGCCCGGTGTCGTGGCTTCGGTACGGGCCTAGGCTTTGACTTCGAGGCGGGCTTGGTCTTGGTTACCTTGGGCTGCGGTAGCTTCGGGTCATAGGGTGCACAGAATTCGCAACACCGCGTGTTCGCCGCCTTATGTTGCTGCCAACCCTTCAACGTGCCGCAGTTCATCGTCCCCACCACCATTGGTCGAAGCTGCGGCAGTTGAGCGCGAACAAGGCGCCGATGAGGACAGCCAGGATAAGGACGCTCACTTGATCACCTCGGGCATCAATTGGTGCGGGGTGTCTCGTGGCTCAATACCGGCAGCAAGACACGCCGGGCAGATGTCGCCGAACGTTTTGCCAATGAACCAGCCCGCCGCAACGAACTGATCCAACGGCGGCTGCTGAACACTCGGCTCAGACTTAGTAGCGCACCCCGTCTCGTCACACCGCATCACCCATCGCTTATCCAGCGGGAACGGTGAGCGGTCATCCACCCATTCGCGGCTCACTTGGAGGCTCCTACGATGGCGACGGCTCGGTTTCGCAGATCCTTGATTGTTGTGATTGCCTGATCGAACTGAGGACCGGACATTGGGCGTTCGCGGTTCTCAAGCGCCGTTAGCATGTCCTCGGCAAAAGCAATAAGCGCTTCGGCCTTTGCTTGGGCGGTGATGATCGGCAGTGCGGCCACCAAGGTGGCCTCAGCACATTTGAGCCACGTAGCTTGGTAGCCGTCTGCTAGGTCGCGCCACTCCCAGTGGTTGAACTCGGCCATCGACCGCGCTGCTGCTGCGATTGCTTCTGCGGGGATTGTCATGGGGTTACTCCTTCTTCGACGCCGCGCCATGAGCAGATAGCTGAGCCTGCGCGGGATGGGACGGTTGAACGTTTGTGGTGCACGTACTTGATGTAGCCGCGTCGTGCTGCGGTGGAGAATGCGGGGCCGACCATGTTCCCGTGCGGTGGTGGGCGGAAGTCTCGGCGGAGATCATCGGCGCTGAATAATCCGGGCTTCTTAGCGCGGCCCTCGATCCATTCCAGAGCGTCATCCAACCAACCGACATCCTCAAGAGCTGCGGGCCTAGCCACGAGTGAGCTCCGTAATCAACATGTCAATGGCCGCTTGCGTTTCGCTCGTGTGTTGGTTGTAACTGCCGTCTCGCCAGTCATTCCATCCAGCGTTCTTAGCGACTTCCCTAGCCATTTCGTCCTGTCGGCTGCGGAGACGTTCAGAGGCTTCCTTCTCGGCGGCTGCGGATTCCTTTTCTCGGGCATCCAAGAGCTCGACGGCAGATAGGTATTGAAGTGCAATGAGTCGAAGTGTTGCCGTCTTAGCGGAATCGATGTGCGCGAGGTAATTGTTATCCGCTTTCATCCAGCCAGCCTCGTTCACCACCACCTTGGGCAGGTCGGCGCGGTCGATGGTGATCACGTCCGCGGTTGCCAGTTCAACCTCGTCACGGGTAACAAAGTCCTGATTGTCGTTACCGCAGTCAATGACCAGCCCGGATTCGTCCGCGCTGACTACTTTTACAATGTCTCCGTGGCTGTAGTGCGTGGCGTTTCTGGGGGCAACAATCCGTACTCGGTCACCTTTATTGAAGTCGTTCATGAGATAATTTCCTTTGAGTAGGTATAACGAAAGCCCGTCACCGTGCATGGTGGCGGGCTTGCTTATTTGGGTGGGGTTACAGGCTGGCGTAGTGCTTGCGTGCGGCGTCACGTACCAACAAACGCATAGCCTCAGCGCGCTCAGCCTTGGCTTCCTCTAGTCGGATTGATGCTCGAGCGACCGGTTCAGCTTGGTTGCGAGTGACGTTTTGTTCCCGCATGATGCGACGAATAGCTGCTTCAAGTTCAGCCTCGGCGGAATTCATTGGCGCTCCTTATTTCTTGGTCATTCGGTCGATCCAGTCACGAGCGCAGAACTTGCACGCATGGTCAACGTGGTTGCAGGTCATAGCCCGTCCAATCGGTCCAGTCGCGAATACTGCGGGTCAGGGTCAGCGGCGATGATGTGACGGGCAAACCACGACGCGATAAGGGCGATCATGCTGTGACTCCTGTCATGACGTTCTTGATTGCCTTATTGGCGGTGGGGTCTGAGTGACCTATGAAGCGGTACAAGCCCATGGGGTCAAGGGCCATTAGGTGGTTGTAGTTGCGATCGAAGAAGGACTTCGACTTATGCGGGTGGGATTCGTGCAGGAACGTGACGGCATTCTTCTTGTCCATGCCGTGAACGTCAGCCTGCAATTGGGCATAGTTCAACAAGGGAGAACCTCCGACTAAAAAGCCAGTAGGGGAAAGGTGGGGGTTGCCTTGATTAGGCGAAGTGGTCGATCTCGCCAGTGGCGGTGACCTTGTTTTCGTTCTGGGTAACTACGAATTCTTGCAGTTGCTCAAGCTGCTCGCGGGTGAATACGATCTTCCCGCGGCTGATCTTGCTGTAGATGCCGGACTCTTTGGCGAATCGGCGGATCTCATGCTTGCTTACGAAGGGACGGTTCTGCTCGTCGTACCCAAAGGCCTCAACGGCTTGCTCTGGGGTTTGGTAAACGTTCACTCAGCGGTGCTTTCCACGCTGGGTTTTGCAACTGGGAAAAGACTCTCAACCGGCAGACGCAGCGCGTCTGCCATGCGAAGGAGGTCACGGTAGGTGAAGCTGTACGGGTTCATCAGGCGGCTATTGAACGTCTCTCGGCTGATGCCGATTGCGTTGTAGATGAAGGTCTTGGAGACTCCGCTGTTGGCGACGAGGCTTCGGATGTGGGCCGACATATTCTGTTCGGCGTTCTGGGTGGTGATCATGGTTCGACTCTAAGTCGTAAATCCATCACATGTCAACACCCAATGTCGTAAAACTTTCGCACGAAGTCGGGTTTTGCACTTGATTTGTCGATCCTCCATCACATATAGTGATGTTCATGAGCGATCTAGAAGATAAGAAAATCCTTGCACTCGGCAAGGCCATCAAGATGGAGATGGTCGGCCAAGACCTTACACAAAAGGTCCTGGCCGACAAGATAGGCATCCACCGCGAAACACTATCCCGATACCTGAGTGGGGCGGCTGGCTATAACATGCCAATCGGAATCCTGTTTCAGATATCAAACACCCTCGGAGTCAGCGTCCAAGATCTTGTCGAACGAGCTGAAGCTCGTCTATAAGATCCTTGGTAGGAACGCCTTGGAGGTGCGCGGCCCTAAAAAGGTCGCGCACCGTTTTGATTTCTTCACTCGGCACCATCCAATCACCCCCGTTCTACTAGAACATAACTTCGAACTAGTGCATGACCCTTATCGTACTTCAAGGGTCCGACAAAGAACATGTGTGACGTGAGATCGACATGATGTCGGCTAGTGATTTGTTGATTAAATCAACAACACCGTGGCGGGGTCGTAAATGCATCACACTGGGTTGATAGTGATAACTGCGCGGTCATGGGCAAGTCGTAGCGATCTGGACATATACCAGACGGCTAGGTGAGTTTTCAAATCCCACCGTCACCGCCAATGAAAGCCCCGTGGATCCTTGGATCTACGGGGCTTTTCTCTTTCCTGGAGCACCCGCGATGGCCGCTACGTCGCGAGAGCGGGGTGAACTCGCCAACCGCCCCACAACATACACCGTCTTCGCGGGTTGGCCCCGTCTTCAGGGATTCAGTCCGTGGCGCGAGCGGTTTTGCCCCTGTTTCGGCGCCTTGGTCCCAACCGTCATCATCCGGACAGCCTCATACACAGACAACACTCGGGAATCATCCAGCCAACTACGTGGCGCATAACAGAGAATAAAGTCATGGCATCTTCCACTCCCGCATCAGCCTTGCCCAAGCTCACCAGGGCTGACGGTCAACCCATCCGCGCCTTGGTGGTTGATGACGAACCCGAGCTCGCGGACCTCATGCGCCGCGGTCTGGAAATCACCGGTTGGGAAGTTGCCACGGCCCATGACGGTTTTGAGGCGCTGAAGATTGCCCGCGAGTTCATCCCCGATGTGCTGGTCCTGGACGTCATGATGCCGGGCATGGACGGTGTGGAATTGTTGCATAAAATCCGCAACATCTACCCAGAGGTTCCTGCCCTATTCCTCACCGCCAAGGACGGCGTCTCGGACAAGGTCACGGGGTTGCAAGCCGGCGGGGATGATTACGTCAGTAAGCCGTTCAGCATGAAAGAAGTCCTACTCCGCCTGCACCGGATCGTCCAACGTTCCGGCATTACTGCCCCGCAATTTGCGCTGTTGACGGTAGGCGATCTGACTCTCAACAAGGACACCAAGGCCGTGCAACGCGCTGGCGTGGACATTGCCCTGACCTCCACCGAGTTTGAGCTCTTGAAATTCCTGATGGAAAACCCGCGCCACGTGGTGAGTAAATCACGCATCCTGGACCGCGTCTGGAACTACGATTTCGGCGGTCAAAGCAACATCGTGGAGCTTTACATCTCCTACCTCCGGAAGAAGATCGACGCCGATCGGGAACCCATGATCCACACCGTCCGCGGCTCCGGCTACGTGATTAAGCCATGTCCCTGAGCAGCACAACGCGCCAGCTCCTGCACCCGGGCAACTGGCATCTGAGCACCCGTCTGGTGGTCGTCATGTTGGCGCTCTTGACAGTCATCTGCGCGTTGGTGGGCATGGTGGCCTACACAACCTTGAGCGTTACGGCCAATAGCCAACTCGATACCGCCGTCCAGCAGGCCTCCGTTCGCACCGCCGCGTACTACACCGGATCCCCCACCCAGCGCGATCCCCTCGACGCCCGTGCCACCAGCGCAGGCCAGTTGAGTGCGGTTCTCAGTGATGACGTGGTCCATTACGCGGGAATCCTTGCCGCCGACGGAACCCGTCAACAGCTGACCATCACCGACGCCACCGTTCTGGCAGCCTTGCCCACCGATGGGACGTTCACCGACAAGACACTGACCCTGGGCGATTACCGTTTGCAGGCTCAGGCCGTCCCCAACGGTGGCATCCTGATCACCGGTCTGCCCCGCGCCGCCACTGAGCAGACGTTGTCCACCCTGGTTCTCTCCATCGTGCTGGTCTCGCTAGCCGGGCTCATGGCGCTTGGCTGGGCTGGCACCGTCATCATCCGCCGCAGCCTGCGCCCCCTGGGTCAGCTCTCGGACACGGCCACCCAAGTTTCCACGCTAAGGCTCGACGCCGGAGAGGTCG
Source organism: Arthrobacter alpinus (assembly GCF_900105965.1). Classification (NCBI taxonomy): domain Bacteria; kingdom Bacillati; phylum Actinomycetota; class Actinomycetes; order Micrococcales; family Micrococcaceae; genus Arthrobacter; species Arthrobacter alpinus. The sequence goes on from NZ_FNTV01000001.1 coordinate 2,933,589, forward strand.
CCTTGAGTGCGCGGGTCCCGGACGCCGCGGCCCGGCCGGGCACCGAGGTGGGCAATGTGGGCAACGCGTTCAACGCCATGCTGGACAATGTGTCCCACGCACTGCAAGCGAGGCAACACAGCGAGACCAAGCTGCGGCGTTTTGTGGCCGATGCCAGCCACGAATTGCGCACTCCACTAACGGCCATCCGCGGCTATGCCGAGCTGCTGTCCATGACCGAACCCCTCAGTGACGACGGACAAACCGCCTTGAGCCGCGTCCAAGACCAATCGGTCCGCATGAGCAGGCTCGTCGAAGACCTGTTGACGCTGGCCCGGCTGGATGAAGCGAAGCAAACCGTCACCGATGGCGCAACCGGCACCGCCACGACTGGAAATACAGCCTTGGCCCTGTCGAAGAGTGTGAATGTGAGTCCGCTCGTCATGGAGGCCGTGAGCGACCTCCAGGTAGCCGCCCCCGATCACCAGTGGACCTTCGCTGTCCCGGATGAACCGGTTGAAGTGTGCGCTGATGACAGCGCCCTGCGCCAGATCCTCTTGAATCTTCTGTCCAACGCAGCCAAGCACACACCCGCCGGAACAGCGGTCCACGCGTCCCTGGCTCAGGCGCCCGGTGGTTGGTGCCTGCTGGAAGTAACTGACAACGGCCCAGGGATCGATCCCGATTTCCAAAAGATCGTCTTTGACAGATTCTCCCGCGCCGATCAGGCCCGCACGGGAACCACAGGGAGCACCGGCCTCGGCCTGAGCATTGTTCAGGGACTTCTCCAAGCCAATGGCGGATCCGTCAGCGTGACCAGCGCCCCGGGAAAAACCACCTTCACCGTCCGGCTGCCGAGCACACCAGCCCACTAGGCACGGCCGGTGCCCGGCTCCCTGACAGACCTGTCCAATCCGCAAGGCCCTCCGCCCCGAATGCCAGACAGAGGAATTCCCCGATAAGATGGGAAAGTTGGCTGGACGGCGGAAGGGAGCAGAAGTGGACCACGCGCCCTTTAAATTGCTCCGAACCACCCTGGTGGGCTCTACCATCCTCGGCCTTGCGGCCGGTGCGCACCTCCTGGCCGGCGGCACGCTCCCGGCCTGGCCCGTCATGGCCGCCATCGTGGCTTTACACATCATGTTCTCAACGATTGTCACAAAGTTCCGCCTGACACTTCCCACCATGTTGGGTCTCCTGGCTGGCAGCCAGGTAGTGCTGCACAAGGGCTTTGACGTCCTGTCCCACAGCGCGCATTTGATGCCGGGCGCTGTAACAAATAGCGGCTCCGCCCAAACTCTGGGCCACCACACCCTTTCCCCGGAAGCACATGCCTCGGCCATGCTGACCCAGGCCACTTCCACGGGCGCCAGCGGCCTTGAAACCATCGGCCATGCCAGCGCGATGTCCGGTTGGATGTTGGCAGCCCACATCGTGGCAACTTTGGCCGCGGCCGGTCTGCTGGCCTACGGCGAAAATGCGCTTTGGTCCTTGGCACGCTGGTTGCGACCGCTATACCGGCGCGCCGCCGTGGTACTCCTCCAGCCAGCACCAAGTGCCCCTGCCGGCGTCATTCCGCGTCCGCTCCCCAGGCTTCCATGGCGCAACATTCGCCCGGATACACGTCGCGGGCCGCCGGTACGGACGGCAATTTTCGCTTAACACCCCTCGAACTCGTCGCGGGGTGTCCATTCCCCGTACCTTGCGCGTAATCCGCGTTCGAAAGGCTTTATCCCATGCGTATTTCCCGTACCCTCAAGACCACCGCAGCTCTCGGCTCCACCGCCGCCCTGATGATGCTTGGCCTCGGCGCAGCCTCCGCCCACGTGTCCGCAACGCCCACAGAAACCGCTGCTGGTGCGTCCTCTCTGGTCACTTTCTCGGTGGGCCACGGCTGCGACGGTTCGCCCACCACAGCCGTGAGGATCTCCCTGCCAGAGGAGCTCAACGACGCTACGCCCACCGTCAACCCGAACTGGACCATTAGCAAGTCGGTGGAAAAGCTCGATACCCCGATCACCTTGGCCAACGGCAGTAAGGTCAGCGAGCGCACCGCGTCCATCACCTACACAGCGAAGACCCCGCTGGAGGATCACCAGCGCGACACCTTCACACTGTCCCTGCAACTGCCCGAAACCGCCGGAACCACGCTGCATTTCCCCACTCTGCAGACCTGTGAGACCGGGCAGACGGACTGGAAGGAAATCCCCGCAGCCGGTGCTGACCATGACTCAGTGAAAGCACCGGCGCCGGAACTGACAATCACCGCCGCGGTAGCCGAGGATGCTCACGGCGCCCATGGTTCTGCCGATGTCGCCGCGTCAACTGACACGAACGACGCCGGCACCTCCTGGCCGGCATGGATTGGCTTGGCAGCCGGGCTGGCCGGGTTGGTTCTGGGTGGCTTGGCCTTCTGGCGCACCACCCGCAAGGCGTAACACCTCCCTGCCCTGTGCTTGCTCTCCACCTGCTCTCTGCGCAGGTGGAGAGCAAGCGGAGAGCGGCGTCATATCGCGCTCGCGCGGCGGGGGAGATTGACTCTAGAAACCATGAACGCAAAAGTGGGGTCATGACAACTGATCAGCGAACCCCGACCAAGCGACTTCACACAGGCAAGTTCCTTACACTGGCGGCCCTGATCGGACTGGGCACAGTGCTCGCCGCCTGTGGCGCCCAGGACTTGCCCCTTGCCGCGGAAACCACCTCCTCACCCGCCACCACCCAGGCGAGCCCCAGCGCAACTGCCACGGCCAGCCCCACGGAGGCAACGCCGTCGTCCGCGCCAACAACTGCACCAACAACCACGCCGGCCACACCCCTCTGCACAGCAGCCTCGCTCACGGGCGCCCTGGATGACACCGGGGGCGGCGCGGCAGGGAGCATCTACATGAGTCTTGTGCTGACCAATGGCTCCAAAGCCAGCTGCATTCTAGATGGCTACCCCGGAGTTTCCTTGGTTCAGGCCGGCACTATTGAGCCCATCGGCGCACCGGCGGAGCGTGACGCGCAGGCTCCGTCGAACGGCCCCATCACGCTTGCCCCAGGCGAGCACGCCACCGCCACGTTCCGCTACACCCAGGCCGGAAATTACCAGGACTGCCAACACGTGGATACCGATGCGGTGCTGGTCTACCCGCCGAGTGCAACCGACAGCTTGGAAATCCCGCACGCATTGACCGCGTGCAGCAACGCCGACATTAAGTTGCTGACCATCGGCGCGTTCCAGCCGTAACAACCCTTAAAAGTTACGGGCGCAGTGCCTCGTCGGGATCGAATTCTTCGAAGGACCCGATGAAGCCCGGGTCGCTGTCCTGTGCCTCGCGACGTCGTCCGTGGCGCAGGACGTGCAGCTTGTTCGAACCAAATGCCAGCAGGGCCGCGGTCAGCAGTTGCAGGGCTCCGCCCCACACGTCGGCGTGAATAACCATCGTGAGGAAACCGGTGAAAGCCACGGCACCGCCAATGGTCATGAGAAGGCGCAATCGCTCAAAGTGGCCATAAACAATCACGGCACCGCCAAGTATGAACCAAGGCCCCGCACCATTGAGGAAGGGCACGAGGGAAGCCAGGATCATGCCGACGAGCGCTCCACCGGCCAGGTAGAGGTAATGATTTCGCGGCGCCAACCACCAGGAGGGATTTTTCCACAGCCAGGCCGCACTCAACACCGCCAGCAAGAGTGACGCCAGCACGAAGAAGCCGGATGAGGCACCGTTTCCGCGCAAGGTCATCATGCTGATGGCGCTGCCGAGCAAGAACAGGAACGACATGCCCAGCAACGGAACCCAATTGTTCCCAATGTGCCGTGTCTGCACTGCCTCCGCCCTCCCCCTCAAAACATCCTTCAGGAGCTAAGGCAGGCACACGATTTACGCCGGACCGGCCCCGGCAACCATTGCCGCTCCTACCGATAGATTACCGCCTGCTACTGACACTCATGCACCGGAGGCGGTGTCGCCCTCGCCACGTCGCAACAATGTCCCAGGCATGCGGCATGATGGAGCCGTGGAGGGAACAAAGTCAACAGCCCCAATGAGCCAATTCGCCGCACCCACGCGCGAATGGTTCCTTGGCGCGTTCGGCTCCCCTACGCCCGCACAAACCGGCGCCTGGAAAGCAATCGCAGGCGGCGCCCACTCGCTGGTGGTGGCCCCCACCGGCTCGGGTAAAACCCTTGCCGCTTTCCTCTGGGCACTGGACGGTCTCATCGCCAAGACCGCTTCTTCAGGTACGACGCCGGATCCTGGGCAATTGCCGGGCCTCACCTTGCCCCCCGTCGCCGGTCATAAGACTGGCACGAGGGTCCTTTACATCTCACCCTTGAAAGCCCTGGGAGTTGATGTTGAGCGGAACCTGCGGGCGCCGTTGATCGGCATCACGCAGACCTCGGCCCGGCTGGGATTCGCGGCACCCCATGTCAGCGTGGGCGTACGATCCGGGGATACCCCGGCCAATGAGCGCCGCCGTTTGCTGACCAACCCACCTGACATTCTCATCACCACGCCCGAATCCCTGTACTTGATGCTGACCTCCAAGGCGCGCGAAACGCTGGGCGATGTCCGCACCATCATCATCGACGAGGTCCACGCGGTCGCCGGGACCAAGCGCGGCGCGCACCTGGCAGTGTCCCTTGAACGGCTCGATGCCTTGTTGGAAATTCCGGCCCAGCGCATCGGCCTCTCGGCCACGGTAGAACCACATTCCACGGTGGCACGCTTCCTCGGCGGCAACGCCCCGGTGACGATCGTGGCACCTAGCAGCACTAAAACCTGGGACCTGACCGTCACAGTGCCCGTCGCCGACATGACTGAACTTCCCGCACTCGCCTCAGCTCACGATCTCGGCCCAGCCTCGGGTCTTGCCCCGAATTCGTCCATCTGGCCGCACGTTGAGGAAAAGATCGTCGACGCCGTGCTGGCCAAGAACTCCACCATCATCTTCGCGAACTCCCGCCGATTGGCCGAGCGGCTCACGGGCAGGCTCAATGAGATTTATGTGGAGCGGCTGGAGCTCGATTCGCTGGTCGAGCCGGTCCAGACCCCGGCGACCGATATCAACGAACTCAATCAGCGATCCCCAACTCGACTCCCGGCGGAGATGATGGCGCAGGCCGGTGCCACGGCCGGAGCGCCCAATGTGCTGGCCAAGGCGCACCATGGCTCGGTGTCCAAGGAGCAGCGTGCGCTCATTGAGGACGATCTAAAATCGGGCCGGCTGCGCGCTGTGGTGGCCACCTCCAGCCTGGAACTGGGCATCGATATGGGTTCCGTGGATTTGGTGATCCAGGTGGAGTCACCGCCGTCGGTGGCCAGTGGCCTGCAGCGTGTGGGGCGAGCCGGGCACCAGGTGGGCGAGATTTCCGAGGGTCTGCTGTTCCCGAAGCACCGGGCGGACCTGTTGCATTCAGCGGTGACCGTTGAACGGATGTTGGCCGGCCAGATTGAGCCGCTCTCCATTCCCACGAACCCACTGGACATCCTGGCCCAGCAAACCGTTGCGGCCACGGCGCTGGAAGCCCTCGACGTCGACGTGTGGTTTGAAACCGTGCGCCGCAGTGCACCTTTTCTTGCCCTGCCCCGCTCAGCCTTCGATGCCACCTTGGACCTGCTGGCCGGGCGCTACCCCTCGGACGAGTTTGCCGAACTCCGTCCACGCATCATCTGGGACAGGACCGCCGGCACCATCACGGGGCGGCCAGGTGCGCAGCGGCTCGCAGTAACCTCCGGAGGAACCATCCCGGACCGCGGACTGTTCGGGGTCTTCATTGTCGGTTCCGAAGAACCAGGGACGCCCGGGACAGCCAACAAGGGAGGGCGGCGTGTTGGCGAGCTCGACGAGGAGATGGTCTACGAGTCCCGCGTTGGCGATGTCTTTGCGCTCGGCGCCACGAGCTGGAAGATCGAGGACATCACCTTTGACAGGGTTCTGGTCTCCCCCGCGTTTGGACAACCGGGCAAGCTGCCGTTCTGGAAGGGCGACTCCCTGGGCCGCCCTGTGGAGTTGGGCCGGGCACTGGGCGCGTTCATCCGCGAGGTCAGCGCCGCCCCGCGCAAGAAAGCGCTGGCCCGCTGCACGGCCACAGGTCTGGATGAGTGGGCGGCCAACAACCTACTCGGATATCTGGACGAGCAAAAAGCCGCAACCACGGTAGTCCCGGACGACAAAACCCTCATGGTGGAGCGCTTCCACGATGAGCTGGGCGACTGGCGCGTGGTGCTGCACAGTCCCTTCGGCATGCCGGTCCACGCCCCGTGGGCCCTCGCCGTCGCCGCCCGCCTGCACGAACGCTACGGTCTGGACGGCTCCGCCATGGCCTCCGACGACGGCATCGTGCTGCGGGTGCCCCTCATGGACGACGAGCCTCCCGGCGCCGACCTGTTCCTTTTTGATCCGGAGGAACTCGATGGCATCGTGACCGCCGAGGTGGGCGGCTCCGCCCTGTTCGCCAGCCGTTTCCGGGAGTGCGCCGCCCGCGCACTGCTCCTGCCCCGGCAGAATCCGGGCAAGCGCTCACCCCTGTGGCAGCAGCGCCAACGCTCGGCCCAGCTGCTGGACGTAGCGCGGAAGTATCCGCAGTTCCCGATCGTGCTGGAAACGGTACGCGAATGCCTGCAGGATGTGTACGATCTGCCCGCCCTGAAGGACATCGCCGCCTCGATTGAGCGTCGCGAGCTGCGCATCGTGGAAACCACCACCAGCGAACCTTCGCCTTTTGCCCGTTCCCTGCTCTTTGGTTACGTGGCGAGCTTCCTTTACGAAGGCGATTCCCCTCTGGCCGAGCGCCGTGCCGCGGCGCTCTCTCTGGACCCGGCCTTGCTGGACGAACTTCTGGGCAGGGCCGAGCTCCGCGAGCTTTTGGACCCCACAGTCATCGCCACCACCGAGGCCCAGCTCCAGCGGCTCGCCGGCCGCGGCAAAGACCAAGACCGCCGCGCCCGCGGCATGGAAGGTGCGGCAGATCTGCTGCGCCTGCTCGGCCCCCTCACAGTTTCAGAGCTTGCCGAAAGATTGGTCCCCGCCAACGCCTTGGAGGCGCCTTCCCCAGTATGGGACGACGCCGGGCACTCGCCTGACGCTGCCATCTCACCGGCCCACCTGGCCGACACTGCGGCGCATTTGGCAGGGCTGACCGGCGCGAACCGCGCATTGCGAGTGAACCTGGGCGGTGAGGAACGCTTCGCCGCCATAGAAGACGCCGCCCGCCTGCGTGATGCCCTCGGGATTCCGCTGCCCATGGGCGTGCCACTGGCTTTCATCGAGCCCGTGGCCGATCCGCTCGGGGACTTGATCGGCCGTTATGCCCGCACTCACGGGCCCTTTACCGCAGCGGACGTTGCGGCAAGGCTGGGACTGGGTATCGCCGTCGTGCATTCCGGGCTTGCCAGGCTTGCCGCGGACAAGCGGGTCACGGAGGGGGAGTTTTTGCCAGCCGGGTTGGCGCGCACCGACGGAGGCAGCGAGTGGTGCGATGTTCAGGTGCTGCGGCAGTTGCGAAGCCGCTCGCTCGCCGCGTTGCGGGCCGAGGTGGAGCCGGTTGATGCTGGGACTTACGGGCGGTTCCTGCCTGCCTGGCAACACATCACAGCAGCTTCCAACTCGCCTGCTTTGCGCGGATTGGACGGTGTGCTGACGGTGGTGGACCAGCTGGCGGGCGTGCCCATTCCGGCGTCGGCGTGGGAACCCTTGGTGCTGGCGGCGAGGGTTGCTGACTACTCACCCGCCATGTTGGACGAGCTGACGGCGACGGGCGAGGTTCTGGTATCCGGCGCCGGTTCGCTGGGCTCCAATGATGGCTGGCTGAGTCTGCACATTGCGGAATCGGCTGATCTCACACTTGCGCCAACCGTTGACTTCACCCCGGGCGAACTGCACCAGAAGGTGCTTGCAGCCTTGGAAAACGGCGGCGCGTACTTCTTCCATCAACTGCGGGAAATGACGGCCGAGGGTCCTGACATTATCGCTTCAGATACCGAGCTGACCACGTCTTTGTGGGATCTGCTGTGGGCTGGGCGCGTCAGCAACGACACGTTCTCGCCCATCCGGGCGCTGCTTGCCGGCGGTCACACGGCCCACAAGCAAAAGACACCTCCCTCGCGGTTGCGACCTGCCAGGGCGGGACGATACGGGCGGCTGCCCGGACGGGCCGCCGGTGTGCAACGCGGCGCACCTCCCATGGGTGCCGGGCGTTGGAGCCTCCTGCCTGCAGGCCCCAACGAGGAAGTATCCAGTGCCCAGGCCACGCTGCGCGGCCACGCCCTCGCCGAGCTGTTCCTCGATAGGTACGGTGTGGTGACGCGCGGATCCGTCATGAATCAAGGGATTCCGGGCGGATTCGGGCTCATGTACAAAGTCCTCGCACGGCTGGAAGAAGGCGGAAAATGTCGCCGTGGTTACTTCATCGAGCATCTTGGCGCAGCACAATTTGCGGTGTCGGCCACCGTGGATCGGTTGCGCACCTTCAGCGAGGATGCGGCCCTGAAGATACGTGCGCCGCAGGCCCTGGCCCTGGCGGCCACCGACCCCGCCAACCCATATGGCGCTGCACTGCCGTGGCCGCCCCTGGATTCCGGACACAGGCCTGGGCGCAAGGCCGGGGCCTTGGTGGTGATGGTCGACGGCACTTTGGTTCTGTATGTTGAACGGGGCGGGCGCACCTTGTTGTGCTTTAGCGAGGATGAAGCCGCTGTTTCGCTGGCCGCCGCAGCCCTGGTTCAGGTGGTCAAGCGCGGAGCGATAGACAAGATGGCCATAGAGAAGGTCAACGGCGTGGAGGTCCTGACCACTCCCCTGGCAGCAGCCTTGTTGACCGCCGGCGCCTACAGCTCCCCGCGAGGGGTGCGGATCCGTGCCTGAGGGAGATACTGTTTGGCGCCAAGCACGGGACTTGCGCGCGGTTCTCGAAGGACAAACGTTGGTCTCGAGTGATTTCCGGGTGCCGGCTTATGCCACCGTCGATTTCAGTGGCGAGCCGGTCTCCTCTGTTGCCTCGCGTGGCAAGCATCTGCTGATGTTCGTGGCGGGACACATTATTCATTCGCACTTGTCCATGGAGGGGCACTGGGATATTTATCCTTCAGCGGCTGGTGGCCCTCCGGCGCGCTGGCGGCGGCCCGCGTTCACGGCGAGGGCTGTCTTGAAAACTGACTTGGCAACGGCCGTCGGGTTTTCCTTGGGCACGCTGGAGGTGCTGCCGGAAGCGTTGGTGGGCGACGCCGTCGGACACCTTGGTCCGGACCTGCTGGGTCCTGATTGGGATGACGAGGAAGCATTGCGCCGGTTGCTGTCGGACCCCGGGCGGGCAATCGGAGTCGCATTGTTGGACCAGCGAAATCTTGCGGGAATCGGCAATATTTACCGCAATGAGCTGTGTTTCCTGGGCGGAGTCCATCCGGAAACGGCCGTTGGGGACGTCCCGGACCTGCCGCGGATGATTGGGCTGGCCAAGCGGCTGCTCGAGGCCAACAAGGACAGGGCAACCCGGTCAACAACGGGTGGACCGGCGCGCGGCGAGGCGGCCACCTGGGTATACGGGCTCGCCAGGAAACCGTGCAAACGCTGCGGTTCCCTGATACGCCAAGAAACCCTGGGCGATCCGGCATTCCCTACACATGCGCCACGGGACATATATTGGTGCCCGCGCTGTCAGGGCTCCTAGTTGGCGCCCGTCACCGGGCGCACAACGCACCATTCGTTGCCTTCGAGATCCAAGAGCACCTGAAAAGTGCCCACGGAATCTGAGTGAATTGCACCGACCTTCACGGCACCAAGAGCAATGGCAGCGATGGTGGCCTCCGGAACATCATCCACCAGCACATCAATGTGGAGCCGGTTCCTGCCGTGCTTTGGCTCGGGCACTTTCTGAAAGGCCAACCGGGTCCACCCGGGTGGGTCCACAAAAGACCATGACTCATTTCGGTCCACCGGCTCACCGCCAAGAACGGCTGACCAGAACCTCGCCAGCGCCGACGGATCCTGGCAATTCACAACCACTTCATCAACCTGTCCAATCATTGTGCGAGCCTACCGGTGATCCGGTCATGGGTCATAAGGCAAGCAGGATCAAAGAAGCGCCCCACCGTGGTTCCGCCTAGAGTGAGTGAGCAAAAGCAGATCTTCGAGAGGACACGGCCGTGAACACCACCTTCAGCAAAGAGGAAAAGGCTGCAATGCGGGCGGCCGCAGCGGAAGCCAAGGCAGCAAAATTAGGAGCGGACCTCGAGGAAGCCTGCCTCGCCGCAATCGCCGAACTCAGTGGCACCGACCAGGAGCTGGCCCAAACGCTTCACGATCTGGTCAAGAAGCACACAAGCCTGGGCGCGAAGACCTGGTACGGAATGCCCGCGTACACCAACGCTGATGGCAAGGTCGTGGTGTTCTTTCAGGGCGCGGCCAAGTTCAAGGTTCGTTACGCAACGATTGGTTTCCAGCCAGACGCCAACCTCGACGAAGGCAATTTCTGGCCGAGTTCTTTTGCCGTCACCAAGTTGAGTGCCGCAGATCAGAAACAGCTGGTAGAGCTGCTCAAAAAGGCCGTCAGCTAGGCTGCGAGCATGTCCATCAGTTTTGAGCCGATGACGCCGGCGGACGCTGACGAGGTCATGGCGTTCCTTTCGAGCAACCGGTTCCCCTTCCATGTCCAGGCCGCACCCGAGACTCCGAATGTCCGGCAGGGCATCGAAAACGGCCGGTTCTGGAACGCGGACACCCAAGGCTACTGGGTGCTGTCCGAGGGAATCCGCATCGGTTTGGCATCCCTGGAGGACCTCCAGGACGCTGGTTCGCCGCTTTTTGACCTTCGCCTGGGGGAAGCCCACCGGGGAAAAGGTATTGGAGTGGAGGTTCTGCGCGCGCTGTGCAACCTGGTCTTCACCACCATGCCCGAGGTCAGGCGTTTCGAAGGGCAAACTCGGGAAGACAATATCGCGATGCGCAAGACCTTCATCCGCGCGGGCTTCCTCAAGGAGGCCCACTACCGTTTGGCTTGGCCAAACAACGACGGCGGATACGTCGCTTCGATCGCCTACGCGATCCTGCGCCAAGACTGGGAAAACGGTACTGTGACCGAATTCGACTGGGACGATATCCTCATCTGAGACTGCGGCCCTCCACTAACCGAGGCTGGCATCTCCTACGAGGTGCCGGTTTCGCGTCTCAATCAACTTCTGTAAATAACTGGCCAAAAACAATTTCTCCACCAGCCGCCCCAGCGGACCAAACGGTGCTTGGAACTCAATACGGTCAATCATGGTGGTTACACCGGCAAGCTCACTGAACTCATGGACGTGCCGGAAGCGTTGAAATGGACCGCTGATCTGCTCGTCGATGAAAACGTCCGGCGCCTCCATGCACGTAACCCGACTCGTCATCCGCAGCGGTAGCCCAAAATGCCAGGCCCGCCACGTCACGTCTTCGCCCAAGGAAATCAGACCGGAGGTAACCCCGGAAATGGCCTGCTCCCGTGATGCGGCCATCGATTCGGTATGGGCGTCAATGCTGCGCGCCAAATCAAACAGCTGGGCTTTGGGGAGGTTGGCCCGGGTGATGCATTCGAAGGCAACGGTCATGGTCCGAGTATGTCAGGCGGAGCCTGCCTCACCCCCTGGGAACAGGCCCGGCAGACCAAGTGTTTCATTCCGCCTCCGCGTAGATCCGTTCCCCTTCGTTCACGCAGGAACTCCTGTGACACGATATTGAGGTGACCGCACCACTGAAATTGACCACTAGTCGCGAATTCGAAGCTCAGCGCGAGGCCGCAAGAATTTGGTCCCTCGCCAAGGCCCGTCGGGATCAGAATTCCGAGTCCGACCCCGTTGAGAAAACACTGCCCGGGATCCAGCGGCGGCTGGACCTTGCAGGTGCCGAGTTGATTCTGGCCACCAACAGTAAAGGCTCCGTTGGCTTCACACTATTTGCCCCACATGAAGAAACCCTGGAGATCTTTTACCTTGCCGTGGCACCCGATTCATGGGGCGGCGGTGTGGCCGGGGCGCTGCTTGCCGGCGTTGAAGAATACGCCAGGGAAATCTCGCGAGGCATCCTGGAATTGTGGGTCATCAGTGACAACGAGCGCGCCATCAACGTCTACCAGCGAGCTGGCTTCATTGGCACCGATCAGCTGCAATACCTCGAGTCCTCAGGACAAACCGAACGTCGCATGATCAAGCACCTTGGCTAGCCGCCCGCCTGCCTCACTTGATTCGCGGTAGTTACTGCGAAAGCTTTGAGACACTCACAATGATGACCTGGATTTCCTTGCCGCCGTCGTAGCGCAGATCGTACCCAACATCGAACCCCAAGGAGTCCCCCACGCCCACGGCATAGCTGGACTTACCGCCGGGATCATCCCGGGTTCCCTCGATCCAGCGCTCCACCGCCTCCGAATCCAACCCGTAGTCAGATACGGCATCCCGCAACAGCTGCCCATACTCGTCGAGCGTTTCTGCAGTCAAGAAATAGGTGACAACGCTCAACTCGGGGCTGGTGTCGGTGGTGAAGAAGCGCACGTGATCGGTGTCCGCTTCGAGAGTTCCTGTGGTGCCCCTGATGGTCAGTTGCAACTTTTCGCCCTTATTGGCAACCACGTCCGGGCCATGGGAGGAGTCCGGCAGTCCGACGTCGGCCTTGGCAATGGTGCCCGCACGGAAATCCAGCCGCAGCGATTGTGATTCCTTGGCTCTGGCGATCCCCAGTTCGTCCAGGGTGGAAAACTCCCCGATGTCCACGAGTTCTTCCGGGGTGAACGTTGGTGGGCCACTGGTGCGGCGGACAGTGAAACCACAGCCGCCTAAGGCTGCCCCAAGAACGACGGCGGCACTCGCCAACACTGCGCGGCGGCGGATGAGCGGGGCAAACGAACCGGGCAAGACGCATCCTTTCGGCGACAATGTGGCCAGCCTACCCTGCCGATCCCGGCTGGTCTGGGCGCCATGGAACCCTCGGTACTCTTGAAAGGTGATGAAATCTCCCCTTCCCGTGCGCAATGGCGTCAATGCAACCCGAGTGCGAGTGCCCGCTGAAGGTCCTTGGGACACGGCGATGGACTTTGTCTTGGAGAAGTTCGGCCACGTCGATTCAGCCGGAATCGTCGAGAGATTTGAACGCGGCGAGGTCCGGGCGCTGGACGGGGAAATCGTCACACCCACCACACCGTTGAACGAGCACATGTTCATTTGGTACTACCGCGAACTCCCCGAAGAAGATCGCCTCCCCGTGGAAATCTCCATCCTGCATCAGGATGAGAACTTGGTTGTGGTGGACAAGCCACACTTCCTGCCAACCACCCCGGGCGGCATGTACGTGCAGGAATCGGCCCTGGTTCGCCTGCGTGTGCTTCTCGATCTGCCGGATCTTGTCCCGATCCACCGTTTGGACCGCATGACGGCCGGCGTGCTGCTGTTCTCCGCCAACCCGGAAACTCGGGGCAAGTACCAGCTGCTCTTTGAAAAGCGACGCATCGAAAAAACCTACCGGGCGGTGGCGCCCGTCCGCGAAGACCTGGAATTCCCGCTGGTGCTACGTAGCCGCATGATCAAGTCCCGCACCTACCTCCTTGCCCAGGAAATCGAGGGTGAACCCAACGCCGAAACGCGCATTGAGCTCATGGATACCCGGATTGACGCCGCGTCGGGGCAGACACTGGGGCTGTATGACCTGCAACCGCATACAGGCAAGACGCACCAGTTGCGCGTGCACCTGGCCTCACAGGGCATCGGGATCCTCAACGACTCGTTCTACCCGGTCCTGTTTGACCAGGCTCCGGACGATTACACCAAACCCCTGCAGCTACTGGCCCACAGTATTTCCTTCACCGATCCGCTGACCCGCGAGCCCGTCAAGTACTCCTCAAATCTGGAACTGGCCGAGTTCCCGAACCACAAATAGGGCTCGACAAACTCGGCCAGTGGAGTCCACCTAGACGCCCAGGGCCGCGACCTCCACGACTGTTTTCACGTCCACTTCGGGTCGCTGGCCCACCACGAGGGTACGGATTTCGGCTGCGACTGATCGGGCCAGTGCCGGCGCCGGCACCGAACCATCGGTGCCGATGCGTACCTTGACGGTCATCAAGGGGCGGTCATCGGTCTCTTCCTCAGCACACACCACGAATGGCACCGATGTGGCGGATTCCCCCGCCCCCACCAACGCACCCAGTTGCTTGACGGCCGTCAGCCACAAGGGATCGGCCGAATACACGGTATCAACGCCGTCCAGGCCCATCACCCACTGGTGAATCTGATCTTCTAGGCTCATGGCCGTTCCTCTCCGGTCACGTCGATTTCATTACCACCGATTTCAGCAGCGTCGTCCAAGGGCGGCCTCATGTCAGTGAACGCCACGTGCACAGCCACAACATTAAGCTCGGTGTGCACCAGCATCTCGGCTGCTACCGCGTCCCGCAATTCCTGTGCCAGAGGGGGCAGCGGATACCCATACCTGGCCGAAACGTTGATATGTACATCAACAGGCGCACCGGCAACACTGACGTCGCCTTCCAGACGGCAGCGCCCTATCAACACGCCACCTAGCGAGTCACCAACAGAGCGAACCATGGCAATAACCGCGCCTTCTGTCTCACTCAGTTCATCCAACGGGCCACCACTGAGTGGAATGGAACGCCCTGCACGGGTTTCCATGCGCAGGTTGGCCAACATGCCATCGAGCCAGCCCGGGCCATCGGCAGCCGCGGAAGCAACGTCGTCGGCCATTAGATCCAAAGCTGCGGCGCCCAGGCTGCGCAGCCCCGCGAGGCGCGCCTGGCACTGCGGGCAGTGTTCAACGTGCTGGATATCGGCGCAGACACCGGTGTCGAGGTAGTCGCTGAGGTCTTCGATGCGCCGGCCGCAATCATGCGTGGGGTTCATCGCCATTCCTCCATTTCCGTCACAAGCGTGGTCCGTGCCCTGGCCAGCCGGCCGCGCACGCTGGCGGCGCTAATTCCCAGCGCCTCGGCGATCTCGTCGTAAGACTGACCACCAAATTCTTTCAGAACCCAGCATCTTCGCTGTTCCTCAGGAAGGCGGGCCAGTGCCCGGCTGAGGGCCAGCCGGGCAGACCCGGCCACGGCGGCCTGCTCCGGAGTAGGTTTTCGGTCGGCAGGATCGGCCTGGTCATCGAGGTTGTCGTGGACCTTGCGTCGGCGTCCGGCGTCGACCGCCCGGTGACCAACAATGCGCATGAGCCAGGCCTTCACGGCGGCACCATCTTGCAGTGACCCGATATCTTTCCAGGCCGTGACCAGCGCGTCTTGAACCACGTCGTCGGCTTCGTCAAAGGAACGGGTTAAGCGCCGGGCGTAGGCGCGCATGAGGGCTCCGTGGCGGCGGGCCAGCGTTTCAAAGGCCGCAACATCGCCGTCGGCGGCTCGCTCGGCCAACATCTGATCGGGAGCGTCGGCGAGCTTATGCGGCAGGTCTTGCTGAGGTTTCACCGGCTTGCGCCCTTTCTTCTTTCAAGGCCGTCATGGTTACTTGAGGCTGAGCCTATAGGCACTACTGGCCGGCAGGATGCAAGCGCCTGCCGGCCGGGGTGTTTGCGCTACTTGCGGCCGCGGATGGCGCCGTAAGCCGCGGCAACTACCAGGCCGCCACCAATGGACAGGAGCCAGGTTTTGATGTTGAAGAACGTACCGAGATCAGCGTTGAAAATGATTGATCCCAACCACCCACCAACAATGGCGCCCACAATGCCCAAGATGATGCTGGTAACCCAGCCGCCGCCCACCTTGCCGGGCATGATTGCCTTAGCAATCGCTCCTACGATCAAGCCGAGAAAAATAAATCCAAAGAAACCCACGGGTTTGCTCCTTTTGTTGTGTTCCTACTTAGTTGGTGAAGCCGTCTTTGATGTCCTTGGCGGCGTCCTTGACCTTTTCGCCGGCCTGCTTGGCTGATGCGGAGGCCTGATCGGTGCGGCCCTCCTGTTCAAGCTCTGGGTTGTTCAGCAGCTTGCCGGCCGTTTCTTTAGCCGAGCCGAGACCCTTTTCGGTGTTGTTGCTGATCTTGTCTGTCAATCCCATGGTGTGCTCCTTTAGTAGTTCCTCATGCCACGCGTTCTGTGCGGGCAAATTTGCTGCGCGTTCCGGCCTTGATACGGACCAGAACGGGAAGTTGGATGCCCAGAAGTTCATCCAGGCCGTCCACAAGCTGTTCGATGGCGGCGCTCACCTCAGCAGGCGAGGCCCCCTTCCGCGCCTGAACACTGATTTTCAGTCCGGTTCTGCCTGCGGTGCCCCGTGTTTTCCACGACTGAACCGAGGTTGAAAGAACCTGAGTGTTCTCTGCCAGCGCGGCCTTGATTGCCTGCGCGGCCACTGCGGTGTCGACTCTTGTGCTTCCGGCATCACTGTCCTGCCGAGCCAATTGGTTGCTGCGGCCGGTGCCTTGTGAGGCAATCCAACACACGGACAACACGGCAATCAGGATCAGCAATGCCAGTAGCGCAACGGTCCACCAACTGGTGTCCGTTCCTGGAATCCGGGCCGCATCCAGCCGTTCCTGAATGCGGGCCCAGATCGTGGTGCCGGCGAAGGTCCAACGTTGGGCGAATCCCCTGTTGGTCCCCGCCACTAGTGCGGCAGCTCCTGCCAAGGCAAGTACCAGACCGAACACGGCCAGCAATGCGCGGTTCAGACCGCGATTGGTGCCGTTCATGCTCCCACCGCCCCTTGCGAGCCGGTGGAAAAAGTGATGGCCAAGGGCTTGCGAAGCCCGTAACCGGCCATCTCGCGTTCCACTGCTTCGCGAATGGCATTCGTGTCCACGCTCCGGCCAGCGCCGGGGCGGATTCTCACGTCAACACGCTTGCGACTGACGCTGCTGGCCACTTGTTCAGGGGCCAGCCTCGCTGCCGTGCGGGCAGTCCGTGAGACGGCTGCGGCGAGAACTTCGCTGTCAACAACGACGGCGGAGCGATCGTTTTCGATGATGTGCCGCGGCTTGGTGCCGGGCAAGAATGCTGCCACCAAAAGGGCCAGGCCCAACAAAGCTGCGACCGTACCGGCTGCGGCAAGCGCTCCGGGGATGGTGTCCGTGGCCAAGGATGCCGTGCGGCTGGCCAGCTCTGCCGGCGCCACCAGCAAGGCTGGATCTCCCTTGAACGAAAGCACCTGTTCAACCCCCAGCCAAACAACGGCCACGAATACAACAATGGCGCTCGCGATGGACAAGAAGGACCGGCTGGAACGCGTCTCCCGCAGGTTCAGCCGCTTGATCAGCTGTGGCTGCACTGCCTGCATATCTCTCATAGGACCCTCCCTGCGGTTGATGGTTTTCCGTGGTGGACACCGGTGAACCGAATATCCACCTGCCCTACGCTTGTCCCGGCCAGATCATGGAGGCGTTGGGCCACAATTTTCCTGGCCTCTGCCGCGCGCTCGAACAGGGTGCCAGCACGGTTCTTT
This sequence comes from Arthrobacter alpinus, assembly GCF_900105965.1. Classification (NCBI taxonomy): domain Bacteria; kingdom Bacillati; phylum Actinomycetota; class Actinomycetes; order Micrococcales; family Micrococcaceae; genus Arthrobacter; species Arthrobacter alpinus. The sequence goes on from NZ_FNTV01000001.1 coordinate 2,950,966, forward strand.
ACTTGTTCCTTGCCCGCGGTCTCAGGCGGCATCGGGATGACCAGAGGCACGGCGAGCTGGACGCTGACTTGCCCCTGCCCATCGTGGATCCCGGCCCGCACGTCCCGTAGCGGAACGTTGAAGGCGTCGGCGGCGATGGCTGCAACCAATTGATGCATGGTGCCGGAGGAAATGCTGGTGTATCCGGCACGCATGGTGTGGTGGTTGGCTAGCTGTGCTTCCTGCTCAAACCCCAGCGTGCCGGCACTCATGAGGAAGTGCGCTTGCCGCGAAGGGCGTCGAGAACGCCACGCAGATCCAAGCGGCCGTCAATGCTTCGGCCCACCACGGCACCCACGGCCATGAACAGTGCCACCAGAAGCATGGCCCAGAATCCGAAGGCCAGGGCACAGATGGCCAAGGTGGCGGCTATCGCCGTTCCTGCAATGGTGGCACTCATGAGACTCGGGCTTCGCGCTGGCCGCCCTGGTCATCGGTCCGCTTGGCTGCGACGAGCTTTTCATCAGACTCATCAGACTCTGATGCGATGTGGATGTCCGTGATGGAGACGTTGACCTCGGTCACTTCCATGCCCACAACGTCTTCGACGGCGGCGTAGATTGCGTCCCGAACATCGTCGGCAACCTTCTGCAGCGGGTGGGGGTACTCCACAACAAGCGTCACATCCACGGCTACCTGGGTCTGGCCAACTTCAACGCTGACGCCCTGGGTGAGATCCTTCTGGCCCACGGCTTCGCGAATGCTTCCCAACGCGCGGGCTGCCCCGCCGCCCAAGGCGTACACACCGGGGATGTCCTGCGCTGCGATGCCGGCAACCTTGGCGACAACACCGTCAGCCACTGTGGTGGTTCCACGGCTCGTGACCGTCTGCTTGGCCGGTGCGCTCGTAGCGCCCTGGTTGCTGGCCTGGTTCTTGATCTGAGGCTGAGTAGTCAAAATAATCACTCCCGAAGTTTTTCGTTTAGATTCTTCTTCTAGCTCGGCGCCTTGTTGGCGCCTACACAGATAAGGCGTACTGACCGGTAGATTCGTCACGGTCAATCTTATGTGATCCGCATCACATAAGAATTTAGCCTGTGGCGGTGATGAGAAATGTCCGCTGTCTAGAGCGCGAGCCACTTTCCCGCTGACCTGCGGTAGCTGCGCAGCGCACCCGTAGTGGCCACCTCGTTGACTCCGTGAGCCATCGAGACGGCGGCGTTGCGCGCAAACTGGTTCTCGGCGTCGTACTCGCTTGCCTCAACCATGAACCGCACGGTGATGCGCGGGACACCTGCCACGATGTCCAGCTGGTTGGCCTCAACAACGTGGGCGGACTCCACAGTGGCAACAGCCATGTTCATGACATCTTCAGGGGCGTGACCAGGACGCAGGCCGGTGATTTGAAGGGTGGCGCGGAAGGAAGGCATGGCTCCAGCCTATTTGGAACGGGCTCCACACAAAAATGCCGCCGTTCCCGCATATTGCCGCAGCTGTAGCGGCGGCAATATGCGGGAACGGCGGCATTTTCAAAGTGGGTGACTACCCCGTGTTGCGCAGGCCGGCGGCCACACCGTTGATGGTGATCAGCATGGCCCGCTGCAAGCGCTCGTCCACCTCGGACTTGGTGATGTCTGCTTCACGGACGCGCCGCAGCAACTCCACCTGGAGGTACGAGATGGGGTCCAGGTACTGATCGCGGACGTTCAGTGAACGCTTGAGCAGCGGCTGGTTGTCCAGCAGTTCGCTCTCGCCGGTGAGCAGCTGAAGTTCAGCCACGGTGAGATCGTATTCTGCGCGAATCGTGGTGAACAGGTGCTGCAGCTCGGCGGGAACCAGGCTGGCCACGTAGTGCGCGGCGATGTCCATATCCGTTTTGGCCAGCGTCATTTCCACGTTGGAGATGGTGGAGGAGAAGAAGTGCCAGTGCTTGAGCATCTCCTTCAGGTCTTCGGAACGGCCGGCTTCACGAGCAGCCTTCAGGCCGGAGCCAACACCGAACCAGCCCGGCACGATCTGGCGTGACTGGGTCCATCCGAATACCCACGGGATCGCTCGCAGACCGCCCAGGCCGGAGCCCGAGTCGGGGCGCTTGGACGGGCGTGAGCCGATGTTCAGCGATCCGAGCTGCTCCACGGGGGTGGAGGCCAGGAAGTAGGCAGGCAGGTCCTCGTGGTCAATGAGCGTCCGGTACGTATCAAAGGCGGCATCGGACATAACTTCCATGATGGCGCCAAAACGCTCAAGGTCATCGTCCGAGTGGCGCGGAGCCTGATGCAACGCCGAACCCTGCATGACGGCTGCCAGCGAGAGTTCAAGGTTTTCACGGGCCAGTTCCGGCAGGGAGTACTTGTCGGAGATGACCTCGCCCTGTTCTGTGAACTTGATGGCGCCTTCCAGAACGCCGTTCGGCTGGGCCATGATGGCGTCGTACGTGGGTCCGCCACCGCGGCCCACGGAACCACCGCGGCCGTGGAACATGCGCACGTTGACACCGTGCTTGAGGGCCACATCGCGCAGCTTGCGCTGGGTCTTGTGGATCTCCCACTGGCTGGTCAGCACACCGGATTCCTTGTTGGAGTCCGAGTAGCCGAGCATGATTTCCTGCACGTCTCCGCGCAGGCGCACCAATTCGCGGTACGAGGGATCGGAGAGGAGCTGGTCAACAATTTCTGCTGAAGCTCGGAGCTCGTCCACGGTTTCCAACAGCGGGGCGAAGCCAATCTTCGCGTAACGGTTCTCGCCTGTCAGCTGGACCAGGCCGGCTTCGCGGGCCAGCACAGCAGGGGCCAGGACATCGTCGGCACCGCGGGTCATGGAGACAATGTACGTCTCCACTACGTCCGGACCGTAGGTGCGCAAGGCGCGGCGAACCACACGGAAGACGTCGTACGTACCGTTCGCTGCGCCGTCGAGCTCGATCGGGTGACCGGACAGCGGGCGGTGGCTGGCCAGCTCGGTGCCCAAAACAGCGAGGCGCTCGGCCCGGTCCAGATCGGCGTAGGGCTTGGCAAGCTCGCCCACGCGATCCATCAGCTGACCCACGGCATCGTGGTGGTAATCAGCGTGCTCGCGGATATCCAGCGTGGCCAGGTGCAGGCCGAAGGAGGCGATGGCGCGGCGTACCGAGGCGAGTGCGCCGTCGGCCACGAGTGCTGCGGAGTTGTTGCGCAACGATGCTTCCAAAAGCTCGATGTCCGCAAGGAGCTCGGAGGTGGCGCTGTAATCGCGGCCGGGCTCATGGTAGCCGTCAGCAGCCACACGCTTCTGGGTGTTGATGAGCTTGGCCTTGATGCAGGTGAGCTTCATGCGGTAAGGCTCATCGGCGTTGAGTTCAAGAACGCGCGGGTCAATCGCGGGCAGGTTGGCAAGATCGACGGCGATGGAATCAGTCAGCGCAGCGTCCGCACCATAGAGGGCGCTGGAGTTGGAGAGGACGCTGAGCAGCTCATCGATCAGGACCAGGGAGATCTTCACGGCGTTCTGGTTTTGCAGGATCAGGACCTCGCGCGTCACCTCGGAGGTGACGTTCGGGTTGCCGTCGCGGTCTCCACCAATCCAGGAGCCGAAGCGCAGCGGGGCGGCGTCGGCCGGCAGGGAGACACCGTGCTCGCCCAGCAGGTCGCTGAGTTCGGTCAGGACCTCCGGCATGGCATCGGTGAGGATGTTGCGCAGGTAGTAAATCGCGTTCCGGGCCTCATCCATGGGGGTGGGGCGGACCTTGCGAAGCTCATCTGTCTGCCACATCTGGTCAATAATTTCGGCCAGCTTGCGGTCCTGGCGCGTGCGGGCGGTGCTGCCCTCTTCGGAGGGCGTGGCCAGGATGTCGGAGAGCTTGCGGATCTTATCCAGCACCGAACGCCGTGAGGCTTCCGTGGGGTGAGCCGTGAAGATGGGGCGCACATCGAGTTCGTTGACTACCTTTTGCAGCGCCTCGGCACCCGCTTTTTCGGCAATCTCGGTAACGGCCTTGGCGAGCCAGCCGTCCTTTTCCGGACGTGAGCGCAAGCTGCGCACGCGGTGTACCTGCTCGGCCGCGTTGGCTAGGTGGAAGTAAAACGCGAAGGCGCGCACCAAATCGGTTGCCTGCTCGAGTGGCAGGGAGGCGAGGACCTCACGGACCTGCTCTGCGACGTCGTTCGCGCTCCACGGGCCGGTGCCGGATTCGCCGCGCGCGGCTTCCTTGGATTCCTTGGTCAGCAGGCGAACCTGCTCCACCATGGCCAGCAGCTCGGGGCCGTGCTGGCGGACCAGGGATTCGCCCAAGAGGGTGCTGACGCGGCGCACATCGGCACGCAGGTCTGTGTCCTGCTCCGGTTCTTGAGCGGCGCCCTGAGGGTTGGATTGCAAGTCTGAGCTCATGAGTCAGCGTCCTTACGGTCTGTGAATCTGGGGTGCTCGTATGCATCGTTGGATACGGTGGGGCCCAAGACAGGGCCTTTTGGATCTTACGTTGCGTTGGAGCGGCGGAGCCAATCTGTCTCAGATACTGAGGTGTTTAGGCGCCGGCGTAGAGTGCGTGAGCCTGCTCCCAGCAAGGGTAGAAATCATCCCACCAGTGCTGCCAGTCAACGCTCTTGCCGTCCAAGGCTTCCTGCAAATGATCAAGGTGGACATGCCAACCAGCTAGCGACATCAGCACCACTTCCGGCTGCACGGCAATGACGTTGCTGAAGACCAGCCGGGTTCCGTTTTCTGCCGGTGTCAGCTCAATGCGGATGCGCCCGTGCATGTCATTGGAGAATTCCAGCAGGGAGGGCTCGTTGGCCTCCACGATCCGGCCATACCACCAGTCGCTTTCGATCCCGTGGCCCTCGTCCTTGAGATTGAGCCACTTCACGTCAAAGGAGGACCCGGTTTTGGCCTGGCCGCGCACCTTGGCCCACCACATCTGGGTTTTTTCCGGATCGGTGAGCATGGCCCAGACAACCTCCGGGGCCGCCGCGTACTGCCGGGTCAACGTCAGTTCCGTGCGTTGCGCATCCAGCGGGACGGCGTTGCCCAGGGGGAATCGGGACATGTCCTTATTGAGTGCGGCGTTGGGTGAGTGTGTTGATCTTGTTGCCATGGGTCCATTCTTCCATCACTTGTGCTTCTTCGGTTGGTGCCTCGGCGACGTCTTGGAATACGCGCCCAGCCGAAATCGTTGTGGGTAGTGTGGATCTTCCGCACAGTCTGCAAGGAGCATCATGAGCACCAACACTGCCGAACTCGACCGCCTCACCCAGCGATGGGAACGCTTCCGCACCGGTCGCAACACCTCGCTGGCCGGTCCCCACGGCTGGCTCACCTTGACCTCCTTCCAATGGCTGCCCACCTCCCCGTCCCCCTTGGCCGGAGTCCCCGGACTGTGGGGTTTTGAAGGCACGACGGCGTCCCTCACCGCCGCCGTCGAGGATCACCTCACGCTGGTTTCGACTGGGGAGCCGGTGATCGGCACCATAACCGCCGATTTGGTGGATGAAGAGTCTCTGAACTGGGTTTCTGCCGGGTCCGTGGTGGTTGAGCTGGGTGTACGGGCCAATCGCTACATGATCCGCACCCGCGACTCCGAGTCGCCCACTCTGGTGAACTTTGCCGGTGTTCCCGTGTTTGATTACAACCCTGAGTTGGTCGTCACCGGCACCTTTACCCCCTACTCTGCCCCTCGTGCTGAGGTCATCAAGACAGCCAACCCAGAAGTTGCCGGGCGCGCCGTGCTGGTTGGTGAGGTGTCCTTTGAACTCTTCGGTGTCCAGTACTCCCTCGCCGCGGAGGAGGGATCGCTTGGTTCCCTGGTGGTGGCCTTCCGCGATGCCAGCAACGATGACACTACCTCGCACTGGCGCAAGGTGGAGCTGACTCGCCCACGGCCAGACGGTTCAGTGGTGGTGGATTTCAACCGGTCCATCAACTACCCCAGCGCCTTCACCGACTACGGCACCTGCCCCGCACCAGTTATTCAGAACAGGCTGCCCTTGGCCATCGAAGCCGGCGAGCGCGACCCCCGCTAACGGCTCGTCTCGGCGCCTTAGACGATCGCGGAGACGCCTGTGATGGCCCGGCCGGCAATGAGTGTGTTGATCTCGTGCGAGCCCTCATAGGTGTATATCGCCTCGGCATCGGCAAAGATCTTCGCCATGCCGTAATCGCTCACGATCCCGTTGCCGCCCAGAATGGATCGCCCGAGGGCTACCGTCTCCCGCATGGCTGCCGTGGTGTGTGCCTTTGCCAGGGCAACCTGCGCCATGGAGGGGCCCCCGTCCGAGCCATCCTGGAGCCCCGCGATGCGGACCATCATGGCCAGCGACGAGGTTGCGTTGCCGAGCATTCTCACCAACTGGTCCTGCACCATCTGGAATGAGGCGATCGGCCGGCCGAACTGTTGGCGTTTCACAGCGTAGGCGCGGGCCACGTCAAAGGCGGCAAGTTGCTGCCCCACGGCCTGCCAGGCAACGGAGATGCGTGATCCCAACAGCAACTTGTTAATATCCACGAATGAGTTAACCGTGGCAATCCGGTCTTCCTCTTCGACCCGCACGTCCGTCAGGGTGATGTGTGCGTTTTGGACGGTTCGCAGGGCGATCTTGTTTTCAATCTTGGTCCGCACCACGCCGGGTGCGGAGGCGTCCAGGAAAAATCCCCGCACCTGCCCACCCTCAGCGTCACGGGCCCACAGCAGCATCCGGTCGCAAAACGTCCCGTTGCCAATCCAGCGCTTGGCACCGTTAAGCACCCAGTGGGTGCCGCCGTCGTCGCTCACGCGCTGAGCGGTAGTGACCATCCCACCGGCCACGTCGCTGCCATGGTCCGGCTCGGTTAGTGCGAAGGCGCCGGTGCTCCGCAGCATGAGCGCGTCCGGGAGCAGCCGTGCCTTCTGCTCCTCCGAGCCGAAGTCGATCAGCGCCTGGACGAAGAGATCGTGATGAACCAGGAAGAACGTGGCCATCGAGGTGTCAGCGCGGGTCATCTCCGCCACAACCAGCCCGGTGAAGAGATGGCTCAGTTGGCGGCGGTCCGGGGCGGCGAGGTCCAGCGCGGCGATCTTGGGCAGGATGTGCGCCGGGAACTGCGCCTCGTTCCACCAGCCGACGGCGTGCGGCGCCACCTCTGCTGCGAGGAACGAACGCAGTTGCGCCAGCTTGGCCGTCTCCGTGGCACTGAGCAATGACTCAAAGTCATAGAAGTCCGCGGCGGGCAACGTGCTCATTTCGGCGCCATCCGGATTGCGCCGTCGAGCCTGATGGTCTCGCCGTTGAGCATGGCGTTCGCTGCAATGTGTTCCACGAGTGCGGCGTATTCGGCCGGTTTGCCCAGGCGCGAGGGGTGCGGGACCTGCTGGCCCAACGAATCCTGCGCGGCCTGTGGCAACCCGGCCAGCATGGGTGTCTCAAAAATGCCTGGCGCAATCGTGACCACGCGGATCAGCGAACGGGCCAGCTCGCGCGCCAGTGGCAGGGTCATGGCGGCGACGGCACCCTTGGACGCGGCATAGGCGGGCTGCCCGATCTGGCCGTCAAAGGCAGCGACGGATGCGGTGTTCACAATGACACCGCGCTCGGCGCCGAACTCCCCCGCCAGCGGCTCGGCGGTGGCCATGGCCTCGGCACACAACCGCACCACGTTGAAGGTGCCGATCAGATTGATCTGGACCACGCGGCTGAACTGCTCCAGCGGCAGCACACCCTCACGCCCCAGAACCTTGCCCGGCGTCGCAATTCCGGCGCAATTGACCACAATTCGAAGCGTCCCCAACCCGGCAGCGGCCTCGATGGCGGCACGTACTTGGTCCTCATTGGTCACATCGGCCGGAGAAAATACGGCGCGCTCGCCCAGTTCGGCGGCAAGGTCCGCGCCGGTTGAGTTTGGCAGGTCAACAAGTACCACGGCGGCCCCAGCCGCATGTAGCCGCCTCGCCGTTGCCGCACCCAAGCCGGACGCGCCTCCCGTAATGAGCGCGACCGTGCCGTTATTCGAAATTTCCATGGTTCCTCCTCGTTGAGGTGCGCCCGCTGCGGGGCCGGAAGATGTTGCGTTAATGCATACTAACCAAAATTTCTGGCAGGTGGGTTCCTCCCGCGGCGGGATCCCGCGAGGTGATGCAGCGTTGACGAAAAGCCGACGTTAAGTGATGCAGCGTCTGGGACAGGCAGGACAGTACGCTTTACTCCATGACTGGCTTTGACGCACACGCCCGCAACCCGGCCACCACGTGGGCCGCGCTCGCCGCAGAGGCCGGCGCAGACGTGAACACCCGCTTTGGCCACCGCCTGATGGGAATACCCGGAACCTGGATTGGCGCCTTGGAAGCAGGCGCAGCAGAAGGTCCCGATGCCCACCTTCCCTCCGGCCGGCGGCGTCGAACGGATACGCGCCAACGGCCGTGGTCCCAATGGCATTACTGGTGGCAATCGCACTATCTCGACTCCATCATCGATGCCGCGTTCCAGGCGTTGTCTCAAGCAGATCGGATTACCGCTCGCGCAGCGTTGCGCCAGGCCCGACAGCTTCTCAGGGGCATCTTGATCCGCAACTTTGGGGTGTTTCCCAACTACTACTTCGATGACATGGCTTGGCTGGCGCTCGCAGCGGGGAGACTCAACGCGCTCTCTGTGCGCCTGGAGGCCAGAAGCTCACCGCTTGCGCTTCATGCTGTCAAGACTTTGACCAAGCAGCTGCACGGCGCCCACGATTCCGTGGTGGGCGGTGGCATTTACTGGTCCCGAAAACGCGATTTCAAAAACACCCCCGCCAACGGACCGGCTGCTCTTCATTTTGCCCGCATGGGCGAATCGGACACTGCCGGGGCAATTGTGGGCTGGTTACGCGCAGAGCTCTTCGATCCAGAGACGGGACTGTATCTCGACGGTATCCACCCGTCGGCCACGGGCCGGGACGTGGAGCGCACCGTCTACACCTACAACCAGGGGCCCATCCTGGCCGCACTCCTGAAACTTGGCCGGCCGCAAGACCTCACCGATGCAACGGCACTGATCGAGGCTGTTGGCCGGGGCCTCCACACGCCCGGTCAAGGCCTGCGGCTGGAGCCAGGCGGAGACGGCAGCCTTTTTACTGGAATCCTCTGCAGGTATCTGGCGCTCGCGGCCCAGGACTTGCGGCTGCCGGCACGAAGCCGGGAGACGGCGTCGACCATGGTCCTCGAGACGGCTGCCCGGCTCGGCGGCGAACCACCCGCCCAGCTTTCGGCGGCAGTGCAGCGCTGGACAGTTCTCGCGGCGGCGGCCTCCCTCTAGGCGCGAAAAAGCCGCGCGTTACGGACGGTTTTTTTGCGGATACGGTGTCTCGCCGGCCTCGAGCATCTGCACGAATCCGGCGATCTTTGACGCCCTGACGGCCGGGGTCTTGACCGAGTTGGTGCGGTAAATCAAGGCATAGCGGTTGACCGAGGTGAGCACGTCAAACATCGCCTGCGCCCGTGGACTGGCAGAAATCGCCTCGGCAAGATCATCGGGGACTTGGGCATCCGCCTGCCCGGAGTAGGCAATCTCCCATCGACCGTCGGCCTTCGCTGCATCCGCTACTGCCGTCCCTGCCGGCTGCATGAGCCCCGCCGCGACCAGCCGCTCATAGTGCCCGGTGTTGATTCTTGACCATTTGCTGGTCCGCGTCCGTGGCGTGAACCGGCGCAGGTGACTGCCGTCGTCGCGCTTGCCGGCCACTCCGTCAATCCAACCGAAGCACAGTGCCTCGTCCAGTGCAGCAGCGTAGTTCAGCTCCGTCACATTCCCGCCCTTCTTGTGCAGCACCAGCCGCACACCAGGGCTGGACTCGTGGTTGCGCACCAGCCATTCGCGCCAGGCAGCAGAGTCGGGGAGCAGGAGTTCAGGAAGTTCAGCCATGGCTCAACACTAATATTGGAAGCACCCCCGGAACCACCAGGAGAAACCATGCTGCGCGTCCGCCCCGTCCACTACACGTCACGGATCGATGATTTCGCCGCGGAACTCCTCACTCAAGGGTTGCGCTGCGTGGAGAACCAGGGCGGTTGGCGCGTCTTTGACTCCGGCAGTGGCAAGGTAGGCGTGCACGCGGTGGATGCTGGCAGCGCCGGTGATGGCACCACGGATTTGGGCTTTGAGGTGCGCGACTGCGAGATCTTTGTCCGCCGCACCCTCGAGGACGGCACCGCCGCTGAACTCATCGAATCCGCCCACGGCACCTCTGCGCGCGTCACGGCCCCCGACGGCTTCACCTTTCTGGCCGATCCCTCCACCGATCTGCGTCTCCCCGCCGACGACACGCCGCTGGCGGTCACTGTCGTGTGGCGGACCCCGGATATCGCCGCCGCCAACAAGGTCCTGTCCAACATCGGTGCCCGTCTCGTCGCCGAGCACCCGGGCGGCGGATCCCTGTTCCGGGCCAAAAACGGTGGCTTCGTGACCACGGCGGCCGGTGCGGTGTCCGGCGTCGAACTTGAGCGATTTCACAGATCCGGTGCGGCACTCGGGGCGGGTATGGGGTAAAACTTAGGTATGAGCGTTCGCACACCTGATCCTTATCCCGGCTGGCTGTCCGATGAAGACCTGTACGAAGCCCGAAACCGGCTTCCCATGGTCTATGTGGAAGCCGTTCCGGTGCGTCTTGATCCCCTCGGCTACGTCAACGAGGTTGGATTGCTGCTGCAGGCCGACGACGAAGGTTCCATGGTGCGCACCCTGGTCTCCGGGCGTGTTCTGTACCGTGAAACCATTCGCGCCGCCCTGATCCGCCACATTGAAAAGGATCTGGGGCCGCTCGCGTTCCCGCAGCTTCCAGTAAGCCCTGTCCCGTTCACCGTGGCCGAATATCTGCCTTCCCCCTCTCAGACGGGCTTCACCGACGAGCGCCAGCATGCCGTGGCCATGGTCTACGTGATCCCGGTGACGGGTGAATGCGAACCCCGCCAAGACGCGCTTGAACTGACCTGGATGACACCGGAAGAAGTCCTGAGCCCCGGCGTGCAGGAAGAGTTCGTGGGCGGCCGCGGCTCGTTGGTGCGTCAGGCGATCTCCTACGCAGGGTTGGGGCGCTAGAAGCCTCATTCGGCTCTTGGGCGTGTAACCCTAGCCCCGTGAACTATCCGGCGTAGATTACGTTCCATGGCGACCACCCAGCTCTCTGTCCTTGTTAACGCAGATGCCGAACAGTTGTGGCTCATGCTCCGTGAACCGGGCCGACTCGCGCAATGGCACGGGTGGGAAATGGAAGGTCTGGATGATGAAATCCAGCAAATCTATTACTCCAACGTGACCGAGCATCCCGATCACCTGCGCCTGGATCTGGAAATGGGCGACGTGTTCACGCTGGAGCCGCGGCCAGATGGCACCCTATTGACCCTCACCCGCGGCGAGGCCACGGGTGAATGGGCCAAGTATGACGATGACATCACCGAGGGCTGGACCATGTTCCTGCAGCAGCTGAAATTCGCAGTGGAGCACCATCCCAGGACCCCGCGCCGAACCATCTATGTTGACGGCACCAGCTCTGCGCACACCAACCTCTGGGATGCCCTGGGCATTGACACCGGGTGGCTGCCCGATCCCGGCGAACCGTATGAACTCACACTCAACACAGGGGCAACCCTGAAGGGCAAGGTTTGGTATCGCACCGAAACTCAGCTGGGCCTGACGGTGGCGGACTACGCCGAGCACGGTGACGGACTGCTGGTGATGGCCCGCCAAGCACAGCTGGAGGGAGTCCGTGAGCATCCCGGCGCCCAAATCATCGTCAGCAGCTACGGGCTGGGAACTGCGGCCTTTGAAGCCATCGGTTCACAATGGGACTCCTTCATGGAAGACCACTTCCCCGAGGGCTGACCCGGCAAGCCTCTCAAGTGTCAGCCCTGCGCAGTGCCCGAAAGCGCAGCGTCGCCTAACCGCGGCCAAGGCGCATCCTCCATTGTTTCCACATCCTGGTTGAACTCCCGCAAGAGCACCATGAGCTGCTGCCGCTTTTTCTCGGGCCACGTGCCCACTACTCCGCGGAGCCCTGCCTCGTAAGTTGCCCTTGTCTGGACCAAGGCCGCGAGCCCTTGTGTTGTGGGAGCTACGCGGCGGGCCACTTCGCCTGCCGCTCCCGGCACGTATTCCACATACCCCAAACGCAATAGTGCCCCCAGCTGGCGATGCACCGTGGAAGTGTCAAGGCGCAAGGCGTGCGAGAGTTCCTTGAGCGTCATCGGATCCACCAGCTCAAGCCTGCTCAACAACAAATAGGCCGAGCGCTCGATCATGGGCGTATCCCGCGGGTGGGGGCGGAGCTGATACCGGGATAGAAGCATGAGTTCGTATTGCATCTGCTGTACCGAATCATTGGCGTCCGTCATGTGTCTCCCTGGGTATGGGCTGGCTTCCGTTCAAGTTTAGCAAGCGGTTGCTTCATGCAAGTTGCTTGCACTGCACAAATGAGTTGTATGATGCATAAGCGCTTTGCGTGCCGAATTCCCTTATCCAGGAGCCCAGTGAGCCAAATCAGTTCAACACCCAGCAAGAAATCCCCTTCCCCACGCGCCGCCGTCGCAGTCTTGGCGTTCGTGGGCATTGTCGCCTCACTCATGCAGACCATCGTGGTGCCGCTCATCCCCCAGCTGCCGGCGCTCCTGCACACCTCCGCCACAAACACGTCGTGGATCATCACCGCAACCCTGCTGGCCGGAGCGATTGTCACGCCCATTGCCGGCCGCCTGGGCGACATCTTCGGCAAGCGGCGCGTACTGGTCATCTCACTGGTGCTACTCGTGGCCGGTTCCATCATCTGCGCCCTCACCAGCTCCCTGGGCATGATGCTGGCTGGCCGAATCCTGCAGGGGTTGGCCATGGGTGTGATCCCGTTGGGAATCAGCATTCTGCGCGATGAACTGCCTCGTGAAAAAGTTGGCTCGGCCGTCGCCACCATCAGCGCCACGATGGGTGTTGGCGGCGCCATCGGTCTGCCGATCTCGGCCCTGATTGCACAGAACGCCGATTGGCATGTCTTGTTCTGGGCCGCCGCCGGTTTGGCCGTTCTGGCCTTGCTGTTGGTTCTCGTTGTGCTTCCGGAGTCCGCCTTGCGCACGCCGGCGAGGTTCGACGGCGTGGGTGCAGCAGGTCTGGCCGCTGGACTCGTGGCCTTGCTGCTGCCGATCACCAAGGGTGCAGACTGGGGCTGGGGAAGCCCTCTGACGCTGGGCCTGTTTGCAGCCGCCGTGGTCATCTTGGTTCTGTGGGGCATCTTTGAGCTGCGCGTCTCCGCTCCCTTGGTTGACCTGCGCGTCTCTGCCCGCCCCCAGGTGCTCTTCACAAACTTCGCCTCGATCGCCGTCGGCTTCGCCATGTACGCCATGAGTCTGGCCTTCCCGCAGCTGCTCATGGCTCCTACCGCCACCGGATACGGACTCGGCCTGTCCATGGTTCAAGCCGGCTTGGCCATGGCCCCGGGTGGTCTGGTCATGATGGCACTCTCACCCGTCTCGGCACGCTTGTCAGCCCGCCGAGGCCCCAAGGTGACCTTGATCGCCGGCGCGGTTGTGATTGGCACCGGTTACGTCCTTGCGTTCTTCCTGACGGACGCCGTGTGGCAGGTCATCGCTGCCGGCATGATCATCGGAGCAGGCATCGGCTTGGCTTATGCCGCCATGCCCGCCCTGATTATGGGAGCCGTCCCACTGAAGGAAACAGGTGCCGCCAACGGCTTGAACTCACTCATGCGCGCCGTGGGCACCTCCACCTCGGCCGCCGTGATGGGCGTGGTCCTGGCCAACATGACCATGTCGATCGGACCGGCAACTGTGCCAACCCTGGCCGGTTTCCACACCACATTCCTGATTGCCATCCTCGCAGCGGTTGTGGCCGTTGTGCTGGCTGCACTCATTCCACGCAAGAAGAACGCCACCGAGGAGGCGCCGAGCGCGCCTCAAGTGCTGGTCGACGCCCACCACTAAGGGCTCCGCACCGCAAGCAAGGTGTTCCCTCGTTCTGGATCTTTACGTCCCGGAGCGGGGGAACGCCTTGTTGGCGACCCGTTGCGTGAGGCAAGCAACGCCGTCGTTCTTCTCACACGGTGTCATGACGGGACACAAAGACTGGCAAAATGGAACAATGCCCACCCCAGAAACCGTCACGGATCTCATCACGCCAGCGCACACCACCGAACCGCACTCCGTCCCCGGCGGGCCGGCGTCACAGGCTGAATTCGGCTTTGAGGTCACCACCCGGCTGAACGAGACGTGCGCTCCTGACGCCGATGCCATTGAACGCAATGGCGGCAAATTCCAGGGCCGAACTGGCGTCATCACAACACCGCACGGCACCATTAAGACCCCGGCATTCATCGCCGTGGGCACCAAGGCCACCGTGAAATCCGTGTTGCCGGAATCCATGACAGAACTCGGCGCGCAGGCGTTGCTCTCCAACGCCTACCACCTGTACCTGCAGCCCGGCGCAGATATTTTGGACGCTGCCGGCGGGCTCGGCAAGTTTATGAATTGGCAGGGGCCCACATTCACCGACAGCGGCGGCTTCCAGGTCATGAGCCTGGGATCGGGATTCAAGAAGGTCATCAACATGGATGCGGCCGCGTCCTCCCCACATGCCGGAGCCGATGATTCGGTGGCCGTGGGCAAGGAGCGCCTGGCCCATATTGACGACGACGGCGTCTGGTTCAAGTCCCACCTCAACGGTGACATGCACCGCTTCAGCCCCGAAATTTCGATGCAGGTTCAGCATCAAATTGGTGCCGACATCATGTTTGCCTTCGATGAGCTGACCACTCTGCTGAACTCGCGCGGCTACCAGGAGATGTCGCTGGAGCGGACCCGGCTGTGGGCCCTGCGCTGCATTGACGAGCACTTCCGCCTCACCGAGGACCGCGTGGGCAAGCCGTACCAGGCGCTCTTTGGCGTGATCCAGGGCGCCCAGTATGAGGATCTGCGGCGCAAGGCCTCGCACGATCTGGGCGAAATGAACTTTGACGGATACGGCATTGGCGGGGCCCTGGAGAAGGAGAATCTGGGCACCATTGTGCGCTGGTGCTCCGAGGAATTGCCGGAGAACAAGCCCCGCCACCTGCTGGGCATCTCCGAACCGGACGACATCTTCACGGCCATCGAAAACGGGGCAGACACCTTTGACTGTGTCTCCCCCACCCGTGTGGCCCGCACCTCCGCGTTTTACACCCCGGACGGCCGCTTCAACCTCTCCGGCGCCAAGTACAAGCGTGATTTCACGCCCTTGTCCGACGAGTGCGATTGCTACACCTGCGAAAACTACACCCGCGCGTACATCCACCACCTGTACAAGGCCAAGGAGATGGTGTCGGCCACCTTGATCTCCATCCACAACGAACGCTTTGTGGTCAAGATGGTCGACGACGCCCGCCTGGCCATCGAGGACGGCACGTTCTTCGCGTTCAAGGCCGAAGCCCTGCGCCGCTACTACCCGAAGCGGTAGTCCCTTCGCGCCGAAGCCGACAGACCCCTGTTGAGCTGGACGTTGTGCAGCGTCCAACTCAACAGGGGTCCGTCTGTCTCGGCGAAACTGCTACGCCTTGTAAGAAGGTTCGTTGCGCTTGAACCAGCCGATCGCGACCGAGGTGACGGGGATCAGCGCGTACTGCACACCCACCTTGTAGAGGAAGCCGACCACCACGTAGTTGGCGAACATGCCAAAGCCCACGATCCCGATCACTGGCGCGGCCACGGCGCAGAAAATGAGGGTGTCAAGGAATTCGCCGGCACCGCTGGAACCCATGAGCCGCACCCACAGCTTGCGCTCGCCGTGCCGCGCCTTCAGCCGCACCATGATCAGGGAGTTGACTGTCTGGCCGGCCAAGAACGCCAAAAGGCTGGCCAGAACAATCTGCGGCACGGGGCCCAGGGCATCCTGCAGGGCCTGCTGCTTCGCCACGCCGTAGTCGTCGGTGAAGCCGGGCAACACGATGATGACCCAGTAGCAAAGTGACGCGAAGATGGACAGCGCAAACGTGGTGAGGATGGCCTTGCGGTTGACCTTGAAGCCGTAGATTTCGCTGATCACGTCGCCCAGGATGTAGGCGAAGGGGAACAGGAAGAAGCCGCCGTCGGTGATGATGGGGCCAAACTGCACGCCCTTGGAGGCGCCAATGTTGGAGAGAATGACGATCACCGCCATGCACGCCAGCAGGATCCCAAAGTAAGGGCTTCCGACGGCGGCAAAGGTGGGGGCGGCACTGTCTTTAAGAGGGGTTGCCGAAGCATTGCTTTGCAGCGAGGACATGATGAAGTCTCAAATTTCTTTTGTTTAAGTGGTTTGCTCATACCGGCGGCCCCCGGAGGAGATTGCTGGTCGGCTGTATTATCACTGGACCCGTCTGCACCCAGGTCACCCTCAATTCTGCCATGAGCTGCACTTTCTGCCCACAGGGGTGCCATAAGGGTTACGCTGAATTGGAACGCCGAATGCCACAGCAAGGACGCGAGGAGTTACACACATGAAGTACTGGTGGGTCAGCCACGGACGCAATTACGAGTCAGCAATCGACGATGGAATCCTCTGGAGTTGTCCGGATCCTGAGGGTGAGGCCGAGGCGGAACGTAAAATCATCAAGGAGCTCCGCAAGGGCGATGTGGTGTTCAACTACTTTGGCCCCTACGTGCGAGCCGTCAGCGTGGTCGCTGAAAAGTGGCAAGACGCCCCGCGTCCCGAAGGCTTTGAAAAGCAGCTAGGGGAACCAGACAATGGCTGGTTGGTGCGTACCCATCCTCTGGCCCAAAACCTGCAGCTGCACCGCCAACGAGCAGCGGACATCACGGCAGAGGGTGGCCCCGGGCCGTTCAACGCCGCCGGAAAACCCATGCAGCGCTACATTTCAGCTCTCTCTGCCGAAGAGGGACAGGAACTGCTGGCAGAGGCCGGCGTGACAGCTCCGCAATCCTCGGCCACGAGCCTTCGCGGCTTGCCCGGCAGCGTGTGGGGAGCCGATGAACCTGATGAAAAAACCTTAACAACCATTCGTCTGGAACAGGCCTATCTGCGCAAGAACTTGCTGCGGGGACGCTTGACTGCACCGTGCGCACTTTGCGGGGAACTGTACCCCGCCCGGTTGCTGATTGCCGGTCACATTAAGCCGCGTCCCGAATGCACCGACGACGAGCGCATGGACTACGAATCCAACGCCATGCTCACCTGCGCACTGGGCTGCGACGCACTCTACGAGTGGGGGTACATCGTAGTGGGCCCCTCCGGCCAGATTCAGGCCGGCCAGCCAGCCGAAACTCCGCGCATCGAGGCCGCCGCGGAAGCCTTGATAGGCGGCAACTGCACTGCCTTCGATGAGCACACCGCCAAGGCCTTCGCCGAAAACAAGCGGCGGATGCTCGAGCCA
This sequence comes from Arthrobacter alpinus, assembly GCF_900105965.1. NCBI lineage: Bacteria > Bacillati > Actinomycetota > Actinomycetes > Micrococcales > Micrococcaceae > Arthrobacter > Arthrobacter alpinus. Next base: position 2,968,261 of record NZ_FNTV01000001.1, read on the forward strand.
CAGCCCTAACCCGGGCCCGTGCAGCCTGCCCGAGCGCGGGCAGGCCGCCTCTGCCGTCACCTAAGGGAGGCCACAGGTTCCTGCAATTCGGTGACCCACTGCTCCGGGTCCTCGCTCATGCCGTAGTCAAGATACAGCTCCCGGTTCAGCCCCAGGGAGGTGAACCCGTTTGAGGCGATCCAACGGGCCAGAGCCTGCACAGACGGCATGACATTGTCCATTGTCCCGCGGTGGATCAGCGTTGCGGCCTGCTTCACCGCAGGCAGCGTGACGACGTCGAACTCCCCGCCCCGAACGGAATCGGGGATGGGGCAGCCGGCGTGCACGCGGACGCGACCGCCGTCGAGCGCTTCGTAGTAGGCAACCCCGGGACCCGCGGGTGACATTCCGGCAGCCGCCAGCGCCGTGTACAACTGCTTGTACAGCGGCTGAATGACGGGGCTGATGGACTCCGGTTCGAAGCTTGCCGCCTCGGCGGAAAGTTCCGCGAGCCGGAGCGCCGGCAGGGACTTGATGATGACTTCATATTCAGGCATGACGCCCTCACTTTCAATGACGCGGAGCCTCGCCTCCACTGATGCCAGCCTGGCGGCGTCAGCGGCAAGCTGATCCTCCAGCTCCTCGCGGCGCAGCCGCAACATGCCGCGCAAGTGCCGTGGCTTCGTAGAGCCTGTAGCCGGTGGAATCGACGTGGTCAGGGGACAACAGCCCGATGGCGTCATAGTGGTGCAACATGCGCACCGACACCCGTCCGACTCTGGCGAAATCTCCTATGTAAAACATGACATCTTCAGGTTTACGCCCCTCACACTGTGTCAGGGTCAACACCCTAGTTCTCAAACATGATAATTTCAGCCGCCCGGCTCCAAATACCCATGCCATGACCGACTTGTCTCGGAAAATATTTTCTGACCATGCCCACCCTCAGCATATGCACAGCGCTCCCCCGGAACCTTGATATTTGAGATTCTTGCAATTTCGATTGCTTTTTCAACATTCCTGCAATCATAATTGCAGAGTGACCCAACTAACACCCCCTGCCAAGGCAACCGCAGCTGGTACCCCGTCTCGCATGGACCCCTCCGGCCCCGGCATCGATTGGCTCGATGACATCATGGCCGGCCAGAACCTGCCGAAGGCCCAGGACCGTGTGGCCGAGGTGATCATTCGCAACCCACAGCTCGCCTCATACGCGGAAATCGCTGAGATCGCGGCCCTCGCCGAGGTCAACAACTCATCAGTGGTGCGGGCGGCACAATCCCTGGGATTTCAGGGATGGCCGGACCTGCAGCGTGAATTGCGCTCACGCTACCTCGTGAAGATCTCCACGGAAGACACGCTGGTACAGCACGGGGAGCACAGCAGCCCGCTGCGCGCAGCACTGACACGTGACATGGAAAACCTGCGTCTCACCCTTGAAGCCAACGCACCCGAGGAAGTGGAAGCGGCCATCGCCACCTTGGCCGCGGCGAAGTCCATCCTGGTCCTGGGCCACGGATCCTATGCCGCCCCGGCCGGCGTCATGGCGCACCTTGGCGCCACCATGGGCTACCCCATCACCTTGGAAAGCAGGGGTGGCGTTCACCTCGTCACGAGCACCAACACGCTGGGCCCCGGCGATGTTCTGGTGGTCATCAACATTTGGCGCTCAATCGGCCAGATGATCGCCGCAGCAGAGGCCGCACACCAGGCCGGCGCCACCATCATCGCCATCAGCGACATGCGCCGCGGCCGCCTGGCCACCATCGCCGAACACCTCTTGGTTGTCCCGTCCGAAGGGATCGCCTTCTTCCAATCCGTCACCGCCACCACCAGCGTCGTCTACGGCCTGCTGGCCGGCATGCAGGCCGCCCACCCGGAGCGCAGCCGCGAAACCATCCGCCGCTCGCAACAACTCTGGAAAGACCTCGACATCCACCTCGATTAGCACCAACATTTTTCACCGCACTCTTTTCAAGGAATCCCACCATGAGCCCCACCAATACCACCCCAGCGGCAGCCGCCCTTCATACGGAACTCGCGTCCGGCGTCGAACTGTGGCGTGAAAAGGTCCACGCCCTGGCCCGCGACATTCATGCCAACCCGGAACTCTCCTTCGAGGAGGTCCGCGCCTCCGCCGCCATTGTTGAGCTGCTGCGCGAGGGCGGCTTCGAGGTCGAGACAGGCACCTCTGGACTGCCGACGGCGTTCACCGCCACCGTGGGCAGCGGCGAACTCACCGTTGCCCTGTGCATTGAGTACGACGCCCTCCCGAAGATTGGCCATGCCTGCGGACATAACTTGATCGCCGGAGCCTCGGTTGCCGCCGCGCTGGCCCTGGCGCCGCACGCCGACGCGCTAGGCATCACGCTCAAGGCCATCGGCACGCCCGCCGAAGAACACGGCGGCGGCAAGGCGATCATGCTGGAGGCTGGCGCGTTCGACGGCGTGGGGCTGGCTTTGATGGTCCACCCGGTTCAGGACGGCATCACCTACAACCCTGCCGGAACCAGCGCCCAGGCCGTGGGTCGGTATCGGGCCACCTTCACGGGCAAGGCAGCTCACGCGGCCGCCGCACCGCACCTGGGCGTCAACGCGGCGGACGCCGCCGTGCTGAGCCAGGTGGCCGTGGGCCTGCTGCGCCAGCAGATTCCGGGCGACCATCGCATTGCCATGTACGTGGCGGAGGCCGGGCACGTCACCAACATCATCCCCGAACTTGCCGTGGTTGAATTCGAATGCCGCGCCTTCACCTTGCCGGAATACGAGTCCCTGCTCATCCGTGTCCGCCGCTGCTTCGAAGGCGCAGCCCTGGCCACCGGCACGGAGCTCACCATTGAATCCACCGAGCCCCTGTATGAACCGCTAAGTCAGGACGATGACCTGGCCGCACACTGGACCGCAGCCATGGACTTCTTTGGCAAGGACACCTCCCCCGCCGCCGGGCTGGGCGGCGGCTCCACCGACATGGGCAATGTCTCCCAGGTCATCCCGAGCCTGCACCCGTGGCTCAGCATCCCAGGCGCGGACGTCCCCATCCACTCGCACGCATTTGCGGCACTCGCCGATACCCCGGAGGCCTACACGGTCATGTTTGAGGCCGCCACAGCCTTGGCCTGGACCACGGCCGACGCCGCCAGCAACCCGCAACAACGCCAGCGCTTCATCGCAGCTGCCTACACCCGACAAGACTGAGGTACACACACCATGAGCACTCGAATCGCCCCTGCCAAAGCGGGCCTCAAGCACACCCTGCCCATAGCCGCACTGGCGATTGTCATCGCCGTGGCCGTGCAGTTCATCGGATCCACCAAGATCAACGTTGGCATTGGCTCGATTGTCATCTTCCCCATGGTGTGGGGCCTGATCGTGGGCCTGCTGATCTCCATTCAAAAATTCAAGCCGCTGGGCCTTGACCTGCAGAAGGTGGCCTCGGCGCTGGTGGGCGTTGCCGTCATGCTGCTGGTGGCGCGCCTGGCCTTCAATATTGGCCCCAGCCTTCCCGTACTGGTCAAGGCCGGCCCCGCCCTGTTGCTGCAGGAGGTCGGCCACCTGCTGGGTACCGTCTTCCTTGCACTGCCGCTCGCAGTACTGCTGCGCATGGGCAAGGCAACTGTCGGCGCCACGTTTTCCCTTGACCGCGAGCCATCATTCGCCATGGTCTCGGAAAAGTACGGAGCCGATTCCGACCAGTACCGCGGCGTCCTTGCCATGTACGTTTTCGGCACGCTCTTTGGCGCCGTTTTCATCACCCTTCTGACCTCCCTGGTGGCCAATTGGGGCATCTTCAACCCGCTGGCTCTGGCCATGGGTTCGGGCGTGGGCTCCGGTTCCATGATGGCCGCCTCCGCAGCCAGCATCATCGAGGCCTACCCGGGCGATGAGCAGGCCATCCTTGGCATGGCAGCCGTCTCCAACCTGATCACCACCATCCTTGGTGTCTATGTCGGCATCTATGTTTCGCTCCCCCTTGCCGACAAGTTCTACAAGCTGCTCACCCGAAAGGGCCGCGCCGAGGCTGCCGCCGTTGCCGCCACCCCCGTTTCTGCAACCGCACCCGCGGACGACGACGTCAACCGCGACTTCCGCGAAAAGGTGGCCCAGTCCTCGGCCGAGGTCAAGCTGCCACTGTGGCTCTCGCTGAGTGTGTTGAGCATTCTGGGCTTGGCCACGGCGTCAGTGGCCGCCAAGGGATTGCACTGGAACGTCTTTGGCGGCTACGCCGTGCTCATGGCGCTGGTGCTTCTTGGCCTGTTCCTTGGGAAGGTGTCCCGCAAGATCTCCGCGATCATCTGGATCACCACCATCGGCGCCTACATTTCCAGCCCGTGGTTCTTCGCCGCGCATTGGCTGACCACGCTGGTCTCGGCCGTCGACTTCCTCTCCATCGCCACAGTCATGCTGACCTTGGCGGGCCTCTCGCTGGGTAAGGACGTGCCGCTGCTGAAGAACATTGGCTGGAAAATCATCCCTGTGGGCCTGGTGGCCATCACCGCATCGTTCATGCTTTCGGTGGTCATTGCCGAATTCGCACTCGGATATTGGTCTTAACCGCTAGCATCGAGGCATGACCACTTGGGAGCAGGACGTCCTAGGGCCCGATTTTGAAAAGCTCACCCTTGAGCTGTCCTCCGGGTCCCCCGCAACGCTTGTCCGCTACGTTGGCAACGTGCCGCAATGGGCGCCGTCGTCCTTGAGCGGGGCGGATGTCCTGTACGTCCACGGCTGGTCGGACTACTTCTTCCAGCACGAACTCGCGGAGTTTTGGCACCGCGCCGGCGCCAACTTCTATGCGCTGGATTTGCACAATTACGGTCGCAGCCTGCGCCCGGGCCAGATCCCGGGCCAGGTTTCCTCCCTCACCGAGTACGACGCCGACATCGCGGCCGCACTCGTTGCCATGGGACGCAGCAAGGTCCCCGAGCAGATCATGCCGTTTTCGGAACCGGAAGAGGCCACGGATCCGCGTTCCTTTGAAATAGCGTTTTTGGAGGAGGCTCGGCACCGCCTCAGCGCCGCTTTTGACGCATTGGCGGGACGGGAACGTCCAGAGAGCCACCCGGAGCGCCCACACGAACGGCCCTTGATTTTGCTGGGCCATTCCACCGGCGGGCTCACCCTAAGCCTGTGGGCCGCGCGTCACCCGGGTGCGGCAGCCGCCGTGGTTCTTAACAGCCCCTGGCTGGAGTTTCAGGCCAGCGAGGTGGGCCGGGCCATGGTTGCCCCGCTCATCCAGGCGCGGACGCGGTTCAAGCCGTTGGCGCCGCTGCCGCCCCTCGATCCCGGCTTTTACACGCGGGCCGTGTCCAAGAAGTACGACGGCGAGTGGGAGTACGAATCGCAGTGGCGCCCCGACCGAGGCTTCCCCGTGACGCCTTCGTTCCTTAACGCGGTGTTCCAGGGACAGGCGCAGGTGGCCCGCGGCTTGGGGGTGCAGGTGCCGGTGCTCGTCATGCTTTCGGACAAGAGCTACCTGCAGCCCAAATGGTCCTCCACAGCGTTGGCCGCCGACGTTGTGCTCAATGTGGACGCGGTGGCCAAGCGCGCCTTGGACTTGGGCACCCACATAACCCTGCACAAGATTCCGGGAGCCTTCCACGACGTATTCCTCTCACCGGCCCAGACACGGGTGCAGGCTTACGCCGGGATGGGCCGGTGGGTGGAAGCCGTCCTTGACACAGCCGCCCAACGCCGCTGGACGGAACGCGTGGTGCAGGCGGAGCAGTCTCAGCCCACGCGCGGATGAGTCGCCATTGCCCCCTGATGTGACACTGCAAAGCTGTCCGAATGGCTAGAAATCGGTGAAGTACTAGGCCCCGCTAGGCATGGCCGTTAGTGTCAATAACAGCTGGACAATCCCTTCCGCTGGGATTGTCGGCGCTTGGGGGCTTGCGGATTCCTGGGAGGGTCTGTGACACAACCGAGCAAGGATACTAACTCCATCGGTTCAAAGACAAGGTCTCAGTCATGAAAACCCCCTCTTCGCTAACACGCAAAATCGCCATGTTCGCCGCCGCACCGGTGGCCGTCATGATCGCTGGCGGCATGGTCTGGCAAGGCTCACAGGCCGCCTTTACCGCCTCCACCCGCAACTCCGGCAGCTCCTGGTCCACCGGCAATGTGACCCTCTCCGACGATGACCTGGGTGCTGCCGCGTTCACGGTGGAAAACATCGTCCCGGGCCAAACCGGCCAAAAGTGCATCGTGGTGACGTCACAGTCCAACGTCCCCGGCGTAGTCAAGCCCTACACACAGAATCTCATCTCGGCCAAGGGCCTGGAAAACCGCATCTTCTTCGATCTGGAACAGGGCACAGGCGGATCCTTCAACGATTGCACCGGATTCACCCCCACCTCCAATAACGTCCCAGAGATGACAATCGCCGCGCTGTCCACCACTACGCAGAACTTCGCCACCGGCGGATCCCCCTGGGCGACGGCGGGTACCCCTGGCGAAACCCGAAGCTACCGCGGTACCTGGCGCTTCGACACCACGGGCATGAGCCAGGAAGAGATCAACGCCCTGCAGGGCGCCCGCGTAGGCCTCGATCTGGTCTGGGAACTCCAGTCCAACGCTTCCCCGACAACGCCGTAGCCGGGAGGCAACGGCAGCGTTAATCTGTGAACCGGGAGGAACCCGGGTCCGCCCGGAATTCCTCCCGGCTGGGCCCGCTATTGTCAGCTGACGGTTGGGTGCTCTTTCTGGCATCCCTTCTTTCGCGGCTTTATCTGGGCGTGCTTTTGTGTCTGGCCCTTGTCGCCGTGCTGCCTGCCCTTCTAGGCTGGCACGGCACGGTGGTCCAGAGCGGATCCATGGAGCCGCTTATCAGCCCCGGCGATGTGGTGCTCGCAGCAAGCTTCGATTCCTCACATAAGGTCCCGGTGGGCGGGGTCGTGGAATTCACCAGCCCCGCCGAAGCCGAACCCAGCGGTGTCGAGAAGACCCGTCTGCACCGGATCGTTGCCGAAAACTCAGACGGCACTTTCGTCACGGCCGGCGACGCCAACGCCGAGCCAGACAGCAGCCCCCTCAAACGGGAACAGATCACCGGCCAGGCCCGGCTCCTTGTTCCGCTTGTGGGGCTACCCGGCCTTTGGCTGGGGCTAGGAAACTTTCCCGCCCTTGCCTGGTGGAGCGTCCTGACCCTGCTCGCCGTGGTCCTGGCCGTTTTCGGTTTGCGGCCGCCCAACGATGGTGAGGAGACAGGCGAATCGCCGGACTCTGCGGGTGACACTCCAGACGACTCACCAGATGGTGGCGCCGAGGAACCAGATTCAGAAGGTTCCGAGATTTCTGAATTGGCGGGTTCCGGAGCAGCCGAAGGCCCCACAGCCCCGCCACCCCCGCGTGCCCGTGCCCGACACCTGAAGGCAAGCACCGCCGTCGGCCTTGTTGCCGCCCTGACGGTCCTGGTGGTCGCCTCCTCCACAACGTTCTCCTCGGCTGCGTTCACAGCAACCACCGCCAACACGGGCAGCACCTTCGCCACGGCGGCTGACTGGACGCCTCCTTCGGTCACCCTGGCCAACCCCGGCACGACGATCCGGGCAAGCGTTGCACTGACAGCTGTTGCCAGCGACGCCGAGGCAGGCGTCCGCAACGTCACCATCCAATACCTGCCATCCGGCGGCACATGGACCACACTGTGCACCCGGGTGGTCGAACCCTATTCGTGCACGTGGAACACCCAGACCGTGCCGGACGGGGTCTACAGCCTCCGGGCCATTGCCACGGACAACTCGGGTCTCTCCACCACATCAGCCACCATCCAAACCACGGTGACCAACGCTTTCGCGGTGCTCTTCAACAGTCCCGGAGATACTGTCCGCGGCAACGTGAATCTCGGCGTTACCCTAAACAGTCCGGGCAATGCCATCTACACCGTCCGTGTGGAATATTCCGTGGCGGGCGCCAACAAGTGGAACACACTGTGCCTAAACCTGTTGTCCCCCTATCAATGCACCTGGGCCACGAGCCTCTTCGCCAATGACTTCTATGACCTTCGCGCCGTTGCCGTCTCGGGTTCCACCTCCACGTATTCGGATACCGTTGCCGATGTGCAGGTAGACAACCTGGCGCCCACAGTGACAATGAGCGATCCCGGCTCGCCGTTGCGCGGCGTCAGCACTTTCACCGCCGTGGCCGCGGACGCGGACTCGGGAGTCAATAACGTTCAGATTCAGTATCTCCGCACGGGCACAAGTACCTGGGCCACGCTTTGCACTGTGACGGAAGCGCCATACTCATGCCGGTTCGACACCACTGCGCTTGCCACCGCCTCCTACAATTTCAGGGCCATCGCAACAGACGAGGCCGGTAACAGCACAACGTCGGCGCAGGTCACCAACAAGTTGGTGGACAACACCGTGTCCTCGGTGTCCATGGAGGATCCAGGCGCGTACCTCTCGGGTAACGCAACACTCACGGCGGCGGCGAACTCGACCGCGGGCGTGACCAATGTGCGGATCCAGTCATCACCGGCCAGTACCAACACCTGGACCACGCGTTGCACCCTGGCCGCGACACCGTATGTGTGCGCTTGGGACACGCGGACCGTGGCCGACGGGCTGTACGATTTCCGCGCAGTCCTAACCGACGGTGCTGGCAAGGAAACAATCTCCACCGTGGTAACAGGACGGCGCGTGGACAATAGCCCGCTCCGTGCTGCTGATGTTCAGGCCGCTAACGGCACCGGAGCTCTCGGCAAGTTTGATGCCGGCGACACCCTGACCTTCACCTACAGCCAGCAGGTCAATTTGGCATCCGTCAGTCCGGGATGGGCCGGCGCCGCCCTGCCCGTGACGGTGCGGCTGCGTGATGGCAACGTCTCGGGGCTGGGTACCGGCAACAACGGGGACACTGTGGATGTCCAGCGCCCAGGCAGCTCAGTAAACCTTGGCTCGGTCAATACGAAGGGGAACTTCGCGAAGAACAAGAAGACCGTCTCCTTCAACGCCACGATGACGGCCACAACAGTGACCGTCGGCGGCCTGCCCAGAACCGTGGTGACAGTGACCCTGGCAGCACCCGCCAGTGGGGCTGGCAGCCTCCGCACGTCCACTACGTCACCGGCCATGGTGTGGACGCCAACCTCGTCCGTCTCCAGCACATCCGCAGTGCCGTGCTCCCTCGCCCCCATCACCGAATCGGGCACCCTCGACCGCGACTTCTAAGCTTCGTGTCCGTGCACCGTCAAGGACGAATCCGGTGCCGCCCCAAAAGTGGCGCCAGAGTCCCAGTAGACGGCTCGCAGACAGACGAGGAATCTTCGGCGAGTCCGCGCCGTTGCACACCATGGACGCCCACAACGGCTCCTAAGCAGTAAGGAAAGGAACCAACACCATGAGTTCAACTATGAAGGCCATGACGTACGCACAATACGGTGGCACCGAGGTCCTGGAACAAACGCAGCGGCCAATACCCAAGGTCGCCCCCGGCGCCGTGCTGATTCGGGTTAAGGCTGCCGGCGTCAATCCCGTTGATTGGAAGATCATGTCTGGTGGACTGGACGGGCTCATGGATGTGAACTTCCCGGTTGTTCCAGGATGGGATGTTGCGGGTGTGGTGGAGGCTGTGGGCTTTGACACCCCCGATTTCGCGGTGGGAGACGCGGTCTACTCCTACGGCCGCCGCGACACCATCCAGGGCGGCACCTTCGCCGAACTCGTGGCTCTCCCGGCCGCCATCGTGGCCCATAAACCCGCATCGCTGAGCTGGGAACAAGCAGCCGCACTCCCGCTTACGGGCATGACCGCCCAACGCACACTCGATGCCCTGGCCGTTATGACAGGTGAAACACTGCTGATCCACAACGGTTCCGGAAGCGTGGGCCGCTCAGCCATTCAAATTGCCGTCAACGGCGGTGTACAGGTCATCGCCACGGGATCCGCTAAGAATCACGCTCGCCTGCGCGAATTGGGTGCCGAGCCCGTGGCATACGGCCCGGGCCTGGTGGAACGCGTCCGCGCGATTGCACCCGAAGGCGTCGACGCCGTTGCCGACTTCGCCGGTGACGTTGTTCAGGACACCCTCGCGTTGCTCAAAACTGATGGCCGGCATGCCTCCATCGCCGATTGGACCGTGTTTTCTCACGGCGGGCAGTACATCTGGGTCCGCCCTGGAACCGGGGAACTTGAACGGCTGAGCGCCCTGGTCGAAGACGGCACACTCAGCGTCGATGTTGCCCAAACATTCCCGTTGCAGGAAGTGGCACAGGCCTTCGAGGCAAGCATGTCTGGCCACGGCACTGGCAAGATCGTCCTGACCGAATTCACCAACTAGCAAGACCACTTCAGCGATTCCTCAGCCAAGCCGCGCCTGAAGTACGACGGCGAAACCCGCCTTTCTGTGCGGGGCGAGCCGCCCGCCGTCGTACTTTGGGCAAGTGCCGCTACGGTTAAGGGGTCCTACCCCGCTGACCGCAAGGAACCCTGTGGCCCAGAAGAACAAGAAGTCCCGTTTCGGCAACCCGGCCAAAGCCGCCGCCGACGCAGCCGCCCGCGGAAAGACAGCGGCGCCCACTGCGGATATGCGGTTGGAGCGGGCCATGGAATCGTTGTCGCCGGGATTTGTGGCGTGGCTGGAATCGCAGAGCCGGCCGGACAAGTCGATCGACATGAGTCTGATGATCCTGGACGATTTCTTTGACATGTACCGCATCATTGAGCCGCAGACCGATCCCACAGCGCTTGTTCCTGCCGCGGTCCAGGAGGTCATGGAAGTCACCGCTCACGCCAATCCTCTCGGTGTGCTTTCCTTGCGTGGCGGTGTCAGGGATTATGTGAACTATTTGGCTCATGCCAAACTCTGGACGGGCACGGCAGAAGATCTTCCCGCAGTTCAGGCGGAGCTGACCCGGACCGACGGTGCCAATGAGGCCGGCGGTTATGAAGATGGCGTGGTGGACGTGGACAATTACGAATTCGCCGATGTCTACATCCCGGAACTCACGCAGCAGGAAACCCTCGACACGGTGTTGAACACTCCGCTGTGGAAGAACGCGATGGCGCTGCTGGATTGGATCGCGGACGGCAAGGACGTCACCGAGCACAACACACTGGTGGACCATGAGGGCGGCGCGGCTGCTCTAAGCCACAGTGGTTTGGGCCTCATGAGCGCCGCCACCGCCTTCACCACGCCGGAGGAGTACCGCGCCGCCCGGCTTTCCCTCTACTGGGACATGCTGGATGTTGCCGGCCTGATCACCATCAAGGATTCGCTGGCCTACGTTACAAAGCCAGCCGTAGATTCTTCCGGCGATGAGGAGGACGTCATTGAGACGATGAGGGAACTCATTGGCCTCTTCATCTTCACGGTCACCCTGGCCGGCACAGAAGAGCTGGACGTCGAATACTGGCAGCTGGAAATGACCGATTGGTTGGTCCAGTGCTCCTCGGAATACCCTCCGGAAGCTGAGCCCCTAATCCAGGCTCTGGTGGATCCTGACACAGTGCATCCGGACATTCTTGCCGCTGCCCAAAACATTGCCCAATGGGCTGACGAAGGCTTGGTCACCGTGGGCGAATTCATTGAAGTGCCGCCGGCTTTCCGTGCGGACGTCTTCGACATGCTCAGCGACGACCTGCCGATCAATGCGGTTGGCCCGGGCGCCACGCAACTGCCGTAAATGTGATGCGGGGTTCTCGAAAACCCGAGGTCAAGTGATGCGGCGTTGAGTAAACCGGGAACTACCGCAGCGGCTGCATGGTCCGGGCGAAGAAATCCGCCAGCTCCGTGGTCGCCTGAAGCGGCAGGACGTTGGCCACATACTGGTCAGGGCGGACCACCACCACGGCGCCGTCCCGGCTGATCCCCCGGGCTTGGAAAATGTCATGGTCGGGATCCGCAGCATAGACCAGCTCGTAGTCGATCAGCCCGAACGGTCCGGTGCGCGGCATGAACGTGACCGGCACACGGCGCAGATCCACACCCTCAAAATCCTGTTGGGCAATGAGCAACACATCAAAGACGGCGTCAATGTCGCCGTCCGCCGGCGTGTACTTCAGCAACGGCGAATCATCCGATGTGGACAGCCAGCGGGCCCACTCCAACAGCGCCGACGGCTCCCCCACAGCGGGCGAATCGGCAAAGGCGTAGAGCCGCCAACGTCCGTCCGCCCGGTGATGGTGGCCTAGTTGCACGGGGTTCACATCGGCCACGCGAACCACGGGAGCCGACTTGAACCGCTTGCCCACAGGGAATCCGGTGGCCAGCTCCTGATGCGTAGCTTCGGCCACGATCATGGACGGCTGGTACTGGGTCATGAATCCGGCCGGAAACTCGAAGGTCCGCACATAGAAGTCCTCAAGCTCGGTGGAATCCCCTCCGTCCTCGGGCCGCTTGGCCATCAACGAAGACCACTGAAGATCAAAGTCAATGAGGTTCTTGGCAATGACCTTCCGCTCCGCCGAATACGTGGCAAGCAGGCTGGCCGGGCTGCGTCCCTCCAAAACATGCGCGATCTTCCACGCCAGATTGAAGCCGTCCTGCATGGAGACGTTCATGCCCTGCCCCGCCTTGGCACTGTGCGTGTGGCAAGCATCGCCTGTGATGAAGACCCGCGGCAGGCGGTCATCGAGCTGATCCAGTGGAACGTCGTCGAACCTGTCCGTCAAGCGGTGCCCCACCTCGTAGACACTGTTCCAGGCAACGCTGCGCACATCCAGGGTGTACGGGTGCAGGATCCTGTTCGCCTTCGCAATGACCTGCTCGATCGTGGTGTCCCGGACGCTGCGGTCGCCGCCTGCCACCACCTCGCCAAGGTCAACATACATGCGGAACAAGGAGCCACCCTCGCGCGGAATCAGCAGGATGTTCCCGCCGTCCTCGGACTGGATGGCGCACTTGGAGCGGATGTCAGGAAAATCCGTGACGGCCAAAACGTCCATGACACCCCACGCGTGGTTTGCATGGACACTCGTGTGCCGGGCGCCGATCGATTCACGGACCGCGCTGTGCGCCCCATCCGCGCCCACCACATACTTGGCGTGGACAACCCGTTCGACGCCGGCCAACTCGCCCTGGGTGCCCACCAACGTCACAGCCACCGGATATTCGCCCTCGGCGGCAATCTCCAAGCTGCGGAACTCCCACCCGTAATCGGGCTTGATCCGTGCCGGTGAATACGCCATGACCTCGGCAAAGTAGTCCAAGACGCGGGCCTGGTTCACGATCAGGTGCGGAAATTCGCTGATGCCCGTGGTGTCATCGGGAGCCCGCGCAGCCCGCACAATCTTGCTGCGGTCCGCTGGGTCCGGTTTCCAAAAAACGGTGGCCGTGATCCGGTACGCCTCTGCAATGATGCGCTCGGCAAAGCCAAAGGCCTGGAAGGTCTCCACGCTGCGGGCCTGAATGCCGTCGGCCTGGCCAATCTCCAGACGTCCGCCGCGGCGTTCCACAATGCGGGTGTTGATGTTCGGGAATGCCGAAAGCTGAGCTGCGGCGATCATGCCAGCGGGCCCTGAACCCACGATCAGCACATCCATCAATTCTGGCAATTGCGCCGGCCTGTCAACTCCGGTTCCGGCCGCCGGTTTGATGCGCGGATCCCCTGAAACGTATCCGTGCTGATGGAACTGCACCCAGGTTCCTCCTCGTTGCGCAACCGGTTCTCTGTGATCATCATGTGCCACTTGGGCACCCCAATCAAGAGGCACGCCGCGCACCCAAGGCAAGGTTCCGGCGTCGGGCGTTATCCAAGGCCCGACGCCGGGACTTTTAGTCCGCGCTTAGCCCTTGTCGCGCAGGGCGTTACGTTGTGCAGCGGCGGTGACCGCCGAGACGTGCAGCTGCTCGGGTGAGCGGCCGTCACGGTTCAATGGCGGGCAGAGTTCTTCGCGCATGGCATCCTCGAGGCCGGAGACGGGTTCAAGCTCTGGCACCACGGCAAACGACATGCCAAGGTTCGCCACCATCCACGCGCTGAGCACCTCTTCGTCGACATCGGTCAACCGTGGATGCGCTGATTTTCCGTGCCACTGCGCCTGCAGCCCCAAGATGGCTGCCAGGGAACGGCGGAGGGTGGACTTGGAAGTTTGCACCGCGTGGTGCTTGGCGCGGCTGCGCAGGTTCGTCGCCTTGCCAACGTACAACAAGTCACCACGCTTCAGCGGCGTCAATTCTGCGGGCCAGTTCGCGTCCTTGGGCAGGGCGCCCGTCAAGAATATTTTGTACATGCCGGGGGCAAAAGGCATCGCCTGCCACGATTTTTTGGCAGGGGCCGTGCCTGTCCATTTGAGATTTTCCATGGCTTTGAGCCTACGGCAAAGCAGGGTTCCTACTTTCCCCAGGTTCCAGAAATTCCAAGGGTGGGACACCTTGCGGCGCCCCACCCTTGTGCCTGGCAGGAAGATCCAGCTAAGCGTCGGCGAGTTCGTCGTCCAGCTCAAATTCAACTGTGGCAATGACTTCCTGCGCCCGCGGATCGATCATGACGGCCTCGATGTCATCGTCGATCATGATGAATTCGCCCTTGTCAGTGGTGAAATGCCACGCCAAAACCTTCGCACCGTTGTGCTCATAGTTGGGATCACCCATGGTGATCTTGACGAACTCGTGGCCGGCAACTGAGCAAAGCTCGCGGATGACCTGCTCAAATTCGGGGGCATCCTCCAATTCTGCCTCGGCCCGGCGCGCCTCGAGATCGGTGACAGTTGCCACACGAGTGGCGATGTGTGCGGCCAACTCTTCGGCGTCCAAAATCAGCAGCCCCTCTTGCCCGCGCAGCCACTGGGCGTTGAGCCCGGTGACGTCCTCGGATTCGAACAGCTCCTCAAATTCGTTGTCCAATTCCTCCATGGCGATGACTCCCGCTGAGCGCTCGGACTCCTCGTCGGATTCGTCCTCAAGGTAGGCCTCGGCGTCCTTCTCGGAGAGGAGATCGTAGAGCCCGGCCGTACGGTTGAACAGTTCCAGATGCGCCTTTGCCCCCATCGCCTCAAAGCCTTCCCGAATGTAGGCATCGAGCTCCTCGCGATCGGGCGTCATGAAAACGTACTGGGCGAATCCGCCGTCAAGCGCTTGGGTGAGGTAAAAGTCCACGAAGTAGCTGCGCAACGCGTTGGGTGCAATTTCATCTGCGTTCAGGAGGGCCAGGTACATCTCATTCACCACGGAAACATTGTCTCCAACAACATCTTCGTTATCGGCAGCTGCGCCGTCGGTGGTCAATACGACTGGGAATTGGTTCGTGGTCATGAAAGTTCCTCACTCTTGGGAGCCTTGGTGCTCTTGACACCTTCACGCTATGTTGCCCCGCCGGACCGCAGACCCATTGTGAGGTGAACTTGGGGCGAAGATCTAGGAAACGTTGCCCCGGCACCGATCCCACCTGCCGACCCGTCACGTAGTGCTGCTTTGAACATTCAAAGCAGCACTATGTGACGGGTCACCGGGATGCTCTACCGCCCTTCGTGGGCCGCCAGGAACTTGTACACCTCTGTCTCATCAACTCCGGGGAATGCGCCCTGCGGCATGGCGGCCAGCAGGTGCGAATTGGCGCGCGTGGACGGCCAGGCGTTGCCTGCCCACTCCGCAGACAGTTCGGCAGGTGGCCGGCGGCAACAGTCGGGGTCCGGGCACTTGGACTGCGAACGCTCGGTTGTCTCACGCCCGCGGAACCACTTCACATGGGCATAGGGAACGCCGATGCTCAGTGAATACTCACCCGAGGAATGCCGCTCCGTCCTTGCCGTGCACCAGTAGGTTCCGACGGCGGTGTCCGTGTATTGGTTGAACGCCCTGAACTTGTCCGGCACATCAAACACCGCGCGTGAGGTCCAAAACCGGCATACGGACTGCCCCTCGATCGCGCCGGTGTGATCGGCCGGGAAGTTCACGCCGTCGTTCTCATAGGCCTTGTGAATGATCCCCGATTCATGCACCTTCTGGAAATGCGTGGTGATCCCCAAGTGTTCCGTGGCCAGATTGGTGAATCTATGCGCCGCAGTCTCATAGGAAACGGAGAACGCGTCGCGAATGTCCTCGATGGCCAGTTCCTTGGCAGCCTTGGCCTCCTTGAGAAAGTCCACTGTGGCCCGTTCCGGCATCAGCAGCGACGCCGCAAAGTAGTTGGTGTACACGCGCTGGCGTAGAAAGTCTGCGTAGTCCGTGGGTGTCTGGTGACCCAAAACGTAGTGGCCCAGCGCCTGCAACAGCACCGAACGGGGGTCATGGTCGGAGCGTTGGCCCTGCGTGAGATAAATTCGGCGATTCTTCAAATCCGTCACCGAACGGGTTGAGTGCGGCAGATCCCCCACATAGTGAAGGTCGAATCCGAGGTGCTCGGCGACGTCGGCCGCCACGTGGTGGGACAGCGGTCCGCGGTCATGGCCCACCTTGGCCAACAGCTCCTGGGCCTGGCGTTCAATTTCCGGGTAATAGTTGTTGCGCTCACGCATTTCCATGCGCAGTTCAGTGTTGGCCCGGCGCGCCTCCTCCGGGGTTGCAGACTGCTCATCCAACCGCCGCTCCAGCTCGTGCTGCAGACCCACCAACGACTCGAGCACTTCCGTGGAAAGCCGTGAGCTGACGCGGACGGTGGGCAATCCGAGCGACTGGTACAGCGGTCCGCGCTGCGCCCTCTCCAGCTCGATTTCCAGCGCCGCCCGCCGGCTGGGAGGCTCGGCCCCCAAGAGCTGTTCAAGCCCGACGCCGAGTGCCCCGGCAAGTGCCTGCAGCAGCCCCAGCTTGGGCTCCCTTTTCCCGTTTTCGATCAGCGAAAGTTGCGACGGCGCGGCGCCCACCTGGACGCCCAGATCATCCAAGGTCATGCCCAAGTTCTTGCGCAGGTGCCGCACCCTCCTGCCCAAGGAGATGATGTCCAGTTCCGGTTTTGCGCCGGCTCCCTTGCCACGCGGCGTCAACGGCACTCCTGTGTTCCAGCCCACATTCGTCATTTCTTGAGAATACGCGAAGAACTGCCATTCTTTCCAGCGATTACCCCTAGTAAGCCCTTGAAAAGCGCTGAATAGTAGAAATCACGAAGAAGAACGCAAGGTTTCAGCTTCAATCGCTGAAATCCCCATCGCACAAGGAGCAAGCAACATGAGCGCAGCATTTGAACCCGCAATGACGCCGGAGCAGAGCAACGCCCAGGCAGCCGCAGCCCTCGAACTCGAGTGGGCTGCCAACCCCCGCTGGGCCGGGATCGAACGCACCTACTCCGCAGATGACGTGGTCAGGCTCCGTGGCCGCGTCACCGAAGAACAAACTTTGGCCCGCCGCGGCGCCGAAAAACTCTGGGACCAGCTGCGCAATGCCGGCCCGGAAGACTACACGAACGCCCTCGGCGCACTGACCGGAAACCAGGCAGTTCAGCAGGTCAAGGCCGGACTGAAAGCCATCTACCTTTCCGGTTGGCAGGTTGCCGCCGATGCCAACACCTCGGGCAACACCTACCCAGACCAGTCCCTGTACCCCGTCAACTCGGTCCCTACCGTTGTCCGGCGCATCAACAACGCCCTGCTCCGTGCTGACCAGATCGAGTTCTCCGAAGGAAAGCAGAGCGTTGAGGACTGGTTGGTGCCGATCGTGGCCGACGCCGAGGCCGGCTTTGGTGGCCCGCTGAACGCCTACGAACTCATGAAGTCCATGATCGCCGCCGGAGCGGCCGGTGTGCACTGGGAAGACCAGCTCGCCAGCGAGAAGAAGTGCGGACACTTGGGAGGGAAGGTCCTGATCCCCACGGCCCAGCATGTGCGCACGCTGAACGCAGCGCGCCTCGCTGCGGACGTCTCCGGCGTTCCCTCGGTCATCATTGCCCGCACAGACGCCGAGGCAGCCACCTTGATCACTTCCGACGTCGACGACCGCGACAAGCCGTTCATCACCGGCGAGCGCACTCCGGAAGGTTTCTACAACGTGCGCAACGGGATCGAACCGTGCATTGCCCGCGGCCTCGCCTACGCACCCCACGCCGATCTCCTCTGGATGGAAACTGGCACCCCGGACCTGGAGCACGCAAAGAAGTTTGCGGACGCCATCCACGCCCAGTACCCGGACCAGATGCTGGCCTACAACTGTTCACCGTCGTTCAACTGGAAAAAGCATTTGGACGACGCCACGATCGCCAAGTTCCAACGCGAACTCGGCGCCATGGGCTTCAAGTTCCAGTTCATCACCCTGGCTGGTTTCCACGCCCTGAACTACTCGATGTTTGACCTCGCCCACGGTTATGCCCGGGATGGGATGAGCGCCTACGTCGAACTGCAGGAGCGCGAATTTGGCGCAGAAGATCGCGGCTACACCGCAACCAAGCACCAGCGCGAAGTGGGCACAGGCTACTTCGATCTGGTCGCGAGCGCACTGAACCCAAACAGCGGCACCCTCGCATTGGCTGGTTCCACCGAAGCCCAGCAGTTCCACTAACGTCACTCTTTCCCATCTGCGTGGCAGTTGTTGGACCGATTTGGCCGAAAATGGCGCATTTTCGTCCAGCAACTGCCACACAGATTAGCCAGACTTGGAGACTCCCATGAACTCGACGAACAGCCTGAACGGAATCACGTTCAACGGCATCACCCTGACCGCTCCGCCCATCCACCGCCAGGAGGAAATCCTGACCCCCGAGGCCCTGGATTTCATCGCAGCATTGAATCGAACCACGACGGCGCGGCGTGCGGACTTGCTGGCAGCCCGCCAAACCCGCCGCAGCCAGATCCTCAGCGGCAGCGACCCCCGCTATTTGCGTGAAACCTCCGCCATCCGGGAAGACCCGCGCTGGCGTGTTGCTCCCCCGGCTCCGGGCTTGGAAGACCGCCGCGTGGAAATCACCGGCCCGGTTGACCGCAAGATGACCATCAACGCCCTCAACTCCGGTGCGAAGGTCTGGCTGGCGGACATGGAGGACTCCTCCACCCCCACTTGGGGCAATGTCATCCGCGGCCAGCTCAACCTGATCGATGCTTTGGAGCGCCGGATCGATTTCACCAGTCCCGAAGGCAAGGAGTACAAGCTGGCGCCCGCCGAGGAGCTGCCCACCATCGTGGTCCGTCCCCGCGGCTGGCACCTGCCGGAAAAGCACCTGCTGATCAACGGCAAGCCCATGGCAGGCGGCGTCGTGGATTTCGGCCTCTACTTCTTCCACAACGCCCGCCGGCTCATCGCCCAAGGCAAGGGCCCGTACTTCTACCTGCCGAAGATTGAAAACCACCAGGAGGCACGCCTCTGGAATGACATCTTCATCCAGGCACAGGACCTGCTCGGCATCCCACAGGGCACCATCCGTGCGACGGTTCTCATCGAGACCATCACGGCAGCCTTCGAGATGGAGGAAATCCTTTACGAACTGCGCGACCATGCATCAGGCTTGAATGCTGGCCGCTGGGATTATCTGTTCTCCGTCATCAAGAACTTCCGCACCCGTGGCCCACGGTTTGTCCTCCCTGACCGCAACCAGATCACCATGACGGCACCGTTCATGCGCGCCTACACCGAGCAGCTTGTCCGCGCCTGCCACACCCGGGGTGCCATGGCCATTGGCGGCATGGCAGCATTTGTGCCCAACCGCCGCGATCCGGAGGCCAATGCAAATGCCATGGCCAAGGTGCGCGCAGACAAGACGCGGGAGGCCAACGACGGTTTTGACGGTTCGTGGGTGGCCCACCCGGACCTGGTTCCCGTGGCCATGGAAGTCTTCGATGCAGTCTTGGGCTGGAACCCGAACCAGATCACCCGCACTCGCGAAGATGTGGAGCTCGATGACCGCGCCTTGCTAAACGTTGAAGCCACCCAGGGCAACATCACCGAACAAGGCATCCGCGACAACATCTGGGTAGGAGTCCAGTACATCGAGTCCTGGCTGCGTGGCCACGGGGCCGTGGCCCTGAACAACCTCATGGAGGACGCCGCCACCGCGGAAATCTCCCGCTCCCAGATCTGGCAGTGGATCCACAGCCAGGCCATCACGGATCGGGGCGAACTCATCACCTACGACTGGGTCAAGGAGATGTTGGAGGAGGAATTCGCCAAGCTCCCCCGCTTCGAAGACGACCGCTTCCAAGACGCCTTGGAAATCTTCACGGACGTTGCCATGGGCGAGGAATTCCCGGCCTTCCTGACCACCTCCGCCTACGCCAACTACCTCCATGCAACACCGGAGCGTGAGCTGGCGACTGCATAAGTTTGCTTGCTTTCACCGGATGCGACGCCACTGCAAGCCCGAGATCCGGGTCCCGGTGAAAGCAAGCAGGACAACCCCGTCCCTCCCCACGGCGTGCCAACTTTCCACCACCCTCGCCGAGGGCGTGCCAAACGGGTGGGGGCCCATGAAATTTCATGGGCCCCCACCCGTTTGGCACGCCGCCAGCAATCCATGCAAGTAAGGTCAGTCACTGGAACCGGCCCCCGCGGAATAATCGCCGCACCCTCCCAGTTTCCGCCAGTATGAAGATTGAGATCTGGTCCGACGTGGCCTGCCCCTGGTGCTACATTGGCAAGCGCCGTTTTGAAACAGCCCTGAACGGCTTTGCACACAAGGATTCCGTGGAGGTGCAGTGGCGCAGCTACCAGCTGGACCCCACCATCCCCGAGCACTACGACGGCACCGAGCTGAGTTACCTGAGCGACCGCAAGGGCATGGACCCGGCGCAGGTCAAGGGCATGTTCGCCCACGTCACCGAGCAGGCTGCCGGTGAGGGCCTGAACTACAAGTTCGACGACGTTGTGGTGGCCAACAGCTTCAACGCCCACCAGCTGCTGCACCTGGCCAAGGCGAATGGAAAGGGCGACGCCGTCAAGGAAGCCCTGCTCTCGGCTCACTTTGAGCACGGCGTGGACATTGGCGCCCGCGAGGCACTGGTCAAGGTCGGCACCGAAGCCGGACTGTCCGCCGTCGACATCAACGAGGCACTGGACTCCGATACGTATGCCGATGACGTCCGCCACGACTTCGCCGAGGCCCGGGCGCTCGGCGTGACCGGCGTTCCATTCTTCGTGATCGACCGCAAGTACGGCCTGTCCGGCGCCCAGCCGGCCGAGCTGTTCTCACAGGCCCTCGAGCAGGCCTGGCAGGAAGCCAACCCGCTGACCATGGTCGGGGCCGGCGGAACCGATGCCGAGGCGTGCGGCCCGGACGGCTGCGCTGTCTAAAGCAGCACCTTTGTGGGCTGGCCGGTTCCCACCGGCTGGCCCGCTTTTTTGTTGAAGCACCGATCCGGGGGCCGGACACAGCGCTGCCGGCGTTGACGTAGGCTGGGATTTCTGGCAGTTCCCGCTGATGTCTCGATCGGAGCCCTCCTTGCATCAAACGCCCAGCATCCCCTGGTTCAGGCGCCTGCCGCTGTCCGCAGTCATCGCCAGCGCCGTTGCCGTGGCACTAGTGGCGGGGCTGGCCGGAGGCTGGATCACCTACCTGCTGACGCGTCCCGCGACCACAAGCGTTGCTGCCGGTGCAGGGGTGTGTGATTCCACAGCCGTTGCCAATCAGGTGCTGCCCGGGGTGGTCACCGTATCCGTCAGCAATGGTGACGCCAGCGGCGTGGGAAGTGGCGTCATTGTCCGCAAGGAAGGCTACATTATGACGAACAACCACGTCATTTCCGCAGCGGCAAACGGTGGCACCATTGAGGTGTTGTTCAGCGATGGCAATAGCTCCGAGGCGGAACTTGTGGGCCGTGATCCCAAGTCGGATCTTGCTGTCCTGAAGGTAAAGTCCGGCAAGACGCTGCCCACCGTTGAACTGGGCAGGTCTGCCAACGTTTTGGTGGGCCAGCCGGTGGTGGCGCTCGGCGCGCCCCTGGGCCTCTCCAGCACCGTTACCTCCGGCATTGTCAGCGCACTGGGCCGGAACGTGCCCGTTCCCAGCGACGACGACTCAGCAGCCGTACTGGTTGGCGCCATCCAAACTGACGCCTCCATCAACCCCGGAAATTCCGGCGGCGCACTGGTTGACTGCGCCGGGCAACTGATTGGCATCAACAGCGCCATCGCCACCATCCCCAACGAAGCCAATGTTTCCACCGGAAGCGTGGGCATTGGATTCTCCATCCCCGTTGACCTGGCAGCCCGGATCACGGAGCAACTCATCGACACAGGCAAAGTGGCTTACCCATTCTTCGGCGTGAGCGCCGTTCCGCTCCCGCCCGAGGCCGCGGCGCAGTTTGGCGTATCGGACGGCCTGTACCTGCAGTCTGTACTGCCCGGCGGCCCCGCAGACAAGGCCGGTTTGCAGCGCAGCGACGTTGTGACGCTCCTGGACGACCGCCCGGCCACCAGCATTGCCGTGCTGTCGGAAGTCACGCTCGGCAAGAAGGCCGGGGACATCATCAAGGTCACTTATGTACGCGACGGCAAGACGGCCACCACCAACCTCACCCTGGGAACAATTCCCTAAAGCCAGGCCCGGTCGAGTCGCCTGCCTAGTGGTCATCCATTGGGTAGGCGACTATCGCGATCCTGGTGCCCGTGGGATCCCAGCTGGGCACATTCATGGTGCCCTGGCCGCCGAACACTTCGGCCAGGGTCACCGTGGTGCCGTCCTTCTCCAGTATCCGGACCTGGACGTCAACATCCTCCGGGTGCCCCAGCGTGCCGGGCGGGAAACTGACGTAAGCAAGCCGGGTCCCGTCCGGTGACGGGTGTGGGAACCAGTTGACCCGCTCGTCGTGGGTGAGCTGTTCCGGGGTGCCGCCAGAGACCGACATCCGGAACAGTTGGGCGTGGCCAGGGACCGTGGAACCACGTTCGGAGTTGAAGTAGATCCACTGCCCGTCGGGCGAGAATTCGGCACCGTCGTCCGGGTGAGCGTCGTCGGTGAGCTGCACATCCGCCCCGCCTGCCACCGGTAGCACATACACGTTGGTGCGGACCTGCCCGTCGTTGAGCGCCAGTCCAATGTAGGCCAGCCACGAACCGTCCGGGGAAACGCCGTGCAGGTAGTGCTTGAAGTGGGGTCCGTTGTCATTCGTCACGCGGCGCGGCCCCGCACTCCCTGCCGCAAGACCCACGGCGTAGATATGCCCGTCCTCGCTGGAAACAAAGGCGGTCCGCCCGTCGGGGCCGATCACGTGGTCATTGTTGATCTCGGCGATGCCGCCCAAGAAAATCTCCTGGAGTTCCCCGGCGTCGACCCCCAGCTGGAACAACCCGCCGTCACCGTTGATCAGCAGCGACGAGCCGTCGGGGCTCCAGTTGGGCGCCTCGAAGAGCAGCGTGTCGCTGGAGTACCGCAGCGTTGGCTCTGCCGTCTCCACATCGATCACATAGAGTTCGGCTCGTTGCCCGTTTCGAAGCTGTCGTGCCATGGTGTCCGCCTTGGTTGGGCCCACACGCCCGAGGGACCCGACGCGAGCTAGCGAGCGTTGGGAGGGCGCGGGGACTAGTTAATGAATGATTCCCAGGCCGGATTGCTCACCACAGGGTGCGCCCGGTGCTGATTCGGCTGCGCCACCCAGCCAACCCCGTTGGCGAGGACGCGCTGAACCTGCGGATGGTGGTAAACAGGGTATTCCTGATCGCCCGGGCTGAAGTAGAAGATCCGTCCCTTGCCGCGTGAGAAGGTGACGCCGGAGCGGAACACCTCTCCCCCGGCAAAGGAGCTGATGAAGATCAGGTCATCGGGCTCGGGGATATCAAACAGTTCACCGTACATTTCCTGCTTCGGGATGACGATGGGGCTTTCAATGCCAGCCGCGATGGGGTGTGAGGGCTTGACCGTCCACACAAGTTCGCGTTCGCCCTCATTGCGCCATTTCAAAGAGCAGGTGGTGCCGAGCAGCTTGATGAAAATCTTGGAAAAGTGCGCCGAGTGCAGCGCCACGAGCCCCATCCCGCCAAGCACGTGGCGCTGCACGCGCTCCACCACCTCGTCGGCGACGTCGCCGTGGGCAATATGGCCCCACCAGAGGACGACGTCGGTCGCCGCCAAGGTTTCTTCGCTCTGGCCATGCTCGGGGTCGGCCAGGGTGGCCGTGGTGATGTTGGCGTCAGGGTAGTACTCGCGCAGCGCCTCGGCGATGGTGCCGTGCATGCCCGCAGGGTACATGTCCCCGATGGTGGCGGGTTCGTTGTTGAGCTCGTGGACGCCTTCGTTCCAGACCAGGATGTTGAGCTTTTCAGCCATGGTTAGAGCCTCACTTCACGCTGTTCAAGGGCGGATTTGTAGCACGCATCGATAATAAGTGCCCGGTTCAGGGCTACGGAACCGTCGTACTGGCCCCAGACCCCTGCGCCGCTGCGGACGGCCGCGACGAACTCGTCGATAACCGATTGGTGGTTGCCATCTTCAAGGGGCTCCGCCACATAGTCGGCGTTGACGTCTTCTTTGTCGGTGAAGACGCGCAAGCCGGAATCGGATATCTGGAGTGACTGCGCAGCGCGCAATTCAGCGCCGCCGTCGGTTCCGTAAACACGGAAGTCCATGAGATCGGCGGGATCGCGGTAGCTGGCCCAGCCGGCCTCCACCACCAAGGTGACGCCGCCTTCCAGACGGATGAATGCCGAGGCGAAGTCTTCCACCTCAAACTTGTTGTTTGCCGAAGCTGCGATGTAGGTGGCGTCGCCGCCGCGACCCTGGGCACCCAGTTCTGAGTAGGCAGAAGCTGAGACGGAGATGACCTTGGGCTCACCCAGCAGGTGCAGCGCATAGTCCAGGACATGCACCCCAATGTCAGCCAAGGGTCCGCCACCGGACAGCTCGGGGTTCGTAAACCAGCTGCCCAGCGTGGGGATTCCTCGGCGGCGAAGCCAGGAAGCCTTCGCGTAGTACGGGCGTCCCAGCTCGCCGTCGTCAATGATGCTCTTGAGTTTTTTGACGTCGCCACGTCGTCGATGATTGAAGACAACGTCCAAGACACGGCCGGCCTGGCGGGCAGCAGCAACCATGGCCGCGCCCTCTTCACCGTTGCGGGCCAGCGGCTTTTCGCTGAGGACATGCAGTCCGCGTTCCAGCGCGGCGATGGTGATGGGCGCATGCAGGAAGGTCGGAACGGCCACGCTGACTGCGTCCAAACCTTCCAGTTCCAGAAGATCTTCCCAGCGGGAAAACCCATGGGGGATGTTGTACTCGGTCTGGAGCTGGGCCAGGAGTTCGGATTCCATGCCCGCCACAGCAACAACTTCCACACCGGCCACATTGCTAAAGGCCTTTATGTGTTGCTGCCCGGCCCAACCAACACCCACTACACCAACCTTGAGAGGTACGGTTTTGCTCAAATTTGAATCACTCATCGAATGCCTCTTCTTGTTTCGTACCGGGAACGGAGCGCCAATCCGGGTTAACGAAACTTGGGGCACCGGATGTTCAAGGTTGTGTTGGTGGCCTGCCTAGGGACAAGCCACCTTACGAACAAGCATTAAATCTAGATGAGCTTATGACGACCGTCAATCAAAAGTGGCTCATGTTCAAAGATTACTTAAAATCAGAGGAAATTCGATGACGGCTTTACTTCGAGAAGATATGTCAGGGTACTTATGGCACTCATCTGGTAAAAGTCACCACTCCCTTTGCTGTGCTCTCGCCGCACCCTGGGTGCGGTGCCGGTGCAGTCCAAACTGCTTTGTCTCCGGCACCGCGGGCCTTACTTAACGGCTCCGGCCGTCAGACCAGCCACAAAGTTCTTCTGGAGAAGCAGGAAGCCGATCACGATGGGGATGCTGACAACCACCGAGGCGGCCATGATCTGGTTCCAGTAGACATTGGTCTGTGTTGAGTAGAGCTGAAGGCCCACCGCCAGGGTCCGGTTCGCGTCGGTAGTCATGACTGAGGCGAACAGGACTTCACCCCAACTGGTCATGAAACTGTAGATGGCGACGGCGACGAGTCCGGGCCGGGCCGCGGGCAGGATCACCTTGATCAGTGCGCGCATGGGACCGCAGCCATCCACCTTGGCGGCTTCATCCAGTTCGCGCGGGATGCCATCGAAGTAGCCTGCGAGCATCCAGATGGAGAACGGCAGCGAGAAGGTCAGGTACGTGATGATCAAACCGACCCGGGTACCTACCAGCTGAACACCGAAGTTGGTGTTGATGTTCACGAATATCAAGAACAACGGCAGCAGGAACAGCACGCCGGGCAACATTTGAGTGGACAAGACCGTGCCGGAGAAAAGCGCGCGGCCGCGGAAGGTGTAACGGGAGATGGCATAGGAGGCGAAGATCGCGATGATCAGGGAGAGCAGAGTTGCAACGGTGGAGACAATGACGGAGTTCAGGAAGTAGTCTGCCAGCGGAACTGTCTTCCACATGTCAATGTATGGCTGAATCGTCAGTGTTTCAGGCCACCAGGAGAACGAACCTTGTACGTCCTTCAGTGGCTTCAGTCCTGAGATCACCATGACGTAGATGGGGATGATGGTGAAGATGCTCAGCAGGGTAATGGTGACGATTCTAAAGACCTTGGCGCCGGTTGTTTCATGCATTGTCTTTCCTCCGGTTCATCAAGAGCAGGTAGATTCCGCTGGCGACCAGCAGGAAGAGCAGTAGCAGGACCGACATTGCGGCACCCGAACCGAAGTTCCAGGTCAGGAATGAAGCGTTGTAGATATGGAAGGAGATCAAGTCACCTGCCGGTGGCTGCGAGCCGCCGAACAAGACGAAGGGGGTGTTGAAGTCGTTGAAGGTCCACAGGAACATGACGAGGACAAGAACCATGTTGACCGGGCGCAGCATGGGCAAGGTGATGTGCCACCACTGGCGGAACGGCTTTGCACCGTCAACGGCCGATGCCTCGTACACATCGTTGGGGATGGACTGCAGACCAGCCATCAACATCAAGAACGCGAAGGGCCACAGGCGCCAAATGCCTACAACAACGACGGCGAGGAACGCGTTGTCGCCGATCAACCAGAACGGCTTGTCCCGGGCAGGCCCAGGTTGTCGAACAGCAGGTGGTTAAGCGCTCCGCTGTCCTTTTGCAACATGAACTTCCAGGCGATGACACCCGCGTACATGGGCAAGGCGTAGGGAATCAGGAACAAGGTGCGGAAGATGGCGCGTCCGCGGAAGGTCTTCTGCAAGGCGACGCCGGCGGCCATTCCGAGGCTCCAGGAGATGCCGACCACCAAGATGGTGAATGCGGCGGTGATGCCGAATGATTTCAGTAATCCGAGCCCAACGGCGGAATCGAAGTCGAGGGCAACCTGGTAGTTCTTCAACCCAACGAAGGGGGCGTTTCCCCAGTTGGAGATGAACATCTTGGTGAGTTTGAGGAAGCTCATCCAGATTCCCGTGACCATGGGAACTACGTGGATGAAGAGCTCAAATATGACGGCTGGTGCCAGCAGCGCATAGGGCAACCACCAGCCGGCGCGACGGGGCTTGCGGGCTTTCCTTCCGGTGGCCCCGGCTGCGTGGCCGGATTTCTTTACGGCGGTGGATGCAGACACTGCGAACACGCACCTTTCTGAGAATGTTTGAAAAATGAAGGGGGCGGAGGACTCACGCCAGGTGAAGAACTGAATAGACCAACGGCTGAAGAAGACAAGCTGAGTTGGTGTGTGAGGCTGAGAGAAACCGGCTGGGCCCGTGCTTGGGACGAACTGTCTGGGACCACGCCGGCGAGGGCCCCAAGTTACGGGTCGCTCAGCAAGCCAATCCTGGGTGGAACCGGTTGGGCCCACGGCTCCGAGGGCCCCAAGCTACGGGTCGCTCAGCGACCCGTAGCTTGGGAGGAGCCGGGGACTAGCTTGCTGCTTCGACCGCCTGCTGTGCGGTGGTCAGTGCTGCCTTGATGTCGTCCTTGGAGACGGTTCCGCCGGAGGCGATTGTGGCGAACATCTGGTTCATGGCCTTGCCTACGGTGCTCTCGAACTGGTCTTCAGCCGGTACCAGGGGCAGGGGCTTGGACTTGTTTTCGTAGATGTCGGCGAAGGTCTTGGCCAGTTCTGCATCTTCGGTGAAGCTGGGGGTGACCCCGGCGAGAACTGGGAGGGCTGCGAACGGTTTGTCGAGTTCGGCCTGCGTGGTCTCGCTAGTCATGAATTTCACGAATTCCAGTGCGCCGTCCTTGTTCTTCGTGTTCTTGAAGATGGACATGTTGATACCGGCAACCATGGTGGCTACGTCCTTGGCGCCTGACGGTGCGGGGAAGGCAACTACGCCAAATTCGTCGCTCTTCATGCCTTGGGAGTTGATGGAGCTGTTGGCGTTGCTCTGGCTCAGCACCATGCCAACCTTGCCGTTGGCAAAGTCGTTGACGGCCTGGGTTGCGTTGTCGTACTGGGCGTTGGCGGGGTCAACAACCTTGTCGGTTTGCATGAGGTCTAGGTAACGAGAGATGCCATCTACAACACCGTCTTCGGTGAACGTGGGCTTGCCTTCAGCATCGAAGAATTCTGCGTCGTTCTGGGCTGCGTTGATGAAAGCAAAGTGGGAGTTCTCGGTGTAGCTGCCGGCGGCCAAGGCGAAGCCGTGCTTGTCACCGGTTGTCAGCTTCTTGGCTGCTGCAACCATTTCTTCCCAGGTGGTGGGCGGGGTGAGACCGGCGTCCTTGAACATTGCCTTGTTGTAGTAAAGGCCGTAAGCCAAGCCGTACAGGGGTACGGAGGTGGGGTCTTCGCCGGGGACTCCACCGGTGTCCATGGCGGTTTTGACGAATTTGTCCTTGCCACCAATGGCGTCGAGGGCAGTTGAGTCGAAGGGCATGAACGCGCCGGTTGACTGCAGTGAGGCTGCCCAGGTATTGCCGATATTGAGGACGTCGGGTGCCTGACCCGAGGTGACAGCGGTCTGGATGCGGGTCTGGAGATCGTTCCAGCCGATGACTTCAAGGTTGACCTTGATGCCGGTCTCTTCCTCAAACTTCTTCAGCTGCGGTGTGAGAACTTCCTTGTCGTTGTCCAGGCTGGTGCCTTGGTTGCTGGCCCAGTAGGTCAGCGTCTTGCCGTCTGACTCGCTGGATGCGCTGTCGGCAGGTCCGCTACAACCGGTGAGGGCAAGTGCCGCGATGGCCGCTACCGCGGCAAAAGATCGAATTTTCACTTCAATGACTTCCTTGTCTGAGGGGATTAGCCCGGAAAAATCTTCAAATCTCAGGTGTGGCGCAGGCCATACCGAGGACGTGAATCCCAACCTAGACGAACTTATGACGAGCGTCAATCAAAAGTCGGGAAATTAATAAATTCTTATGGCTTCATGACCGCCTAATCGCGCACCGTAGCCCAGCAAAATGGCAGGCCCAGTGAATTGAATCGAGTAAGAATCCTTGGTTTCTAGGCTTTTTTGACGCTCCACCTACAACGAGATGCGTAGCACTGAACCGGTTAACTTAAGTAGCGAAATCGTTACATCCACCGATTCGTGCGACCTAGCTGCGCGCAGCAGCCAAGCTGGTCCGGCGTCGCAAGATACCCGCTGGCATGGGCACATTCGCCCGCTCGTGACCCTGAACAATATCCAGCAACAGCAGGGCTGATTGGCGGCCCAATTCACCAATATCGCGGTTGAGCGCTGCAACAGGCGGGGAGCTGAATTGGCACATAATTGAGTCGTCCCAACTGACCACGGAAACCTGCTCGGGCACGGAAATTCCCAGTTTTTTCAGTCCGGCCAACCCACCCACGGCCATAAGATCGTTTCCGTAGAAAAGTGCAGTGGGAAAGTCTTTCGAGGCAGGATCCAGACCCGCCATCAGCGCAATGGTGGCCATCTCCCCGTCGGCCGCGGTGTAATCCGACGCCGTGACAACGGCGGAGATCCCCAACGCTTGCGCATGATCCACGACGGCGGCGCTCCTGGCACGCTCGTGCCCCAGCGTCGGCAGGCCCGAAATGTAACCGATTCGGCGGTGTCCCAGCTCATGCAGCGCCTGGACCACTGTGGCCGCATCGGCCGATTGGTCCACAACGGTTGCTGCACTTCGGGTTGCGAGTGCCCGGGTGCCGCCCACAACAACGAAGGGCAGGCCAAGATCGTTCAGCAACTGACCGCGGGGATCGTTGCTGCTCTCATCGAAAAGCAGGACCCCATCCACGCGGCCCTCCCCCACCCACCTGCGGTACACGGCCAGGTCCCGACGTTCGGTTGCACAGTCACCGGCAGTGTCCGGCGCAACTATCCGCAGCATGAGGTTTTGTTCGCGCTCACCCAGGACCGCCTCGATGCCCGCCAAAACACTCAGGTAGAAAGGCTCGGAACCCACGTGGGCAGGGTCGCGCAATAGGACAATGCCAATGGTTTCACTGCGCGATTGTGACAACGCCCGGGCACTTGAACTGGGGTACCAGCCCAGCGCCGCGGCCAACGCCAAGACCTTTTCACGCGTCTCCTCGCTAACTCCGGGCCGGCCGTTGAGCGCATAAGAAACCGATGCCTTGGAGATGCCCAACTGCTGTGCCAGGGAAGTGATTGTCACGTTGGGCATGGGAATTCCTAAGGCTGTTGCTGGACTAGAAGTTCCACACTTGCTGGTGAAAGGATGTGGTCGATGACCATGTGCCCGGCACCTAGGACGCCCGCGTGCCCGCCTGCCATCGACTGCACAATGCGCAATCTGGCCGTTGCAAGCGGAAGCGAACGTTGGTACACAATCTCGCGCACCCCGGCCATGAGGTATTCACCAGCAGAGGAAAGGCCTCCGCCAATCACAATGACGGAGGGATTCAAGAGGTTCACGCTCGCGGCAAGCACATCCCCCACATCGCGTCCGGCCTGTCGCATGGCGGCAATGGCGGCCAGATTTCCGCGCCTTGCCAGCTCGAGGACGTCCTCGGCTGTTGCTGCCGGAACTCCTGCCGCGGCCAGCGACGACGCCACGGCCGGGCCCGATGCCATGGCTTCCAGGCAACCGATATTCCCACAGCGGCACATCACATCACCGCCACGAGGAACGCGCACGTGCCCAATATCCCCGGCCGTTCCGTCGGCTCCTCGCTGAAGCAGCCCGCCGCTGATGATGCCGGCACCAATACCGGTGGCCACCTTTATGAAGAGTAAATTCTCGACGTCGGGCCAGTAGGAGGCGCGTTCTCCCAGTGCCATGATGTTGACGTCGTTGTCCACCAGAACGTCTACATCAAAGCGATTCTGAACGTACGCTGGCACATCAAAGCCATCCCACCCGGGCATGATGGGCGGGCTGGCCGGCTTGCCTGTGGAGTGCTCCACCGGCCCCGGCAGACCGATGCCGATCCCCACGAGCTCGCGTTCATGGCGCCCGGCCGTAGCGAAAATCTGGCCGCACAGTTCAAGCATTTGATCCAACACTGGCGTTGGCCCGGCAGCAATGTCGATGTCTTCGCGGACCTCGCTCAGCACAGCGCCACGAAGGTCCAGCAACGCCACGAGCATGTGCGTGGCCCCTACGTCCACGGCCAAGATGACGCGTGCGGAAGGCTGAAAAGCAAAGCGCGACGGCGGCCGCCCACCTGAGGAGACTGCCTCACCGGCAGGACCGATGAGTCCGGCTGCACTCAGGGCATCAATGCGGGCAGCAACGGTGGAGCGGGCCAATCCGGTGATGGTGGCTAGTTCCGCCCGGGTCCTGGCGCGCCCATCGCGCAAAAGTTGAAATACGTCGCCGGCGCGGGACTGCCCGTACGGC
Source organism: Arthrobacter alpinus (assembly GCF_900105965.1). Taxonomy (NCBI): domain Bacteria; kingdom Bacillati; phylum Actinomycetota; class Actinomycetes; order Micrococcales; family Micrococcaceae; genus Arthrobacter; species Arthrobacter alpinus. Next base: position 2,999,714 of record NZ_FNTV01000001.1, read on the forward strand.
TGACCGGCAGAATCAGGGCTGTCGGCAGTGCTTGGCGACTCCCTGCGCGACTGGGGCAATCCTGGTGACTTTGGCATCCCCAATAAATAACACATGGGCTTCCAACTGTCACAATTCTTTAGATCGGTCATTAAATACAAACTTTTGCTTGACCATCGTCAAAAGTTCCCATAAGTTGATCTGGAACACACATTCATGCCTTTCAGGAGTTCCCAATGACGTATTCTCTGCAGCTGTACACCGTTCGCAAGCCCCTCGAAGAAGATCTGCCCGGCACCATTGCCCGCGTGGCAGAGCTTGGCTTCACCAAGGTTGAGCCCTACAACTTCGTTGCCACGGCCGACGCCTTGGCCGCAGCCTTTGCCGAAAACGGCATCACAGCCCCTTCAGGCCACGCCCCGCTGCTCAAGGATGACCAGGACGAGATCTTCGCCGCCGCCAACAAGTTGGGCATCACCACAGTGATTGATCCCTTCATCCCGGCCGATCAGTGGCAAACCGCAGAAGACATCCAGAAGATTGCAGACGGCCTCAACGCCGCAGCGAAGAAGGGCGCCGAATACGGCGTCCGCGTGGGTTACCACAACCATGCCTGGGAGCTGGAGTCCAAGATCAACGGCACCAGCGCCCTGGAATACTTTGAGACCCTGCTGGATCCGGAACTTGTTCTCGAAGTGGACACGTACTGGGTTTCCGTTGGCGGCGCCAACGCCGTTGACGTCCTGACCAGCCTCGGCGAGCGCGTCAAGTACATCCACATCAAGGACGGCCCCCTGACCACCGACAATCTGGCGCAACTTCCCGCCGGCCAGGGCAAGGTCCCGGTCTGGGACGTCATTGAAGCCGCCAAGTCCTTGGAAGTTGGCGTCGTTGAATTCGATGACTACGCGGGCGATATCTTTGAAGGCATCGCTGAAAGCCTCGCCTTCCTCAATGCAGGAAAGGCCTGATCCCCCATGGCAAAGACAGGACCCGTAGGCGTTGCCTTCATCGGCGCCGGAAACATCAGCAAGCAGTACCTGGACAACCTGACCAAGTTCCCCGACGTCAAGGTACTTGTCATTGCGGACCTCTTTGAGGAAGCCGCAGCCGCCCGCGCAGCCGAGTACGGCGTCGAAATTTCCGGCGGTGTGGACGTAGCCCTGAACCACCCCGACGTTGAAATCATCGTGAACCTGACCATCCCGGCGGCCCACGTTGAGGTTGCCACGGCAGCGATCAAGGCAGGCAAGCACGTCTGGACGGAAAAGCCGTTCTCCCTGGACCGCGAAAGTGGCTTGGGACTCTTGAAGGAAGCACAGGCTGCAGGCCTCCGCTTGGGTTGCGCCCCTGACACCTTCCTTGGTGCAGGCCTGCAGACGGCTCGCCGCCTGATCGACGCCGGCGAAATCGGTACGCCGCTCACGGCACTGACCATGTTCCAGTCCCCCGGCCCGGAGTCATGGCACCCGAACCCGGCATTCCTCTTCCAGGAAGGCGCCGGCCCGCTGTTCGACATGGCTCCTTACTACCTGACAGCGCTGGTTCAGGCCTTTGGCCCAATCGCCAAGGTGGCCGCCGTGGGAAATACCGCATTCCCCACGCGCACCATCGGCTCCGGCCCGAAGGAAGGCGAGGTGTTCGACGTCGAGGTTCCCACCCATGTCAGCGCCATTGCCCAGTTTGAATCCGGCGCATCCTCACACAGCGTCTACAGCTTCGAGTCACCCAAGGCCCGTATGGGATTTGTGGAGATCACGGGCACCGAGGGCACCATCTCCTTGCCCGACCCGAACAACTTCGACGGCGACATCAAGCTGTGCAAGCGCGGCGAAGATGACTGGACGTCCATCCCGGCAACCGGTCCCGCCGATGGCCGCGGCCTGGGCGTACTGGACATGGCCCGCTCCATCCGTGCCGGTGTTCCGCACCGTGCCACGGGCGAGCTGGCCTATCACGTCCTGGACGCCATGGTGTCCATCTCCGAGTCCGTGGACAGCGGCGAATTCGTTCAGGTCACCAGCACGGCTCCGACCTCCGAGCCCGTTCCGGTGGACTGGAACCCCGCCGCAGCAACCCTTTAGGAATCCTACGACTATGACCTCCCCTCAAACATCCGGCACCCGCCCCCTCGGCGTGGCCGCCATTGGCTACGCCTTCATGGGACAAGCCCACTCCAACGCATGGCGCACCGTTGCCAACCACTTCGACGTCCCTGACTTTGAACAAAAGGTTCTCGTAGGACGGGATGCCGTGGCCGTTGCTGCCGCCGCAAAGAAGTATGGCTGGAGTGAATCCGCCACTGATTGGCGGGAGGTCATAACGCGGGACGACATCGACATCGTCGATATTTGCGCCCCGGGATGGCTCCACGCAGAAATTGCGACGGCGGCACTCGCCGCAGGCAAGCACGTGCTGGTTGAGAAGCCGCTAGCCAACTCCTTGGCCGAGTCCGAGTCCATGGTTGCCGCGGCCCAGGCAGCGCGCAATGTTGGCGTACGCTCCATGGTCGGCTTCAACTACCGGAGGGTGCCGGCCCTGGCGCTGGCCCGCAAACTCATCGACGAAGGCGAGTTGGGCACTGTCCGTCAGGTCCGCGCGTCGTACCTGCAGGACTGGCTGGCCGACAGCGAAGCCCCCATGACGTGGCGGCTTCGCAAGGAAACCGCGGGATCGGGCGCCCTGGGCGACATTGCCTCTCACGCCATCGATCAGATCCAGCACCTGCTCGGCGACACCGTCACGGCCGTTTCCGGCAAGTTGCACACCTTCACCACCGAGCGTCCTGGTCCGGACGGGATCGAGCCTGTCACGGTCGACGACGCCGTGTGGGCAACGCTGTCCATGGCGGGCGGAGCCATGGCAAGCGTTGACGTTTCACGCGTGGCACTGGGACAGAAGAATGCCCTGCGCGTAGAGGTTTATGGCACGGCCGGGTCACTAACCTTCAACCTGGAAAACCCCAACGAGCTGTACTTCCTCAACGGCACCGAGCCCATTGAGGTTCAGGGATTCCGACGCATCCTTGTCACGGAACCCGAACACCCCTATATTTCAGGGTGGTGGCCGCAGGGACATGTGATTGGCTGGGAGCACAGCTTTACCCACCAGATTCGCGACTTCCTCCACAGCATCGCCGACGGAACCGATCCGTCACCGTCATTCGAGGAAGGACTCGGTGTCCAGCAAGTACTGGCCGGCATCGAGGCCTCATCGGCGGCAGGCGGATTGACCGTCCCGGTAGTGGCTGTCGAAACCACCCCGGCGGTTGAGCCTGTCGAAACCCAACTCCTCCACAACTCTTAAGGACCGACCCATGGCACGCCCCTACACATTGTTCACCGGCCAATGGGCCGATCTCCCCTTCGAAGAGGTAGCGCGACTGGCCTCCGACTGGGGCTACGACGGCTTGGAAATTGCCTGCTCGGGCGATCACCTTGACCCGTGGCGCTGGGACGAGCCCGGCTACGTTGAAGGCAAGCTTGCGGTGCTGGATCGCTACAACCTGAAGGTCTGGGCCATCTCCAACCACCTCAAGGGCCAGGCCGTGTGCGATGATCCCATCGACTTCCGCCACCAAGCGATTGTCAGCGCCAAGGTGTGGGGAAACGGCGACCCCGAGGGCGTGCGCCAACGCGCTGCCGAGGAAATGAAACTGACCGCACGGTTGGCTCAGGCGCTGGGCGTCAAGACAGTGGTTGGCTTCACCGGATCCTCGATCTGGCAGTACGTGGCCATGTTCCCGCCCGTTCCGGAATCCGTAATTGAGGCGGGTTACCAAGACTTCGCCGATCGCTGGAACCCCATCCTGGACGTCTTCGACGAATGTGGTGTGCGCTTCGCCCACGAGGTTCACCCCTCCGAAATCGCCTACGACTACTGGACCACCGTGCGTTCCCTTGAAGCCATTGGCCACCGTGAGGCGTTCGGCCTGAACTGGGATCCGTCGCACTTCATGTGGCAGGGCATTGACCCCGTCTCCTTCATCTGGGACTTCAAGGACCGGATCTACCATGTTGACTGCAAGGACACGAAGCTGCGCCCAACAGGCCGCAACACTGTCATGGGCTCGCACCTCCCGTGGGGAGATCCGCGCCGCGGCTGGGACTTTGTCTCCGCCGGCCGTGGAGACGTGCCCTGGGAATCATCGTTCCGAGCCTTGACGGCCATTGGCTATGACGGCCCCATCTCCGTGGAGTGGGAAGATGCCGGCATGGACCGCCTCCAAGGTGCGCCCGAGGCCCTGGCCGCCCTGAAGAAGTTCGACTTTGCACCGTCCGCACTGTCCTTCGACGCCGCGTTCAGCAACCAGGCCTGACGCCGCCGCGCCGAGCCAGACGGATCGCCGCAGGTGGAGATGTTGTGCAACGTCTCCACCGCAGCGTTTCGTCTGACTCGGCGTCCGGCGTAGATCGCCCGTTGTGTGACGGTGATCCTAACGAAAAATGCTGCTCGCCGGTAATCTTGGTAGCGGGGGAATGCCCGATGATTGCCGTCCAATGGCATCACACTTGCGGCACCGTCTATTAAAACGTTAGGCATTTCGCTATCTTTTTGCGCCTTTTCCACGCCCGCCGTCGATCCATCACCACAATTGCCGCCCTCATCGCCACACTGTCAGTGGCAATGGGAGTGTTCTTGGTGGCCGGAGCCGCGGCAACCACCCCAAAACTCGCAACAGCTTCGGCACCCGCTGCCGCGCCCGTTGCCCCAATCCAGGCGAGCATGGACACCACCACCCAGCCATCTCCCACTGCACAGACAGCAACCCCGGAAGCAGCAGTGAAGGAAACCACCCCCGCCGATCCTGCCCCCCAACTGGCCGCGCAGGGAAGTGTGGACTCCGAACTGGCGGGCTCGGTCAAGGCGATCGATTCCGCCAACATCATCACCGACCCCGCCTGGTTCACCAAGGCCTACGCGGACGGATTCCGGCTGTACGTGATGCACTCAACCATGTGGGACAGCTGCACGCAGTGGGAACACACCCTTCCGCAGCTGGAAATGGCGCTCGACGCCGGGCTGAAGATCGCCGTGTACACCCGTGACCCGAATTGCTGGGAGGCGGGCATCGCCGCCGCCGGGCCTTACGTCAACCGGCTGCAATTCTTCGCCCTGGATGTGGAAGACGGCGGAGTGCCCGTCACCCGTGCCATGGTCGACGGAGTGGCAGCCACCGGTGTTCGCCCGGTCATCTACACGGGTTCAGGCATGTGGGGCGGGCTTCAGGGCGCCACAACGGACAGCTTCTCCGACGTACCCTTGTGGGACACAGACACCTCCGCGTTCCCGTTTGAGAGCTGGCAGCCGGATCATTTGGCTCCTGCCCCGCTCCCCTACGGCGGCTGGAACACCCCGGGCACCATGCGCATCGCCAGTCAGCAGCAATTCGAGTTCAACTACAACGGGGTCGCCATTGACCTGAACTCCTTTGATGCCAGCTTCCTGACGGTACCGTAGGCTGCCGCACCGAGTCAGACGGAGAGCCGCAGGTGGAGATGTTGCGCAACGTCTCCACGGCAGCGTTCCGTCTGATTCGGCGTCCGGCGCTAGAGTAGATGAACTATGAGCATTCCCAAGAACGCACCCGCCTCAGTGCGCATTGACGCCTGGTTGTGGTCCATCCGGGCCTACAAGACACGTTCAATGGCCACGACTGCGTGCCGAGCGGGCCATGTGAAGCTCAACGATGCCAACGCCAAGGCCTCCCAAACAGTGGTTCCCGGGGACACCATCCGCGTCCGCCAGCCCGGCTACGACCGTATTTTGGAGGTCCGTGCCCTCATCAACAAGCGGGTCGGCGCCGAGGCGGCCAGCCATTGCTTCACCGACCACACTCCCCCGCGCCCGGTGTTGCCCGCGCTTGGCTTGCCTCAGCGCGACCGGGGGACCGGCCGGCCCACCAAGAAGGACCGCCGCGACATGGATAAGCTCCGCGGCGAATGACCCCTTTCATGGCTACCGCTCACCAAAACGGGGCGAAGCCGCCAAGCGCCCCACAAGATACGCCGTTCTCGCGGGTTGGCCCCGTTCTCGCGAAGTAAGCACCGTTAAAGCCACGTGCCGCCGTCGTTCATGGTGAACGACGGCGGCACGTGGGCCGAGCGAAAAGCTGGTGACTTATGCCTCGACGATGATGACCGTGTAGACCGGCTTGCGGCGCAGTGCGCGGTCCGACCAACGCAGCAGTGCCTCGGCGATGGCCTTCTCGGCGCCGTGGCCCGTCTTCTCGCCGCGGAGAGAAGCAATGGTCTTCTCAACGATGACGGTGGCCTTGTCGGTGTCCTTCTCGGCGAGGTTGAAGCCCACGGCGAAGTACTCCGGGTCTTCTTCGATCTTGCCGCTGTCGGGATCAACGATCAGCAGAACGGTGACCGCACCGTCTTCGGCCAAACGAATACGATCCTGCAGGGACTCCTCGGTGGCCGCACCCGGAATCATGTTCTCAACGTAGACGTAAGCAGCCGGAACGCTACCGGATACCTTGACAACGCCGTCCTTGAGGTCGATCGTGGTGCCGTCTTCAAGGATGAACGCATTCTTCGGGTCAACACCGGTGCGGACAGCCAGCTCGGCGTTGGCCTTCAGGTGACGGTATTCACCGTGCACGGGCATGACGTTCTTCGGGCGAACCAAGTTGTAGCAGTACACCAATTCGCCGGCACTGGCGTGACCGGAGACGTGCACCTTGGCATTGCCCTTGTGGACAACGTTGGCACCCTGCTTGGTGAGGTCGTTGATGAGGCGGTAGATCGAGGACTCGTTGCCGGGAACCAGCGAGCTGGCCAACAGGACGGTGTCGCCCTCGGTCAGGTTGATCTGGTGATCGCCACTGGCCATACGCGCCAAGGCAGCCATGGGCTCACCCTGTGAACCGGTGCAAATCAGAACGGCCTTGTTGGGGGCCATGCGCTCAAGTTCCTTGGCGTCAACGAGCATGCCGCGCGGAATCTTCAGGTAGCCAAGTTCGCGCGCCGTGGTCATGTTGCGGACCATGGAGCGGCCAACGAAGGCGATCTTGCGGTTGTACTTGTGGGCAGAGTCGATGATCTGCTGGATGCGGTGCACGTGGCTCGCGAAGCTGGAGACAACAACACGGCGCGGGGCTGTGCGCATGACCTGGTCGATGGCCGGGATCAGGTCAGCCTCGGCTGCCAGGAAGCCCGGAACCTCGGCGTTGGTGGAGTCAGGCAGGAACAAGTCCACGCCTTCCTCACCCAGACGGGCAAAGCCGGCCAGGTCGGTGATGCGCTTGTCCAGCGGGAACTGGTCCATCTTGAAGTCGCCGGTTTCCAGCACGAGGCCGGCGGGCGTACGGATGGCGACAGCCAGGCCGTCCGGGATGGAGTGGTTAACGGCAAGGAATTCGACGTCGAACGGGCCGAACTTGCGGCGGTCGCCTTCCTTGACCTGGACCAGCTTGCCCTTAATGCGGTGTTCATCAAGTTTGGTCTTCAGGAACGCAAGGGTCAGCTTTGCGGAGATCACGGGAATGTCGCCGCGGTGCTTGAGCAGGTACGGGACACCGCCAATGTGGTCCTCGTGGCCGTGAGTCAGCACCAGGCCAACAACGTCCTGCCAGCGGTTCTTCAGGTAAGAGAAATCGGGGATGATGACGTCAACGCCGGGGTGGTGCTCCTCTGGGAACAGCACGCCGCAGTCAACAATCAGCAGCTTTCCTGCGAACTCGAAGACGGTCATGTTTCGGCCAATTTCGCCCAAACCACCGAGGGCCACGATGCGCATGGCACCGTCGGCGAGGGCGGGAGGGGTTTGGCGAGCTGTTCTTCTCATGGATTCCAGACTTTATGGTGTTGTGGGCGTCAGGCTGGCGATGTTGCGCCGCCGTTTGTTGCGATTCTTTCGGCCAGTAGCTGACCGGTATCGCTAAAAAATTAGGGGGTTGCTATGCCGATTTTACCACCGTGGCCGCCGTTGCATTCCCCAGCCCTCCGGAAGGCGCGAATGAGGCGCAAAGCCGGGTGCCGGCGTCGCACGTTTAAGTACGACGCCGGCACCCGGCTTGGCCCGAATCGGGACCTTATGCGGTGGCTGGCTCCCATCCGATGGCGGGGGCGATGTGCTCGGCAATGTTGGCCAGCATCTTCGTGTTGTAGGCAACTCCGAGCTGGTTGGGCACCGTGAGCATGAGCGTGTCCGCGGCCTGGACGGCGGCGTCGGCGGCGAGGTCGCGAGCAATATCTGCGGGGTCTCCCATGTAGCTCTTGCCGAAGCGCGAGAGCAGGCCGTCAATCATGCCCACCTGGTCCTTGCTATCGGCTTGGGCGCGCAAACCAAAGTACATGCGGTCCGTGTCGTCGACCACGGGGATGACACTGCGACTGACCGAAACCCGCGGAGTGAACGCGTGACCGGCCTTGGCCCACTCATCGCGGAACAACTGAATTTGTTCGGCCTGGAGCTGGTCGAACGGCACGCCGGTGTCCTCGGTCAGCAGGGTTGAACTCATCAAGTTCATCCCCTGCTGCGCAGCCCAAACTGCGGTTGCGCGGGACCCCGCACCCCACCAAATACGTTCGGACAGGCCGGGAGCTTGGGGTTCGATGCGCAGCAGACGCTCCCCGCCCATGTACGCGTGCTCGCCGGGTTCAGCCACGCCGGCGCCGGAAATCGCGTGCCGGAAGGCGGCTGTGTGCCGGCGGGCCATGTCAGCCGCCGTTTCACCGTCGAGCGGGTGGTAGCCAAAATCGGCCGCACCGTTGGCGGCAGGTTCGGGTGAACCACGGCTTACGCCGATCTGCAGCCGGCCATCGGCGATCAGGTCCGTGGCTGCAGCCTGCTCAGCCATATAGAGGGGGTTTTCGTAGCGCATGTCGATCACGCCAGTGCCGATCTCGATTCGGCTGGTGCGCGCCGCGATGGCGGCCATGAGCGGAAAGGGCGCAGCCTGCTGCCTGGCGAAGTGGTGGACGCGGAAGAAGGCGCCGTCAATGCCAAGTTCCTCAGCCGCAACGGACAAATCGATGGCTTGGTGCAGGGCATCGGCCGCCGTATTGGTCTGCGAGCCGCGACCCGTTCCGTAGTGGCCGAAGGACAGGAACCCTATGCGCTTCTTGAAGTTTGTTTCCATGATTGGCACAACGGAACCCGCCAGCCAACTATTCCATGCATACGCATATAGCTAGCGGGCGGTTCCGGATTAGCTCATCGCTTCTTCGTGATGTGGGCGACGGGATCGGCGGATTCATCGGCCGCGCCTCGCGCCTTCTTCAGTGCGCGTTTGGCCTTGATGGCGTGACCCTTGTCCACCTTTTTGTGTTCGTGGTGGTGTGGTTGTTTGTCGGGCATGGTTAACTCCTTGTGATTCCAAGTCGTTACGCACCGGGCCGGCCGGTCCAACGCGTCCCCCGCTTTGAACGGTACGCGCTTTTCCGGCCGACCAACAGGATGACTTCCTAGCCCCTATGCGTCTTGGCGCCACGAATTCCACAGTGCGGCGTAGGAGCCGTTCTGTGCCAGCAATTCATCGTGCGAGCCAAGCTCCGAGATCCGCCCCTTTTCCACCACGGCGACACGGTCGGCGTCGTGAGCTGTGTGCAGCCGGTGCGCAATGGCCACCACGGTCCGCCCCTCAAGAACAGCGCTGAGCGAAAATTCCAGATCGCGGGCAGCCTGCGGATCGATCAAAGATGTTGCCTCGTCCAGCACCAGCGTGTGCGGATCGGCCAGCACCAGCCGGGCGAGCGCCAACTCCTGCGCCTGAGCAGGTGTCAGAGTGTGCGAACCTGAGCCCACTTCCGTAGCCAAGCCCTTGGGGAGGGCGCGCACCCACGCCAGGGATCCGACGTCGGCCAGGGCCTTTTCGATCTCGGCGTCACTGGCATCGGCCTTGCCGAGGCGGACGTTGTCGGCCAGGGTGCCCACAAATACGTGATGTTCCTGGGTCACCAGGGCAACTTCGCCGCGCAGCTCGTCCAATGGGCGGTCCACCAGCGGCACCCCGCCAACAGTGACCGAGCCGGCGGTAGGTCCGTGAATGCCTGCCAGCAACCGGCCCAAGGTGGACTTGCCTGCGCCGGAGGGACCCACCATGGCGAGCCGCTCCCCTGGCCTGAGCGTGAGATCGATCCCGTGGAGCACATCATGCCCGGGGCGGTAGGCGTAGCGAGCCTTGTCCACCACCAATAGATCACCACTGGGGACGGCGTCTGTGGCGGTGCGGTCAGCCTTGACGTCTCGAATTCCCACAATGCGGGCCAGCGATGAGGCACCCACCTGAATCTCATCGATCCACATGATGAGTGTGTCCACGGGATCAATGAGTTGCATGGCGTAGAGGGCAACGGTTGCCACCATGCCGGTGGTCACCAGATCCTGCGAGGAAAGCCAGCCACCCCACAGGAGCACGCCTGCCACCGGGAGCCAGAAGGAAAATTCGGCCACGGGGAACAGCACTGTGCGCAGGCCCAGCGTGTATTTTTCCTTCTCAAAACAGTTGCGCAGTGCAGCATCAATCCGGTTCCGCCTGATGGGCCCCAAGCTGAGCGCATCCACGGTGCGGGCACCTTCAATGGTCTCGGTGATGGAGCCGTTGAGGCCCGCGTAGCTTTCCCGCTCCGCCAAATAGCCGGGGGTGGCACGCTTGAGATACCACCGCGTCACGGGCACCAAAAGTGGCACCCCGATCAGCAGCGCCACGGCCACGAGCGGGCTGGTCAGCACGGCGGCTGCCACCGTCAACGCAATGGTCGCCACGGAAACCAGCACCTGCGGCACACCAAAACGCACGGTGTGTGAGACCGCGTCAACGTCATTTGTGGTGCGGGAAACCAGATCACCGGTTCCGGCTTTTTCCACTGTTGAGAGTGGCAGCGAGGTGACCTGCTCCATGAATTCCTCGCGCAGCTGGGCAAAGACCTTCTCCCCGAGCACCATGCCCTTGCGTCGTGCCCACCGGGCCAGCAGGGTCTGGACAATCACGAACCCGGCAAGGCTCAGCGCCACAGTTGCCACGAAGCTGGCCGTGGTGCCGTGACTGATGGCGTCCACCAGCCTGCCCAGCAAAAATGGCCCGGCCAGCCCGGCAATTGCGGAGACTACGTAGAGTCCCACCACGCCGGCGAGTGGCTTCTTGTGCATGCGCATGAGCCGCAGCCCCTCGGCCTTGACCTGGGCGGAATTGGCCACAGGCAGCTTGGTTTCAGCCATTACTTCTCCCCTCCGTGCGTGGTGATGTTGTCCAAAAGTTCGACGCCGTTGCTTGCGCCGGTGCCATCGCCGGCCTGAGCGCCGCTGGTCTCGCTCGCGTGGCCGTCCATGCCTTCGCCACGGATCACCACCTTGCGGTAGTCAGGGACGGTGTCCAGCAGGTGGCGGTGCGTGCCCTGAGCCTGCAGCTTCCCGTCCTGAAGGAAAGCCACGGTGTCCATGGCGCCCAGCAATAGCGGACTGGCCGTGACCACCACCGTGGTGTGGCCCGGCGTGTTCCGGGCCCGGCGCAAGGCGGTGGCGATCCGTGATTCGGTGTGCGCATCAACGGCACTGGTCGGTTCGATCAGAACCAAGACCTCCGCGTCCGTCAATACGGCCCGCGCAAGGGTTAGACGCTGCCGCTGACCGCCGGAGAAGCCGCGACCCTTCTCGGTGACCTCATCATTCAGTCCGTCTTCCAGACCATCAAAAACATCATCCGCGCTCGCCACGTCAATGGCGGCCATGATTTGGGCATCGCTGTGATCCCCTGCGGGATCCAGTTCCTCACGGAGCGTTCCCGTAAAGAGCTGCGGTTCCGCATCCGAGACCACAATGCGTGAGCGCACCTCGCGCAGCGGCATCAAGTGCAGGGCCTCATCACCCCAACGCACCTCGGCCTCGCGCAACACGGCGTCCTCAAATCGTCCAAGCCTGCGGGCAAGATCGGCCGACTGGGCAGGATCGTCCGAGACGATGGCGCTCAGCCCGCCCGGGGTGATCACCACACCCGAGACCGAGTCCAGCAAAGCGCTCGGCGAGGCGGGAGACGGCACTGTTGTCTCGGCGTCGTGCACGGCAGAGGGGGTCGCCAAAACATCGATGATGCGCTTGGCACCAACCTGGGCGCGGATGAAGCGGGACACGGCATCGGACGCGGTACGGATGGGCGAGACCAGGAAGACCGCATAGCCGTAGAGCGCAACGAGCTGACCGGCTTCGATCTGCCCGGACAGGGCCTGCATGGCACCAATCCAGGTGAAGGCAACGCTAAACACGCCCACCACAAACACCTGCGTGGCATCCAGATCGGCCAGCGAGTAGGCAACCTTGTTGCCGGCTAGCTGAGTTGCCCGTGACCGTTCCCGGTAGCGCTCAACGAAGATGTGCTCGCCGCCGATGCCGCGCAGCACGCGGAGTCCAGCTACGGTGTCGGCACCGAGCGCCGTCATCTGGCCGGAAGCCTCGCGCTGTTCTTTTTGGCGCCGTTGCAGCGGGCGGATCACAAACAACATGCCGGCACCGCAGAGCGGCACGCCAAAGAGCACCACAAGTCCTAGTTGCCACGACGTTTGGAATACCAAGAAGGCGACCAGGAGGTAGCCAATCACTGAACCGGCAAGGCGCGCAGCCACATCAAAAATCTCGCCAATGCGCATGGCGTCGGAGGCGGTTGTGGAAACCACCTCACCCGTGGAGAACTTTTGCGGGAGCGCATCGCCGCTGCGAGTCACCTTGTGGCCCACCACTTGGGCGGATCGGTAGGCGGCCTGAAGCCAATTGCTCACGGCGGCGCGGTGGCGCAGCGTCGCGGAGACCGATTGGACAATGGTCAACCCAATAAGCAGCCCAACCCACATGGACAGCCGGGCAAAATCGCCGGGCAGAATGCCCAGATCGATCGCCTTGCCAAGAATATAAGGAGTCAACGCCTGGCATACGGTCCAGATGGTGCCATAGGTGACGCCAAGCAGGAGCGTTCCGCGCTGCGCACCGGCGAGCCACAGGAGGTATCGGCCGGGCGAACGGAGATCGGGCTTTCCAGCGGGTTTATAGGGAAAAGAGCGCACTACGGCCTTCTAACAGGAATCGTGGATTGGCAGACGTACAGAGCGCGATCCAGCAATCCACCTTTAAGGCGGAGCGATCGGCGCGGGGGCGGGGGCTGCGTTATCTATCTCACAATTAATTACCCTAACGCACGCCGAGCCAAGCATTCAACACAAAATCACACAGATTTGCCCCGGTTTCGGATTCCACCTCCGCCGGTCCCCCTCTTGCTGTTTTTCGCCACGAGTGGCAGCAATTCATTTCTTTCCGCCGAACCTCATTTCTTTCGCCGCTGTAACCGGACCCGTTCCGAAAAGACAAGTTGTCGACTGTGCACTCGATCCGGACCGGCCTCCTCGATGATTGGCAGGGGAATTAGCGGAACAGACCGCTGTAAGCGTTGAGCGCCAGCTGGCCGCCGAGGTGTGCATAAAGAACGTTGCTCGTGGCGGGAATGTCTTTGGTGCGGACCAGGTCGATGAGGCCGGCCATGGATTTGCCCTCGTAGACGGGGTCGATGATCATGCCTTCGAGCGAGCCGGACAAGCGGATGGCCTCCATCGTGGACTCCACGGGGATGCCGTAGAGGTCGCCGGCCCAGCCTTCCCTGACGTCGATTTCCTCGTCGCGGAGCTCGCGGCCCAGCCCGATGAGCTCCGCGGTGTGGCGGGCGATGCGGGCCACCTGTGCGCGGGTCTTCTCGATCGTTGCGGAGGCGTCGATGCCGATCACGCGGCGGGCGCGGTCCTGGCCGGCGAATCCAGCGATCATGCCGGCGTGGGTTGAGCCGGTGACCGTGCAGACAATGATCGTGTCGAAGAAGACGCCCATTTCCTCCTCCTGCTTTTCAACTTCATAGGCCCAGTTGGCGAAGCCAAGTCCGCCGAGATGGTGCTCGGAGGCTCCTGCCGGGATGGGGTACGGTTTGCCTCCGGCGTCCTCAACCTCCTTAATGGCTTGTTCCCAGCTGCTGCGGATGCCGATGTCGAAGCCAGCTGAGTCGAGCCGGACGTCGGCACCCATAATGCGGGAGAGCTGAATATTGCCCACGCGGTCGCTCAGCGGGTCCGGCCAGTCGACCCAGTTTTCTTGCACCAGACGGGCCTTCATGCCCAGCTTCGCGGCTACGGCGGCAACCTGGCGGGTGTGGTTGGACTGATATCCGCCAATGGAAACCAAAGTGTCGGCACCTTGGGCGATGGCGTCCGGGACAATGTATTCAAGCTTGCGGGTCTTGTTGCCGCCGAAGGCCAGGCCACTGTTGACGTCTTCCCGCTTGGCCCAGATCTTTGCACCGCCCAAGTGTGCGCTGAGCCGGGGCAGATCATGGATGGGACTGGGCCCAAAGGTCAGCGGGTAACGTTCAAAATCTGAGAGGGCCATGGTGTCCTTATCGACTTGGATCAGCAAAACTCGAATGCAATATATTGCATACCAATGAAGTGATGCTGTCAAGGGTTTAGCGATGACGGTACGTACCTTGACCGCGGCGATATATCCTATGTTGCATGCCCACTCCCCTGCCCCATGGAATCCACAAACGCTCCCTGCTGCGCAATGACGTCTACCAATCCATAAGGGATGCGATCATTGATGGCACTTTTGCGCCTGGTGAACGGCTGCGCGATCCCGAACTGGAAGCTTGGTTAGGCGTCAGCAGAACCCCCATTCGTGAGGCGCTCCTGCGGCTGGAGCGGGCCGGACTCATTGTGTCCCAACCTGGCCGGGCAACGATCGTGGCCCCCGAGGACCCCGCCGCAACGTCCAACGCGAGGCAGGTGGTGGCCGCAATGCACGAGCTGGCCGCCCGCCTGGCCGTACCGCTGCTGGTCCCGGATCAGCTCTCCGCCATGGTTGTTGCGAACGCGGACTTCTCCGCTGCTCTGGAGGCGGACGACGTCGATGCAGCCTTAGCTGCTGACGACCAGTTTCACGCCGTGGTCGTTGACGCATCGGGAAACGCCATGATTCCAGTGGTGTTGGAACAGGCCATGCCGGTGTTGCGGCGCAGCGAGTTCCAACACTTCAGCACCGATGCCGCTAGGCACTCAGTCACGGTGCACGCACAGATCATCAAGCTCGCCAGTATTGGGGATGCCGATGGAGCCGCGCTAGCAACTCGAGACAACTGGCTTTCATTGGGCGCAGAACCAAGTATTTGAACTCAGCGAAACCGGCGGCTAGGGCCGGGTCACTTGTAGCGGACGAATGGAGCCGGGTCGGCAAAACTGGAGCGCCAAAATGGCCCCGGAATTGTGTCCCGGATAAGGCCCCTTCACCGGGCATTTTTGCGGACCGGTCTTATGGGACACCCGAACACGCCGAAACATAAAAGCACAGGTCAGCGAGGGGTTTGTCCGGTCAGGGACCGGCTTGCTGGACAGATTTGCGGCGTCTATACGGGACACCCCTTTTGGGGACGTACGACAGCTTCGGAGGTAAGCAAACGTCGTACCGTTCTATCTGCGCTTATCTGTCGCTTGGTGAGTGATGAGCCAGTCATTGCACATTCGTAGCTACCTTCAAGGAGTCGGAGCGCTTGTGTGAAAGACTCGTAATCATGCGAGAAATTATTTGGGGATGGCTTAGCTCTGCGCTTGGGTTAGCTGTATTGGTTTTACTGTTCGTCTACGGCATGCAGAGTGGAACCTGGCTGGATGAAGTCGGTTCTTTGCGTGTATCGCCACCGACTTTCATGGTTCCTTTTGCTATTGGCGGCCTTGGCGTAGTCCTGTTCCTTGGTGGACTGATCATAGGTTTAGTTGCGACCGGTGAACGCGCACAGCAACGCCGTTAGCGCGTTATTCCTCATGGCCCCGCTCCGCTCTTTCACCGCTGTGGTGAGTGCAGCTACCACCGCCTTAGACTTGCCGAATACGCCCATCGGAACCAATACAGAAGCCAATCCTCAAGAACACAAGGGCAATCATTCGGGGAAGACGTGAAATCTATCGAAACGCCTCTGCATGCTGTCCACTGGATCGACAGTTCAGTCGATGGCCCTCATGGGTCTATCCCCGTCCGGAACTACTCACCGCCACGCAGTACGTCAACCGCCAGCACCACACCGATCGTTTGGATCCACGGGGAGGATTCTCCAAAGGAAACCTCGATCAAGCGGAATCTCACGACGTCGCCCTAGCCTTGGCAGCAGCTGGATTTCGCGTCATCACCGTTGCATATCAACTCGCAACCGTCTCGAAATTTCATTGGTCTGCACGCGGATTGCGGCGGTCCCCGGCCATTCACTACCCGATACCAGTCAACGAGGTCGTTGCTGTAGTTCAGGAAGTGCAACGCGAAGCTCAAAACGGGGTGATTCTGGGCGGCGCAAGCGCCGGTGCGTGTTTGTCGGCCGCTGCAGTACTTCGCCTGGCAGGCGATGGGACTGATGCTCTTGCGGGCGCCTTTTTTGCTTACGGACTTTTTCATGCCCGGCTTCCGATCCGGTCGCGCGAATTGCGCCGCCGGCTCCGTGGCTTGCGTCGTTTCTTTCACACGCCGACGGCTCTCAACTTGATGAATCTTCACTACGCAGGCAAGCGATCGGCCCTATACGAATCCGATGCTTTTCCTGGTGGACACCCTTTGCATGGGTTCCCGCAGACACTCATGATTGATGCCGATCATGACTCAATGCGCGCATCTGGCAGTCAATTCGCCCAGGAACTTTCTGCGGCCGGGATCGCAGTAGACCGCCAAGTGCTGCCCGGAGCTTTCCACGCCTTCCTCAACCGTCCGGAAGACCCGAGCTTTGTCACGGGCCTAGACCTTATTATCGAATGGGCCCGCGGGGTATGAACGTGTGACCTTCGCCCACGGCCAATGAACCGGAGCTGGACATGCCCGGTGAACTTTCCCCCTGCGGACAGCTTTGTTGATCTCGTAGCTGTTGTTACATTGGGCCATCCACCCGGCCGGTGCCGGACCGGCCCACGGGCGCAATCGATGCCTAGAGCGTGTAGGACTTTGTTGTTAATTCCGGCTCGGGCCAGGCGTGGTTGAGTCGAGGTCTAGCTTGGGTTGGCCATGGCTTGACGGCATGCCGGTGCGATTGCTCACCCGGGGATGATTCCGAGGGAAGGCCAACGGCAGGCTTGGTGTTTCTGCTGAAGGGAACGCTGTGGATTGTGTTTGGTAACCGCAGACGAGCAGGAACTGCCAGCTCGCGGATGGATCGCATCAGGCTAAGTACGCCCACTCGAGTGGTCTTCGGCACGGTGGCCGATAGTGTTATTCCGGTTGAGGATCACTCGACCCAAGAATTGAGACCTGATTGGGGAATTACGTGAAGAAGTTTGCGATGCATGGCGCCGCGGTATCGGCGCTTGTAGTTATGGCACTAACTGGCTGTGGTGGGTCCGGGGACGCAACCGTGCTGGCTGGGTCGACGGCTTCCGAGACGCCGACTCCGAAAGCGGCGAAGCAGTACAGCAATGACGAGCTCATGGCGATGGTCAAGCAAATCAAGCCCGGGAATGGCACGGAGCTGACGACCGCTTCCGCTGAAGAACTCGCCGAGGCCAACCCGGTGAAGGCGCTCATGAGCATGTTCACCGTCGAACCGGCCGAATGCAAAGAGCTTGAGACTTTGGGATCTTCGGAGCCGGTGGCAGGCTCGACCTCGGCCGCCGGCGCGGAGGTGAACAACGAATCTGGGGTGATGACCATGGTGACGCTCACTTCAGGGGTTGATGTTGGGGCGCTGCAGCAGAGTCTCGACGCCAACGTCGCCCATGCGGCCCAGTGTGCGAACATGACGCTGTCTATGGCTGGTCAGTCCATGACCGTGACCACGGAGAAGTTCGCGGGCATCAGCACGGTTCCGGGAACTATCGCATACAGGACAGCCATGACATCCCCAAGTGGTGCTGCACAAAGCACCTACATGGCTTACGCCATCAAGGATGGTGTCCTCATTTCCGTCACAGCATCCGGCAAAGGTGCCGAAGCCAGCGGTGTCACATCAGCCGGGGCACTGATGGACCAAGCCGCAGCACTGGTCAAGTAACAGCGGCCCACGCGACGGCTATCTCAGGGACAGGGCCGTGATCCTCCTGGGGGATCACGGCCCTTACTCGATCTGTCGCCAGGGTCAGGAGGAGGGTTCTGGCATTGCGGGTACTGTCCCTTCGGATTTGTACCCCACCCCGCGGAGCCCTGTCCCGCCGCCGAACACAAGGAGGGTGCCCGCTAAAGGATGGTGAACTTATCGAATTCGCCGACGGACACCCGTGGACTTGGTATTGCGAGTCCGACCCACGGTCTCAACAGTTGCGGCATTGTTGGGTAAAGATTCGGCAGAACTCATCGATGAGTCGTTCGCCGTGTTGTCAGTGGTCGCCCAACCATTGGCCGGACGCCCCGGCCTCGGCGCAGAACGCCTTGATGCGCTGATGACTGCAGCCCAAGCAAAAATCTACTGTCTTCAAACAACAGTCCCCAATGGTCCTGCCCCGCGGCTCTACAGGCGCAAGGTTTTCCGGATCCTTGGATCCGGACCGGACGTACCAGATGGACTGCCCCGTTCAGCAACTGAACGTCCCACAGAAGGTCCGGCATACCGGAGGCAGGTGTTCGCGATAATCGAGGCCGGCAACCACTGATTGAAAGACCGTCCGTCTGTCAACCCGATACGATCTTGTTCATGGATTGGGTTGCGGGAACAGTGCCGGCGTACATGGATCGGTGGGCCATAGGGCAACGCGGGGACATGGTCATCACTCCCTCCAGCTGGCTAGTTCCAGGTCGCTGGCATGATCGAAACGTCATGCTCAAGGTCGCCCGCGTTGCCGAAGAGGCCCGCGGTGGCCGCGTCCTAGCTTGGTGGGCCGGTTGTGCCGCAGTGGACGTGCATGAAGTCACCGACCAGGCCGTCCTGATGGACCTGGCCTCCGGCCGACGGACCTTGACAGCGATGTGCCAGGCAGGCCGCGATGATGAGACTACTAGTATCCTCTGCGAGACCATCACCTCCCTGCACGGCGTCCCTGACAAATCGTCTGCTCCCAGTGATCTCGTGCCCTTGGCGCTTTGGTTTCAAGACCTGATCGAGCCACATGCTGCAAAGCCTCATGCAGGCAACCTTGAGCGAGCCGCAACCATCGCGCAGGGGCTGCTGGAGGCTTCGGCCGCAGAAGCCCATGTGGTTCTCCACGGGGACGTCCATCACGGCAATGTTCTCGACTTCAACGGGCGTTGGCGTGCGATTGACCCCAAAGGATTGTTTGGCCATCGGGCGTTCGACTACGCCAATATTTTCTGCAATCCGTCCACGGACGTGGCGTTGTCAAATTTCCACAGACGACTTGCGATCGTCAGCGAGCACTCAGGGCTCGACGTCGATACGGTGAGATCATGGGTCATCGCTTGGTGCGCCCTTTCGGTCGTGTGGAGCGACAAGAGCGGCGGCCAACCATGGACGGCCCACGCCATCTTGAGCACGTTCGGCTAGCACCATGGGCTGCGGTTCAGCTGGCGAAACCTGTCCGCAGGAAGTTCCGTTTGCGGGATGGTCCGAATGCCAAAGAGCCCACCCGATATCTTCCAGGCTCCCCGACGGGCATATCCTTCAATAGGGCTAAACTAACGTGATGTCTTCCGTTGACGCTCCTGACCCCATGCAAATCCATCCGATCGCAGGACAGGACCGCGTGGTTTTTCTCAAACCTCTTATTCAGAGCCCCTTGATTGAAGTTGGCGAGTACAGCTACTACGACGATCCTCGGCATGCCACTGAATTTGAAACCAGAAACGTCACCCATCACTACGGGCCAGACAAACTGATAATCGGTAGATTCTGCGCCATCGCCTCCGGAGTAACGTTCATTATGAACGGTGCCAACCACCGAATGAACGGAGTCTCCACCTACCCGTTTCCCATCATGGGAGGCGCCTGGGGCGAACACCGTGATCTCGTGACTGACCTACCCTCTCGCGGGGACACGATAGTCGGCAACGATGTCTGGATCGGCGGAAATGCGACGATCATGCCAGGTGTACGCATCGGCCATGGGGCGGTAATCTCCACAGAAGCCGTCGTTGCCAAGGACGTGCCAGACTACGGGATAGTTGGAGGAAACCCGGCCACGCTCATAAGGCACAGGTACTCAGAGCAGGACATCCGAACGCTCATCGAGCTTGCCTGGTGGAACTGGCCTGTACCGATAATTACCAAAAATGTTCGTGCCATTTCGGACGGATCTGTCTCCGCACTAAGCACGATAGCTTCATCGCTCGACCGCTGATCAGCGTCAGCGTCAGCACGGCAACTCGAAACAAGATGCCCCACTGAGCGCTAGCCATGCAGGACTGACTACGTTCGGAGCAAGCTTGTCCCAGCCCGGCCTGAACCCTTACCGTGAATATCCGTCCCGATCAGCGACAGATCCCGAACCGCTAACGCCGGATACTGTTCCATTGTTCGTGGAGGGACGGAACGCAGCAAGGCCGTCATCTTGGGCAAAGGGCGTCGCTGAGGCGAAGTAGACCGGCACGGGGAGCAGCGGGCCGGGACGGACCAAGAGCGGCCCCGGCCGCTAGGTAGCGCGCAAGATTCACGCCCTCCTGATACCGAGGGTTCACACCATTGGCGCCGATCCGGCGAGGCCGGAGCATCGCCTGTCGCTTACTGGTTTCTGGAACCACCCGCGGTCAGGCACGCCCTGGCCAACTGACATACTGTTGAGTGACTTAACCGGGGAGACTCTTTGAAGATTGCGCTGTACATCATCTGGGCGCTATTTGTCGTCGGCGCCATAGCGGCTCTGACACAGACCATAAGGAAAGCCAAGTACCAAGAGCGGCTCATCGCCAGCTGGCCGAAGGTCCAGGCCACCGTGACCGGCAGCCGCCAGGGCTGGACAAACGGCGGGGCCAACACCAACCGCAACGTCCGTTTCTGGCCCCAGTACCAGTTCATCGACCCGCAGGGCGCCCTCTACTTCGGTGAATCCGAAGTCTCCTACGCGAACAGGCCTGAGCCTGGAGAGATCTTGGAGGTGGCCTTCAACCCGGCCAACCCGAATCAGTCGTTCCAGGTCGACGCGCCCTCCAAGTTGATGATCGGCTGTCTGATCCCGGTCTTCGTCTTCATAGGCATCATCATGTTCTGGGCCATCGGCTGGTTCACGCAGGCATGACCCGCGGGCAGCCGGCGCGGCGACCCAGGCGCCGACCACCGCTGGCAACGCCCTGCCGAAACCGTGCTTGACTTGCACCGGCCGAACAACTGCATGGCCCCTGCGCGCTCGTCCTTGCCTTATTTTCAGTCAGACAGCTGTTGGCATGTCGTCTACAGGGTCCCCGCCACGAAAAGTTCAGGCGCAGAACAGACCGAGAAATTTTGTCCCAGCCACAGTTACGCTATCGGGCATGGAGTGGGTGCAGGACTTGCGGCTTGGTCGAGGACCGTCGCGCCGCGCTTGTCGAGCGCATCCGGGATGAGGGTAAGGAGTGCTGCCAAGACGAAAAGCGCGCCAATCCAGAGCGGTGCGAGCAGGCCAAGGCCGGAGTCCACCACCACGCTGCCCAGCGATGTGCCCAGGAGGATGCCTCCGGTGACCACGGTGGGGAGCATCGACATGATGGCCGGGTGCTGTCCAGCTGCCGCGATGGTGCGTGCGGCATGAGCGGAGTTCAATGACACGCCACTGACTCCAATGGCGATCATCGCCAGGATAACGACAGGCAACGAGGTCGGTGCCGCCCAGAAAGCGAGCAGGCCGGCGGCGAGGACGATGAGGCCGATGGCGAGCACTCGGGCGGGGCCCCGGGAGGTCAGCCGTCCCACAGCCCAGTTGCCCAGCACTGATGCGGCGCCGTAGAGGGCAAGCAACCAGGGAACGAGAGTTGGTTCGACACCAGTGACCCGTTCGAGGATGGTGGGAAAGAAGGCGAACCCGAGGAGCGTCCCCCCGATCGAGAGTCCGGCAGTCGCCAGGGTCAGCCACAATCGACGGTTAGCCAGCGGCCGGAGCATCTGCCGAACAGGGAGCGTTGGCGTGCCTACGATGGATGGAACGAAGATGATTATCGCGGCGGCGGCTGCCAGTACCGCAATGGTGTCAATGTGGAATGCCCACTGCCAAGTGACGGCCTGGCCGGCGAACGTCGCCAACGGCAGACCGAGTGCCGTTCCGATCGTTACCCCTGCGAAGATCGTGGCGGTTGCCCGCGGTTGGGCGGCACCAGGAACCAGCCGCGTTGCTGTGCCCAAGGCAATCGCGAAGTAGGCTGACATCAACGCTCCCGAAACCACGCGCATGGAGAGCATCACCGTCCACGGGGAGATGACACCGATCGCCTGCGCCGCCGCGAATGCCACGAGCAGCCCGGCGAGGACCACGCGAGGGCCGAAGCGCGACAAGGGCATCCCAAGCAGCCAAGGACCGACGACTTGGCCAGCGGCGAACCCTGAAATCAGCAGCGCCGCAGCTCCTATCGAAACACCAACGCCGTCGGCAATGCTGGGCAGTAACCCGGCGGCCATGAACTCGCTGGTGACCATCGCGAAAATGCCACCCGCTATGAGCCAGATTATTGCCGGTACACGTTCTCTAGGAGTCACGGTTCGAACGGACTCGAGCCGAGGGATTGTCGTTTCAGGCATAGGTTTCCTCGAAGTAGATGGCAGCGGCTGATCGCCATCAGCCCTCGGGAGCCGCAACTCCCGACGGCGCCCACGTATTCCCTTGCACCTCACCTGGCACAACCGGATGCAGACAAACCAGACCCGAAACGAAAGTATTTGCTGATCGGGACGTGCTTCCTCGATCCGCGAAGGCGTCGTCGCGAGACAACACCATGATCCGTTCAAGGATCCCGTTTCGGGACTCCCTGCTCAATAATTTGTCTGTTGTTTCAGGGTGGACGCCCCCTGCCTGCAACAATGAGCGTATGCCGTTCGAGAATTACCCGGTCCGAGGGATAGCAGAACACTCCCTGAATGCTCTCGATCGTGGCCATTGGCCTGCAACGCTGCCAGCCGTAGCCCAGGTGCTGGACCGGGGCCTCACTCTGTCGCCCGCTACCGTCTTCGTTGGTGAGAATGGGGCGGGTAAATCCACCTTGGTGGAGGCGATTGCCCTGGCCTATGGCTTGTCCCCTGAAGGCGGTTCGACAGGCGCACGCCACACCACGAGGTCCACCGAATCTGTGCTTGCCGATCACCTGCAATTAGTCAAGAACGCCGGCACAACGAGGCGTGGCTACTTTCTGCGGGCAGAAACCATGCATGGCTTCTTTACCTATCTTGAGGAGAACCCTGGCAGAAACGGTGACATCCAGTTCCATGAAATGTCACACGGCGAGTCATTTTTGCAGTTGGCTGTCGATCGCTTCCGGGGACCCGGGCTGTGGGTACTCGATGAGCCGGAATCCGCCTTGTCCTTTTCGGGGTGTCTTGCCCTCTTGGGCGTCCTCAAGGAACTCCTGGCCGGCGGTAAGTCCCAGGTGATCCTGTCCACACACTCGCCAGTTCTCGCAGCCCTGCCCGGGGCCCAAATTCTGGAGGTTGGTCCATGGGGCCTGCGGCCTCGGGATTGGGAAGACCTAGATCTAGTTGGGAACTGGAAGTCATTCTTGGATTCGCCCGAGCGATTCCTCCGCCATATCTAAGGGCACCTACTCGTTGCACGTTCAGCGCTATCGAGCCAAGCCACCGACGTCCGCCACCGCCCGCTCAGCGTTCGGCTACCGGGCCGCAGAAGCGACTTTCGATTCTTTTGCGGGAACCTGACAGAGTTAGCGCATGGATATCACTTGGTTGCTCGTAGTTTTACTACTCATCGTCCTCTTCGCGAGCATCAGCATCGTCGGTGCGTTGCATCGGATTCGTGATGCGAGCGAAAAAGCTCTCGCAGTACTTGAGGACCAGTCCACTCGACAAGCCAAAGAGAACTCGTCCCAGTAGCCGTTCCGCTTGCCAGACAGATCAGAACGCCCGGCATAAGGTTCGGGTGGTCAAAATGTTCCAGAACCTTTGTGGCCTGTTGCCAACGAGCATCCGGCCCCAACGGGCAGGATGGAGGGCATGACATCTTCCCCAGAGATACGTTGGCAGCGCGGCGACAACATCACATGGACCTACATAGACCCAACCTTTCCAGACCTTCTTGACCTGCGACCAGTAACTGTCGTCGCCGACGATGACCGCCACTTGGCGGTCTGGTTGGCACCAGGCACCCGCATGCTCTATCAGGTGATTGCTGACGGGAGCGACATCCGCTCACTTGAAGGGGGCAAAAGGTTCATCGCACCACGTGCGCAAGCGGTCAGAAAATGGTCAGGCTCCGGCATTCTTGCCGTGTTCCAGCCTGAAACCATGTATTCCGTATGGTTTTTCGAAACCCAATCGGGACTGCGAGACTCCTACTACGTTAATATCGAGGAGCCCTTCACACGCACTGAACAGGGCATCGTTAGCTCTGATCTAGTGCTCGATGTGGTTGTAAAAGCGGATCACAGCTTCAAGTACAAAGACGAGGACGAACTTGAATTCGCCCACCAAGCCGGTGTGCTCTCGTCGTCCAGGGTCATGGAGATTCAACGGGCGGCAGCAGACGCCATTGTGACCGTGAACAGCTGGGGCTTTCCCTTTAACGCGGGATTCGAGGCCTTCCAGCCAGACCGAACCTGGCCGGTCCCTGCACTGCCAAATACGGCAACGTGGGACTTCCAGAGCTGAGCCAGTCACAACCGACTGCCTCGTTCAAAGTGGCCGTATCAAGGTTCGACCGTGGACTGAGAGAGCTTCCAATCGAAGCTGCGATTTAGCCGCAAAACAAAACTATGCCACAAAGGGTGGCGGTTGTCTGTGAACGGAACCCGTCTACAGTGCACTAGCCGTGGGGATCGCGATTCGGGATTTGACTCTGCCCCTGAGGGCAAGGTTTATCGTGAAGTCAGGAGGCAAGAATGCGTATAGGTGAGTTAGCTGAACGGGCCGAGGTATCGATCAAGGCCGTGCGCTATTACGAACAACTGGGTTTGGTGAAGCCGGGACGTTTATCCAATGGTTACCGCGATTATTCTGATCATGATTTACGCGTGATCAGTGAAATACGTGCTTTGTCCGGGTTCGGGATCAATCCTGCTAAGGCGGCCCCATTTGTCGAATGCCTCGAGGCGGGTCACCAACACAGTGACGAATGCCCGGCTTCGCTGGCCGCCTTCAGGGACAGCATCACAGAGTTGGATCGGACCATCGCATCCCTTACCTCCCGGCGTGAACACCTGGCTGAAAGACTGCAACAGGGCGCGTCCCGCACGTTTAGAACGGAGATCACCACCGTGATTGATTACTCCAAGGTCCTCCCCGACAATCTTCCCGTCCCCGTCGATGACGGAGCCGCTGACCATCTAGTGGGGCTTGCCCTGCCGAATCTAACCTTTTCGGCCACCGACGGACGGAAAGTGAACCTTGCCGAGCTCGGGCCTGGCCGAACCGTGGTTTACCTTTATCCACTGACCGGTGTTCCAGGGACAGACCTTCCTGAGGGTTGGGACGCTATTCCAGGCGCCCGCGGATGCTCCACGGAGGCCTGCGATTTCCGGGACCACTACACGATGCTGAGGGACGCGGGTGTCGAGAATGTATTCGGCATGTCCAGCCAAGAGGCGGGATACCAAGGCGAGGTCGTCGACCGGTTGGGCCTGCCGTTCCCGATGCTATCCGATCCAAACTTTGCCCTAGCCAAAGCGCTGACGCTGCCAACTTTTCCTGCTCCCGGTCATGACCGGCTCTACACCCGCCTGACGCTAATCGTGAAGGACTGCGTCATCGAACACGTCTTTTATCCGATCTTTCCCCCCAATGCTCACGCCCAGCAAGTTCTGGACTGGCTGCAACAATGAGCGGTTCGGGGAGTCGGCTCAAAGCTGTCCCACCATGGACGCTCGCCGTGGCTGCCATGTTGTCCGTGCAATTAAGTTCCGCACTTTCGGTATCTCTCTTTCCCGCCGTAGGAACATCTGGGGCGGCGTGGCTACGGTTGACGGCGGGAGCCCTGTTCTTCGCCCTGCTCTGTCGCCCTAACATCCGCAAGGTCCGCCGCGCCGATCTACCCTTGATCCTCGGGCTGGGAGTGACCACGGGAATGATGACGATACTGTTTTTGGCGGCACTCTCCCGCATCCCTCTGGGCACTGCTGTCGCGATTGAATTCCTTGGACCACTTACTGTCGCGGCTATCCGCAGCCACCGCCGGCGGGCCATGGTCTGGCCAGCTTTGGCATTGGCGGGGGTTGTGCTGCTCACGGAGCCATGGCTGGGAAGCATCGATCTCCTCGGCATCGGTTTTGCGGCCCTCGCGGCAGGGTGCTGGGGCATCTATATCCTGCTCACACAAAGACTCGGAGACCGTTTCTCGGGCATCCAGGGGCTCGCCCTGACCGCGCCTATCGCAGCAGTTGTTGCCGCCATCTTTGGGATACCCCAAGCGATCGGCAACCTAAGCTGGACTGTCATTTTGGCCTCCATCGGGCTGGCGATCCTCATGCCTGTCATTCCCTTTACCTTCGAACTACTCGCCCTACGCAAGATGACACACACCGCATTCGGAACCCTCATGGCACTCGAGCCCGCCTTTGGCGTCCTTCTCGGCCTGATCCTTCTTCACCAGAGGCCAACAATCGTCCAGGCCTTCGGCGTCGCGCTCGTCGTCGTCGCTGGCACTGCAGCCCAACGAAATGGCCGCCGACGCCCATCAACAAGAACTAAGGAACGCAGTGCACCTCAGCCAGAACTGATCCCATAACGGGAGCACCAACCTCACAACGATCTTGACAAGGTCATGATTCTGGTGAACCAACTAAGTGCCCGGCAAAGGTTCCCTGGGTAGACGGTGAGCACGACGAGTGCCGGCTGATGGGGATTTGGTTTTGGCGTTTACAACCACCTGGACGGCTGCCGCCGGACATTAGACTGATTCGTGTTGGCCAAAGAGGCTGGCACAGTATTGGGGGATGTTGTGGGCAGATATTTCAGGACAATTACGACGGCGGCGCTCGGACTTGCGCTGATGGGCGGACTGGGCGGATGCACTCCAAACCCGCAACAGCCACACTTGCCCACGGCCAGCCAATCCCTCGAATCAGTCCTTGACGCCAGCTGTCCCCTACTGCCACCGGATGCGGTCCAAGCCGTAAGGATCCCGCAGGGAACCCCTGAAGAATCAATCGCCAATGTCTTGAATTCCTACAGCTCTTGGGTCAATGCGGGAACGGATATACTCAGGGGCTGGGCCGGGACGGCGGGCACTGTACCGGATGCATGTTTGGACGGTTTGGCGGAACAAGGCCGTATTGCCTACTCACAAACTATCTTCACAACCCAAACCGACGTTGCTTGGCAGGACTACTATGCCGGGCAGCAGGAGCTCACGGCCCAGGCCCTTCGCAATGCCATAGGGACCAGTGTCGACCGCATAGGAAATCCAGGGAGCTTTGAACTGCTCAAGGAAATCTCTTCCAGTGCCACAGTGAA